>CAWGCV010000018.1:0-39588 GCA_963821145.1 uncultured Acidobacteriota bacterium
TGCCCCACCCTGGCCGCGCCCCCTCACAATTCGTATACTTCCACCCACTCCAGAACCGTATAATTTCATCTATACTATTTCCCATGGCAGACCTCTATACACCGCGCGATGCCGCCGAGCGACTCGGCATCTCCTACCCGACCATCAAGCAATGGCTCTATCGCGGCAAGCTGCGCGCCGTTAAAACTCCCGGCGGCCATTACCGCATTCACGAGCGCGACATTGAGGCGATGCTGCATCCCGGCGCGCCTTCCGCCATCAAGCAGAAAAAACTCACGTCCTCGGTCAGCGGCCGCAATCAACTGGTCGGCAAGGTGGTGCAGGTCCGCTTCGACGGCCTGCTTGCCCAGGTCAAGCTCGCCATTGGCGATCAGATGGTCACCGCCGTCATCACCGCCGACGCCGCGCGCGAGCTGCAGCTGCGCCCCGGCATCAAAGCCGCCGCCCTCATCAAGGCCACGGAAGTGATGGTGGTCCGTGTCTAGAGCGCTCCGCCGAATACTCCTCGTGTGTGCCGTCTTGCTCCCCGCACTGCTCGCCTCCGCGCAAACAAAAACCCTGCGCATTGCCGCCGCCGCGGATCTGCAACCCGTGCTTCCTTCCCTCATCCATAATTTCGAAAAATCTTCCGGGGCCAAGGTGGAAGTCTCCTACGCCTCCTCCGCAACGCTGGCCACGCAAATAATCAATGGCGCACCCTACGATCTTTTTCTTGCCGCCAATCTTGCGTTCCCGCAAAAGGTCGTCGCCGCCAATCTCGCTGACGAGTCCGCGCCCATCCCCTACGCGCAAGGATCGCTGGTCCTGTGGGCGCGTCACGGTCTGTTCCATCACGGCCTCACCATGCAATCGCTGAGCAGTCCCACCGTGCACCGCATTGCGGTCGCCAATCCGGTCCACGCACCCTATGGAGCTGCCGCCATGGCTGCGATTCAATCCCTCGGCCTGAAAGCCGCGCTGCAGCCCAAGCTTGTCTTCGCGGAGAACATCGCCCAGGCCGCGCAATTCGGTCAGTCCGGCAACGCCGACTGTGCCTTGATTTCGAAAACCCTCGCCATCACCAGAACCATGCAACAGGCTGGCAGATTTGTCGCCGTTCCTGTCAGCGCCTATCCGCCCATCCTGCAAGGCGCGGTCGTTCTCCGCAACGCAATCGGACAAGCAGACGGCACTCGATTTCCTTCACTACCTGCAATCTCCGGCTGGAAGAAATCTGCTGGCATCCGGCGGCCTGGTGCCGCCACCGCAGTAACTCGCTCGACCCACGCAGGAAGACGTAGCAATAAGAAATAACGCTCATGGACACAGTCGCACTGCTATTGACGCTTCGCCTCGCTCTGGTCACGACGGGCATCCTGCTCGTGATCGCCGTACCGCTGGCCTACTGGCTCGCGTTTACCGGCAGCCGAGCGAAAATCTTTGTCCATGCGATCTGCGCGCTGCCTATCGTGTTGCCGCCCACCGTGCTCGGCTTCTATTTGCTCGTAGCCCTCGGCCCACGCACCGCCTTCGGCCGCGCCCTCACGCATCTTCTCGGTCACCCACTCGCCTTCTCATTCGCTGGATTAGTGGTCGGCTCGGTCATCTATAGCCTGCCCTTCGCGGTGCAACCGCTGGCTGCCGGCTTTGCCGCTGTCGACCGCTCCATGCTCGACGCCGCCACCACGCTCGGCAGCGGTCGCTGGGACAAAATGCGGCGCGTCGTTCTCCCTCTCTCGCGCGGATCGCTGCTCACCGCCTCTGTGCTCAGCTTCGCCCACACCATTGGTGAGTTCGGCGTCGTCCTCATGATCGGCGGCAACCTTCCCGGCGCCACCCGCACGCTCTCCATCGCGCTCTACGATCAGGTGCAGGATTTTCAATATGCCCAGGCCAATCGCACCGCACTGTTTTTGCTTGCCATCTGCCTGGTCGCGCTGATGCTCCTCTATAGCCAGCGAACCGACCGCAATCCCGGACGAAATCTCAGGAGCGGCGATCTTGTCTGACGCCTCCATTCCCGACGTCGAACTTGCCGACCCGGTGCGCCCCGCCAGAAATACTCCCTGGCTCACCGTCCATCTGGAGCATCGTTTCCATCACAACGGCGCCGGTTTTTATCTGCACCTGGCCTTCTCCGCCTATGCCCAGCGCACCGTCGTCTTCGGTCCGTCAGGATCGGGCAAGTCTTCCCTGCTGCGCGCCATCGCCGGCCTGCTCAAGCCCGACCTCGCCACCATCGAGTTTCACGGCACCACCGTCTGCAACACGCGTGCCGTCGGCAATCAGCCGCCTGTCTTTATTCCTGCTGATAAACGTCGCGTCGGCCTGGTCATGCAAAGCCCCGCCGTCTTTCCCCATCTCACCGCCTCCGGCAACGTCGCCTTCGCCATGCGCGGAAACGATCGCTCCGCACAAAAAGAAAAAATCACGCAGCTACTTGAAATCGTCGAAGCAGAATCTCTGGCCGCCCGCTGGCCGCGCGATCTCTCCGGCGGCCAGTTGCAGCGCATCGCCATCGCTCGCACGCTTGCCGCGGAGCCGTCGATCCTGCTGCTGGATGAACCCTTCGCCGCCCTCGATGCGCCGAGTCGCGAACGCATCTCCAACAACCTGCATCAGTGGGCGCGCGGACGCGGCATTCCCGTCCTGACGGTCACGCACAATTTGGAAGAAGTATTTGCGGCCGGAGATGAAGTGCTCACCATGGAGGAAGGCCGCGTCATGGCGCAGGGCACGCCAGAAAGAGTCTTAGCGATTCAGCGGGAACGTCTGCTGCACGTGTTGCACGCCGTCCCGGCGCCGCTTCCAGAGAAGACATCTCCCTCGTCAGAAAACGATCCCACCGTGTAGCGCTTCTTCAAGACCCCGCGACGTAGACCGGTTCTTGCTCCAGGCAGATTCCAAACTGCGCCAGCACGCGTTTGCGAATCTCATCGCGCAGCGCCAGAACTTCCTTCGCCGTCGCTTCCCCGCGATTCACAATCGCCAGCGTGTGCCGGCTGGAAACCGCGGCCGACCCCATCGCATATCCCTTGGGAAATCCGGCCTGCTCAATCAACCACCCGGCCAGCAGCTTCACTGATCCCGGATCGGCGGCGAAATGTGGAATCGGCTCAGTCAGCATCAGGCCCGCGCGATGCGCTTCTTTCACCACGCGCGCGGAGATATCCGCCAGGTGCGATTCCGACACCACAGGATTTTTGAAGAACGAGCCCGCGCTGCGGCAATCCGGATCGCCATCCACCAGCAGCATTCCCTTTTGCTGCCGAATACTGCGCACCTTGTCGCTCACTTGCTTCAGCGTCGGCCCCTCGGTCCCGTCCGAAAATGCATGCGCCAGGTCCTGATATTTCAAATTCGGCGCCCCATGCAGCTTCAGCCGATATCCCACTTCCGTCACAATGTAGCGATCGCGTCCGGTGCTGTTGAAGATGCTCCTGCGATAGCCGAACTGGCATTGCGCCGCGGTAAAATCCACCATCTTCAGCGTCGTGCGATCCAGCGCCCGCACCGCCACAATGGTCGACGATACTTCCTGCCCATACGCGCCCACGTTCTGCACCGGCGTTCCGCCCACTGTGCCTGGAATGCCTGCCATGCACTCCACACCGGCAAAATCCTGCTCCACAACATTCGAGACAAAATCGTCCCAGTCTTCGCCGGCCGCCGCGGTAAATACGCTGTAAGCTCCATCCAGATCCTGTCGGATTCCGCGGTTCGCGACTCGAACCACCGCTCCTGGAAAGCCTTTGTCTGACACCAGCAGGTTGCTGCCGCCGCCTAAAACAAACAGCGCCGCGCCCTTGGTGCGTGCAAACGACACTGCTTCCGCCAGCTCGGTTTCGTTGGTCGCTTCCATAAACCAACGCGCCGGGCCACCTATGCGGAAGGTGGTGTACGGGGCTAAAACGATATTTTCCTGAATCTCCACAGGGACGTGCCTACATCATAGCGGTTCGACTGCGAATTGTGAGAATACATAGGGGTAACGAATCAGTATCGGGGCCATGCGCACCGCCCCGGCCTGCCTCTTCCATGCTTCTAACCAATCCGCTCAATCTGTCGTTAGCAGAAGCTTCTCCGATCATCGAAGCGCTGTCAATCAAGAATGCATGAGCCGGTCAAAGTCCGTATCTCCCGCTTCATTCGGCCTTGAACTTTATTCGAGCCACGAATGGCAGACCCCGAACTTTATTGGGAGATAAGGATGGGAAACCCCGGACTTTGGTCCGCGGGTACAATTCGCCGGAACACGCCTTCGGGCGGGGAATTAGGTTTTGGGGTAGACCCGGACTTTAGTCCGGGGATACCGGCCTCTGGAACACGCCTTCAGGCGCTGAGGTCAGAATTCCCAACTCGCCGCAGCAACCTGGGAATTCAATCCGCACCAACATTCTTTAGACCTTCAGCCCGATCGACCGCATCAACTCCAGCCCGTTGCTCTTCGTAATCACACCCGCGCGCAATTGAAAATCGAATCGCATCCTGCCATTCTCCAGGTCATCCTGAAAATGCATATTTATCAGCGCTCCCTCGGGCAGATCCCTCCAACTCGGTCAGCGCCAGATCGTGCGTCGTCAGAATTCCAATCGCCCCGCGTTCCAGCAGCCCGCGCAACACACCCTCCGCACCAATGCGCCGGTCTTTGGAATTGGTCCCCTGCAGCAGCTCATCCAGCAGAAATAGCACCGGCGGCCTCTCCGCCGCAATGTCGTAAATCCAACGCAGCCGCGTGATCTCGGCATAAAAGCGCGAGCTGCCTTCCTGCAGCGAATCGTTTACGTGGATGCTCGCGCCAATGGTCAGCGGCGTTAACCGCAGACGCCGCGCTCGCACCGGTGCACCCGCCATTGCCAGCACCACGTTCACGCCCACGGTGCGCAGATAGGTGCTCTTGCCAGACATGTTCGATCCGCTCACCAGCAGCACCCTTGTCTCGGCGTCCAGCGTCACGTCGTTGCGGACGCACTTCGCCGCCGGAATCAGCGGATGCCCCAGCGCTTCGCCCTCAAGGTGCGGCGCGCCATCGATAAACTCCGGGAACGCATCCTCAGGATGTTCGTAGTGGTACGCGGACAGCGACAGCAGCGCCTCCATCTCCCCGGTCGCATCCAGCCAACCCCGCACCGCCGCGCCATGTCGTTTGCGCCACGCCTCCGCCCTCAGCGCCACCTGCACGGAGATACATCAGCGGCACGTCCAGAAATCTTCACAATCAAGTTGTCCCGCGAATCGATCAGGTCAACCACCGTGCGCAGCCGCGCAATTGCTTCCGAGCCCTTCATCGCGTGGGTAGCCAGCGAAGTTTGTAACGCCTGCAATCGCGGTGCGTGGAACTCCTCCTGTTCCAGCCGCGCCAGGATGCCCGACAGCAGATCGAGACTCTCAAACGTGTTTTCCGTCGAGCAAAATATCGCCTGCATTCGTTTCTTCAGCCACCGCGTCAGGCTGGCTTCCACCAGCAGCACCGCAAACAATGGCAGAAATGTGCCCCACACACCCCACACCACGGTCGTGCCTACAGCCAACGCCATCAGCAGCGGAGCCAGCCAGCGCAACCAGCCTTCCCGCAGCTCCGCCGGCGCCTCTGCCCACCGCAGCAACGCCTCCGGTGCCACCCCTGCCCCGACCTCTTCGCCCAGCACTTCCAGGTCTTCGCGCAGATCCAGGCGGCTTCGCAACTCGGCCACCGCCGCCTGCCGCTCGCGGATTGTCTTCTACCGGCGAGGGCGATAGCAGCCACGACGCCAGCGTATCTTCTCCCATGCGCGTGCGCGCCGTCGACAGCAACGCGAACAGGCTGGCAGGTCCAAACAAATCCAGATCGGCCGCATATAAATGATGCGCGTTGCGGAATCGCTCTCCGCGGCTGCCGCCATCCATCCATCGGTCTTCGATCCGCGCCAGTCCGCGCTGGTAGACAGCCACCGCACGCAAGGCACGTCGCCGCGCACGCAGTACGCGCGAGTGAACCACCATAATGACCACGAAGACGGCCACCGGCGCCGCCAGCCACCACGGCGAAATCCGATGCGATCGAAACGCCCACCAGCCCATCACCACTGCGATCGTGGCCAGCAGCAATCGCAGATTGCCAAACCGGATATGCAATCTCTGCAGGCGACGTGCTTCTGCCTCTCGCGCGGCAGATCTGCGTCGATATTCTTCTGCCGGCTCGCTGCTCGCAATTGACACTTCTTCTTCTGTGGATTCGGAGATGGGCATCAGAACCTTTCCCGTCTACTCTACCGCGTGGCCTGGCACTCCCACGCGCACAAGCGGCTTCCGGCAATCTAAACCTGCCTTCTGCTCCTGAGACGATATACTGGTGATGGCCGACACAACGGCATGGGAGAGCAAACATTATGTATCCAGAGATCATGGTCATTCCGATGCGCGAGGAGTTAACCCGCGCTGGAATCCAGGAAACACGCACCGCGGAGGAAGTCGATCAGGCGCTGGCGAAGCCCGGCACCACCATGGTGATCGTCAACTCCATCTGCGGTTGCGCGGCGGGCAAAATGCGCCCAGGCGTTCGCATGTCGCTGCAGCACACTACGCTGCCCGATCAGAAGATCACCGTGTTTGCCGGCCAGGATCGCGAAGCCACGGACAAGGTTCGCAGCCATCTGGCGGGTCATCCGCCCAGCAGCCCCGCGATTGCCATTTTTCGCGATGGAGAACTGGTGTTCCTGATGCAGCGCTCCGTGATTGAGAGCTCCAGCGCGCCGCAAATCGCGCAATATCTGACCCAGGCGTACGACGAAATCTGCGCCAAACCTGCTCCTGTCACCCAGTAACGAAGGTCACGTTTGGTGACTCATTCCCAAAGACCGATATGGTTGCTAAGGCAACCATATCGGTCTTTTTTGGCGTTTTTAGTTGCCTTAGCAACTACCTAGAAATGCGCGTTTTCGAGTCAGAAAATGAACCGCCGAATTATGCTCCGGCACAGGCGAATCGTTCCCGCGCTGCCGCGCGCCGCTGCCTCAGCCAGTTCTGCCAGACATCCAGGCCCTGACCCGTCTGGCACGAAAGCTCAATGATTTCGATGCCCGGATGCACCTGCCGCGCATTTGCCTTGGCCTGTTCCAGATCGAATGGCACATACGGCAACAAATCTACTTTGGTCACAATCATCAACGCCGCCTTGGAAAATATCGACGGATATTTCAGCGGCTTGTCTTCGCCCTCAGTCACACTCAACACAACAATTTTTGCTTCCTCGCCTAAATCGTAACTCGATGGGCAAACTAAATTGCCGACGTTCTCAATGAAGAGCAAGTCGATTTCATGCGATGTCCAGGGCTCCAGCGCGCGTTCAATCATTCTGCCGTCGAGATGACAAACCGTGCCGGTGACAATCTGCTGCACCGGAAATCCATAACGCGCCAGCCTGCGTGCATCGTTTTCCGTTTGCAAATCGCCTGTCAATACGGCCACTTTATCCTGCTGGTTGAAACCGGCCAGCGTTTTTTCCAGCAGCGTGGTCTTTCCGGAACCGGGCGAACTGATGATGTTCAAACACAGCGTGCCACCCTTCGCGTAGCGCTGCCGCAGTTCCTCGGCAATGCGCTGGTTCTCATTCAGAACTTTCTTTTCCACGGGAACAACGGTTGTCATTCTTCTACCTCCACGCTGGCCAACTGCATTTCATCTCCACTGAGCAACGTGCTGTTGTCGCTGGAACACTCTGGACATGGTTCGCTGTACATTTCAGTAACGAACTCACATCCACATTCCTGGCATCGATTGCGCCGCGGCATCATTTGAATCTCGAGTGTGACCGGCTCGTATTCCGCCTGCTCCGACATCACGTCCCAGGCAAATCTCAAAGCATCCGCGTCGACGCCGGCAAGTACTCCGATCCTGACAGTCACTGCGATCAGTCGAGCTCCTGGCCTGCGTGCCGCTTCGGCATGGCTGGCGCGCAAAATTTCGCTGGCGATTCCGACCTCATGCATAGAATCCGCGCTTCCCTGTCCGCCCGCTTCCAGGCCACCACTATAGCGTATGAGATGCAGGCATGGCATGCTCGTGACGGCCATCACGAGGAGGCCGCACATGCAGTGGTATACATTGGGCTTACCCGTGCCTTCCAACGTTCAGCTTGCCCAACCGCAGCCCCGACTCGGCGACATACTCGCCAACGCGATTACGCACGGAGTCGGTGCTGCCTTCGCGCTCGTGGGAGCAGGCTACCTGATTTATGTTTCATCGCGAGGTAGCGGCCGCCAGATCGTCAGCTGCAGCATCTATGCCGGGACACTGGTGCTGGTCTACTTCTGTTCCACGCTGTATCACTCGCTGGTGCGAACCGGCGCGCGGCGCGTCTTCCACATTCTCGACCACTCTTCCATCTATTTGCTGATCGCCGGAACTTATACTCCGTTCACGTTGGTCTCGCTGCGCGGCACACTCGGCTGGACGCTGTTCGCTATTGTGTGGACGCTTGCCATTGCCGGAGTGGTTTTCAAAAGCCTCGCCATTGGCCGGTTTGAAGTGGCTTCCGCGATCATTTATCTGGGAATGGGCTGGCTTGTCGTGTTCGCAATGCGTCCATTACTCCAGGCTGTACCGTGGCACTGCGTGGTGTGGCTGGCGGCCGGCGGCACTGCCTACACCGTAGGGATTCTGTTCTTCGCGTTTGATCGCGTGCCGTATTTCCATGGCATCTGGCATTTGTGTGTGCTGGCCGGGAGCGTGGCACACTACTTCGCGATCTTGTTCTACGTGGCTCCGGCTCGCTAAACAAGTCAGCTAGACCGACCTGTTACACGCGACTTAGCGCCAGATCGATCAGCGTCTTTTGCTCCATCGCATGTGCCTTCGCGGACCCGGTGGCTGGACTCGCCGCGGCCGAGCGCTTGACGCTGCGCACCTGACGATCGAAGGCCAGCTCGCGCAGGCGCGGCAATACGAATGAATACGCGCCCATATTCTCCGGCTCTTCCTGCACCCACACCAGATCGTTTGCGTCTGGATGAGCGTCGATGGCCGCGCGCAGTTCTTCTTCTGGCCAGGGATATAACTGCTCCAGGAAAATGATGCCGGTGGAAGTGTCTTTGCGTTTCTGGCGCTCCACTCGCAGCTCGTGACCAATTTTCCCGGTGCAGATGAGGAGCCGCGTCACGCCGTGCAGTTCAGTTTCCGGTAGCACATTTAAGAAGCGCGGCCGCGTTAGGTCAGCGAGTGGAGAGACTGCATCCGGATGCCGCAACATACTCTTCGGCGTGAAGACCACCAGCGGTTTGCGCCAGGACCGCATCGCCTGACGTCGCAGCAAATGGAAATATTGTGCCGCGGTGGACGGCTGCGCCACTTGAATATTGTCGCGCGCGACGATTTGCAAATAGCGTTCCATGCGGGCGCTGGAGTGCTCCGGGCCCTGGCCTTCATATCCATGCGGTAACAGCAGCACCAGCCCGCTCAGCAGTCCCCACTTGTCTTCCGCAGAAGAAAGAAATTGATCGATGATGATCTGCGCGCCGTTGGCGAAATCGCCGAACTGCGCTTCCCATAACACCAGGGCTTCCGGATAATCTCGGCTGAAGCCATACTCGAAGCCCATCACTCCCGCCTCCGACAGCATGGAGTTGTAGACTTCAAACTTCGCCTGCTTGGCATCGAGATGATTCAGCGGTACGAATTTAGTTTCATTTTCGATATCGATCAACACGCTGTGACGCTGATTGAAGGTGCCGCGCTGACTGTCCTGGCCGCTCAAACGTACATGCGTTCCCTGCGTCAGCAGCGAACCGAATGCCACCGCTTCCGCCATGCCGTAATCGAATGGGCGCTCGCCGCGACCCATCTCCGCCCGCTGCTCCAGCAGCTTTTGAATCTTGGGATGAACATGAAACTCCGCGGGAAACGTCGTGAGTCCGTCCGCAAGTGTGCGGATTGTCTCTGCAGAAATTCTCGTGTCCACTTCGTATTTCGCGCGATGTGGCCCACCTATATATGGCGACCAATAGTCCGGCAGATCGGCCAACACGGCTTTCTTCTTCATCTGCCGGGCTTGCTTCAACTCCTCTTCAAACTTCGCCTCCGCGTTGTGTACACGCTCGGCCGGGTCGACGCCAATTTTCTGGGCAAAGATTTCGTACAGCGGCGGGTGCTGCTGGATTTTCGCGTACCGCAGCGGCTGCGTAATCGTCGGATCGTCCACTTCGCTGTGGCCGTGGCGACGATAGCCTATCAGGTCGATGACGACGTCGGTATGAAATTGATAGCGATATTCCACGGCGAGCGTTGCGACACGGATCACCGCGTCGACGTCTTCCGCATTCACATGAAAGATAGGAATGGGCAAACGTCGCGCCAGGTCCGAAGAGAAGCGGGAGGAGTTGTACTCGTCCGGCTCTGCGGTAAAACCAATCAGATTATTCGCAATGATCTGGATACCGCCGCCGACCGAGTAGCCTTCGAGCGAGCCGAGATTCATGGTCTCCGCCCAGATTCCCTGCCCGGCAAACGCCGCATCTCCGTGGATGATGACCGGCAGAACACGATCGCGTCCATCTGCGCCGTAACGCATCTGCTTGGCGTACGTGCGACCCATAGCAACGGGATCAACTGCCTCCAGGTGGCTGGGGTTGGACGCCAAATGCAGTCCAAGCTCCTTGCCCGATCGGGTGGTGAAGGTTCCAGTCGCGCCGACATGATATTTGACGTCGCCGCTGCCCAGGCTGCTGCGCGGATCGGCATCTTCAAATTTTGAGAAGATGGCGGACGCCGATTTGCCCAGCGTATTGACCATGACATTCAAGCGGCCACGATGACTCATCGCCATCACAACTTTTTCCGCGCCTCGCTCGGCGGCGCCGTTCAACACTTCGTCTAAAAACGGGATCAGCGCGGTGACGCCTTCGAGAGAGAAACGCTTCGTTCCTAGATAGCGCTTCTGAATGACCTGCTCAAAAATGTCCGCCTCGACCAGCAAGTTGAGAGCGCGCTGCGAATCCGGTGTAGGTGCGGTCGCCTCCATGTGCTCCTGAATCCAACGTCGCCTCTCCGGGTCGGCAATATGCATAAACTCGACCGCAATCGACCCGCAATAGATCGCACGGGCCTGATCGGCAATTTCGCCAGTCTGCTTCAGTTCTTCCAGTGGCTGGGGCGAAAAATATTGTTGCAACGGGTCGAGCTGCGCCTGCAGATATCCCCAGCGGCGAAAAGCGTCAAACACCTGCTCACGGGATTGTGGATTGGATTGGGTCAGGGTCGTTTCCAGGGTGGATGTACTCATACAAATTGAACCGATCTACTTCAATTGTCGCAGAGCCAGCAGGCAGCGGCAATGATGCGCGGCGCGCCAGTATTTTTCAGAAGATAATTTGATGAAGGATTGAAAAGGAGTGAAGCTGGCCGTCGAACGTCAGAACAACTACGCTTTGGCCGGAGCGCTTCCGCTTAGTTTTGTAGCCAGAGCCACCAGGTCGGATGGAAGAATTGGCTTCGAGCGGAAGGTGACGTCCAGACCTTCGTAGTCGGCTTCGGCTTCCGCAAGACCGCTGAGTACCATGACCGATAAGCCTGCCCTGCGCTCCCAAAGCCGCTCCACAAAATGGTGACCTGATTCGCCAGGCATAATGTGATCGGTGATTACGAGGTTGATCTCGCGGCTCTCATCGCTGTCGAGTGCGTCAAAGGCGGCATCAGCGGAGTAGGCTGTCCGAACCTCTAAACCAGCACGGTTGAGGATGGCCTTGCGCGTGAGCGCTTGCACCGGGTTATCATCGACGACGAGAATCACAGAGGGAGCTTTCTTGAGCTAAAAGAACTGATGTTGTTTTCTACGAAAAAGTTGTCTGGGTCAATAAAGAACTGCAAATAAAGGATATCGAAGTAGATTACCTACGGGTTGCGACCTTCGACACCAGAGCAACTATACGCCATCAAAACCCTCATTGGCCCTTGCCAGAGCCGATATTAGCGCGTCGCATCACCCGTCCCACCGTGGACGTGATCCAGCGCCGCGGCAGCAACGTAAGTATCACAATCAGCAGGCGATTCGACGCCCCAGTGACGATGGACGACTTTTTGCGCTCGAAGGCGCGCAACGATTCTCGCACGACTTCCGCCGAGGTCTGCATGCGGGCGCGGTGGCTGAAAGGGCTTTCGCCGGCCACACGGAAGAAATTTGTCTCAGTTGATCCCGGGTTGACGGCCATGATGTGTATTCCGTGGCGACGCGCCTCCTCGTAGAGCGCGTCGGAGAAGCTTTTCACAAATGCTTTTGTCGCGGCATACACAGTGGAGTACGGAAGCGGAGCAAATCCGGCGACGGAGGCAATGTTGATGATGCCGCCGCGACGGCGCTGCATCATCGGCTGGAGGTAGAGATGCGTCAACTCAACCAGGGCGACGATGTTCAGATCGAGCATCTGGCGAACGCGGGCGAGATCCAGCGAGGCGAATTCCGCAAATGCACCGAAGCCGGCGTTGTTGATGAGCAGTTCCACATCGAGGTGAGCCGCCTGAGTTCGCTGGAACAGATCGGCCGGCGCGCCGGGGACTGTGAGGTCCAACGGAATTGCCACGACGTCGATGCCCATGTAGGCGGACATCAATTCGCCGCGAACTTTTTCCAGTTGATCCTGCGAGCGCGCAACCAGGATCAGAGACCATCCCTGTGCGGCCAGTTGGCGGGCAAACTCTTCGCCAATGCCGGAGCTTGCGCCCGTGATCAGTGCGTATCCTTGCGGCTGCATTCTCTGCGTTCCTTTCTCTGGCCTCTGTGATGCATGTTTTGCGTCAGCTGGTTCGACCTGGTATGTTTTGCGCCGACTCTTTTTACGAGATCGAACGTGCCAGCAAAAACGCCCCCACTCCTAAAAAGAAGAGCACGCGATAACGAATTCCATGGGCACGATTGACTTCCGGCAGCAAATCGGTCGCGGCCACGTACAACGCCACGCCCGCAGACAATGGCAGGCCTACGCCAGCCAGCGCCGGCAGAAAATGAATGGCAGCCACACCGGCAACCGTGGCGGCGCCCAACAAGCAGGCGGCGGAAACTGCGATGCGCGCGCTGCGACCGCTGGCCAACATGACGCTGCCGACGGTAAATCCTTCGGGCAATTTATGCAGCAGCATACCGGTAAAGATGAGCCAGCCGAGCGCGCTGGAGAATGCAAAACCGCTGGCGATGGCGATACCGTCAAAAAACGTATGCGCAGCCAGACCGAATGTCACGGAGTAGGCGGTCGAACGGTGCAGGAATTCTTCGGAGTGAGTTTCTTCTCCAAAATGAAAATGCGCGACCAATGTATGTTCCAGCAGATGCACGCCGCAGAAGCCGGTGAGAATCCACAGCGGCGCAGCGATCGGGGAGGCATGAAAACTCTCCGGAATCATTTCCACCAGCGCGACGGCAATCAGGAAACCCGCGCCGAAAGCGACAAAACCATGGAGGAACCGTTCTGCACGCATGCGCAACAGCAGCAGGCCGCCCACAACATCCGCCATGCCGGCGATGAGGCCGAGCAGCAGCACTATCCAGAAGGGTGTCGAAACCTGCGTCATGATCTTGCTATCCGCTGTGACGAATGTGCATCACGTCACCATCCTGCACAATGTAGTCTTTGCCCTCGAGTCGCAGGGTGCCGTGCGAACGCGCTACAGCTTCCGAGCCGGCTTCGAGCAGGGTATCCCAGTGGATGGTTTCGGCGCGAATGAAATGTTTTTCCAGGTCGGAATGGATGGCTCCTGCAGCCGCCTGGGCGCGCGAGTTGACGGGAATCGTCCAGGCGCGACACTCGTCTTCGCCGACGGTGAAAAACGAGATTAATCCCAGCAGCTCATAGCTCTTACGAATCAGGCGACGCAGGCCGCTCTCGCCCAAGCCATAGCTCGACAGAAATTCTTCGGCTTCTTCGTCCGGCATCTCTGCAAGCTCGGCTTCCACCTTGCCGCAGATTGCGGTGGCTCCGGTGCCCGGCCGTTTGGCGATGGACGCCAAACCATATTTCTCGACCGCGGCTTCCAGATCGGTGCCCAGGGTGGTGCTCTCGGAAATATTCAGGACATACAAGACGGGTTTCTGGCTGAGGAACATGTAGCCGCGAATCAACTTCTTTTCGTCGGCCGTCATTTCCATGGCGCGCAAGGGCTGCTCCGCTTCCAGATGCGGCTTTGCGCGCAGCAGCAGGGCCTGCTCGGCTTCCAGTTCCGGAGTGCGACCTTTCTTCAGATCTTTTTCCAGGCGCTCCATGCGTTTTTCGATCTGGGTTAGATCGCTCAACATCAGGTCGAATTCAACATCCTGAATTTCCTTGAGCGGATCGATAGGACCGGCGAGCGGCACCGAAGGATCATCGAAGACGCGAAGCACGTGGATTAACGCATCCACATTGCGCAGGCTGGCAAGCAGGCTTGGCTCCTTCAATGCTTCTTGGCCGATGGCGCCCACGTCGGCATACTCCACCGTGGCAAACACAGTTTTCTTCGGCTGATAGAGCGCAGCAAGTTTTTCCAAACGATCGTCGGGCACGCGTGCCATGCCCAGGTGAACTTCCTTGGGATTGGAATAGCCGCGGTCTTCCAGTTTTGCCTTGGTCAGAATCTTAAACAGCGAGGTCTTGCCTACCTGTGGCAGGCCGATAATTCCGGTCTTCATGCTTGTCCTGTGAGGGAGATTGTTGGCGGTTCCTACGAAAGTTTACGCTGTTTCCGAGGCACGGTGACGCCAGCCGGTGAACTTCAGCTGACGATTTCGGGCCGCGAGTACAAAACGATCAGGCCAATGCCGCAAAGCAGCACGATGCCTTCGAGCGACGTGGAAAGATTGTGCAGGCGGTTGAAATCAATCCGCGCGGGATTGGTGGAACCGGGGTCGGCCATGGCTGCACCGGCTTTGAGGCGAAGGGTTTCCATGCGCGGGATCACGGAGAATTGCGAATACGCGGTCAAACCCATCATCACGGCAGTCAGAAGTATTGGCGGCCCGATGGAGCGCCGGGTCGCTCGCGTGATCCGCTCCACAATGTACAGCAGCAACAAGGCCGCGCCGCAGAACAGGCCGATGTGGTGAAGATGCGTCAAAGAATCGCGAACCATGGTGCCGGCAACTTGAAGGCCCACGGCGGGGTCGGGGAACATCGGCAACAACGACTCAAAGGCGACAGGCGCAACGACCGTGCCAAAAAACAACAACCCGCCCACCCATACGACGATGGCCAACAGGATCAAAGTACGCAGAAATGTTTTCATCGGCTGTACGTGGCCTAACGCGGCCTCCCTTTCTTCCATTTGAGTGTTACGGCAGGTTCAAAGATTCTCAGAGTCCACTGACGGAGCTGCGGCCGATGAGGCGTTCAATCCGCTTCTGCATCGGCGGATGGGTTGAAAACAAATTGGTAAACATACCGCCACCAACCAGTGGTTGCGCGATGAACAAATGCGCGCTGGAGGGCGATGCCACCATGGGAACCCGTTTGGAGTAGGCATCGATTTTTTCCAGGGCACTGGCTAACGCATACGGATTGCCAGTAGTCTTGGCGCCCGTCGCATCGGCCTCGTACTCCCGTGAACGGGAGACCGCGAGTTGGATCAGCATGGCTGCAAACGGTGCGACGATCAGCATGAACAGCCCACCCGCACCGCCGCCGCGTTGCCGGCCTCCACCACCTTGCCCGCCACCGCCAAATAAAGATGCCCAATAACCCATGCGCGCAATCATTGTGATCGCACCGGCCAGCGTGGCCGCAATCGAGCTGGTGAGGATGTCGCGATTCTGCACATGCCCTAGCTCGTGCGCCAACACGCCTTCCAGTTCCTCATCGTTCAGCAGCGACAGAATTCCATGGGTCATGGCCACAGAGGCATGCTTAGGATTGCGTCCGGTCGCGAACGCATTCGGAGATTCCGTCGGAATCACATACATCTTCGGCATCGGAATGCCCATGCGCTGCGTCATCCGCTCCACAACTTCATACGCGCGCGGCAATTCTTCCCGCGTGACCGGCTGGGCCTTGTACATTTTCAGCGCAAGCTTGTCGGAGTAGAAGTAGGTGAAAAAATTCATACCGGCTGCGAACAGAAACCCGAGGATCAGGCCGTCGCGTCCGCCAAAATGCTCCCCTATCAAAACCAGCAGCACGGTCAGCAGGGTAAGAAGAAACGCGGTTTTTACAGTATTTCCCATAGCACACTCATTCTATTCCTTTGACTGCTACGACATGTGAATGCGAAGCCAAACGGAAACTTGTAGCATCTATAGCAGGGCGGAGCCTTTCCGGCCTTTGCAATCGTCTACAGAGCTATGGTGGAACGTAGAGCAATTGTCGAGCAGTGGCGCAAGCGGCTGGATGACACGGCCGTGACGGCCACCCTGGTGCGGGTCGAAGGATCATCCTATCGCCGGCCCGGCGCCCGCATGTATATTCACCCGACCGCCTCTGTTGGTGCGATCAGCGGTGGATGCCTGGAGGGGGAAGTCTCGCGCAAAGCGGCATGGATTACGCGGAATGGCGCGGCAGTCGAACGATATTCCACCCTGTTCGATGAAATTCTGGACGAGACCAATTCCCTTGATACCCGCGAGATTCCTTATGGACTGGGCTGCGGTGGCGTCATGGATGTGTTGCTGGAGCCGGTTGGCTCGGCGGAAGCAAATGCGATGCTGAGAGCTCTGGAAGCAGCCGAGCGCGGAGAAACCGTCTATGCCGCCACCGTTCTTCCCACTGTCGCAAATCAAAGTCCTGGGTTCGCGCGCGTGATTCTGCGCGAGGACGGAACCATCTTTTTTGCCACCGCAGATCTCGATCAGGAGACGTTGTCGAATCTGGCTTCGCTGGCGAGCACCGCTGTTGAGGCGAACACGGTTTCGATCGCGCTGGAAAGTGAGACGCGCGAAGTTTTTATCGAGCCCGTTCTGCCGCCGCAACGGTTGGTGGTATTCGGCGCCGGCGATGATGCTCGACCGCTGGTTCGGATGGCGAATTTGTTGGGATGGCGCGTGACAGTTGCCGATGGTCGGCCGTGGCTGGCCCAGGCTTCGCGATTTCCGGAAGCCGAACGCGTGCTGACCCTCAGCGAAAACGCGGGAAATTTTGCCCAGCTTGCTCTCGCAGATCGTGACGCCGTTGCCCTGCTGACCCACAGCTTCGAACAGGACAGAAATCTGCTGGGGAAATTGCTGCCAATCGATCTGCGCTATCTTGGACTGCTGGGAGCGCGCCATCGCAGTCGACTTTTGTTGACGGAGACGGCATCGCAGCTTGGCTGGGCGCCGGAAGAAGCGCTGCAGCGGGTGCATGCGCCTATTGGTCTCGAACTTGGCGGAGACAGCCCGGAAGCGGTCGCGCTGGCAATCCTTGCAGAGATTCAGGCGGCGCTTCACCAGAAAACCGCAATCTCACGCGGCATGTCGACGGAGGATTTCCATACCGTTCCCCATCGCCCCTACGTTCCGGTGCAATGCAGTCTTGATTCGTCGGGGCGCCCTGCGGAACCTAGCGACCCCATTCATGCCGTCGAAACCACTCGCTGATTCGATGCCGATACCGGCGATCGTTCTAGCCGCGGGTGCTTCCACGCGTCTCGGCCGACCCAAACAGTTATTGCGTTTTGCAGCGTTCGGCGGGGAGACGCTGCTGGATCGCTCCGTCGACTTAGCGCGGGCGGCGGGTGCAGCGCCAATTTTCGTGATTCTCGGAGCACATGCGGATGAAATTCATCTCGAATGCGAATTGCTTGACTGCATCCTGGTCCGCAACGAGGCATGGGCGGAAGGCATGGCGAGTTCGTTGCGTGTGGGGATTGCGGCTGTACTCGAAAATGCTCCTGCTGCTGCGGGCGCCATGGTTCTGGTGTGCGATCAACCGGGCTTATCCGCCGAATACTTGATCCGCTTACTCAATGCACATAACGAGGATGGAAACCGAATCGCAGCTTCTCGCTACGCGGGACGCACAGGAGTGCCGGCAATCTTTCCCCGCGCTTTATTTCCGGCGCTGCTGGAGCTGCAGGGAGACCAAGGCGCTCGCGCGTTGCTGCAGCAACCTGGTGCGGCCGTTCACGCGATTGATTTTCCTGGCGGCGAGTTCGATCTTGATTCGCCGGAAGATATAGCGCGTCTGCAGAGAGATATTTCGGCGCATCCATCTGCGAAGACAAATTAATTTGTGGCGATGTTTTCTTCGTGCTCTTCTTCCACCGCTGCGACCGGGGCGACAGGCAGGGTGAAGAAAAATGTGCTGCCGCGATTCAATTCGCTCTCCGCCCGGATGATTCCGCCATGGGCAAGAATAATGTGTTTCGCGATGGAAAGGCCCAGGCCGGTGCCACCGGATTCTCGCGAGCGGGCTTTGTCTACGCGGTAAAAGCGCTCGAAGATGCGAGTCAGGTGCTCGGACGCAATGCCCGCGCCAAAATCCTGAACGTAGAATTCGACGGCACCGACTACCTGTCTCGCTCCAATGACGACGCGTTCGCCTCCGCCATATTTCACGGCATTCTCCAGCAAATTCGAGAGCACTTGCAGAATTGAGTCTGTATCCGCCAAGACTTTCTGGTGCGTACTCTCACCTTTTTCCAGCACCACATTTCGATCCATCAAAAGACCGGTCAGAATGGCGGCGGCCTCGTCGATCAGCAACTCCGCCTCGACGGGCCGTCGATTCAACTTGTATTCTCCGGACTCAATTCGTGCCAGCGCCAGCAAATCTTCAGTGAGGCGAGTCATGCGCGCGGCATTGCGACAGATGATCGAAAGAAAATCGCGCGCCTGGTTCGGCAATGCGTCATCCTCTTCCAGCATGGTTTCTGCATAGCCGGAAATGGAAGTCAGCGGCGTGCGCAACTCATGGGAGACGTTCGCAATAAAATCGCGGCGTGTTTTTTCCACACGGTCAATTTCGGTCACGTCGTGCAGCACCACAACAGCGCTGCCACCCAGCATGGGGGCGGCGCTCACATCGAAAATACGTCCGGGCAATACGGTGCGAGCGCGCACGTGCGCGGTGATTCGGCGACTCAACGCCTTTTCAACGCATGCCAATAAATCCGGATCGCGAACCGTTTGCACCAGTGCATTTCCGGGCTTTACGGTTCCACCCATCATTCGTTCCATCACGCGGTTCGACCAATGGACGCGGCTCTGTGCGTCGACTGCGATCACCGCTTCCTCCATACTGTCGAGGACGGTTTCCATTTCTTTGCGGCTATCCTGCAAGGTGCGGAAGACCGCTTCCACGCGGGCCGCAGTCGCGTCCAGCGCGTTCGCGACGGCAGCAATTTCGTCGACACCGTTATCGACAATCCGTGCGCCAAAATCGCCGCGTGCCAGTCGATGCGCAAAATCGACAATCCGCGCCAGGCGCCGAGATACAGCCTGCGCCAGAAGAGCTGCTAATAAAATCGCCAGCAACAATCCCAGCAAT
Organism: uncultured Acidobacteriota bacterium; assembly: GCA_963821145.1. GTDB lineage: Bacteria > Acidobacteriota > Terriglobia > Terriglobales > Acidobacteriaceae > JAKAAZ01. The sequence continues at coordinate 19,371 of CAWGCV010000018.1, forward strand.
GTGGCCCATAACAGACTGCGGCGTACCATATGCAGCGTGTCGTACACATCATGCATCGGGTAGCCGAGGCGCACAATGTAACCGCCTGCCGGAGCCGTCACGTAGAGCGTGCCCTGATTGATTTCTCTTCCAAAGGCGCGATGCTGCACCGTAATGGCGCGCATCTCAGAGCTATTCATGGAAAGCGTGGAGGGGGTAGTCGCGCCCCTATCGGCGCCATTGGCAGCGTAGTCGGCAATCACACTGCCGTCTTTGTTCACGAGGGTGACACGCGCATTCACGGCGCGCGCTTCCTCCTGTGCCATCGGTCCCAGGGTTACTGCAGGACTTACCACAACGCGCTGCGCGAATGCCTGCGCGCTCTCGGTTAAACTCCGGACCAGTTGATCTTGTAGGGAAGATTCCAGGATGTTTTGCTGCGAAATGTCGAGCATCGCGGCGGCTGCCAATACCACCAGTACCATCGCCGCGAGAAGCTTAAAAAAAACTCTTTGCCTCATGTAACTTTTAGCCTTTAGCGCATTGCCGATCGCTTTTAGCCCTTAGCTCCTGGCTGAAAGCCCTTCGCTAAAGCAGCTGCCTTCTAGAGGCTGTCCTTCGGCATCTCAAAGCGGTAGCCGGCGCCGCGCACGGTTTTAAGATACTGCGGATTCTCCGGATCCGACTCAATTTTTTCGCGAATGCGCCGCACATACACATCGACCGAGCGGGGAGTGACAAAGCGCGCATCCCCCCAAACCGCGTCCAGCAGATGATCGCGGCTGAAGACTCGTCCGGGATGGCGAGCAAGATATTCCAACAGCCGAAATTCCGTTGCCGTGGTCGCCATCAGTTCCCCATTCACCTTTAACTGCATGGCGCTGGCATCAATTTCGACCTGCCCAAAGTGGAGCGCGGTGGGAGCGGTCGGCCGCTCGAACCGGCGCAACACCGCCTTGATTCGCGCAACCAATTCTCTTGGGGAGAAGGGCTTGGTGATGTAGTCGTCGGCGCCTAGCTCCAACCCAAGGACGCGGTCGCTTTCGCTGGTTCTCGCCGTCAGAAAAATCACAGGCGTAACGGCCAGCGCAGGACTTTTGCGTATGCGCCGGCAAAGATCCAGCCCATCGCCACCCGGGACCATAATGTCCAGGACGAAGAGGTCGGGAGTTTTGCGTTCGGCATCCGTCAATACGGCGGCCGGACTTACAAAGGTTCGTACGGCGAACCCGGCAATTTCCAGGCTATGCTGCACCAACCGGGAAATGTCCTGGTCGTCTTCCAGAACGAAAATCGTCTGACTCAATTCCGGTGTCCTCTCGACTGTTGCTGCTGACTCTTCCGCAGTTTCCATGGTGCGCTTACTCCTCCGTCGAGGCAAGAGTATCGCAGTCAGGCGAATTTCCTGCAAAAGAACCGTGAATGCCGTGTGACGATTGCGTGAATGCGTTCGATTGCCGCCGACGGCTGGCTTTATTGTGACAGTTCCTCGGCAATTTGCGCAGCAGCCTTCTCACATTGGGCCCGATCCACGTCGTGGTGGGTCACCAGGCGAATCGCATCCGGGCCGGTGCTGCTGACAAGAATGCCTCGCTTTTTTAGTCCCGCCACCAGGCCGGAAGCGAGCTTGCCACCATTCAGTTGGAAGCGAACAATATTTGTCTGGACACTTTCCAGGTCAATCGTCAGGCCTGGGATCCTGGCCAGCGACTCGGCCAGTATGCGCGCGTTGCAATGGTCTTCGTCCAGGCGCCTGGTCATGGTGTCGAGTGAGATTAAACCTGCCGCCGCCAGCACGCCGACCTGCCGCATCCCGCCGCCCAGCGACTTGCGGATGATTCTTGCCCGATGCATCAGTTTCTTAGAGCCAACCAACATGGAGCCCACCGGAGCGCACAGTCCTTTCGAGAGGCAGAACATCACCGTGTCGAAGCCGCGCGTCAGCTCCACCACTCCAACATTGAGGTAGGTGGCCGCGTTGAAAATCCGCGCACCGTCCAGATGCGTTGGCAGACCGGCATCTTTCGCGCCCGCCCAAATTTCTTCCAGTACCGGCAGCGGCGTCACCGTGCCGCCGGCCATGTTGTGCGTATTTTCCAGAGTGATCAAGCCGGTTTGCGCGCGGTAATAGAGGTTGGGGGCAATTGCCGCCTGAATCTGTTTCCAGGTCAGCACGCCGCGGGTTCCGACGATGGTCCGAGGCATGCATCCGGAAAAGGCCGAGATCATCGCCATTTCCCATTCCACCACGTGCGAGCGCGCCTCGCAGATCACTTCCTGACCGTGATGCGTGTGCAGGCGGATCGCGACCTGATTGCCCATGGTCCCGGTGGGGACAAACACTGCTGCCTCGCGCTCGAAAATCTCCGCGGCGCGCTGCTCCAGCCGGTTGACGGTAGGATCTTCGCCATAGACATCGTCACCAACTTCGGCAGCGGCCATGGCGGCACGCATCGCCGGAGTTGGCTTGGTCACGGTGTCGCTACGCAGATCAATTGCACCGACAGCTTTCGACGAAGTGGTTGCTGGTGTTTCAGCAATTTCAACGCTCATGCCAACACTCCTTGCTCTTGGATTAGAATTGCGGCGGTCTCGTCGGAACGGACGACGCCGAGAAATCTTTGAAACACATCATTGGCGAAGAGTCGCCCCTGCTGGGTTAGCCGCGCTCGATGCTCATCGTATTCGATCAGGCCTTGCTCCCGCGCCTCGTTGAGAATCGGCTGATAGGCTGCAATCGTCGCCGATCCAAACTGCGCGACGATATCCGGTCAAGAGAGACGCCGTCGTTGAGTCGCAGGCCCAGGAACCAGGCTTCTTCCAGCGCTTCCGCCGGAGATACGGGCGTGATTGTTCCCCGGTCATCTTCGGCGATGTTCGAGTCCAAATAGGTTGGCAAATCGTCGGTGGTGGCAACACGAATCGCTTCTCCAGTCGGTGTCGGCAAGAATGAATGAGCATCGAGCCCGAAGCCGAGGTACGGCTGGCGTGTCCAATATTTCAGATTGTGGCGCGATCGATGGCCCACGCGGGCAAAGTTCGAAATCTCATACTGCGCGATTCCAGCCGCGTCGAACCGCTCCACGGCTTCGGTATACATGTCGGCGATGGTCTGCTCATTCGGCACCAGGCCAACCCCGTAGCGTGTGCCTCCAGCGATGATTTCCCTGCCCAGCCGGGAGTCTTCATCCACGTCGAGCATATAGACGCTGAGGTGAGGAACGCCGGTCGCAACGGCTTCATCGAGCGAAACTCTCCAGCTCTGCCTCGTCTGGTGGGGCAGGCCGGCAATCAAGTCAACGTTGATGTCGTCGATGCCGGCGGCACGAAGGCGATCGATCTCGCGAAGCGTAATGACTCGCGTGTGCGCGCGCCCCACAGCCGATGCTTCGTGATCCACAAACGATTGCACGCCGAGACTGACGCGGTTGAAGCCAAATCCGGGAAGGGCCTGCAGCAGTTCGTCGCTCAACTGGCCCGGAGCGCATTCCAGCGTAATTTCTGCCGAATCTTCGACGAAAAATACTTCTCTTATTGCATTAACTATTTCTTTTAATTGATTGATGCTTAATAGGCTAGGAGTGCCACCACCGAAGTAAATTGAGTCGACGTGCGCCGGTAGGTCGCTTCCCCACGCTGCCACCCGTTCCGGAACTTCACGAATCTCCGCCGTCAATTTTTCAACATACGCGGCCATGCGATCCGCACCGTACACTTTGGAGGCGAAGTTGCAGTAGCTGCATTTGGCGCGGCAAAACGGAATCGACACATAAATCCCAAGCGAGGGCGCAAGATTTTGCATCGACTTGGGTTGCGTTCTCATCGAGAGCTTCACAGGCATCGTAATTTGCGTGTACAGAGAATGGACGGAAACTTCGTACAATAGCAGTGTCGCATGGCAGACCCCAAACAGAGCACCCAGCAGCAAGACGACGACGTTATCGGCAAGGCTTACGACAGTCGCCTGATGCGGCGGTTGCTGGTCTATTTGAAGCCGTACAAGTTGCAGGTCGGCATCTCGCTGGTTGCCATCCTTTTTACAGCCCTCGCCGATGTGCTGGGACCCTACCTGACCAAGGTGGCCGTTGACCTGTACATGACGCGGTCGGCAGCAACGAAAAGCTCCTTCTGGACCCGCCATCTGAGCCACAACCCGATGACGGGCATCACGCAGATTGCCGGAATTTACTTTGGCTCGCTGGTGTTTATTTATGTGCTGGCATTCGTCCAGACATACCTGATGCAATGGACTGGGCAGAAGGTGATGTATGACCTGCGCAGCCAGATCTTCCGCCACATCCAGCGCATGCACGTCGCGTTTTTCGATCGCAACCCGACCGGGCGGCTGGTGACGCGGGTAACTTATGACGTGGACGCGCTGAACGAAATGTTCACCTCCGGCGTGGTGTCGATTTTTGAGGATGTGCTAGTGCTCGCCGGCATTGTGTTTGTGATGCTGCGGATGAACTGGTGGCTGGCGCTGCTGGCTTTCTCCGTCATCCCCCTCATCATGATTGCGACCCAGATCTTTCGCAAATTTGTTCGCGAGTCGTACCGGCGCATTCGTACCGCCATTGCCCGGATTAATTCTTACCTGCAAGAGCATGTCAGCGGGATGAGCGTGGTGCAGCTATTCAACCGCGAAGAGCGCGCGTTCCAGGATTTCGAGAAGGTGAATCGCCAGCACATGAAGGCCTTCAAAGACGCCATTATGGCCTATGCGCTGTATTATCCGGTGGTCGAAATTCTCAGCTCGATTGCGGTGGCGATCATCATCTGGATGGGCGGCGGTGGGGTGCTGCGGGGCGTGGTCACGCTGGGAGTGTTGGTGGCCTTCATCCAGTATTCGCAGCGCTTCTTCCGGCCGATTCAGGATCTGAGCGACAAATACAACATTCTGCAAGCGGCGATGGCGGCCAGCGAACGCATCTTCAAGCTGCTGGATACGCCGCCGGAAATTGTCTCGCCGGCGATGCCGGCCGTCGGCGATGGTTCCGGCCAGATTGAATTCCGCAACGTGTGGTTCACCTATCAGCGACTGGATGACGCCATGCGCGAGCGTCTGCGTACCAGTTCGACCCCGGAAAAAGAAGACGTGGAATGGGTGCTGCGCGATGTGAGCTTTACGTTTGAGCCGGGTGAGACGGCAGCGATTGTCGGCCATACAGGCGCGGGCAAGACCACGCTGAGCAGCCTGATGATGCGGTTTTACGATGTGCAGCGCGGGGCGATCCTGGTAGAAGGTGTCGACGTCCGTGACTGGGATGTGCAGGAACTTCGGCGGCGGTTTGCGGTGGTGCTGCAGGATCCAGTCTTGTTCACAGGGACAGTCACCAGCAATATTCGCCTGGGCACGGAGCGCATTACGGAAGAAGAAATTGAAAGCGCCGCCGACCAGGTAAACGTTGGCGATTACATTCGATCGCTGCCGGGCGGGTTCCAGGAACCAGTGCGGGAAGGCGGCAGCACGCTTTCTACCGGACAAAAGCAGCTAATCAATTTTGCGCGCGCCTTGGCGCACAACCCGCGGATTCTCATTCTGGACGAGGCTACTTCCAGCGTGGACACAGAAACTGAACTGCGAGTGCGGTCGGCGCTCACTCGGCTGGTCACGGGGCGCACGTCGGTAATTGTGGCGCATCGTCTGTCGACGATCCAGACGGCGAATCGGATTCTGGTGATGCACAAGGGGCAGTTGCGCGAGATTGGCACCCACCAGGAACTGCTGGCGCAGCGGGGACTATATTGGAAGCTTTACCGCTTGCAATATAAGGACCAGGAGATTCCAGAAGGAGTCATTCGTTCCAGCGATCCACTTGCTGTCACCGGCGACTGACCGAACCCGCCATGCCTTCAACACCACAAATATTTGTCTCCGCGGGTGAGGCCAGCGGAGAACGCTATGGCGCCATGCTGATCGAAGCGGTGCGTGCGCTGCGGCCGGATGCTGAATTTTTTGGCCTGGGTGGAACGGCGATGGAAGCCGCGGGATGCGAACGCATCGTCCGCGCGGAAGACATCGCGGTGATGGGCATTACGGAGGTCCTGCGGCACATGCCGCGGATCTACAAGGAGTATCGCCGGCTGGTGCAGAGCATTCGCGCCCGCAAGCCGGACCTGGCGGTGTTGATCGACTTCCCTGACGTGAATTTTCGTCTGGCGAAGGAACTGAAACGGTCCGGCATTCCGGTGCTGTATTTTGTCAGCCCGCAGCTTTGGGCATGGAAACAATATCGGGTGCGATGGGTGCGCGAGCGGGTAAGCAAGATGCTCGTGATCTTTCCGTTTGAGGAAAAATACTACCGTGACCATGGCGTCGACGCGGAATTTGTCGGCCATCCGCTGGCCGATCTACCGCTGCCGACAATTTCGCGCAAGGAATACGCCAGCCGGTACAAGCTGGATCCGGCCAAAGAATGGATCGCGTTGCTGCCCGGCAGCCGCGGCAAGGAATTGCGGCACAATCTTCCGGTGATGGCCGCGGCGGCAAGTCTGCTGGGTGCGTCCTATGAGTTTCTTTTGCCCGCTGCTGCCACGCTCGATCCGGAATGGGTGCGACGCATGGTCGCAGAGTGTCAAAGCAAAACTCCCGGAATTGATCTTCCGATCCACGTGGTCGACGATGCACGAGCCGCTCTGTTCCATGCGCGTGCCAGCGTTGTGGCCAGCGGTACGGCAACGGTGGAGGCAGCGTTGATCGGCAATCCGTTCATCGCGGTCTATCGGCTGTCGGATTTCAGCTATGCGGTTGCGAGCCGGCTGGTCGATTTGCCGCATGTGGCCATGGTGAATCTGATCGCAGAAGATCGCATTGTCCCAGAGCTGATTCAGGATGATTTCACGCCAGAAAACATCGTGCGCACACTTCAACCATTACTCGAAGAAACTGGCTATAGGTCGCAGATGATTGATGAGTTGAAGGGCGTGCGAACGGCGCTCCACTGGGAATCGACCGCTGCCCAATTTTCCGCAGTCAACATGATCCAGACTCCCGAGGAAATTGCCTCCCGGTCCGTTCCAGAGCCTACGGCCATCGACCGTACCGCCGCATGGGTTGTGGATTTTCTGGACCGAGGGGAGATCGAGCATTCGGCGGTGACGACAGAGCCGAACACGGCGGATATGCCTGGATGAGAACCTTGCCGAGAGTATGGAAATCTCGACTGCGTTTCTCGCCGAGGATGGCCGTACTTCTCTGCGGGTTTCTATTGCAAGTCGCGACCGCACGATCTGCGCAACCAGCAGCGGCGAAGACTGGCGTTCAAATTCGGGGCTACTCGATTGATTTGAATCTCGATCCGGCGCATCATTCCCTCTCCGCGAAGACGCGGGTGGACTTCACGACCTCGCAAAACCTGGCGACAGTTGATTTCCAATTGAACCCAGCGTTGCACCTTGACAGCGTGACCGATGGTGTCGGCAAAAATCTTAGCGCAAAGCGGGCGAGCGGCGAGATTACCGTCACCCCTGCCGGTCCCCTCGTCTCGAGCAGCGATGTTGCGTGGACGTTTACCTATAGCGGAGTGGTCGATGCGACGTCCGTCGGGGTGCCTCGGCTGGCTTCGATTGGGGAGCCGGTAAGCTATCTTCTCTATCGTGCGGATTGGTTTCCGGTGATCGGTGATGGCACGCAGCGTTTCGCAGCCGAGATCCACGTGCATGTTCCGACCGGCGATCAAGTGGTGGCCAGCGGTTCCGGCGGATCGCCGCATACGGATGCAGATGGAGATACCGTCTTCGACTTCAACTGGCCGCACCCGGGTTTTCCGGGAACCGTGATCGCTGGAAAGTTTCAACCACCGGCGGAGGTATCCTCTGGCTCACACATCCGGGTCTATCTCATCCAACAAGGTTTGAATTCGAAGGGCGATACGGCGCAACCCTCCGCACAGGAGATTGCTGCGACCGCCGCAAAGCGATATGGAGATCTCGCATCGCAATTTGGCCCAACACAGACCGCTGAATTGAACATTGTCGAGTTGCCGAACGATACGCTTCCCGCCACTCCGGCGCCGGAGATTGCAGCGATTGCAGGAAAGCAACTCGAATCGGCGGACTACGCCCGGCTACTCGTGAACACGATCGCTCATCAATGGTGGGGACAAGATGTCAGCCCGGCATTGCCAAGCGATGCATGGATCACGAACGGGATGTGTCGCTATGCCGAGCTCGAATACTTGAGTCGCACGGCGACGCCAGCAATTGCTGCCGACGCAATCCTGAATGTTTCCGCCAGTGCGCTCGCGTTCAACAATGTCCCCTTGTCCAATGTGGCACGCTACCCAGAATTTTCGCGTGAGTTTGAGGCGATGACCTACGACAAAGGCGCGATGATTCTGCGCATGCTGCGATGGCAGATCGGCGATGCAGCCTTCCAGCAGACGCTGCACGAAGTTCTTTCGCAGCCGGACAAATCCATCTCCTCCGCAAAGTTTGAACAGATTGCCGAAGCGGAAGGCCACCAAAATCTGCGTCCGTTTTTCACCCAATGGCTCGATGACACCGGCGCGCCGACATTGCAAGATAAGTGGACGCTCTATCGGCTGGGCAATAATCAGGGATTTCGAACCGTAGGCGAAATTGACGAGGACCTGGACCTGTTCCAGATGCCGGTTGAAGTGCAGGTGGAGACAGAGGGCAAGACGGTCACCAAGCGGGTGGAGGTGATGGGACCGCAGACCCAGTTCACCATCGATACATTTGGGATTCCGCGTAAGATTTCGCTCGATCCACAACGCTGGTTGCTGAGAAATAGCGACATGTTGCAAGTGCGAGTTCACATCCTGCGCGGGATGGCAAAGGCGGCTGCGAACGACACTGCGGGGGCAATCGCGGAATATCGCGCTGCGCTGGCTCTCGACGCCACCAGTTCACTCGCCAGCTATCGACTGGGAGAAATCTATTTCCGGCAACGGAATTATCAAGCCGCGGAGGACGCATTTCGAGCTGCATTGAGCGGCGATGGCGTTCCCAAATGGATTGAGGTGTGGAGTGACGTGCAGCTGGGAAGAATCTTCGATGCTTCCGGACAGCGCGACCGCGCCATCAATGAGTATCGTGAAGCGATTGAAACCCACGACGATACTTCTGGCGCTGTCACGCTGGCGAGCGATTCTCTACAACACCCGTATGTGCCGCCAGCCGGGGCCGCGCATTGAACCGCTCGCCTTGTCGCAGCTACTTTTTGTCTTCGAGGGCAGCGAGTACGTCCGCCACAGTGGGCTCGACCTGCATCATGTAATCGCGAACCCGCTTCCTTTCCTCTGGCGGCAACGAGGGCAGTACTACCAGCAGGCGACGCAGCGTGGTGCCGATATCGTCGGCGTAATTCATCATGCGGATGGCTTCTCCAGTGAGGGGCATCGTTTCTCCTAGTAAAGGGTGGATGGTTTTATTGTAAGCTGTGCGCGCAGTGCGGTGCGGACTGAAACCTGGGTGGCGAGGAAATCAACATCGTATCCCTGCCGTTCAATTTGAAGAACCGGTTCGCGCCGATTCGGTCAGAAACTACGTGGATTCGCCAGATGCATTGGCGACGGGTTCAGCCAGAGATTCCGCATCGGCAGCAAGGGTGGGATCGATCCAGCCATCGCGATCCGTCACCTCCGTCAGAGCCACTAGCTTTTCCGTGATCCACGGCTGCAAGGCATCCTGCCGGTAACGCCAGGCCCAATTTCCTTCCGGCTGCGCCGGTGTATTCATGCGGGCCTCGCTATCCAGTTGCAGCACATCTTGCATGGGGAAGAGGCAAAGCCGGGCGACCGACGCGGCGGCGCTGCGCATCATGGCCCACACAATTCCGTCGTCCCCGGGATGAATGTAGGCGGCGATCGCGGCCCGCTCGGTTTCGTTGGTCTGATGCCACCAACCCAGCGTGGTGTTGTTGTCGTGCGTACCGGTGTAAATGACCATGTTCTCTTCGCAGCGATGAGGCAGATGCAGATGAGCGCCGCGATCGCTGAAACCAAATTGCATCACTCGCATGCCCGGCATGCCGAAGCTTTTTCGCATGCGCTCCACCTCGGGCGTAATGACGCCCAGGTCTTCCGCAATCAGGGGTAAATCCCCGAGTTCCTTGTAGAGATGCGAGAAAAGTTCGGTACCCAGCGCTTTCATCCAGCGGCCGCGGATGGCCGTCTGATCTTCTGCGGGAATGGCCCAGTAGGATTCAAAGCCACGAAAGTGATCGAGCCGCAGCAGGTCACATAAAGCCAGCGCACGGCGAAAACGCGCCACCCACCAATCGAAATTCGTGCTGGAGAGTACATCCCAACGATAGAGAGGATTGCCCCATCGCTGCCCGGTCGGGCTAAAGTAATCCGGCGGAACGCCTGCCACATGGAGGGAATTTTTGTTCTCGTCCAGCTCAAAGATTTCCGGCCGCATCCAGACCGCTGCGCTGTCGTAATTGACGAAGATTGCCATGTCGCCAATGAAGCGAATCTTCCGCTCGGCACAATAGGCGCGCAACTGCATCCATTGTTCCTGAAAGAAGAATTGGATGACTTTCTGGACACTTCGCTCGCGTTCATGCACGGCGCGAAACTTCTCCATGGTTTCTGGCACACGATGCACATATTCGGCTGGCCATGCGGACCAGATGGAACCTTTGAACATGGCCCTTAGAATCGTGAAACTGGCGTAGCCTTCCAGCCATTGCTGGTTGTCGGCACAGAAACGGTCAAAGCGGTCACGAGCCTCTTTCGATGCCCGGTCAAGAAAGTTCGCAGCGGCCTGCTCCAGCAACGGTCCCTTACAGGCCGAAGCCTGCTCAAAATCCGCGTGACCCTCGGCGCTCGGTAGACTACACAAACAATCGCCCGGAAGCCAGCCATCTTCGACCAGTTTTTCAATGCTGATGAATAAGGGATTGCCCGCGAAGGCTGACAGGGCGGAGTACGGAGAATTGCCGAATCCGGTGGGGCTGAGCGGCAGCACCTGCCAATATTGTTGTTTGGAAGCTGCTAAAAAATCTGCGAACCCGTACGCTGCGGGTCCCAAGTCGCCAATGCCGCCGCGAGAAGGCAGAGAAGACAGATGTAGAAGGACGCCGGAAGCGCGTTCGGTAAGCATTGCTTCTCCGTATTAGGACGTCGAAAGGCCCACAATGCCTTCGCGAAAACTCGCCTACCTATAAGACGCACACGGAGGGCGAACCACACCCTCCGCCCTGCAAAATTTATTTTCCGCAAGTAATGACTACATGCCCGACTGGGTTCCGGCGAGCGCCTTCTTGTTGTAATGGATCAAGCCGCGCTGAATAAAGCGCTGCTCCAGTGAGGTGGCAAAGACGGAGAATGCGGTTTCACGGCGCTGCTGCACCAGTTTGTCTCGGGTGCTGTCCATGTTCTGCTGGATCTGAGCTTCCGTCGGCGCTTGCTTGTCGAGAAGCTTCAGCACGACGCCGCTACGCTCGGTGTAGATTGGCCCGCTGATCTGGCCAGGCTGCAGTGTAAAGGCGACCGCTCCCTGGGTGGACATGTCCCCAAGCTGAGGAACCTGACCGCTGCCGTCGACCAGATCGCTGGTCAGCACGGTTGCGCCTACTTCTTTGGCAGCTTTCTCCAGGCCGTCTTCACGCGCCTTGACGGCTAACTGCTGCGTGCGGTTATGCAGCAAGGATGCGATTTGCTGGTCGCGGAAATCTTCCAGGATATGCGCCTTATAGGCATCGAACGTAGGCGCGTGGGCGGGCACAACATTCAGCACTTGATAGATCGCGTAGCCTTCTCCGGTGGAGGCACTCTGCGGGGCTGCGCCGGGCTTGGTGGTGAACGCGCCTTTCAGCAATTGCGTGCCATCAGCCAAACCTGGAACTACACCGCTCTGCTGCAGCGGATCGGTGGTAACGATCTGCAGGTGGTTCTGATCCGCCATCTTTTGCAGCCCAACCTGCGCCGCTTGCGCTTGCAGCTTGGCCGCATACTCCTGGGCAGCCTTGGCCTGTGCCTGCTGGGTCAAATTAGCCAGAATCAGATCGTGAACTTCATCCACTGGCTTTAGATGGGCGGGTTGTTTTTCTTCCACCTGCAAAATGTGAAAGCCGAATTGCGTGCGGATCACAGAAGACAGTTGACCTGGCTGCAGCGAGAAAGCGGTCTGATCAAACGCCGGCACAGTAGCGCCATGCTGGATGAATCCCAGTTCTCCGCCCTGGGTTTTGCTGCCTGGATCGTCGGAGTACTTCTTGGCGAGGTCAGCAAAGTTTCCGCCGGCCTTCAACTGCTTCAGAATGTCTTCCGCCTTCGCCTTGGCAGCCGCGACCACCTGCGCATTGGCGTTGGTGGGAACCTTAATCAGGATGTGCCGCACCCGAACTTCTTCCGGCACCTGGAACTGTTGATGATGGTCGTTGTAATACTGCTGCACGTCCGCGCCGCTCACTTGAGGCACTCCGCCAGGAACCTGGTTGAGCGCGAAAGAAACATACTGCACCTTGCGTGTCTCAGGAATCGCCGTGCGGTAACGCGCGGCATTCTGCTGGAAGAAAGTCTTCAGCTCGGCATCCGACGGCGTAATTTGCTTGCGCAATTCGGCATCCGATAGCACGGCATATTGAAACTTCACCTTGGTCGCCTGCTTCAGATACTCGGAACGAACGGTCGAGTTGGGCACCGTCAACCCACCGGTGATGAATGCCTCCAGGCGATTGATCAGGATTTCTTCCTTCAACTGCTGCTCAAAATCCGTACGCGACATGTTGAAGTTGTTCTGGACGAAATCGTCATAGCGCTCTTCGCCGATAAACTTGCCGCCAGGAAAAAGCGCGGGAGCAAAGGGGCCGTGCATTAACTCGTTCTGCACGTCGGAGTCGGTCACGGTCAAACCCATGCGTCCGGCTTCCTGCACCAATACGGCTCGCTCCACCAGGGCCTGTCCGGCGCGCTGCATTAGAAACGGTAAAACGAAGTCCGGATAGTGATTCTGCTGCTGCATGCGCTGCGCGACTTGCTGGACCTGGGTCAGGTGCACATCGGTCGAGTCGCCAAGCATGCGGCCAAAGATGCTGTCGCTGTGGACGATGGCATAGGTGTCGCCGGTGGAAGCGGCGTCCTGAAAGATGCCGGGAACAAGCGTGATCACCATCAATATGGCTGTGATGGAAATGAGTGCAATAAAAATGCCCTTGACCAAGCGGCTGTCTTGCTGAAGAAAACGAATCATGAGCGGGCAACGACCTTACACCCGGAGCATTGCCCCGGACGGGATTGACTCAGGTCCCTGAATTTCGCGGGGGACATGGTTCCTTTCAGTATAAATGCACGGCCGCTTCCCCTGGAGGAAGCGGCGCGGGAACAACACAACACGAAACTGACTCAATACGGGTACCCTCCCGGAGGAGCGCCGGGCGGAGGATAATACACCGGGCGAGGAGGCGGATAATACCCGGGCGGAGGTGGATAGCCTCTCCCATATGCGGGATGACCGTAGGCAGACGGAGGAACACGCGACGCAAGTTGTTGAATCTCGCCGATGGTCGGCACGTGAACTGTAACCGGCGCACTCAGATAGAACGTTAGGACCGACTCCGGTGGAATGTAGAGCTGAGGGCCGGAAGATAAGGAAGAAAGTCCTGCTCCGCCGAGACCTCCCAGCAAACCGCCCAGCAACGCCGTCGGTCCGCCGCCAACGGCTCCGCCAATGATGGCTCCAGCCGCGGCGCTACCGCCGATATTCGCCGCCGACTGTCCGCCCTTTCCGGGTCCACCGCGAGCCCAGATCTGACTGACGAGTGGATAGGTGGTGCTTGAGAAATTAACACCGGTCAATTGCAGTGCCAGGTGTGGCTTTCCCTTCAGCTTGCCAGGGCCGCGGGCATCCACAACCGTACCAGTCACATCGGCCCCGCGCGGAATCGCAATCACGCCGTTTTGCTCGACAATATCCTGCACCAGGATGCCACGGAATGGAGTTCCCACCTTGGTATGTTTGCTGTCGATGGGCTGCATCACCATCACATATGCGGGAGTTCCAGGGGCAACCGTAACCGTGCCTGGGGGTTGATGTTCACCGTAATTCCCGGCGGGCGGCGTCCCATTCTCGTTTCCATTCTGCTCGTAACCGGCTTGAGGGGGAGGGGGTGGGCCCTGTGCGTCGCCCGGATGGACGGCGCTCTGACCTTCACCACTCTGACCGTTAAATCCAGGGGCGGCGGCGGGTGCGGTGCCGATGGTGATTTTGTCTTCGACATTCTGCACGCCAGACACGGACTTCACCATATTTTCTGCTTCGGTGCGCAACTCCTGCGAAGGGACGGTGCCGGTCAGCGTGGCTGTGCCGTCGTGCACCCAGATTCCTAAGTTCAGCGGACGCAGGGTGTTGGACGCCATCAATTTCGTGTTGATGTCTTCTGCAATGGCGCTGTCGGGTCGCTGGTCCGGGTTCGCAGCTGAGGCGGTTGCCGAAGGCGGTGGAGGCGGAGGCGGTGCGGACGAGGGCGCCGTCTGGGCTGAGGCTGCAACGGCCAGCCAGCATGCGGCACTCAACGCGACACCGAGTGCCAGGCGACGACTCCGCGCGCCGGTCAGGGGAGGATACAGCAGGGTTGAATCAGAGTTCTTCGCGGTCACAAAGCTCTCCTCATGCGAGAGATATCTCCACTTATGCAGACGCCACCGCCGCCAAAAAGTTGCTCGAAAATTGAGGCTACGCGAAAAGTCGCTTGCAAAAAGCTCTCACTTCTCTGTAGTAGTAGCCAATTACAAACCGAAACAAGAATTCATTTCTAGGCATGCGGTTTATCAAGTGATCGACAATGAACATCTGTTCCATCGCGGCCTTCGACTGGGAGATGCCCCTTGTGTCATACCTCGCGATCGCCTCATCCGCCTTCAGGAAATCCTTCTTGTCGATGAGGCAAAAGAACAGGTAGTCAGATATCGTCATCCCCTTGGCCACCACATATAAGCCGTGCTCTGAATGAAGGTTCTTGTGATAAATGGAGGCTTGGTGGTTTATCAGATTCCTTGTATGGTCTGAAAGCTGAATTCTCAAATTGCCGTTCTTTGGGTCGCAAGGAGTTAACAAAACGTCGGAGTAAATAAATCTTGCACCGCTATTCAGATATCGATCTGCAACCATTTGGATTGTGTCGGGGCGGGCGAAGGCATCCTTGACGTTCATGCAATTCAGCCATTGTCCCGTGGATGCGCGTACTCCTTTATTGAGCGCGTCATAAATGCCACGATCCGGCTCGCTGATCCAGTAGTCGATGGCGTGATCGTATTTGCGAATGACATCCAGCGTTCCGTCGGTGGAACCACCGTCGATTACGATGTACTCGACGTTGGAATAGCTCTGATTCAGCACGCTGAGCATCGTCTCTTCGATATATGCGGCGCAGTTGTACGCAATCGTGATGACGGTGACGATCGGCTCAGAAGCCTCGGCTTTATAGAGACCCCGGGTCCGCAGACCACCAACGAGTTTCGGGGCTGGAAGATTGGGCAGTTGGAAACAAGGATCGGGTTCCTTCGGAGTTCTCGTCAATCTCCGAGTGGTGCTGAACCTGTCGTCGATGCACTCAAAATCCATGATTCGCCGTCATCCTAGCGGGACTCCGCTGATCGCTTCATAGTCGGAGGGAATGGAAGATTTTCCAGGGTGAGACCCTAAGTGATCTCCACGACGGGAAGCGTCGCCAGAATCGCAGCCTCTTGCGAGTTATCCAAGAAGGACAGTCTACCCTTTTCATCCCGCGATTCACGGAATTTCCCCTGGACGTATCCTGCCGCCGGCGTGAGCTCTGGAATCGAATCAGGTTTAGGTCTCTGCGTACGAAAAACGCGTCGTTGCCTGCCGTCGTGCAGCCCACAAAAGCGTACCCTTTTCTGTTGCCAAGTCTGCAGAGTGCCGCGAGCGACGCGCCAGTAGTAGATGTTAGCGAGTGGTGGGCATTGGACCTTTGAAAATCTGCGCTGTAGGGTACAGCAACGGCTCTTTCTGAACCGAAGCGGTGGTTGTATTCCACAATCACAATCGCCGGCGTCACGACATCGATCGCTTCCCAAACCCAATAGTCGTTCCCGTCAATATCAATCGACAGCAGGCCAATTTCCCCGTGAATACCGTTATCCCGAATGAGGTCCGTTGATGTTCTCCCTGGTAATAAAAGCTTGTTGCGCCTTGAGGCTGAATCGCCAGGATATGTCGTCCTGCTTGATATAGTCGATGTGCGCCGTGCTCCGTCCATCACCACACCGGTCCAATTGTCGTTAACCAGAAGAAATCGGGTGTTCGCCTCGGTGTAATTCTCGACCCCAAATTCGACAAAAACCTTTTGGGAGATCGGGATGTAGTGTAGTAGATGCTGCACGATGCCGTCTTCGCCCCACTGTGAATAAACACTGAACTCGGCGGCATGGATTTGATCAGGCTTGAGATCACTTAACTGGCGAGCCTCAATTCTTCCCAGAGCCTCCTGCGTTCGATTCCAGCGCCGTTCAATGGTTCGCAAACGCGCCGAATATCTCTCTAAAAAAGAAAATAACATCATCGTACTCCTATAGATGGCCTGTCTTGGGCACTACCAGTCCCGATATATCGAATTGGAATAGGACTCCGCGTCACACCGCTTGAGAAAGCCGCGAATCCGTAAGCGCATTTACGAAATACGCAATCTCTCGCTGATAAAACTCTTCTACAAAACGGTCCTTCATCAGGAGAAAGTCAAAGTAATAATGCTGCTTGGTTAACTTATAAAACAGTAGCCTTTTTAGGGAACGGATATCGGAAGTCTCGAACAATCCCATCAGACTTCCGAAGTTGTCGTAGACAAAAAGCTTCGAATAGCCAGCCGTGCGGAGAAATTCCAGCGTATCCAGACAGTCTTCAAGGAAACGAGGATTTGAGAACGCATCGACTTCGAAGTAAAGAAAGGGCATCGAATCGGCAATAAACTGTCGTGCGCCGCCGAGGACTTCAAAATCGTGGCCATCCGTGTCGATTTTGAGAAGGTTGAAAACGCCGTATTCGCTGTATTCTCTGACAATTGAATCAATAGTTCGCTTGGCAAATCCGTCAGGCCGCCCTCCGGATTCCTTTCCCGTCAAATTAATGGTCGCGGTTCCGTCGTTTTCGCTAATGCGAGCCGAAGTATTCCCCTCCGATGACGAACATATGTAGGGCAGGATAACGACGCTGTTGTCTCCTCCCCAATTTGACCTTAAGCATTTCGCAAATCTTGGATTCGGTTCAATCGCCAGGAATACATCTGCGCCGACCGGTTTTTCCCGCACAAAGGGCTCCTTGAGGGCGGCGATTGTGTCTCCGACGTTCGCACCGACGTCCATGCACTGAATCGAACCCAATTCCGCGCGAATAAATTGCGCTAATCGGCCAAGAAGCCGATCGTAGAAAGGAAAATCTTTCAAATATATGGGTAGGGCATGAGATAAAGGCATTGTCACCGTGCGGCCATGCACTCTCATCGAGCAAAGGATGTCAGCATCGAGTTTTACCATTATCCGGCGCACCACGATGCAAAGCCTCTTCGTCAACGGATTGCCATTCAAAATGCCCTCATAAATAGCACTGGAAATCAATTCATTGCCTCCATTGCTGCCAGAAGGATTTCACTGTCATCGGCGACCCGATCCCAAGTGCGGTTAGCGCTTTGCCAAAGCCTTTTCGTAAACTGAGTATGTTTGTTGCGCACATATGTCCCAGGAGAATTGTTTGACCCGCTCTTTACCCTTTGAAATGAGCAAGAGCCTTTCCTCGGGCGATTGGACCATCTTTTGTAGTGCAACCGCCATCTGCTGAATGTCTCGCGCATCGAAATACATCGCTGCGTCGCCAGCGACTTCCGGTATTGAACTTGAGTTGCTACAAAGCACGGGGCAATCGCATTGCATTGCTTCCAGCACGGGAATTCCGAATCCTTCATAGATCGATGGATAGACAAAGGCCTCCGCTGTAGCGTAATAACTGGCTAACTTGGCATCATCTCCGGTGACGGAGAGAACGCGGTTCCATGGCACACCGAATTGTTCAATTCGCTTGTACTCGTTTGCGCGCAACGGACCGCCGCCAAAACATACAAGCTGATGGGTCTTACACAGTTGCGATTGAGCGAAAGCCTCTACAAGGCCGAAAAAATTCTTGTATCCAGCCCGTTCGCCGACATAGAGAAAGAAAGGCTCCACATTTCTGACAGGCCGCTCCGCTGGCGGGTTTAGTGACGACCCGTGATAAACCACACTCACTTTCTCAGGATCGATCTCGTACAGCCTGAGTAAATCTCGGCGAGTGTTCTCCGATATGCAGATGATGTGGTTGACACGACTGTACACTGCTTTCCTTTCGTCGATTGTCTTCTTGCTTCCAGGAAAATATTCGGGAAACAGTTCCTCGATTGTGTCATGAACCGTAACAACTGTTTTCGCCGAGGCGATGGAGGTCCGATGCCGCGCGTAATAGGTCTCATGAACGATATCGGGCTTATAGATTGCGGAGAAAATATAGGATCCGATGGGATTGATTCTTCCCACTGTCCTTGTTCGTGGCGCCAACAGCTCAGAGTGAAGACCCCGAACGGGTATATCTTTTTTTCTTACCTGTAGGAAGCGACTCCGATACAACGGCGAGACTACTCGCACCTCGGTTCCCGGATAGAGGTTGATCCGGGACGCCAGTTCCACGAAATAACGCGAAATACCACCATACTTCTGTGTTGAAAATATTTTGTAATCGTAGCAAATTTTCATGATCGCTCTAGGTTCGAGTGCTGATGGTTAGCCATCAACCATAGCCGACACAACCGGATCCGTAGACACTGTTTTAAATTTCATCCGCTTCATGACTCGAGGGACGTACCATGCGTAGGGTAGAGCTGCGAAAAGAATATACGTAACGATGGTGGCCCACGGTACCCCTGCGACGCCATAGAGTTGGGTCAGCAGAATCTTCACCACTAAGCAACCGATTCCGAAGATGGCGGCAATGCCTACCTGAAATTTCAGGATGCCAGCCCCGTTCAAGAACATCGCAAGCGTGTTCCCACAGTTACTCAGGACGGCCCATACCGCCAATCCCAACATAAGGGCGAACGAGGGATGAATGTTGGGGCCAACCCACCAGAGAAGCAGCTTGTTCGCGAACAAGAGCAGCAAACCTGAAACGACGGTGGTGAACGCAAACACGCCGAGAAGGGTGCGTGAAAGAGTGTGGCGAACCCAATGCATGTCTCCGCGCGAGATGGCCTCCGCATAGGCTGGCCAAAGAGGCATCATCAACATGGTTACGATGGTCGCGATCACGGCAAACATTCGCTGCGGGATAGAAAAGACGGTGACATCCGCGACGCCCAAGATTCGAGCGATGATGAAATTGTCGGCGGAGTACGAGATGGCGACCACCAACTGGAGAAGAAAGAAGAGTCCACCCAGGCTGGCAATCTTCTCGATGACGGTGCGAGATACCAGACTCCACTTCGGAAGCAAATCTCGCCGACTCCTGCCGAAGAAGAAGGCCGCGTTCAACCAGGTTCCCAACACGGGCGCGCCGGCAAAAGCCACCACCAGCGCCGTCAAGCTGAGGTGAAAATGAACCACGCCCAGAATTCCTATAAGGATAAGAATGCTGGAAAAGATTTCCCAGAAATTTGTCAGGAATCCCTGCTGCAGGCCGAGTTGAGTGCGTTGTACTACATCCAGCGGAACATTTAGAGCGAAGCAGACCATGAATACCAGCATTGCCGGCCCGGCTTCGGCACGGGCAGTGGAGGTGGTAGCGCGAAACAGATTGCCCCAGTCGACGAACCGGTAAATCGCCAGGAAGATCGCCAATATTGCCGCGCCTATCAGGGTCAAGACAGCAAATCCGCTGGAGATTGCCTGCCGTATACCATCCCAATCATCTTTCCCGTAAGCTGTCGAGACGGTATTCAGAACGCCGTTTCCGACTCCAAAATCCGCGAAGCCAGCCATCGCTAACACGGAACTGATGGTCATCCACAGGCCAAAACGCTCGTTGCCGAGATAGTGCAGCGTCAGAGGTATGGTGATCAAGGTGACGCCAATGCGTACGGCGCGAGAGATTCCGGAGGTGATTCCAGTCACGGCGGCACGACGATGGCGAGCCGCAGAGCGGTCCGCCGGGTCGGAACTGGACATCGCAGTGGATTGCAGGTCTTTCCGGGTTTCCCGCAAAATGGCGATGACGTTCATTAAAACCAAACTCCAAGAATGATGAATCTCATAAGATGCCAGGATTCGAACTCGCGCATGGGCGCGGTGGT
>CAWGCV010000019.1:0-324202 GCA_963821145.1 uncultured Acidobacteriota bacterium
CTTCTTCTCCGGGATGTCGGCCACCATGGCTTCAGTGGTCAGCATCAGGCCGGCGATGGAGGCGGCATTCTGCAGTGCGGTGCGTGTGACCTTCGTGGGATCGATGACGCCGGCTTTCACCAGGTCTTCGAACTTGTTGGTCGCGGCGTTGTAGCCGTAGTGGGCTTCCTTGTTTTCGAGGACCTTGCCGATGACCACGGCACCCTCTTCGCCGGCGTTGCCGACGATCAGACGGAGTGGCTCTTCGATAGCGCGGCGGATGATCTGAGCACCGATCTTCTCATCGCCTTCCAGAGTGGCGATCAGCTCCTCGACAGCCTTGGCACTGCGAACCAGGGCGACACCGCCGCCCGGGACAATGCCTTCTTCGACAGCGGCGCGGGTTGCATGCATGGCATCTTCCACGCGCGCTTTCTTTTCCTTCATCTCGGTTTCGGTAGCTGCACCGACCTTGATGACGGCGACGCCGCCGACCAATTTCGCCAACCGCTCCTGCAGCTTCTCGCGGTCGTAGTCGGAGGTGGTTTTGTCGATCTGGTTGCGGATTTCCTTGACGCGGCCCTGAATGTCCTCTGCCTTGCCGGCGCCGTCGACGATGGTGGTGTTGTCCTTGTCGATGGTGACGCGCTTGGCGCGGCCCAGGTCCTCAAGCTTGACGTTCTCGAGCTTGATGCCGAGGTCTTCGGTAATGGCGCGTCCGCCGGTCAGCTTGGCAATATCTTCCAGCATCGCTTTGCGGCGATCGCCGAAGCCAGGCGCCTTGACGGCGGCCACGCTGAGGGTGCCACGCAGCTTGTTGACGACCAGGGTTGCGAGCGCTTCACCATCGACATCTTCTGCGATGATGACGAGCGGCTTGGCATTGCGGGCCACCTGCTCCAGCAAGGGGAGCAGATCCTTCATGGTGCTGATCTTCTTTTCGTGGATCAGAATGTAGGCGTCTTCGAGTGCCGCTTCCATGCGATCCGGATCGGTGACGAAGTAAGGGCTGAGGTAGCCGCGGTCAAACTGCATGCCGTCGACAGTCTCGAGGTGGGTCTGCATGGTCTTGGATTCTTCGACCGTGATGACGCCGTCCTTGCCAACCTTCTCCATGGCCTGGGCGATGATGGAACCGATTTCGTGATCGCCATTGGCGGAGATGGTGCCGACCTGGGCAATCATTTCGCCGGAGACGGGCTTAGAGAATTTGCCGAGAGCGCCGGTGTGCTCGAACGCACCGTCCTTGTCACGCTTGCCGACAATCTTCTCAACAGCCTTGTCGATGCCGCGCTTGAGGGCCATCGGGTTGGCTCCTGCTGCCACCGTCTTGACGCCTTCGCGATAGATGGCCTGGGCCAGAACGGTCGCGGTGGTGGTGCCGTCGCCGGCAACGTCAGAGGTCTTGGAGGCAACTTCGCGCACCATCTGGGCGCCCATGTTTTCCAGCGAATTGCTGAGTTCAATTTCCTTGGCTACGGTTACGCCGTCCTTGGTAATGGTCGGGGAGCCGAATTTCTTTTCAATCACGACGTTGCGACCCTTGGGGCCGAGCGTCACCTTGACAGCATCTGCCAGCGTGTTGACGCCGCGCAGAATTGCCTGCCGCGAATCTTCTCCGTGCAAAATTTGCTTTGCCATAATCCTGGTTCTCCTGATTTATGTTTCAGTCGTCCGCCGGGGCGGGTGAGAAATTGATAGAACGTGTGGGTCCGGAAACCGGGCACAAAAAAAAGCGGGGCAGAGGGGCCGCGCTTACTTCTTGTGCAGAATGCCGAGAATTTCTTCTTCCCTCATGATGAGGAAATCTTCGCCATCGATTTTGATTTCCGTTCCGGAATACTTTCCGAACAGGACATGATCGCCGGCCTTGACGTCCAAGGGGAAAACTTTGCCTTCATCGTTCGATTTGCCTTTACCGACGGCGATAATTTCGCCTTCCTGGGGCTTTTCCTTGGCGGAGTCGGGGATGATGATGCCACCACGAACGGTTTCGCCTTCTTCGATGCGACGGACGACTACACGATCATGTAGCGGCGTCAGAGACGTGGCTACAGAAGATTTTGCATTTGCCATAATACATTTCTCCTTCATTCTTAACGATTTGCGTTGCGATACTAGCGGATGGATCCGATTCGATGGAGCAGAGTAGATCCTTCGGGCGCGGGCAATTAGCACTCCTTGCCTTCGAGTGCTAGATTAGGCTGCGGGAGCGACGATTGTCAAGCGTTTCTGGTTAATATTAGTGTAAATCACTCAGATTTCTTTCGCGCCACGCTGATATAGGGAAATCGGGCGGAATTTGGGGTCAGGCGGTATTCGGACTGACCTCTTCCCTGTGAGCTAGAGGATGTGTCCCTCACTGCCTGAAGGCGTATTCCGCCGCCTTGTCATGCGTGGACTAAATTCCGAGTCAACCCTTATTTCACTTAAAATCGGCTGCGTCAAAGGGCAATTCCGGTAGCCATTTTGCCGCAATTTTTGCCCGGGATCGAGCATCGTTCCGATTACAGCTTGATGGGGATGCGTCCTGCCCCCTATTTAGAAACGACAATTATCCCTTTAACCCCCCAGGGTGTGTTGAACGGAAGGGGGCCAGGGTCGTATGGTGACCCCGGAGCTTCCACGCTTGAGGTGGGCGTGACGGTATAGACGATCAGCTGTCCTGGGCTAAGATTGAGCGCGTAAAGGTGATCCTTCGTATCCCACGCCACTTGTACGAAATCGGAATCAACATCGTTGTCGAGGAGGCCACCGAACGCCGTGGGCGGAGCTGCACCATTGAAGTGGAACAGCTGCAGTCCCGGCTGCCCAGCAACGGCAAGAATATTTCCAGCCGGGGACATTGCCATCGCGATGGGCCGGTCGGCGGGATAATCCCCCTCGCCAGAGTTTGCCACTTGAACGATGGGCATATTGGAATAGGTATTGCTAGACGAAATGGCTCCGGAAGTGGGGTTGATGGTGTAGCTGGCCAGCTGCAACGGCGTCTCATTAAAATTCCCAGACTCATCTACCTGGTCCATTAGAACGGCAATGTGGCCATAAGGATCTGCCCGTGGGGAAGTATAGGCCCAGGGAATGAAGGATAATCCGGTCTCTGCCTTGGGGTCCTTCTCCGAAAAGCTGGAGTTTTGTTTTAGTACGCCCCCGGAATTCGTAAAAGCCGAGAAAGTCGGACAATAAGCACCTTCGCAGAAATTGCCAGAGTAATACGGTTCTCTAAAAGCGCCGTAGCCGAATTTGTCGTTGCTGCTGATTGTTGGAGCGGTGCTCTGGATGAGATGGCCGTATTCATCCTGCGTGGAATACTCGGCGTCGCCCAGGAACTGAAGGTGTCCATTGGATTCGACCCGGTAGGTTTGCCATGCCGCGCAGTCGCCGGTCGAGCTTAGCTGTACATACAAATATTTTCCTGTGTGATCGAGGACCGAGCCTTGACCCGATGTGGTTCCGCATTCTGAGCCGCTATAGGAGGCGGTGTTGGTTTCGGAAATTTGCTTGCCGACGGCGCCGTTTGACTCGATTGGATAGACGTGGAGGATCGTATCGCCGACGCTGATGAGAATCTTGCCGCTGATGTCTTCCATCTGGCCGGTCGTTTTGAAGGGCGAGCCTTTGACTGGAGTTAGTGTTCCGTTCGCCGCTGCGGCATAGACCATGACTCCGGGTGTTGTCTGGACATAGACGTAGGCAACAGGAGCCGGAGTGGAGGTGGCGATAGTGTCTTCTGTTTGGGCTAAGACGGGCATTGCCAGGAAGGCAATACCGAAAGCAACGGCGAACCGCGCTGCTCGATTGTTCATGGTAACTTCCCCTCTTCTTGCAGATCCTGCAAGATTTCAGAGTTCGGGTAAGGTACCGTTTGGGGCACGGACCGTGCGCCGCAGATGCGACGAGAAATTCTAGCACGCTGAGTGCCGGCCCGGAGCAATCTGCAAAGATACCTGTTTCGCCATTTTTCGTGCGTGCCCAACGGAGTTAGAATCAATCTATGCACAGATTTCAACATCGTTGCATTGCAGTCTTGATTGTTCTGGCAGCGGCCTTGTTGGCGGCACCATCCAGCCACGCGGACCGTCATAGAAAATACAAGCCGCCACCGCCTATGTCGAAGGTGACGGTGACGGTGCTGCGCGCCGCCGACGGCAAGCCGTTGAAGAATGCGGCTGTGGTGTTTCATCCCGCCATGGGAGACAACCAGGAAGGCAACATGGAGTTGAAGACCAACGATGAGGGCGTGGCGACGCTGACTATTGTTCCTACTGGCTCCGAGGTGCTGGTGCAGGTGATCATGCAGGGCTATCGGACCTTCGGGCAGAAGTACGATGTGCCGAACGCAGAGAAGTCGATCACCATCAAGCTGCTGCCGCCGGATCAGCAATACTCCATCTATTCAAAAAACAATCCGAACGCCGACGTCCAGGACAATACCCCGAAAACACAAATGGGCCACGCGGAGCCTACCGACAGCCCGTTGCTGGATCCTGCTCCGCCGAAGAAAAACTAACCAGGCAGGCAGGTGCGGCTGCGTAACAACTGTGACACTCGGATGAGACCATCATGCATGCGTTAAATGGCAAAGTCGCGCTGGTGACAGGCGCGGCGCGAAGGATTGGCCGGGTGCTGGCACATACCCTGGCCGATGCCGGTGCAGATGTTGCCATTACCTATCGCGAATCCGACGCCGCGGCCCAGCAGACATTGCGGGAACTAGGATCGAGCGGTCAGCGGTCGATGGCGCTACGCTGCGATGTGAGAGATCCGGTGTCGGTGCGTACTGCGGTCGCAGCGGTCGTGAATGAATTTGGGCGGCTGGATCTGCTGGTGAACAATGCAGGCGTGTTTGCGACCGCCTCGCTTGAGTCGATCACGGTCGAACAATGGGATGAGATGTTTGAGACCAACACGCGGGGCGCATTCCTGATGGCGCAGGCGGCGCATCCCCACTTGAAGGCCAGTCATGGCCGCATCATCAACATTGGCTCGCTAGGTGGAATGCATCCCTGGCCGACGCACGCGCACTACTCCACATCGAAGGCGGCGCTGCACATGCTGACGCAGACAATGTCGAAAGCGTTCGCGCCGGAGATCAGCGTGAATTGCGTTGCGCCCGGCATGATCACCAATGGAGAAGTGCATCCGGATTATGAACATTTCGCCGCCAAAACTCCCATGCGCCGGAATGGCAAGCCTGAGGAAGTGGCGGCGGCGGTGTTGTTCTTCGCAACCGGCCCTCACTTTATTACGGGACAAATTCTTGGGGTTGACGGCGGATTAGGCCTGTAGCTCTTCATCGCGAACGCAAACGGCAGAATGCGGGGGCTGAAGCGCGGTTTCGTTTTGTTGCACAATGGCCTGACTGAAGCCGGGTCTTGATACAAACCCAGAAACTACATCTGCAAGCGAATTTGAGACTCAGGAGATTTGCATGGATTTCCGTTGCCGTTTGGGCATTGAGAGAACTGAAAAAGGCGCTGTTGCAGGACCTTCAGAACGAGGACGCCGATCCTGGGAAGTAAGGTCTGGGATGATCGTTCTGCTGCTGGTGCTGGCGGGTGGGTTGGCTGCGGGACGCGCGCAGGCAGTCTCGACGGCGGGGACCTCCTCGACGACTGCCGCTGCGATGACGCAGGCGGAGAAGACAAAGTTGGCCAATCACGTTCGCCGTGAATATCTGCATGCATGGAACGGCTATCGGAAATATGCATGGGGCCATGATGAGTTGAAGCCGCTGAGTCATCAGCCCATGGACTGGTATTCGCATTCGCTGCTGATGACGCCGGTCGACGGGTTGGACACGATGATTCTGATGGGTCTGACGCCGCAAGCAAACCAGGCACGAAAGCTGATCGATACGCAGCTGGACTTCAATCAGGACATGTACGTGAAGGACTTCGAAATCACGATCCGGTTGATGGGAGGATTGCTGTCGAGTTATGAGTTGACCGGCGACAAGCGACTGCTGGCGCTGGCGGATGATCTGGGCACACGCATGCTGCCGATGTTCAACTCGCCAACCGGCATGCCGTATGAATATGTGAATCTGCGTACGGGCGCTGTGCGGGGAGTCAACACCAATCCCGCAGAAGTGGGGAGCATGCTGATTGAATATGGCGTGCTGGCGCGGCTGACGGGGAAGCCGATGTACTACGACAAAGCCAAACGCGCGGTGGTTGCGCTGTATCAGCGTCAGTCCGCAATTGGGCTGGTCGGTTCCGGGATCAACGTGGAAACCGGAAAGTGGACGGACAATACAGCGGGGATTATGGGCGGCATCGATTCTTATTACGAATATCTTTTGAAGGCGGCCATTCTGTTTCACGATCCAGACTGCGAGCGCATGTGGCGGAATAGTCTGGTTTCGATCAACAAATATCTGGCAGATGAGAGACCGAGCGGCTTGTGGTACGGACAGGCGGACATGAACACCGGGGCCAAAACGTCGACATATTACGGTGCGCTGGATGCGTTCTTCCCTGCGGTTCTGGCGCTTTCCGGGGATGTGGATCGTGCGGCCAAATTACAGGATTCCGGCTATGCCATGTGGAACCTGGCAGGGGTGGAACCGGATCAACTGAATTATGTAACTATGACAATTACAAATCCGCAATATCCGTTGCGGCCGGAGATCATCGAGTCTACTTACTACCTGTATACGTACACGCACGATGCAAAATATCTAGCCATGGGGAAAACTTATCTGGATGCGTTGATGAAGTATTGTCATACCGAAGACGGATTCGCCGCCCTGGCTGATGTGCGGAGCAAGAAAAAAGCGGACGATATGGAGAGCTACTTTTTCGCAGAGACGTTGAAATATCTCTACCTGCTGTTTGCTCCTCCATCGACGCTGGACTTGAACTCGGTAGTGTTCAACACGGAAGCTCATCCCATGCAGCGCGGCTTTACCGTCGCAGCCGGGGTTTCAAAAAAAGAGAAATAGCCTACGTTTAAAGGTTGAGGGTAGACCCGGGAGTCCGGGTCTATCCTCAACGTCCGGGCCTATCGTTCATAGTGTTCAGCGCTAGTGCTGGTTCCGCGAGGGTGGGGCTTGTTGCATGCCCGGCTCCAGGTCTCTGGCGTCTTCCAGGTGTTGCTCGAAGGTCGGAAGCAGATCCTGCGCCATCTGCTTCAGCTCACTATTCGCGTCGAATTGATCGATGTAATTCTGGTACAGCCGGATGGTCGACGAATACGAAGAGATCATCAAATCGCGAAATGTTGTGTCGACGTTTCTGGCATTTTTCAGCGAATTCAACTGGCGCTGACCTGTTGGGGATAATCCACTGGGCAAACGCATGGTGGAGTTTTGATCGGCAACGGTGGATTCAAGCTGACCACTCTCCTCTGTCTGAGAGTTGGCGATATCAATGGCAAATCGCCGGTATACCGAATTACTGCTGTACTGATCGACGAGCAGCGCCGCTTGAAGCTGAAAGTTGTTCGCTTGAGCGGCAGCCATCACAAATGTTCTGTCGCGACTCGTAAGCTGTCCGAACGCCGTGGGAACGAGTCCCGCGATACAAACTGCGACCAGAATGAATCTACCTACCATAGTGTTCAATCTCCCTTGCTTCACTTGGAGCCGGGGCAAAAACATACGGTTGCCCTGAATCTCGGATCCTTCGCTACGCTTAGGATATCGAATTGCAGGGAGCGGTGCCCCCGCTCCCCGTGTCAGAATTGCACCATGTTGTGGCCGAATGTACTCACCCTTATTGTTTCGGCAGCTTTTTCGCGGCATCCCAATGCTTCTGCACGACTGGCTGCAGGTTTGAAATGACTGCCTTGATGGCCGCGTTGTTATTCGCGCCCTGCAGATAATCCTGGAAGAAACTATGCAGTGTGGCGTGGCTCTGAATCATCTGCTGGCGATATTTCACGTCGAAATAATTTTTCGCATTCTTCAGGGTATCGAGTTCCGTTTGCTGTGCGGGGGAGACGTTGGTTGGCAGCTGAAACGATGGATCAGCCTGCGATACGGCCGCTTCGAGTTGTTGCGCAGCCTGAGTGTGATCGTCAATCATCATCTGCGCGTAGGTTTTATAGGCGTCGTTGGTGCTCATCGATTGAGCGAGCTTGGCAGCCTGGATCTCATAATTATTGGCTCTTGCGGTTTTGTTGAGAAATGATTTGTCGGTGTTGGAGAGCTGTGCCAAAGCCATGGGAATCATCCCGGTGATGACAGCTGCAACCATTAGCGTTCTACGTACCATGTTCGTTCTCCCTCCTTTGCTAGGAGCCACGGCTGGATTCTGTGGTTGCCTGAGCGAGGGAACTCGACTTCGATGTTGCAGCGGACAGCGGGGTCATCGGCTGGGGGAGAAATCCGGCACAGGTAATAATGGAACGCAGGTATCCCATGCCAAAAACTGCTATTTTGCTGATCGACTGTCCAGACCGAAAAGGCCTGGTAGCTGCCGTGGCTAATTTTCTGCTGCAGGAATATGACGCCAACGTGCTGAATGCGGATCAACACCAGGATGTAGATCTGGGCCTGTTTTTTATGCGGGTGGAGTTCAGCACAGAAAAAGCGGATTGTGATGCGGCGCAGTTTCAGCGGGCATTTGGTCCGCTGGCGGAACAGCTGCGACTGAATTGGCAGCTGCATTTCGCGGAGGCGCCGGAGAACGTGGCGATTTTTGTGTCGCAGTATCTGCATTGCCTGGCGGATCTACTGTATCGCCACCAGACCGGAGAATTTCGCAGCCGGCTATCGATGATCGTCAGCAACCACGAAGATGCGAGAGCGCTGGCGGAGTTTTACCAGGTTCCGTTTCATTACCTGCCGACAAACGCCGGGATACGCGAGCAGGTAGAAGAACAGCAGATGAAACTGCTGGCAGAAAACAAGGTGGACCTGGTGGTGCTGGCTCGCTACATGCAAGTGTTATCGCCGAAGTTTGTCGCGGCGTATCCGCAGAAGATCATCAACGTGCATCACTCCTTTTTGCCGGCATTCACAGGGGCAAAACCGTACCATGCGGCGTTTGCACGAGGGGTGAAATTAATTGGCGCCACCAGCCATTACGTGACGGAGATTCTGGATGATGGACCAATCATTGAACAGGATGTGGCACGCGTATCGCAGAACGATCAACTGCCGGGCTTAATCCAAAAGGGAAGAGACCTGGAGCGGATGGTTTTGTCGCGGGCGGTGCAGTGGCATCTGGCGCGACGGATACTTTGCTACGCGAACAAGACGGTGATCTTCGCGTAGTTTATTTTGTCACCCACCCATTGCGGAGCCTTGCTGTCGTTGTACCGATAGCGCTGCCGGGATGAAGTGGAGAATTCAGAGGCTCGAGAAAATCTCCGCTGGTGTAGGATTGCGTCGTAGATTCAGTGGAGGATTGATGGGACCTGCTCTTTCCGCTCCAGACTCGACGCTTCCGCTTGAAGTAGAGGCGCTGGTCAAGAGTTTTGGCGCAGTGAAGGCCGTCTCCGGCGTATCGCTGAAACTGCGAGCAGGCGAATGCGTGGGTCTGCTTGGGCCCAATGGCGCGGGGAAAAGCACGGTCATCCGCAGCATTGTTGGCCGCGTCATTCCTGATGAAGGCCGGATCTCCGTGTTTGGAGCTATTGCCGGCTCGGCAGAAGCTCGCGCGGCGCTCGGCTGGGTTCCGCAGGAGTTGGCGGTCTATCCTCGACTTAGCTGCACGGAAAACCTGGAGTCGTTTGGCCGCTTCCACGGGCTATCCGGGGGCCAGCTCCGCGAATCCGTGGCATGGTGTCTGGAGTGGGCGGCGCTGCAAGAACGGGGCAGCGAACTGGCGAAAAATCTTTCCGGTGGCATGAAGCGCAGGCTGAACATGGCAGCCGGCATTATTCACAGGCCTCGCGTCGTATTGATGGACGAGCCAACCGTTGGAGTCGACCCACAGTCGCGCATTCGTATTTTTGAGATGATCGAAGCGCTCCGAGCCGCGGGGACTGCAATTCTATACACAACCCACTATATGGAAGAGGCAGAGCGACTCTGCGATCGTATCGCCATCGTGGACCATGGCCAAATTATCGCAACGGGCACGAACGAGGAGTTGGTCTTTAACGCGTTCGCATCTCGCAGCCAAGTTTCTGCCCGCTTTACCGGGGCTCCTCGAGAGATTGCGTCCTGGGTCGAACACCGCGGTGGACAGATGACGGACTCCGTTGCTCATTTCACCATCGGGAACTCCATTGAGATCGCAGGACTGCTCCAGGGTGCCGCAAAAGACGGGCTGGAGTTGGCCGATGTCTCTCTCCGTCGCCCCAATCTTGAGTCTGTCTTTCTGCACTTGACCGGAAGGGAGTTGCGCGATTGATCTGGGCCATTGTACGTACTGCTGTCACCGCGTTGCGTCGTGACCGCGCTTCACTGGCGCTGAGTTTTATCCTGCCCATTGCATTTTTCAGCATTTTTGCCGCGATCTTTGGCGGAGCCCGAAATTCGACCAATAAAATCGCAGTGATCGTGGTCGATCAGGACCAAAGCCCGGCCTCGCATCAACTCGTCAAGGCTCTGCAGCATGAGGGTGCGCTTGCGGTTCGAACCAGGCCGCCGGCAAAAGGAAGCGTTCAGCCGCCGGATTACACTGCCGCCGCAGCGGAGCAGAACGTCAAGTCGGGCGACGCACAAGTGGCTCTCATTATCCCGCACGGGTTCGGCCAAAATCCCATCTCCTTTGGGCCATCGCAAAACAGACCGGCCATTCAACTACTCAGCGACTCCAGCGATATGATTGCGCCGCAGATGGTTGCCGGACTATTGCAAAAGGCGGCGCTGACCGGGATGCCCTTGACTATGGCAGAGCAGGGGTTTCGATACACAGGGAAATACATTGGCGGCTTCACGGCCGAGCAGCAAAAGCGCATGGACGCGCTGATGGGCCGCTTGCGGGAGGATCAGAATGAAGGCGCTGCCACGGAAACAACGGATTCCAACTCCACCGGTGTCGGAATCATCGCTGTGCAATCGCGCGCCGTGGTCGGACAAAACAAAGACATGGTGTCGTTCTATGCGGCTGCAATCGGCGTGATGTTTTTGCTGTTCACGGCCAGCGGGTCCGCGGGCTCGCTGCTCGACGAAGCTGACTCGGGAACTCTGGATCGCGTGCTCAGCTCACGCGTCACCATGACCACGCTGCTGGCGGGAAAGCTAGTCTTCAACAGCCTGTTGGCATTCACTCAATTGGTTGTGATGTTTGTCTGGGCGTGGGCCATTTTCCATCTTGACTTGCGGAATCACATTTCCGGCTTCGTGGTGATGGGCGTATGCACTGCCTTCGCCGTAGCCGCATTCGGGATGTTGCTGGCGAGCGCGTGCCAAACGCGGGCACAGCTGGGCGCGGTTTCCACTCTGCTTATTTTAGTGATGTCTGCGGTCGGCGGCAGTATGTTTCCCCGATTCCTGATGCCCGCCGCGATGCAAAAGGCGGGTCTGTTCACGATCAACGCCTGGGCCATCGATGGCTTTACCAAGGTTTTCTGGCGCGACCTGCCGGTCTCGGCACTCTGGCCGCAGGTTGCGGTGCTTCTAGGGATTGGCACCGCGTTGTTTCTGATTGCTCGCCGCGTCGCCCGACGATGGGAATTCACGTAGGCATTTGCGAGTGACATTCGGATTCTGATTGCGTCAGCGCTCGATCAGGCCAAGAGCGGAACAATGCTGGGTTGGAGTGTGTTTGCGCCGCATTCGAGATATCCGACAGTGACAGGCAGCTTGAAGCGGCGTGGGCCTGCGCTGCCAGGGTTGAAGTAGAGAACGCCATTGGACCAGGAAATTTCCGGCTGGTGAGAGTGGCCGAAGATGACGGCGGCGATGCCGGCGGCGTGCGGATGCAGGTCCAGATCTTCGCGCGCATGCAGCATGTAGATCAATTTTCCGTCGAGCTCAATGGTTTCGGTGGCGGGAAGATTGCCGCACATTCCGCCGTAATCGACGTTCCCGCGAATTGCGGTCAGCGGCGCGATGGATCGCAATGCATCGAGAATGTCATCGCTGCCAACGTCACCGGCATGCAGAATGTGGGCGCAACCGGAAAGTGCGTGCACGGCTTCTGGACGCAACAGTCCGTGAGTATCGGAGATAACGCCGATGCGCATGCTAGTAGTTTGCGCCAACGCCGATGGCCACGCGGGTGCGGGGGTCGAGCTGGTCACGCAGGCTGTCGCCGATGAAGTTGAAGGACAAGACGGCCAGCATGATAGCGATGGCAGGAAAGATGACCATGTGGGGCGCGTCAAATAAATGCGCGCGCGCATCATTCAGCATGACGCCCCAGCTGGGCATGGGCGGTGGCACACCCAGGCCGAGAAAGCTGAGTGTGGCTTCGGCCAGAATGGTTCCGGCCATGCCAATGGCGGCCTGCACCATAACGGGCTGAATAATGTTCGGCAAAATGTGGCGGGTGATGATGCGCAGATTGGTTGCTCCCATAGCGCGAGCGGCCTCGACAAATTCGCGTTCGCGTACGGCCAGAACCTGGGCGCGGACGAGTCGTGCGTAGCCTACCCAGCCGGTAATCGAGAGAGCGAGAATCAAGTTGGTCATGCCGGGGCCGAGGAAGGCGACCAGGGCAATGGCAATCAGAATGCCGGGGAGCGCCATGAATGTGTTCATGACCAGGACGTTCAGAAACGCATCGAGCCAGCCGCCATAATATCCCGCGATGGAGCCGAAAATGACGCCAAAAAATAGTGCAATCGAGACCACTGAGGTGGCGACGAACAACGAAATGCGGGTGCCGTAGATGACGCGGGAAAGGATGTCGCGGCCCAGTTCATCGGTGCCAAACCAGTGGGTGGCGGAAGGGGATTGCAGGCGCGCATGCAGATGGATCGCGGCCGGGTCGAAGGGCGAAATCCACGGTGCGAAGACTGGCCAGCGCGACAAAGATTGTTAACAGAAGAATGCCGAATATCGCGAGTGGCTGAAAGCGCAGGGACTGCATCCAAGTGATTGTAATTGACATCTTTCCGCCGGTCGAAGATTTCCACGCAACTTAAAGGAAGCAGACGCGTTCTTAAAGGAATAAGAACCGCGAAATACGGGGCCCGGGTGGTATCGTAGCAGTAGCGATTTCGTGAGTTGAATGGAGCCGCAGGGGGCAGCCAGACCGCCTCATGAAGGCATCACTGTGTTTCCAAATACCCGCTCAGGTGGCGCAAGCCGGCCATGGTGCGGCGCTGAACTTGTGGATGGACCTACAGGACGCGCGTGTGATCGACTGGCAACAACAGATTCTTATCGTCTCCCCCTTCTTTTACCCAGAACTGATTTCGACGGGAAAGGCGAATCAGCACCTTGCGGAGGCATTTGTCGCGGAGGGCCACGGTGTGACCGTGGCTTGCTCGCATCCGCTGTATCCCGCGTGGATACCGGTGCAAAGCAGCGCGCAAATTCCAGGGATGACGATTGTGCGCGGTGGCGCGGGTGTTCGCTATCCGCAGGCCATGCCATTGCGGCGACTGAAGCTGGAGGCGTGGTTCGCATTCTTTGCAGCGCGCAGTGTCTGGCGACGGAGAAAACAGGTGAACGTCGTCGTCAGCATACTTCCGCCCAGCCTGTTCATCTTGTTTTTAAATTCCATTTTGCCGCGACACGTGCGGCGGGTTGCGGTGGTGCACGATCTGCAGGGTGTTCTGGCGGCGCAGGAAAATGGATTTGTGCGGCGCGCCATCATTCACATGATTCATGCGGTCGAAAGCCGGGTATTTCGTTCGCAGGATTTATGCATTTTTTTCTCTGAAGATATGGCACGCATCGCGCAGCAATCGTACGACCTGGATCCGTCAAAAATTGCGGTGCAATATCCATCGATTACTCTGCCGGCAAGCTATAGCGCGATTGCAGCGGCTTCGACAGCGCATCATCTTGATTCGGTGCTGCCGCGTGAAAAATTGCATGTCGTCTATTCCGGTGCGCTTGGCTACAAGCAGAACTCGCAGCAGCTGGTTGCATTGATGCAGGCGGCTGCGGAACGTCATCCTGAGGTACAGTTCCACGTGCTTTCCGGCGGCCCTTTTTATGAGAGTCTGCGAGCCGAATACGAACAGCGACCGGAACCGCGGGTGAAGTTTCATCCGCTGGTTGCGGAGCAGGATCTGGCGGAGTTATATGCGCGCTCGGCGATCCAGATTATTCCGCAGGCGGAGGGAACGGAAAGCGCAGCGTTGCCGTCGAAGCTGCCGAACCTGCTGGCCGCGGGTGTGCATCTGCTGGCGATCTGCAGCTCCGGCAGCGAAGTGGAACGGATGATTCAGCTGGCAGGAACGGGTTCCATTGCGACTCGGTGGGACGAGGATTTGTTCCTGAGACGATTAGACGAGGCGTTGACGATTGTGCGGCGGGAATCGGCGGCTGCGCGGCGCGCTCGGGTCGAGCCGCTGCTGGATCGGTTTTCTATTACGAATATGGTGCGGCTGGCAACTGGGGAAAAGGCAGCTCCTGAAGACCCACGACCGAAGAAGCGCGAACCGGTGCGGGAAACGACGGCAGCCCAAAGCGAGGCTCGCTAGATGAAGGTTGGAGCGCCTGCATGAAGCTTCGCACCTGCGTGATTTTTGGTGGCACCGGATGTATCGGGACACATATTGCCAAGCATCTGCTGGAACACACGGACGTCGAGCGGATTTATCTCGCTGACATTCGTCCGCCTCGCCAGGAAAGTTATGTGAAGCCGTTGCTGCGCTGGATGGAGTCGACGGATGGGACTCTGCCGCGTGTGGTGTATGTTCCCTGTGACGTCCGTTTGCCGCTGGATGCTGTGCCGTTGCCGCAACAGGCGGACCTGATTGTCAACCTGGCCGCAGTGCATCGCGAACCGGGTCACGAACCCAATGAATATTACGAAACCAACCTGCCGGGAGCGGAGCATATTTGCGCGTACGCGACCCATGCCGGATGTTTCCGCATTGTGTTTACCAGCAGCATTTCTCCCTACGGATCGAGCGATGCGGCGAGAAATGAGGATTCGCTTCCGATCCCGGAGACGGCCTACGGCGGGTCGAAACTCGTTGCCGAGAAAATTCATATGGCGTGGCAGCATGCCAATCCTAACCGGCGATTGATTGTGCTGCGGCCTGGTGTAGTGTTTGGGCCGGGAGAGCACGCCAATGTTGCGCGCCTGGTACGCAGCCTGGGTCGCGGATATTTTCTCTACATGGGCAATCGAGCGACGCGCAAGGCCGGCGTGTATGTGAAGGAACTCTGCGGCGTGGTGCAGTTTGCGTGCGAGTACCAGGAAAAAACCGGAGAGCCGGTGTTGCTGTGGAATGTGTCGATGGATCCGCCGCCGACGCTGGAGGATTTTGTGACCGCGATTTGCGCGGCTACAAGCTATCGCCATCCGCGGTTATCGGTACCGCGCAGTCTGCTGGTGGCCGCGTCGTATCCCGTCGCCGGCATTGCGCAATTGTTTGGGATTCGCACCTCGGTCAATCCAGTCAGGATGCGAAAGCTTTCGCAGTCCACTTATATTGAGCCGCTGCGGCTGCGCGAGGCGGGCTACCAATTTCACTACACGCTGGAACAGGCGATGGTGGATTGGAAGCAGGACGCGCCGGAGGACTTTGCCGGGGCGGAGAAGGCCGTGCTGGAAGCGTCCGGGAAGGTGTCGCAAAAGCTATGACGGATGCTTCGACAGCTGGGAATGGAATGCAGCAGGGATCGCGAATTTTTATCGCAGGACATCGCGGACTAGTTGGTTCCGCAATTTGCCGCCACCTGTCCGCGGCAGGCTATGAGCGCTTGTTATTGCGAACTAGTTCTGAACTGGACCTGACCGAGCGCGACGCTGTTTGGGAGTTCTTCAAGGATCAGCGTCCGGAGTATGTTGTGCTGGCGGCGGCGAAGGTGGGGGGAATTCAGGCCAACAGCAAATATCCGGTGGAGTTTATCCGCGACAATCTTCTGATCCAAACCAATGTGATTGACGCGTGCTATGAATTTGCCGTGAAGCGGCTGCTGTTTCTTGGATCGAGCTGCATTTATCCGAAGCTGTGTCCGCAGCCGATTCGCGAAGAGTATTTGCTGACCGGGCCGCTGGAGCCGACGAATCGTCCCTACGCGATCGCGAAGATTGCCGGAATTGAACAATGCTGGGCCTACAACCGCGAGTATGGGACGCGGTTCCTGGCGGCGATGCCAACGAATCTTTACGGGCCAGAAGATAATTTTGACCTGGCGAACTCTCATGTGTTGCCGGCATTGCTGCGCAAGATTGCGACGGCCAAGGCTGCGGGGGCGGAGCAGGTCGAGGTATGGGGCACGGGAACGCCGCGCAGAGAATTTCTCTACAGCGACGATCTGGCGGAGGCGTGCGTTTTCCTGATGCAGCTTCCGGAGGAGAAGCTCGACACGCTGCTGCGGTCAGATGTTCCGCCACTGATCAATATTGGTGTGGGTGAGGACATCAGCATTCGCGAGCTGGCCGAAATGATTCTTCGTTTGCTGGATTACAAAGGTGAGTTAACCTTCAACACTGCGCAGCCGGATGGGACGCCGCAAAAACTGCTGGATGTGAGTCGGATTCATTCGCTGGGCTGGAGTGCGAAGACCAGCCTGGAAGAGGGAATTCGACGGACGTATGCTGCGGCGAAGCAGAATCCTGGTTCAGGTGTTGTGTAGTGCGGATTGCGTAAGTGGACGAATCACAGTTTTCGTATGCAAGTTGAGGAGGAATGCGATGCGTTGCAGGATGCCGATGGTGTTTATGGTGGTGACATTCTTTCTGGCGCTGAACGTTGTCGCACGGGCGCAGAACACTCAAATGAATGACGACGAACGAAGCGCGGCTGCCGACCTGCTGCAGGCGACCAATCAGGATCGCTCGTCGCAGGGACTGGACCCGCTCCGTCCGGACCCGGCGTTGACGAAAGCGGCGTGGGAGCATGCGCAGCGCATGGTGGCATCGGGAACGTTGTCGCATCAATTGCCGGGCGAGCCGGACATTATTGTGCGCGTGCAACAGGTGGGATTGCATTGCAGTACAGTTGCGGAGAATGTCGCTGAAGCGCCGACGGCTGGGCAGATCAACGATGAGTGGATGCATTCGACGGCGCACCGCGCCAACCTGCTGGATCCGCGCGTGAATACGGTAGGCATAGCAATCGTGCAACGTCGGGGCGAGCTGTATGCGGTGGAAGATTTCGCTCGCGTTGTTCCATCCATGTCGCGTCCGCAGCAGGAAGAGCAAGTCGCTTCGCAACTGGCACGGCACGGAATTCATGTGCGTTCGGGAGATGCGTTGGCCGAAAGCTATTGTGGCGGCACTCCAAGCGGAACACGCCCGTTACCCGCGCTGGTGGTGCGGTACAGCACCGTCGATCTGACGCAGCTTCCGACCAAGGTGGCACAGGGGATTGGGAATGGGGCGTACCATAGCGCGGTGGTCGGCGCGTGTAATCCGGCAAATCAGAATGGCTTTACGGCGTACCAGATCGTGCTTTTGTTGTATTGATGCACGGGCGCGTCAGGAAGCCGGACCGGTCGGCTCCATATCCAGCAGATTGTTAAACCGGTTGAAGTAGTTGAACAATCCGATGGCCGCCATCAGTTCTACAACTTCACCTTCAGAGTAGACCTCGCGCACCTGCTGCCATTGGTCATCGGTGAGGGGTCCCTGGTTGCGTGTCATCCACTCGGCAAGCTGCAACGCTACTTTTTCCTGATGCGTAAAGTCAGTTCGATCGGCATAATCTGCGAGGTTGACCAACTGATCGTCGCTCCATCCCAGCTTTTTGCAGATGCGCGAATGCGACGCCAGGCAGTAGCTGCACTGGTTCAACTGCGAGGTGCGAACGATTGCCAGTTCCTTCAGCTTGAGCGGCAGGGTGCCGGTGTGGAGGACTGCTTCAAAATGCGCGATCATGGTCTGAAAAATTTCTGGCCGGTGCGCGACGGTGCGAAACATGTTGGGTACGTTTCCGCGCTGCTGAAGATAGCGGTCGTAGATGGCGCCTGTCTCGGCTGTAACCTGATCGCGGTCCAATCGCGCAATTCTTGGGGTGATGGTCTCCATAATCTTCTCCAACCTCGATGATAACAATCGAGGTCGCCGCGGGTCGCGGGCCCACGTGCGAAGCCGTTACGATGGGCCGAAAATATTGGGCGATGGCTTTGACGATGGATCGGCGATTTGTTACCTTTTGAAATAGACGAATCCCACCACGTCCCCACTCCTCAGTAGCTCAATGGCAGAGCATTCGGCTGTTAACCGAAGGGTTGTAGGTTCGAGTCCTACCTGAGGAGCCACAAAAAGCCAATCATAGTCAGCATAAAGAATGCACTGTAGCGGGATCGGTGTTCGGCAGCCGATGCCCCGGAAGACCCTGTTTACCCGCCATGGCGCGACCCCATGATTTTGACAGGCAGCGAGGTCGATCGTTCGATTGCGGTGATCTGGAGCAAGCAAGGAAACCTGGTCCAGCGTCCATAGAAGCCAGGGATGAACTTTACATCGCCGCGAGCGCGAGCTGCACGAGGTGGATCGAGATTGAACCTTCCCCCACGGCGGATGCGACGCGCTTCACGTTGCCGGAACGAATATCTCCGACGGCAAAGACTGCAGGCAAACTAGTTTCCAGCATCTCCGGAGGCCGATTGAGCGGCCATTTCACCGGCGCGGTGGCGAGAACCGGGTCCAGATCCCGCCCGGTGACGATGAACCCTAGTCGATCGAGGGCAAGACAGCCACGCAGCCAATCTGTACGCGGCGAAGCGCCCGCCATCACGAACACGTGACGAATGTCATGCACAGATTCCTCGCCCGTCGCCCGATTCAGCCACGTAACCCGTTCCAAGTGCGAATCACCCGCTAATGCAACGATCTCGGTTTGGAAATGCAGTTCGATGGCCGGATTCTCAGCAATTCGCTGAATGAGATAGCGCGACATAGTTGCGGACAATTCCTTGCCGCGAACCAGCATGTGGACCTTTTGTACTGTTTCTGCCAGGAAGGCCGCAGCCTGACCGGCAGAGTTGCCGCCACCGACCACGATGATCTCGTCACCTTTGCAAAGTTGAGCTTCCATGAAGGTGGCGGCGTAGTAGATGCCCTGGCCCTCGAACCGTTCCAGATGCTCAACGTTCGGCTTGTTGTACTGAGCGCCGGTGGCGATAACAATGCTCCGCGTTTCGACGAGTCCGCCGTTTTCCAAAGTAAGCTGATACGGTTGAAAGTCACATTTGACCTTCACCACTTTGTGGCCGATGGTCATCTGCGCGCCGAATTTTTCTGCCTGCACAACCGCGCGGCCGGCAAGCTCCTGCCCGGAAATGCCCATGGGAAATCCGACATAATTCTCAATCTTTGAACTCGCGCCGGCCTGACCTCCAGGGAACTCAGATTCGATGACCACAGCGTCCAGACCTTCTGAAGCCGCATACACGGCCGCGGCCAAGCCTGCGGGGCCAGCGCCCACAATCGCGACATCGTAAACGTGGTGCTCGTCAATATGGCCCGCGAATCCCAGGCATTCCGCCAGTCGCTGGTTGGTTGGATTTCGCAACGCAGTCTTTCCACTGCAGATCACCACGGGAATGTCTTCCAGCTTGATCTCAAACCGATCCAAAAGTTCCTGTGACGCTCGATCGGTGTCGAGATCGACATAGCGATGAGGTTGGTTGTTGCGGGTGAGGAACTCTCGCAGGCGTAGCGTATTGGAGGAATGTTGCGATCCCAACACCACCACATTGCCCAATCCTTCGGAGATCATCGCGACACGACGCAGAAGGAAAGCCCGCATGAAGATATCGCTCAGCTCAGCATCTTTTGCAATCAAGGTTCGCAAGGCGTCTGCGCTCAATTCAATGAACTCTCCTGACTCGGCCACGCGGGCTCGTGCGAAAGCCCGGGCGCCGGAGATCAAGACAACTTCACCAGAGAATTGGCCAGGTCCATAGGAGGCGAACACGTGCTCACCGGAAAGTCCGGTCATTGCGATGTCAAGCTTTCCTGAGAGCACGACAAAACAAGACATGCCCCGGTCGCCCGGCTCGAAAAGGACCTCTCCAGCCTGGACCGATCGGACTTTGCCATAGGACTGGACGCGGGCGATCTGCGGCGGCGTGAGAACAGGAAAAGCCTCCGCTTGCCGGTCAGGCGCATTGATTGTTGGCAACATCATCTAGTTCCCCTATGAGCCTATCGAAATGCCTTACGGCGATCTCGGGTTCGACCGTCGATGGGCATGAAAAGCTTGGAAGCAGTCTACCTCTGCTTCTTCGTCGGCCGCCCAGGGTCTTGTAGATCGGAGGCAGGTATCGACGGATTCGCCCGGTTCTACTAACAGCTATTCTGAGCATAATCCCGCCCCCGGCAGGGAGGAAACGGAGGAGGTGCAGTGTGCGAGTCGCTGCTGAAGGTGTCAAACCTCGGGGCTACGCGAGTGCATCTCATCGTCTATAGTTATCGCTTTAGGGGATTGCCATGACAGACAACACAGCCACAGCGCTTGTCACGGGAGGAACGAGTGGAATTGGTCTCGCGACAGCAAAGAAACTCGCCCAGCTTGGGATTTACGTTTTGGTCGTGGGCCGAAACACGGAGCGCGGGAAGAAGGCAGTCGACGAGATTCGCGCCGCAGGAGGCAAAGCGGATTTTATTTCCTCCGAACTTCGAGGTGCAGACAGCGCCCGTGAACTGGCCAGGAAAGCAATCGAACTAGGAAGCGGCCATGTCGATATTCTCATCAATAATGCTGGGATCTACCCTTTCGGGCCGACGCATGAAATGACGGAAGAGCAGTTTGAAGGGGTGTATTCCACAAACGTGAAGGCGCCGTATTTCCTGGTCGCCGAGCTTGCTCCGCTGATGGCCAAGAGGGGCAAAGGGGCCATTGTGAATGTTTCCACAATGGCGGCCGATTACGGAGTGCCAGGGATGAGCCTTTACGGTTCAAGCAAAGCAGCCATCAATCTGTTGACGAAAACCTGGGCTGCTGAATATGGACCGAAGGGGGTCCGGGTAAACGCAGTCAGTCCCGGTCCCACGCGCACGGAAGGCACGGATGCGATGGGAGAGGGCCTTGAGCAGCTGGCCGCCCAGGCGCCCGCGGGTCGTCCGGCAACCGCCGAGGAAATTGCTGAAGCAATCGTCTTTCTAGCCACAGATCGGGCCAGTTTCATTCACGGTGCAAAACTTGCCGTGGATGGAGGGCGCACCGCAGTCTGAACAACAATCGACAAATCTGACTGGCCAACTCAGTCGCTTTCAGCGCGAATTGGAGAAGGAGCAGACCCGATGGCAGGTCTTCAGAAACAGCCGGAAGAATTTGACCTGGTGATTCTGGGAGGAGGGACAGGTTCGACCGTCGCTGCCTGGACGATTGCTGGGGAAGGGAAGCGGGTCGCAGTGGTCGACCGCAAATATATCGGCGGCTCGTGTCCGAATATCGCGTGTCTGCCCGGCTGCAGATTCAACTACCCGAGACACTAAGTTCCACGCTAGTCTTTTATCGGTAGAAGTTCGCAGACTCACTGAGAGGACCAGACAACCGTGGAAATTATCGCAATACGCGCCAGACGCGAGGAGATTCGACTTTCTGATAAGGCGATCAGTAAGAGGCTAGGCTATCTTTGCTTACTCGCTCTTCTTATTTTCACCACTGCGGTGGCTCCCGCGCAGCACAATCACGGTCCTGCGTGTCCCTGCGAGATCCCGAACGGTCCGCCCAACCCGCATCCCTATCTTGTAGGCTATCTCGGTGTTTACCGCCCGGCGGACTGGGTCGCTCTTGCCAAGACGCTTGACTTCACGCGGATGACGCACCTGAACCTTGCATTCATCAACCCGCCACTCTGCAATGGTGCATGCACGGCACAGAGTGATATGACGCTGCACGGCAACCCATCCTTCACGGACGATGCTCTTAAAACCATTGTCGATTCCGCGCATGCACACGGAACGAAGGTTCTGGCCTCGCTTGGCGGTGATAAGGGCGACAGCAGGTATATGCAGTTTTACAACGCTGGCCTGTCTGACCAGATCGCCGATGCTGTGAATGCCTACGTGAAAGTGAACAACCTGGATGGCGTGGATGTCGACATTGAGAGCCCCGATCAAATGGGCGTGCCTTACACGCAGTTCGTGAATGCTCTTGTCGCCAGGCTTCGCCCTGAAGGAAAACTGATCACTGCTGCGGTTGCGCAATACATTCAGGCGGGCGTGCAGGACCAGGTGCTGCAACAGTTCGACATCATCAATGTGATGATCTACGGCAGTTACGATCGCAGCGTTGCCGATATGGCATGGTGGGTGAAGAACGAGCACATTCCCAAAGAAAAGCTGACGCTCGGCATTGGGTTTCATAACTACAGCGCGATCCTTGCTGCGTATCCAAATGCCTGGGCGGTCGATACCGTTGGCGGCGGCACGTTCCGCAACGGCGCCGTGATGAATTACCAGGGAGAAGCGACCGTCGCCAAACTAACGCAGCTAAGTGCGCAATACGGTGGCGCCATGATCTGGGAACTCAGTCAGGACGATCCAACCAGTCCGCACTCGCTGTTGAAGGTGATGCAGAAGAATCTCGATCCCAGCACGCCGCGAATTCCCATCGTTACGCCTTCGCCGAGGGGCGATGACGACTAGCGGGGATGGCGTACGCCGTGGCAGCCATTCACGGAGAGCCAGACCGCGGTCCGAACGTCACGCCGACGCGACGGACCGAGCCCTGGTGAATTGCCTGGCAAGGATCGAAACTGCGCGTCCATGTATCGATGGTGAATGATGCCGTTGCCATTTTCTGATTTGGGCTTGGCACGATGCGACAGCTCCACCCGGCTTAACGTAAGTATGATTTCGCATGAGAACCTGAAGGCAGATCGAAGCCGTTCAAAAGAAGGGAATGGAATGCAGCGGAGAGAATTCTGCAAGTTGATTGGGGCATCGGCGGCGGTGAAGGCGGTGGGCGCGGCGGCGGCGGCGGAGAAGAGCGACGCGTACGTGCCGGTGACGGATGCGCTGGTGGTGCGCAAGCTGGATACGTGGCAGGATTGGAAGTTCGGTTTCATGATGCACTGGGGCGCGTACAGCCAGTGGGGCGTGGTGGAATCGTGGTCGATCTGTTCGGAGGACTGGATCAAACGCCCGGCCGGGACCAACTACGTGGACTACAAGAGAAAATACGAGGCGCTGCCGAAGACGTTTAATCCGATTGG
Organism: uncultured Acidobacteriota bacterium; assembly: GCA_963821145.1. Lineage (GTDB taxonomy): Bacteria > Acidobacteriota > Terriglobia > Terriglobales > Acidobacteriaceae > JAKAAZ01. Next base: position 23,126 of record CAWGCV010000019.1, read on the forward strand.
ATTTGATCCTGATATGTGGGCCAGCGTCGCTAAAAACGCGGGCATGAAGTACGTTGTGTTTACCACCAAGCACCACGACGGCTTTTCGATGTTCGATACCAAGCTGACGGACTACCGCATTACGGCGCCGGATGTTCCGTTCCATACAAATCCGAGAGCTAATGTCGCCAATGAAGTGTTTGCGGCATTTCGCAAGCAATCCTTCGGAATCGGCGCATATTTTTCCAAGCCCGACTGGCATAACGGGGACTATTGGGCGGTTGAATGGGCAACTCCTAACAGGGACGTGAATTACGATACGCGGGAATATCCGGAGCGCTGGAAGAAGTTTGTTGCGTTCGTGCATGGACAGGTGGGAGAGCTGACATCTGAATACGGGTCCGTGGATATTTTGTGGTTGGATGGCGGCTGGGTGAATCCGACGGCACATCCGAATGCGATCGTCGGCGGGCAGGATGTGCCATGGCCGCAGGACATCGACATGCCGGGCCTGGCTGCGCTGGCACGGAAAAATCAGCCGGGACTGATTGTGGTGGATCGCGCGGTGGGAGGCCCGTACGAAAACTACCGCACGCCGGAGCAGCAGATTCCGGATATGCCGCTGCCTTATCCATGGGAGACGTGCATGACGCTGGGCAATTCCTGGTCCTACGCGCCGGATGATCACTACAAGTCGTCGCGCAAGGTGGTACACATGCTGGTCGATATTGTTGCCAAGGGCGGCAACTATCTGCTGAACGTTGGTCCTGATCCGACGGGTGAACTGCCGACTGGAGCGGTTGCGCGGCTGGCCGAAATCGGCACGTGGATGCAGAGCAATGGCGAGGCCATTTATGCGACGCGTCCGGTGGCGCCGTACCGCGACGGCAAGGTGTGTTTTACCCGTGGCAAGGATGGCGCAGTGTACGCGATTTATCTGCTGGATGAGGGCGAGGCAGTTCCGGGGACAATTGCATTGAAAAGTGTTGCTCCAGCGAAGGGTTCAAGCCTGCGTCTGCTGGGATATGACACGGAGCTGAAGTGGCAGCGTGAAGGAGCGGGTGCGCGCATTGAAATTCCGGAAGCGGTGCGAAAGCAGGCTGAGAACAGTTGTGCTGTCAGCGTGCGTATATCGGCGATACGGTCGCGAAGCTAGACATCGGGCATCGAGAGAATGCCGCTACATTGGCAAATCACCCGTATCCTTACAAGTAGTCGTTAATTTCCTATTGCAATTCGATCGTGTCGAGTTTGGTGTCGATGATTCCAGGCTGGCGAATAGGCCTGCAGGAAACGTTCGCATCGCTTGGCGGAATACTTCATCCAATGGGCATGGACACAAAGTTGGCCATTTCGGTGCTGGATCTGGTGGGCATGCGCCCTGGCGAGTCCGCGGGCAGCGCTATTGCGCGCTCTGTGGAGCTGGCAAAGCACGTGGAGAAGCTGGGTTACAAGCGCTACTGGCTGGCCGAACACCATTCCATTGCCGGGCTGGCGTGCTCTGCAACATCGATCTTGATTGGACATGTGGCAGCGGCGACAGAAGCCATTCGCGTAGGCAGCGGAGGAGTGATGCTGCCGAACCACGCTCCGCTGGTGGTGGCGGAGGAGTTTGGCACGCTGGAAGCGCTCTACCCGGGAAGGATCGACCTGGGACTGGGTCGTGCGCCTGGCGGAGACTTCGCCACGATGCGGGCGTTGCGAGGAGATAAGAGTCCGAGTGGCGAGGATTTTCCCGCGCTGCTGCAGGAGTTGCAAACTTATCTAGGCCCAGAGCAGCCACGGCAAGTCGTGAAGGCGATTCCCGGGCAGGGTAGCGAAGTGCCGATTACATTGCTGGGGTCGGGGTTGTATAGCGCGCAATTAGCGGCGCGGCTGGGATTGCCGTTTGCGTTTGCGGCACATTTTGCGCCGGCGCATATCTTTCGGGCGACGGAGCTGTATCGACGGGAATTTCGCCCCAGCGAAACACTGCGGGAACCCTACCTGCTGGTGGCGGTGCAGGTGATTGCGGCCGAAACTGACGCCGCAGCCCAGCGATTATTTACCACACCGCAACAGCGGTTCCTGCAATTGATTCGCAATGGACCGGTGGAATTGCTGCCTCCGGTGGATTCGATGGAGTCGCTTTGGGAAGACTGGGAACGGACCGCGGTGGAGGAAAAATTAGCCGCGGCTATTGTGGGATCGGATGCAACTGTGCGAGCGGGCCTGGAACGATTGGTGCAGGGAACCGGGGCCAACGAGGTGATCGCGGTGACGGACACCTACGAACCGCAAGCTCGATTGGAGTCGTATCGTCGCTTGGCGGGGCTACTCGCGGATTAATATTTTGATTCAGCGGCGACCGCGAAACTGGGCAATTTCCCGGCGATCGCGTTTCGATGGTCGACCGGCTTGCGAGGCGTCGAATTGCGGCATCGCCTTCCGCTCTTCTGCGATTTTTGCGCGTAGTTCGCGACTGGCTTCTGTCTCCCGGTATAAAGTTTGCGCCAACGAGGCCGGGCCACGAACTTCGCTCAATTGCAGGACTTCAATTTCGAAGTCGCCGCTATCGTTCTTGACCTTCAAGAAATCACCGATATGGACGTCTCGCGCCGCTTTGGCCAGTTGATCGTGGCTGGTGATTCGGCCAAGGCCACAGGCGCGCGCCGCCAGGGCACGAGTCTTGAAGAATCGAGCGGCCCAGAGCCACTTGTCCATCCGTACTGAGTCCACGCTTTATTTTGCCATCACTCGATCGACCTGGGAAAACCCGCAGCGGACGCGCGAAAACCCGGACATTTTTATCCCTGGCAGACTATTATGGGGAGTCCGGCAGGATGCCGTTCGCCAGATTCGACGCGCCTATGATGACACTGTTCCAACCCGACTATCTGTATGCTGGAGGACGCATGCAGGCGAGAGCGGGTTTGCTGGTGGACGCTCAAGGAAAAATTGTGCGGGTGATGGCAGCAGAGGAGCCATCAGCGACTGGCGACGTCGAGGTGGTGAGGCTGCGCGGAAAAGCAATGCTGCCGGGATTTGTGAATGTGCATTCGCACGCGTTTCAGCGATTGATTCGTGGACGAACAGAGTCAAGACGTGCGGGAGGCCGTGATTTCTGGTCGTGGCGTGCGGCCATGTATCACGCGGCTGCATCTCTGTCGCCGGAGCAGATGTATGCCGTTGCTCGAGCGGCGTTTCTTGAAATGGCGCTGGCCGGGACGACTACCGTGGGCGAGTTTCATTATGTCCATCGCACGCCGGATGGCAAGCCCTATGCGGATCAGAACGAGATGGCACGGCAGATCATCGCGGCGGCGGAATCTGTGGGTATTCGTATATGTTTGCTACGGGCGGCGTATCAACGCGCGGGATTCGAGCTGCCTGACGATCCGGGGCAGATTCGTTTTCTGGAGACGACGGAGGAATTCCTCGCGAATGTGGCTGACCTGCATCGCGAGTATGATTCGCGCGATGCGTGGGTTGGCGTGGCGCCCCATAGCGTGCGCGCAGTACCGCTGGAGGCAATTGAATCGATGGCGGCGTGGGCGCGAGATCATCATCGGCCACTGCACATGCATGTATCGGAACAGATGGCGGAGATTGAGGCGTGCCAGCGCGAATATGGGACGACTCCAGTTCGCCTGCTGCAGAGACATGGATTGTTGCGCGATCGCATTAGTGCAGTGCACGCCATTCACATCGATCATGAGGAAATGGATTTGCTGGCGGCCAATCGCGCGACAATCTGCGCCTGTCCCACCACAGAGCGGAACCTGGGCGATGGGATTTTTGCGGCGCGCGATGTGATGGAGCGCAGCATTTCGGTTTGTCTGGGGTCTGACAGCCAGGCGCAGATCGAGCCGCTCGAAGATGCTCGCGAGTTGGAATACCATTTGCGGCTGCAGCAGCAGCGGCGAAGTCTGCTTGACGGCATCGATGGTCAGGAGTTGTCGGGGCGGCTATTTCGGTGTGCCACGACGAACGGCGCGAATGCCCTGGGGTGCGACGCGGGGGAGTTCGAACCGGGCAAGCTGGCAGATTTCTTTACGGTCGATTTGAATGACGTTTCGATTGCAGGCGATTCACGCGAGGACTTGCTGGCGACAATTGTGTTTGGTATGCAGACCGCTGCCGTCGCCGATGTGTGCGTGGGTGGAAGATTCGTGGTGCGCGATCATCGCCATCCGCAGCAGCAGGAAATTTTGAATGAATACCAGGAGGTCGCTCGCAAGGTGTGGTCTACGCCACAGCTTGCGACGAAATAAATTATGTCAACAACGACGGCAAGTTCTGCTCCCGTGATTCGCGCTCCGCGCGGCACGGCGCTGCGCTGTAAGGGATGGCAACAGGAAGCGGCGCTGCGATGCCTGATGAATAATCTTGATCCCGAAGTGGCCGAAGCACCGGAAAAGCTGGTGGTTTATGGCGGCATCGGAAAGGCAGCGCGCAACTGGGAGTGCTATCACGCCATTGTGCGGGAGCTGGAACGACTGGGCAATGAGGAGACGTTGCTTGTGCAGTCGGGAAAGCCGGTCGGCGTGTTTCCTACGCATGAAGGTGCGCCGCGTGTGTTGATTGCCAACTCCAACCTGGTGGGGGCGTGGGCCAACTGGGATGAGTTTCACAAACTGGATCGGGCGGGGCTGATCATGTTCGGGCAGATGACGGCGGGCAGCTGGATTTACATCGGCACGCAGGGAATTTTGCAGGGAACGTATCAGACATTTTCCTCAATGGCGGATCGCCATTTTGGCGGAAGCCTCGCGGGAAAGCTGATCGTGTCTGGAGGTATTGGCGGCATGGGCGGGGCGCAACCGCTGGCCGCGACCATGAACGGCGCGGTGTTTCTTGGGATTGATCCTGACCGGACGCGCATTGAACGGCGGCTGGAAACCGGATATTGCGACAAGATGGCGGAGTCGCTCGAGGAAGCGCTGCAGCTTTGCGAAGACGCGAGGCGAAAGAAGCAGGCGCTGTCTGTGTGCCTGGTAGGCAATTGTGCGGAGGTGTTGCCGGAACTGGTGCGGCGTGAAGTTGAGATCGACGTGATCACGGATCAGACCAGCGCGCATGATCCGTTGAATGGATATATTCCCGCGGGCTATTCGCTGGCGGCCGCGTCGGCATTGCGACAGGCGGATCCGGTCGAATATGTGAAGCTCTCGATGGCGAGTATGGCGGTGCATGTGGACGCGATGCTGGCCATGCAGCGGTGCGGTGCGGTTGCGTTCGATTACGGAAACAACATCCGCAAGCGCGCTTTCGATGCAGGGTGTAAACAAGCCTTCGACATTCCCGGATTTACGCCGGAATATATTCGTCCGCTGTTCTGTGAGGGCGCAGGACCGTTTCGCTGGGTCGCGCTGTCGGGAGATCCGGCAGATATTTATCGCACCGATGAGCTGGCGCTGAAATTGTTTCCGGAGAATGAAATTCTCACTCGATGGATTCATCTGGCACGAGAGCGCGTACATTTTCAGGGACTGCCGGCGCGTATTTGTTGGTTGGGTTATGGGGAGCGGGCGCGCATGGGCGAGGCAATGAATGAGCTGGTTCGCAGCGGTGAGTTGAAGGCACCGATTGCGATTGGGCGTGATCATCTGGATACGGGTTCGGTTGCTTCGCCGTATCGCGAAACGGAGCAGATGAAAGATGGTTCGGATGCAATTGCGGATTGGCCGATTCTGAACGCGCTGTTGAATACGGCCAGCGGCGCGAGCTGGGTGTCGTTTCATCATGGCGGTGGCGTTGGCATGGGATATTCGCTGCACGCCGGACAGGTATGCGTGGCCGATGGGACCAAGCTTGCCCAGGAGCGACTGCATAGAGTGCTGAATAACGATCCTGGCATTGGAGTGGCGCGCCATGCTGACGCTGGGTATGAGCAAGCCATTGAAACGGCCGAGAGCAAAGGCATCGTGATTCCGATGCGTCGCGCATGATCGATTCGACGCCGAAGAGGTTCGCGGTCATTCACTGCGGACAGCTGGTCACGCTGGCGGGGAAGCGTGGTCCTCGACACGGAGCTGCCGAGATGCGGGAATTGGCCATCATCGAAGATGGCGCGATGTTGATTGCTGACGGCAAAATTGAATGGAAGGGAACCACGGACGAATTGCGGCGAGTGCTGGCTCAGGAGAAACTTCTGCCGGTCATCGATGCGCGAGGTTGCGTGGTGACGCCGGGGTTTGTGGATGCGCACACGCACATGGTGTTCGCAGGATCGCGCGCGGCGGAGTTTGAGCAGCGCATTGAGGGCAAGACTTACCAGCAGATTGCGGCTGCTGGAGGTGGGATTGCAAACACTGTGCGCGCTACACGCAACGCGACTGCAGAAGAGTTGCTGATGCTAGCGAGGTGCCACGCGGAATGGTTCTTGCGCAACGGCACCACGACGGTCGAGGTGAAGTCGGGGTATGGGCTGTCGCTGGATGCGGAGCTGAAGATTCTCGGAGTGATTCGATCGCTGGCGAAAGAAACGCCGCTGCGAATTGTGGCAACGCTGCTGGCCGCGCATACGATTCCACCGGAGTTTCAGCAGGGTCGTGCAGGGTATATCGCGCTGATCGTGCGAGAGATTGTGCCGCGGGTGCAGCAGGAGAAGTTGGCGCGATTCTGCGATGTGTTCTGCGACGAACATGCATTCACGATTGCGGAGAGTCGTGAGATTTTATCCGCGGCGAAGAATGCTGGATTCGGGCTGCGCATGCATGTGGAACAATTCGCGGCGGATGGCGGAGCGGCACTTGCGGCAGAGCTGGGCGCGGTGACAGCGGACCATCTGGAGTACACGGGTGCGACCGGAATTGCTGCGCTGGTAAGCGCATCGGTGCAGCCGGTACTGGTGCCGGCTTCCGTGTTCTGCCTGGGTCGCGATCATTACCCGAATGCTCGCGCCATGCTGGATGCCGGGCTTGCAGTCGTGCTGGCGACGGACTTCAACCCGGGCTCATCGCCGACAACATCGATGCCATTCGTGATGTCGCTGGCGAGCCAGCAGATGAAGATGTTGCCGTCAGAGGCGCTCACGGCAGCGACGATCAACGCGGCATACAGTCTTGGTCGCGGGGACGTTGTCGGCTCGCTCGAAGTGGGGAAGGCAGCGGATTTTTTGATCCACGAATTTCATGATTATCGCGAGTTAGCGTACTTCGCTGCGGTCCCGAATCTGCCGCAAGTGTTTGTCGCAGGCCAGCCGGTTCAGACATGTTCGACATCGACCGCCACGTTCGCGAATGGTGCGCTGTGATTTCTACAGAAAAGATCTCGCCTTCGTCGCTGCTGGATGCGTTGATTCGGATTCCGTCGGTCTCTGCGCTGACGAATCGTCCGCTGATTGAGTTGGTCGAGAAGGCGCTCGGCGAACGCGGTTGGAATTTTCGAGAATTGCCGTATCACGATGCAAGCGGGGTAGAGAAAGTGAATCTGCTGGCGACGCCTCCGTGGCAAACGGCGGATGACTTCGCTGTCGACCTTGCATTCGTTTGTCACACAGATACGGTGCCCTACAGCGAGCAATGGAAGGAGGCTATCGCTCCGCAGGTGATCGACGAGGCGATGCATGGATGCGGCGCCTGCGATGTGAAGGGATTCCTCGCATGCTTGCTCGCGGCGCTTCTGACTGCGGATAAGGCTGATTTCGCATCGAGAGTCGTGCTGGTGCTGACGGCGGAGGAAGAGATTGGATGTGTGGGGTCACGGCATCTTCTCACAGCGAATTTGCTGCGACCGCGGCATGTGGTGGTGGGAGAGCCTACCTCGCTGCGTCCTGCACGCGCCGGCAAAGGATACGGCCTGGCGGAGATTCGCGTGTTTGGAAAGGAAGCGCACAGTGCTCATCCGGAGCAGGGGGTTTCTGCGATCAATCGCGCGGCGAAGTTGATCGGAAGGATCGAGCAGTACGCGCTGTCGATCCAGGAAGCGCCGGTTCGGGAGACGGCGCGCATCTTCGATCCGCCCTATCCGACATTCAACGTGGGCCTCATCGAGGGCGGAACGGCGAAAAACATTATCCCGGGGGAATGCAAGTTTCTGCTGGAATGGAGACCGCTGCCCGGTGATCCGACGGGAGAAATTCCTGGCGTTGTCAAACGAATGGTTCAGGATTTGCAAGACAGCGACCCGGGCTTTCGTTACGAGATGAAGGTGCAGCGGGAGCAGCCAGGATTTGAGACCGTTGCTCACTCACCGTTGGTTCGCCGGTGGACGGAAATCAGCGGGCGGCAAGCGATCGGCGTGCCTTTCGGAACAGAAGCTCCGCTGATGTCGACGCTGGCGGTCGATACGATTGTGCTGGGGCCGGGAGATATGCGAACGGCACATAGTCCGCGAGAGTGTGTGCCGCTGGCGGAACTCGACCTGTGCGTTGAGTATCTAACGGCGCTGATTCAGAATCCATTGGAGCCAGCGTTATGACGGAAATCGGATGCGCCGCTCTGGGAAAATTCGCTTCTAGAATTTCGAAACAGAGTGGCTGCTGCAACTCCTACACCTGGAGGCGGGGCGGTGGCAGCCGTTGCCGCGAGCTTTGCGGCGGCGCTGTTGCAGATGATGTGCGCAATCAGTTCGACGCGGAAGCCGGACGCGCGTATGACTGCAATCGCCAACCAGGTGAAAAGCTTGGAAGAGGAATTGGCGCATTACGCGGAGGAAGACATTCGCGTCTTCGACCGATATATGGCTGCGAGAAAAGCCAGGGGCGCTTCCGGGCATGGGGACACGCAGCGATGTTTGCTGGCGTGTGCAGAGGTTCCGCTCGCCGCGGCGGAAGCGGTTGTGAAGCTGGAAGCGTGCGCAGCGGAGTTAGCGGCTGTCACGCCGGATTTTCTGTCGAGTGATCTGGCGACGGCTCAGTATCTGCTGAAGGCCAGCCGCAAGGCGTTACTGGCAAATGTCACCGTCAACTTGACAGATCTGGATGAGGGAGAATCGAAGCGCGCGGTTGCGAAGCGCCTCGAGACGTTGCAGGGCGAGGCAAGATCGGCTGGCTAGCGGAGTGTGCTGCGCAGTGGTTTCCCGCGGGTTTGTTCACTTACTTTTGATTTCAGAGGCGATGACGCCGAAACAGCGGCGCTCCCCATGTGCCAATGGCGAGTAGTGTGCCAAACAGGACGACAGCATCGATACTTTCGCGACCCTCGTGCGACCAATACGCCATGGGATCCAGGTTCAGCCACAGCGCGAATTCATCGAGCGTCAGGGATGCGCCCATTCCGTAACCAATCGAGAGCAAGCGGCTCATCAAGATAGAGAGGGAAGTGTCGCCGAGGCCGACCTCCGTCAAGTCCGCATATCCCGTGAGCAGCAGCAGAAGAATTCCCCAGACCAGGTGGTGAATGTGGTGTCCGCCGACTTGCACGTAGCCGAACGGGCCGATGTGATGCGTGATGGAAGCGACCAGCAGACGGACGCCGAGGAATGTGATGAAGAAGCTGACCGAAGCCAGAAAGAGTCGTCGATGGGGTCGATCGGGAATCCGCTGGTGGATAAGCAGACCCAGTTTCGTCAGGTGAAGTACCAACATCATCAGTGCCGCAACGACGCAGATAAAGATCAGGAGGATCCAGGCTCCGGGAATATGCATACGGTAGGAGTATCACGGCTTGGGACCGTGGGTGGGCATCAAATTCGAGCCGGGCGGTTTGTACGCGGCGAGCAGATGAAGGTTGCCTATCTCGATCAGGCAAGCTATTCTGCGTGAGCAAACCACCCCTGAGGCGGTGCTTCGATCGACGCGCACGGAAAGCCGAATCCGGGCACTACGGTATCCAACCAAGTTTCAGCCATCGCAGAGTTCTTGGAGACAAAACGAATGCGTGGATTCAAATCGATCGTCCTTGCAGCAGCGTTACTCGTACCGGCGGTCCTGCTTCCAAAAGCTGGGGCCCAGGTATCGATCACCTTTGGCGCGCCACCCCCGTGCCCCTACGGGTACTATGGCTACGCTCCTTATTCATGCGCTCCGCCGGGGTATTACGGACCGGGATATTTCTACAATGGAATTTTCCTCGGAGTGGGGCCGTGGGCGTATTGGGGCTATAACCACGGATGGGGCAGCTATCGCTTTCGCGGACCCGGCGGAGGGCACTATTACCCGCACTCCGGCTACTATCCGGGACATCCACCCAGGGGGGGATACCCGCCGTATCACCGGCCACCGGTCTCCAACAAACCTCCATATCACGGAGGACACCCGCCGAATAACGGCGGAAAACCGCCGTACAACGGTGGCAAACCGCCCAACAATGGAGGACACCCGCCGAATAATGGTGGCGGTAAACCGCCGAACAATGGTGGCAGGCCGCCAAGTGGTGGAGGTGGCGGCGGTAAGCACCTGGCGGCGTGGCGGCGGAGGTGGTGGTGGTGGCAGACCTCCCGGCGGCAGATCCTAGCAGCTGAAAATCAGACGGCACATACGTACCAGGCGGCGGGGCATAACTGCTCCGCCGCTTTCGTTTGAGTGCATCCGCTGAATTTAGATACGGGACATAGGTGCGCAAATACGAAGACTCAACCCCTTATTATTGGAGGAGAAACGAATCGCCGATCGGAGAGTGACGCAGGCGCTTATGGAGCGAAGCCGGGGCGACCCTCGCGTATCGTCACGGAGAACTGCGGATCATTGTCGGCTGCGCGGGCGGCGGGGTTGATATAGGCGCGCCGCTTCAACTCCGCGAAGGGGAGATCGCCAGCCAATTCTCCCCGCTGGTATTCCATTTCGTCGGCTTTCCCGTTGAGCAAAATACGCCAGTCGAAGGGGTGACTCTTCATGGTTTTGAAGGTGAAAATTTCGGTGGTGCAGTTGTGCGTGATCGCGTTGTACCACTGCGGATGGGAATATAGGCGATCAGTCATGGCGGCGTAATCGAGGAAGAGCGACCGTGCAAACGCAGGCGTGGCGCGGGTGTGGTAGAGATACAAATCTTCGCCATGTCGATAATTTGTGCGCAGACGAACAAGGTCGCGCTCGTCGCTGACGACGGAGATGAGGGTGTACTGGCGAAAAAAACCGCGCAGGGCGGAGTAGGTCTGACCGACCTGCTTGCGTGTCTCGATCGAGAAGGCGACGTGCTGGCCACGGCCGATGTCGAAGCTCACGATGGTATGGGCGATCCAGGGTGAGCCCCAATAATTCATGAACAGATCGACGCCTCGAATCTGTGACATATCGATGTCGAGTGTTGACCAAGTACAGGCGTAGTCGAGTTCGGCGCGATAGTCACATTGGCGAAAGTTGTGAATGATGGCGTGGTTGTTGGTGATATCGATGGAGGCAAGTTTGGAGACATCCGCTTGCCAAGGTTTATTGTTGGAGGGCTTCAGTGTGAGCCACCACGACAAAACCATCGCGAAACAGAGCAGGCAGCCCACGAAGCGCTGCCATCTTCGCCGGGCAAGGTACAAAATCGCGAAGGGGGTCAGCAGGTAGGCGCATGCGGCGAGGATTCTGGCGTGAGCAAATGGCAGGTCGAAGAAAAGCGCCAGTGTCGACCACAGAGTCATCAGAACGATGGCGCTGTAGACGGCGGTCGCTTTCAAGAGGCTGAACACCCGCTGCACTTGCGGCCTGGCAGACAAGGGATCGAGCTCACCGGACACCATCGCAGATTTCCTCAGAAAGCCTGATTGTAAGTTGTCGGGAGTGGGACTGACGGTGATAAAAACGGGCGGCACGCCCTGGTTGCGCATGACCGGCTTACTGTGGCGGGAGCAACGAGCAGGTCGGGCAAATTACTTGGTCGATTTTCGTTTCAGGAGGCGGATGAGCGCAGTCTCTTCCCGCCGCAGTGGGCCGGAACGCACTCGTTTGCTTTGCGCGCGTTTTTTCAAAACATTTTTCATCATGCCGCTCATGTAGCTTTCCAGCACCGCCGGATGCACATAACACTTGCGGCATACGGACGGGGTATTTCCGAGTTGTCCGGCGACCGATTGAATGGCTTGCACAACATTTTTCTTCGCTTGCGACTCGGTCTCGAAGGCATCACATTCCTGCAGGGCGACGCAGGCCAGCACGGTTCCGGCCCAGGTACGAAAATCTTTGGCGGTAAACTCCTGGCCGCTGATTTCGCGCAGATAGTCATTCACATCCGCAGAGTCGATGGAATGGGTCTCCCCATCGTCGCCGACATATTGGAACAATTCATAGCCGGGCAGGTCCTGGCATCGTCGGATAATTTTGGCTAAGCGTCGGTCGTGGAGATCGATGGTGTGACGCACGCCGCTCTTTCCTTGAAACTTGAAGGTGATCTTCGAGCCATCCACCTGAACGTGACGGCCGCGCATGGTCGTCAATCCGTAGGAATGATTTTCGCGGGCATATTCCGCATTGCCAACGCGGATGTAGGTCGTTTCCATCAGGCGGACGATGGTCGCCATCACCTTGCGGAGTGGAACTCCGGGAAGCGCCAGGTCGCGCTCCACTTGCTGGCGCAGGGCAGGCAGGGCAACAGCAAACTGGAGCATGTGCTCATACTTGGTTTCGTCGCGGACCTCTCGCCAGCGGGGATGGTACTTGCTCTGCTTTCGTCCTCGAGCGTCGCGACCGGTGGCTTGCAGATGCCCCTTGGGATTGGTGCAGATCCACACTTGCTTCCACGCAGGAGGAATGACCAGCGACTTAATTCTAGCCAGAGTGTCGGAATCGCGGACAGGACGACCATCGACTGCGATGTAGCGAAATCCTTTTCCGCGACGTTTCCGTTGAATGCCGGGCTGCGCATCGGAAACATAGCGAAGGCCCGCTTCCCGGGCGGATTGTATCGGGTCAGAAACGTTGTCTTCAGCGTGCATGATGGGGGAAGAGTTCTCGACTTGAAATTGGCACCGCTTCGATTGGATGCAGATTCTTCGCGCGCGGGGAACCGGGAAGATTCGCGATGCGAAATTAGCGGCCGTGAGCGAAAATCTTCTGCAATTCCTGCGGCGGTACGACTTCCAGTTGCGCGTAGGAGCATTCGCGAGGATCTTTATCGAGTCTCCATCGGCGAAAGTGAGCCATATGGCGAAAGCGATTTCCCTGCATGTGCTCATACGCTACTTCGACAACGAGCTCGGGACGCAGCGGCTCCCAGGAAAGATCTTTTCCGCGGCTCCAGCGGCTTTTGCCCCCTGGCATGCGATGTTCGTTACCGTCGGCATTGTCTTCTTGCCAGGATTTCCAGGGGTGGTGCGCCAACGCATTCTTGCGGTAGGGGCGAAGGAATGCGAGGAGCTCCCGCCGCTTTTCCTGTGTAAAGCTGGAGCAGACGCCAACGTGCTGGAGCGATCCAGCGTCGTCATACAGTCCCAGCAGAAGGGAGCCAATGGCGTCGTTCTCGCTCTCCTTATACCAGCGAAAGCCGGCGACGACGCAGTCGCAATCGCGCTCATGCTTCAACTTGAACATGACCCGCTTGTCCGATTCGTAGGGGCCTTCCATCGGCTTGATCATGACTCCATCGAGGCCCGCACCTTCAAAGCGCTGAAACCAGTCGGTGGCGACGGATCGTTTTGTAGTTGCCGGTGTCAGGTGAAGTGGTGGTGTTGCGTCGGCGAGCATTTCTTCCAGACGTTTGCGACGTTGATGGAATGGAGCCAGGCGCAAGTCTTTGGACCCTTCGCACAGCACATCAAACAACACGATGGACGCGGGAGTTTGGTCTGCGAGCAGGTTGACCCTCGAGGCGGCCGGGTGGATGCGAAGTTGCAATGCATCGAAATTGAGCGCGCCATTTCTCGCGATGACGAGTTCGCCATCGACGACGCAGCGGGTTGGGAGTTGCTGCAGCAACGGTGGAAGCATCTCTGGGAAATAGCGATTCAGAGATTTTTGCTCGCGACTTTGGATCAGGATTTCCTTGTGATCGCGAAATATCAGCACTCGGAATCCATCCCACTTGGGCTCGAAAATCCAGTCGCTGCCGGGTGGAATTTCTTCCACACGCTTGGCCAGCATTGGCAGGATGGGTGGGTTCACTGGAAGGTGCACGAAATGATCCTAATCTGACAAGTGAGGAGATCCAACGCGGTCGCGGTGAAATCTCTAGCGCGATGTCGCGACACTCTCTGTGATGTTCGCGGAGGTGGCGGGGATGTTCCACCCGCGCACATGGAGGCTGAGGTTGCGAGCGTCGGCCGTCGCGGGAAGGTCGACGGTGACCGCTTGCTCCTGGCCCGGCAAGAGGGAAATATAGTTGTCGCTAAAATAGGCAGGCAATACTTCAGACCCGTCGGCAGCGAATACTCCCAGCTTGGTATTGAGTGCGACAACGTCGCCAGTATTCTTCAGGTCGATTTCGATCTGGTGATCGCCCGCGGTGCCGGCAGCGGCGGTGCGTTGTACGTGAGTGGCAATGGAGAGTTTTGCAGGCGCCAGATGATTCAGGGCACGATAGCCAGCGTCCGAGTCCGCTCGCCAATAGAAGTTCCGCGAAAGAAGCTGGCCATTGGATGCGTGTAATTCCAACCGCACAAACACAACTTTGCCATCGGTCATCAACGGAGCGAGATCGAGATTGAGTGCGCGGGTGACGTCATCGGCGGGCGCGTCCAGAAATGATTCGCTGTGCAGGAGCAGCTTGCTGTCGAGGCCGTAGGCGTCGGCGGTGACTTTGAGTGCGTGGAATTGATCTCTCGTCGTATTGACGACTGCGACGTCGTTGTTGGAAAGATCGAGCTGAACGTGCACGGGCTCGCAGGCTTTCTTGGTCCCGTAATAGGAGGCCTGCGTGTCGTAGTCAGAGCTGAGAATGCCCCACAGGGTGCTGGGCCATGCGGGCTGCGTCATCCACAGTAAGCGGCCGCCGTTTGGCGCCCACAGGTGCGCATTGAAGCCTTCAAAGATGGCGCGATAGTCGACGTAATTCATCATCTGCGCTTTGCGCTCGTAATCTTCCAGGCTGCTGCCAATTCCAAATTGAGTTTGCAGATGTTGATTGAACGCATCATGGGGATGCCAATTGTGATACGCCCAGTCATCGGTGATGGGCCAGCGATCGACTTTTGGAATCCAGCGGGAAAACCATTCCAGTGTCGGCAAGGATGGCGTGCCGATCTCGACGGCAAAACCCTGATCGATGGTCGTGTAATAGTCGGCGGGATTTTCGTAGGAGTACGGCCCGCTGTTGAGAAGGTTCACCCGATTCGAACTGGGAGAGTAATATCGTGTGCCGTCGAGTGAGTGGGTCAGCTGAATCAGGCCGCGGTTGATGATCGGCTGTGGAACGCCTTCATTGCGGCCGCACCACATCACGATGGAAGGATGATTGCGGTAGCGGATGATTGTGTCGCGCGCGTTGTTGAGAAAAAGCTGCGGGTCTTCGGCTTCGCCGTTGGAGTCCTGCGTCACCTCCCAGAAATCATTCCAGACCATCAGGCCGTATTTGTCGGCCAACTCGTAAAAAGTTTCTTCCGTGTTTTGTCCCTGCCAGTTGCGAATGATGTTGAGGTTGGCGTCGCGATCGTAGCGGAAGAATGGCTCCAGGTGAGCGCGTGAAATTCGCTTGCGCGAGTCATCCATGCCCCAGCTGCCACCGCGAACCGCGATGCGGACACCATTAACTTTCAGAATGAGATACGGAGTTGCGCGTGTATCTGTAATGGTTCGTAACGCGGGGGAAGTATCGTCGCCGGCGGTGATCGAAGCAGCCCAGCCTCCGGGAACCTGCCGCATACCTTCGTGGGTAACATCCACTTGCGGCTCGGTAGCGGTGCGGCCGATCGTCGGATCGTAGTCTACACGGCGCAATACGCCGGAGTTGTCGAGCAGGCTTAGTTCGTAGGTAACTTCGCGAACGCCGAATTGCAATTTCTTTTCGCTGGAGGTTCCGCTGGTTGTGGCGAAGCGAAGTTGCAGGTGGTACAACTCCGGCTTGCCATAGCCATTTGGCCACCATAGGCGCGGATGGTCCAGATGCAACTGCGGAAATTCTTTCGGTGAAAGGGAAATGGTGTGCTCGCCTTGCGGCAGAGTTACATCTTTCTTTACTTCGACGCCCTCAAATGAAGCGGTGAGAGTTCCGTGGATCGGATGGTCGGAAACATTTTTCAACGGAACATTTACAGTGACGTTGGCCTGGGTGATGTCCGGCAGCGACAGGTGCGTGATGACTTGCGGATCCTCAATTGCGACTGGGCCGGTCGCGACCAGGTGCACATTCTGCCATAGCCCGGTATCGCGATCGTGCATGGGGGGAACCCAGTCCCAACCTTCTGTCGCCATAAACGTGGGGCCGTCGATGGCCATGGCGCCGCCGTTCAGGCCTGCTCCGAAGGCGATCGATTGAACATTCGGAATTCCTGGGTGCGGGGCGGGCGAGAGCAGGATCGCGAGCGCGTCCTTTCGATCGGCGCGCAAGATGTGGCTGACGTCGAAAACGCCGCGGATGAAAGCGCCCTTCATCGAGCCGAGGTGCTGGCCGTTGAGCCACACTTCAGCTTGATAGTTGATGCCGTCGAGAATCAGCGTGATGTTTGAATCGTGGCCGGCAGGCGGCGATGAGAATTCGGCGCGGTACCAATATTTCTGCCGGTTCAGACTCTCCGGGATGTCGAGGTTATTCAATCCGTAGTCCGGATCGGGATAGATACCGCGCGCGATCATGGTGGTGAGCACCGTGCCCGGTACGGTTGCGGCCAGCCAATCACGGGTGTCGAATCCGGGGGTCGAGATGCTTTGCGGTGTCGCGGGAACTTTGGGTGCGGCGGCAAGTTTCCATCCTCCTTCGAGGACCCAACCGGTGCTGCCGGCGGGCTTCAACTTGGTTTGCGCGGGCGGCAGCGGGTCCGCTGTCGGCTTGCTGAAGGGAGCGTTGCGATGGGGAAGTGTGGCCGGGTCTTGCGGCGCGGTGTTGCCGACGAACTGAAGAACTTGCAGCGCCCAGGGCTTGGAACCTTCTTCAAACGCAATCAGAGGGAAGTCCGGTTTCTGCGCGGCAAGGGATGTGATGGCTTGCGCGGACAGTGCTTCGCGACTTAGCGAAAAAAGTGCGATGCGTCCACCGAAGTGTTCGCAAAAACCTTCGAGGCAAGGGGATTCGACGGGTGCCATCATCATTTGCGGCTGGATCGGGCCAGCCTGGAGGGGACCGTGCGCAACCTCCGCTCCATCGACATAGAGGTGGGCATTGCTTCCATCAAAACTCGCGGCCAGCAGATGCCATCCGGATGGGTTGAGCGTGTCTGCCGCACGAAGAGAGTGGTTGCGTCCGAAACGAAGTTCGGGTTTTCCATCGACGATCGCGAAGAAACGGGAATCTTCGTTGCGCGGATCGCCGACTCCAGCAATCAGTGTGGGCGCGGTTGGCGCCGGTGAAAACTCAACCCAGGCAGACATTGTCCAAGGCGCGCTCGCTTTGACAATCGGATCCGCCGCCGGCAATGGTTTGGTCAGTCCGATTCCCCCTTGCAGGATGTGTCCGCTGTAAGGTCCGTAGCTTTGCGGAAGTACTGTAAGTTCGGGGACTTTTGCTGCCTGGGCTCGGGCGTAGTGAGTCGCGCCAATTAGTGCGGCGGCCGTGAAGAGAACGAGCGGCGTTAATTTCTGACGATGAGGTCGGCGATTCATCGGAAAACTGAAGACTTGTTTCATAGGATAGCCGCGAGAACCAAGAGCCATTGTATAAGCCTTGGTTTTTTACGTATGTACTGAATTCACACGGCGCGGGCGAGCAATTCTCTTTCGGATTGGTGTTTGGCCTCAATCGAAGGTGATTCGCGGCGTATGCTGGATTTAAAGCGCAGAAATCATCGCTGCATCGGAAACCCGGATGCGTTTCTGCGCCATGAAATGCAATCATGAAGAGGAAAGCATACTGTTTCGCTGACAACAAACCATGAAAAAGACCAACAAAGATGACATCTCGAGCATTGTTCGTCGTGCCGTGTTGGAGTGCCTTGCCGCGAATCGATCCAGCCAATCGGACGCAGAAGATCCGCTGGAGATTTTCAACTCTCCTGAGGCGAACGCGCTGAAAGAAGAGATTATGCGCGTGGGTAAGAAGCTTTGGGAGCGGCAGTACGTCGACGGAAACGGCGGCAATATTTCTGTTCGGGTGTCGTCGCAGTATGTTTTATGCACGCCCACTCTATGCAGCAAAGGCGACCTTAGCATGCAGGATTTTTCTCTGGTTGATCTGGAGAACTGCCAGATATGCGGCGATCGTCCGCAGACCAGCGAGATTCTGCTGCACCTGGAAATTTACAAGGCGGTACCGGCGGCGAAGGCGGTCATCCACTGTCACCCGCCGTATGCCACGGCGCATGCGGTAGCCGGGGTTGTGCCCCAGGGGAATTTAATTCCTGAACAGGAAGTATTTATTGGCCCGGTTGCGCTGGCCCCTTACGAAACGCCGGGGACGCGCGCCTTCGCGAAAACAGTGCTGCCCTTCGTCCAAGATCACAACACGATTCTTCTGGCCAATCACGGCATCGTATGTTGGGCCGACACGGTGACACATGCGGAATGGTATGTCGAGGTGGTCGACACGTATTGCAAAACGGTGATGATAGCCTCGCAACTGCGACCGACGTTGAACGAGATTCCGCCTGACAAGATCGTTGACCTGCTGGCCATCAAGAAAAGGTTAGGGCTGCCCGATCCACGGCTGAGGACCAACGGTGACGCGCTCCAGCCGACTCGGGTTGAGGCGCAGCCGAACATGGCTCCAGCGAGAAAAGTGACAAATGACGAGACCGATGAATTGATCCGTCGACTGACTGCGGAAGTGGCTGCTTTTCTTCACGATTCATAAAGGACACGAGGTGCGAGTTTGCGGCGAAGAGATTTGATACGTGGATCGCTGTTGGCGATGCTATCCACCTCCTTGAATCTTGACTCAGAGAATCTGAGTTTTGCATCGCTCGCGACTGAGAGCAGCCCGCCACTGCGTGCAGTCAGCGTTGAGGCGCCGATTTCCGTCGCCGGTAGCGAGGGCGACACCTGGGCTCCGACCTGGGCGGATAATGGGCATCTCTACTCGCCATCGAACGACAGCACCGGGTTTCATTTGGCACCGAAGGCAAACATTGCGTTCAACCGCATCGATGGAAGCGATCCGCGCCATCTTGGTGGCAAGACGATCAACCCCATGCAGGCCTACGGCAAAGAAGCCGAGAGGGGCCCAGATGGCTGCACCTGGAAATCGAGCGGGTGTGCCTGCATCGACGGCGTGTTGTATTGGGTGGTCGCGCGGCATCGATACGGGGAGGAAAGCGGCGATCCGCACCGGCGCCAGACAGCGCAAAACGCCAGCATCATCAAGAGTGTGGATTATGGGCGAACGTGGACGCGATCGGAAACCCTGAATTATCACGCGCCGATGTTTCCGGGAAGGCGTTTTGCCACGCCCTACTTCATTGAAGTCGGCCGGAATGGCGTGGCTCCGTCGAACGTGGGAGATTACGTCTATGCGATTTCCAACAATGGATTTTGGGATTGCGGCGATGACATGATCGTGGGGCGGGTAGCTCGCTCTCACATCGGTCGCCTGCGAGCCGCGGACTGGGAGTACTTTACCGGTGGGAATGGCGATGCCGCCTCCTGGACCGGCAACATGGATCGAGCCACGCCGGTTCTTCGTGGGTTGGGTAGATTTGGCATGACCGGCGCAACCTATCTGCGGCGATTCCAGAGATATTTGATGATCAGTTGGTACTATCCGGCGGGCGGCGGCAAGATGCCAGGCGCAGCGACGCATACTGTCTGGGATTTCTATGAATCGCCGCGGCCGTGGGGTCCGTGGACAAAAATAGGCTCGTACAATTCGAGCCCGTCCGGGTATTATTCGCCGCAGGTGTGCCAGAAGTTTCAAACCGGCGAACAGGTGTATGCGTTCACGGCAGGGAACTGGGGCAGCCCGAACGACTATCGCCTGACCGTCGTCCCCCTGAAAGTCCAAGCGTAATTTCGGAAGGTGAGCTCGCGAGGGGCAGAAATGCCAAGGGGCGAATCCTCTCGCGAGAACTCGCCCCTGACGCTCCGAATTTCCGAAGATTCGATGTTCGGCGACCGAATCACAACTCTGTCATCCCGAAGTTACCGAGAACCCGCGGGCGGACCCGCATTTTCCTGGAACTGTCGTTCTGCTGGTTGTAAGAGCTTTCTCTTAGCTGGCCGTCTTCAGTTGCCTGAAGTGAGTCTCGTTTCCGATTCCCTGACTGACTTCGATTCCACTCTCTTCTCTGAAAGATTGCTCTTTCGTTGAAATGAGTATTGCACGGGATATGCGGGTTTCAGCGGAATTATTTCGGTGCAAATCGTGGGAAAAATGTGCAAAAACGGCGCAATTTTGTTGCCTTTGAGGCAACCAGAAATCACGCTCGTTAGGCCCATTCTCCATGGCGCATCAGCGGCTCCGCAACGCCGGTTGCAGTGATGCCGTCGATGTCTAATTTCCCTGAGCCGATCATCCAGTCGACGTGGATCAGGCTGTCGTTCGCGCCCTTGGCAGCGAGCTGTTCGGGCGTTAGCTTGTCGCCGTCGCGCAGGCAGGAAGTGTAGGCCTGACCGAGCGCGATATGCGAAGCGGCATTCTCATCGAACAGCGTGTTCAAGAAGAGCAGGCCGCTAGCTGCAATCGGAGAAGAGTGGGGCACGAGTGCAACTTCACCCAAACGGCGCGCACCCTCATCGGTGTCGATAAGACGCTGTAGCACTTCCTGGCCGCGGCTGGCGTGTGCGTCCACGATGCGGCCTTTTTCAAACCGCACCTGAATGCCTTCAATCATGGTGCCCTGATGGGATAGCGGTTTCGTCGCCGTTACGGTGCCATCCGCGCGATCTTTATGCGGAGTGGTGAAGACTTCTTCCGTCGGCATGTTGGGAATGCAATAGAGGCCGTTGCCGGCAGTCGTTCCGCCGCCCAGCCAAAGGTGATCGTCTGCTAATCCCAGGCGGAAATCCGTGCCGGGTCCGCGATACTGCAGCGCGGAATAGCGCTTCTCATTCAACCGCGCGGCGCGTTTCTGCAGGCCCGCATCGTGGGTCTTCCAAGCAGCCACGGGGTCGTCGGTGTTGATGCGCGTGGTGTAGAAAATTGCGTCCCAGAGTCTTGCCAGGGCAGCATCGGGAGATTCATTCGGAAACATGGCGGCGGCCCATGCCGGAGTCGCGCTCGCCACGATCGTCCAATTGATTTCATGCCGCGTAATCAATTCGAGCGCGGGACGATAGGCCTGAGAGACCGCGCGGTTGGCGCGCCCGACTTTTTCCGAATCTTCATTGGAAAGCAGTGTGGGATTTCCCCCTGCGATGGCGAGGCGTGCCGCACCGCTTTTGAAGGCTGCACCCATGCCGTCGTAGAGCCACTTGGCCGCGTGATCGAAACTTTGGTCGGAGGCGAAGTGGTAGCGCATCAGTGCGGCCTCATCATCGCTGTAGAGTGTCGTCACCAGGGAAGCGCCGGCGCGATAAGCCTGCTCGGTGATGCGACGTGCCAGAGGCAGCGAATCCAACGAGGCGGTCATTACCAGTTCCTGTCCGGCGCGTAATCCCAGGCCGACGCGTATCGCGACCTCGGCCAACATGTTCAGTTTTTGTTCGTGAGTTCGTTGCTCGGTCACGACTGCTGTTTCACTCATGTCTCTTGATCCCTCACTGATCTGTACAGATTTTAATTGCGATGTGGATTTGTCGCACCCTGAGGTGAGCGATTGCATTGCCGCACCTACAGCCATTAGGGGTGAACCTTCCGGGGAATCTTAGAAGATGACTTTGGCTAGATGGACCAGAAGTTCCTCGACCGACCAGATGGTTAGCAGCAAAGGCAACAGAGGAGCGGCTGTAATGGCAGCCAAATGTCCCACGTCGTCCAATCCAAAAGGAACCAGGCGCATCTGACGCACGAAGGCGTAGCTGTTCCCCAAATCGGCCAAAGACTGAATATCTCCCGTGCCGAGAAGTTCATTCATTTCAGGAGCGGCGGGTTGAATCCATTTTGACTCGAACCCAAAGGCGTATTGACTCGCCAACAGACCGTATTCTGCCAGCCCCTCCCGCTTGGCCTGCGCAAGTTGGGGAGTAAACACGCAGAGCGGGCCAAGAATGCAGGCAACAAACAGAACAAGGTATCCGAGGGCCTCGATCCTGAAAGAAAGCAGACTCTGCCCGTCGTACAGCACGCGGCTGGCAATGACTCCCGCAACGAGCGCGCCCTGCGCAAAGAGGAGTGGGCCAAAGGCATAGGCGATAGCGCCCAGAAAGCCGATACCCCCGGCGCGATCGGGGTGAGCGGCTCTCAGACGAAGATTGAGGCGCGAGACATGCCACAAAAAGCGGAACCATACCAACAATCGCATGTACCAGCGAAGCAGAATGAACTGAAAGATAGGAATACTGACGAAGGCATACCAGTAGCCGGCTGGGGTGAGATTCAAGTGAGTCGCACTTGGCGTGGCGTACCAGGTGGCTCCATGCGTTGCCGCCTGGCTGCGCCAGATCCAGCAACCCACGGTGTAGACAAGGGCGAGCAGCAGCAATTCTATCCAGACCGAGTTGCGCACGCGCAGTGCAGATTGCGTAGCAGCATCGTAGGCCGGACGGTCTTCGGGTGTGACGATTCCACGATCGAGGAACTGCCGGATGAATGGGCTAATGTGGGTGTGAACCTCAAGCTCGGCAACCAGGAGCGCCGGCAGCGCGACCAGGAATCGGACATGAGCCTCCACATCGCGAAAGAAAGGGATGCTGATGCCGTGGCCGACAGCGCGACCATCGATCACAGACAGGATGAGAAGAGGCAACCATGCGACGAGGGTGATGACCAGAACGCGGCGCCTTTGCAACTCCAGCGCATTGCCGGAGAGATGGGTTCGGCGGTACATCTGAAACAACGGGCCACCCAGAACCAGCGAGAAGTCAGGCCGCTGCGAACTGGGCTCGGGGGTTTCCATGTTTTGAGTGCGGTATGGCGGAGAGGGTGGGATTCGAACCCACGTTACCTTGCGGTAAACACGCTTTCCAAGCGTGCGCCTTCAGCCACTCGGCCACCTCTCCAACGCAATCAACAGTTTACGCGGACCAGCTCTAGAAAAAGCACACACGTCTGAAGGTCTGCGAAAATGGATCGCTCCACAGAGTTTACGCGAGAACGCCGTGATCTGCACAACGGTTCACCGGCCGCCCTCTCTTGGTACAGTTAGATGGCTGCCCCCGCAGGCGTCCGCAAAAGACGAACTGGAAAACGTCGTGGTGCGGAGGCGTGAAACGGAGCTGAATGGAAACTCTCACCGAACTCTGAATGCGGTCATACATCGTTCCGGCTCGAACGCTCATCAGTTATCAGTTGAAGTGTTCGGCACGATAGGAGAGGTCCGAAACATGAGTTTTCAAGCCAACGTGTTAAAGGTCATGATCGCGTCGCCGGAGGAGGTTGCGGAGGAACGAAAGATCGTGACGGGGGCAATTTATCGATGGAACGACGCTAACGCCGCTGTACGTCGATTGGTTCTGTTGCCGATCAAATGGGAGACAGATAGCACTCCGCAGCTCGGGGTTCCTGCTCATACTGTCATCAATCACCAACTGCTTGACGATGCAGACATCGTGATCGGTATCTTCGGCGCACGCGCAGGAACGCCAACCAACGACTGGGTTAGTGGCACTGTAGAAGAAATCAAAAAACACGTTGCTGCCGGGAAGGCGGCGAAGATCTATTTCGCGGAAGTGCGAGTTGCCCCAAAGAATATCGACCAAAGCCAATATGCCGCGGTTCAGAAATTCCAGGAAGAGCTGGATGGAAGTGGATTATCTGCGACGTATCAGAATATGCAGCAGTTCCGGGACGATTTTGAGCATCACCTTGCGTTAGAAATGAACCATCCAAGGTATCGATGGCTCGATGTTCCAGATAAAAGAGTTGGAGCTCCGCAAGTTAAAACGCCCGTCATCGAAAAGCCGATTGCCACCCCTGTTATCGAAACGCCTGTCCGGACGCCTGTTCGCACACCTGTCGAACGCTCCTGTTCGCACGCCTGTCGAAGCTCCTGTTCGCACGCCTGTCCGCGCGCCTATCGAAACACCTGTCAGGCCGCCCGTTATCGAAGAGCCCGAGAAAAATCATGTCGATGATTTGCTTCGATCCGTCGGTTGTCTGCAACGCGATCTCCTGAGGTTCCTGCTGCAAAAAGGCGGCATCGCCCGCGCGGATATTGTCGCTAGAGCCCGCACCACGAAAAACCCGTTGGAGATGAATGGTCTGTGTGGTCCATTGGAACGAGTGAGCTTGCTAACGCGAACACCCGATCACAAGTACGGATACTCGATGCTTGCAGTGAGCGAGCGCATGACCGATCCTTTGAAGAAGTCACTGTTTCCGCGTGAAGAAGACGATCCACCATTCTTCGAGGGCATTTAGGTACATCAATCTTGCATTCCAAGGCAAGGGCAGCCGTCACAGAAATCGAGAAAATTGCGGGCGTAAATGGCGTATCTAGATAGCCATTTTTCAGGCGTCGAAGGGTAAGATTTGGCGAGAAATTTACCAGCCACCGGCGGTATACTGCTGTATATGCCGAAATACTCCGTCGTCGTTCCATTCCATAACGAAGAAGAGAGTGTCACCGCCCTCTACGACACTTTGAAAGCTGTTATGGAGCAGGTGGGGGACACATTTGAGCTGATCTTCGTCGACGATGGTTCGACGGATCGCACCTATCGCCTGCTGGAAGAAATCACCGCCGTCGATAGCCGCGTGATGGTGGTGAAGCTGCGCCGCAATTTTGGCCAGACTTGCGCGTTGGCGGCGGGATTCGATCATGCCCAGGGCGATTTCATCCTGGCGATGGACGGGGATCTGCAGCACGATCCGGCAGAGGTTCCAAATTTTCTAGCCAAGCTGGAAGAGGGCTATGACGTCGTCAGCGGATGGCGGAAAGAACGCATCGACAACTTTGTCATGCGGCGCATTCCTTCTCGCTGCGCCAATTGGCTGATGGCCAAGTTGTCCGGGGTCGATATTCACGACTTCGGGACGACCTACAAGGCGTATCGCAGGGAAGTGATTCAGAATATTCCGCTGTATGGCGAGATGCATCGCTTTATTCCCGCGCTGGCTTCCTGGTATGGCGCGTCGATTTGCGAGATTCCCATCAAGAACATTAATCGCGAGCAGGGAAAATCGCACTATGGGATTTCGCGCACGTTTCGGGTGTTTTTTGACCTGATGACAATTCGCTTTCTGCTGAAGTACATGTCGCGGCCGATGCACTTCTTCGGGTCGCTGGGCGCGACCAGCATGCTGGGTGGCCTGGCGCTTTCAATGTGGCTGCTTATTTTGAAGGTGCTGACACATCAGCCGATCATGGATCAACACGGTCCTCTATTTGTCGTTGCGGGAGTTCTGATTCTAGCGGGGATCCAGTTGCTCGCGATCGGTCTGATTGGCGAACTGCTGGTGCGGCATTTCTATCAGGGCCAGGGGCGTGCTCCGTACACTGTTGACCGAGTCATTCGCTTGAATGCATCGGGAGAAGCCAGCATCCTGCGCGGAGAGTAAGTCTCTGCCCGCTGCATCTTCGAGAGCCACCCAGCTGAGGCAGTCATGAAAGCCATACAAATTACTAAGACCGGTGGACCGGAAGTGATCCATGCGGTCGAACTAGATCGTCCTGCGCCTTCCGCTGGACAGGTGCTGGTGGAAGTGAAAGCCATCGGCGTCAATTTCATCGACATTTACTATCGCGAAGGCGTCTATCCCGCTCCGTTACCGCTAACGCTGGGGCAGGAAGCTGCGGGAGTTGTGGTTGCGGTTGGGGCCAACGTGGAACGATTGCGAGTAGGGGATCGCGTGGCGTGGTGTACCTCGCTGGGCGCATATGCGGAATTTGCCGTTGTTCCCGAGGCAGCGCTGGTTGCCCTTCCCGCCAAGGTTACATTCGAGCAAGCGGCTGCGAGTTTGCTGCAGGGCATGACCGCGCAATACCTGAGCACCACAACATTTCCGCTGAAGTCTGGCGATACGGCGCTGGTACACGCCGGCGCCGGTGGCGTGGGATTGCTGCTGACGCAGATGGCGGTTGAGGCGGGCGCGCATGTCATCTCCACGGTATCGACGCCGGAGAAGGCGGAACTGTCGCGCTCGGCGGGTGCGCATGACGTCATTTTGTATTCGCAGGAAGACTTTGAACCGGCAGTGAAAAAGATCACTAGCGGTCGTGGCATAGACGTTGTGTATGACTCGGTTGGCAGGGAAACA
This sequence comes from uncultured Acidobacteriota bacterium, assembly GCA_963821145.1. Classification (GTDB taxonomy): domain Bacteria; phylum Acidobacteriota; class Terriglobia; order Terriglobales; family Acidobacteriaceae; genus JAKAAZ01. Next base: position 49,264 of record CAWGCV010000019.1, read on the forward strand.
TTCGAGCGATCCTTGAAGTGTTTGCGGCACCGGGGAATGCTGGTTTTGTTCGGTGCATCGAGCGGCTCGGTGCCTCCGTTTGACCTGATCCAGCTATCGCGTGGGGGTTCGTTGTTTCTGACGCGTCCGAGTTTGACGCATTACGTGGAAAGCAGAGAAGAGTTGGAGGCTCGTTCGGCGGATGTGTTTCACCGCATCGAGCGAGGCGCGTTGAAGCTGCGGATCGATCACAGTTTTCCGTTGGCCGAGGCGGCCAAAGCGCAGGAGGCTTTGAAGTCCCGCGCCACCACGGGGAAACTGCTGCTGGTCCCGTGAGGTCTGCTTCCGACTACACCTGCTGTGTGCGCTATCCGCGGCGAAACACGGAGAAGAGGCCGCGTTTTTTGGGCGCGGTGAATTCTTCGTCTTCTTCGAAGGCGCGCGCCGGTTCCGGTTGCTCCGGCAATCCTTTGCCCTCAAACACTGCCTCGGGATTCTGCACACACAGCAGCTCCGCGGTTTCGGTTCCATAGTGTTGGGAGAGGAACTCGAATGCCTTGCTCATCACGGGCGGCCGCGAGGAGGTATTGTGGGCATCGGTAGCGATGACGTGCACCCATCCCCAATCCAAAAGTTCGCGAGCGATGCGCTGGGGTCCGCGGCCAAATCCGCCAGTGAGTGATCCTGCGGTGACCTGCACCAGGCAACCCATGCGTAACCACTGCGCCAGTTTTTCCGGCTTCTGCATCAGGGTCAGGTTGCGTTCCGGATGGGTGAGGATAGGAACCATGCCGGCAACAGCCATCTCATAAAAGCTGGACGAGATATTTTGCGGAATGCCGAAGTCAGGGAACTCCACCAATAAATATTTTTTGCCATTGACCGTGTATTTGGTCGGGTGGGTCAGGGCATCTTCAATGTTGTCGAAGCTCAGATGAAAGTCGCAACCGAGGCCGAGCGTCAGTCGATCGCCGAGTTTCTGTTGCAGCTCGGCCAGCAGGGCAGCATTTTCTTCCGGGCGAAAAAGGTAGTCACTGTTGGCGTGGGGTGTGCATGCGACGTGAGTGATGCCATCGTTGATGGCAATCTTCGCCATCTCGAGTGAGGTCTCCAGATCTCTGGCGCCATCGTCGAGCCCGGGCAGCAGGTGGTGATGAATATCGATCATAGTGTGCCGAACGGCTGTACCTGTTTCAATCCTGTCCTGCCAGTGTTGCCACCATCGATTGGAAAATGCGCAGCCCATCTGCCGAGCCCAACAACCCTTCACTCGACCGGTCAGGGTGTGGCATCATGCCCAGCACGTTGCGCCCTTCACTTAGGATGCCGGCAATATTCTGCAGCGAACCGTTTGGATTGGCTTCTTTTGTTATCTCGCCCGTGGGGGTCGAGTAGCGAAAGGCAATGCGGCGTTGTGCTTCCAGTTGGTTGAGCGTGGCGGCATCGCAGAAGTAATTTCCTTCCATGTGGCCGATGGGAATCTTCAGGACCTCGCCTTCCTGCAATAGATGGGTGAAGGGGGAATCGCAGGTTTCTGTGCGCAGATATATCTGCTTGCAGATGTATTTCAGGCCGGAGTTGCGCATCAGTGCGCCGGGCAACAAGCCGCTCTCCGTCAGGATTTGAAATCCGTTGCAGATGCCCAGCACCAAGCCGCCCGAGGCCGCGAACTTCTTGACCGACTGCATAATGGGCGCGAAGTGAGCGATGGCACCGGTGCGAAGATAATCCCCATAGGCGAAGCCTCCGGGCACAAGAATCGCATCGCAGTTCTCAAGCTGCTCGCTTTCGTGCCACAGAAAGACGACCGGCTCGCCCACCACTTCCGAGATGACGTGGTAGGTGTCGTGATCGCAGTTGGATCCGGGAAAAACAAGCACGCCAAATTTCATTTGTATGTAGTTTATCAGCGGATTTCAGGTTGATATCATCACAGAATTCCATGCGGCGCGGATTTTTCCGGCGTCATGCGCGGGGCAGTCTTCGATGAACGAGCCACAGATTCGGCGATCGAATCTTCATCCGGCGAGGCTGGGACCTCCCACGGCGAAGGCTGGCCGAGCGCTGCTGCATTGGTTGCGGGCAACTTTCATCGATGCCATCCTGGTCGGCATTCTATGGCTGATTGGATTGTGGCTGCTGCATATTCCACTGGCGCCATTGTGGGCGTTGATCGCCGCGCTGGTGCAATTCATCCCTGGTTTTGGCGGCACGCTGGCTCTAATAGGGCCAAGCTTGACGCTGCTGTTTACGGGCGGCGGATGGGAAAATTTCGGCCTGCTTCTGGGGCTGTACGCCGTCATCGTTGTGATTGACCAGCTGGGCCTGCAGCCGTGGCTGATGAAGAAAAATACCCGGGTGCCGATCTGGGCATCGATCTTCGGACCCATCGTTTTGGGTATCATCATCCCTTTCTGGGGAGTGTTGCTGGCGCCACCCTTATTGGCGGTCATCTTCGCATTTCGCAAACCGCGGGCGCAGAAGGCGTAGACTAGCCACGCCATTCCAACTAGTCGTGTTTTGGAGGCGAACTTGAAATTCGCGAAGATCGTCTTTCTGTGCGCAGGTGTTGGAGGCATTGTCGCGCTGACTCCGGCGTATTTTCTATTGAACTTTCTCAGCGCCAGAGTTCCGCCGCCATTTACGCATCCTGTCTTCTATTACGGATTCATTGCTGTGGTGCAGGTTTGGCACGCGGCATTTTGCTGGATCGCGACCGACCCGGTGCGCTTCCGTCCGATGATGGTGTTCGCGGTGATGGAAAAATTCGTGTTTGTCTTTATCGTGATTGTGGTGTGGCTGGGTGGCCAGGCAATCTCTGCGCTGTTGTTGGTTGCGGCTGCGGATTTCCTGCTGGGAGTGTTGTTTTTAGCCGCCTTTTTCAAGACGGCTGGCTTGAGGGGAAGGGCAGAAACGGTTCTTTCCTAGCGTGGTAAAATCGGGGTTTGTGCGGACGAGTTGCGACCGCGGCAGCATCTAAATCTTCATCGAAAGCAGTTCACGAGGGTCTTCCATGTCCGGCCATTCAAAATGGGCCACCATCAAGCATAAGAAGGGCGCGACCGACGCCAAGCGCGGCAAAATTTTTACGCGGCTCATCAAGGAAATTACCATGGCTGCCCGGGCCGGCGGCGGAGATCCAGACGGAAATCCGCGGCTTCGTGGCGCCATTGCTGCTGCCAAAGCGGAAAACATGCCGCAGGACAACATCAAGCGCGCAATTCAGCGTGGCACGGGTGAGTTGGAAGGCGCGGCCTACGAAGAGATCACGTTTGAGGGCTACGGCCCGGGCGGCGTTGCTGTCATTGTGGAAGCCACAACCGACAATCGCAATCGAACGGTCAGCGAAATTCGCCACGGGTTCTCAAAGAATGGCGGTAACCTGGGCGAGTCGAATTCTGTGTCATGGATGTTTTCCAAGAAGGGCCTGATCTCCATTGCCAAGTCGGCCGCGGGCGAAGACAAGCTGATGGACCTGGTGCTGGAAGCTGGCGGCGACGATATTCGCGATGAAGGCGATTCCTGGGAAATCATCACCGAGCCGAACGCGTTCGAGGCCGTACTCGCGGCGGTGAAGGGCGCGAAGATTGAGACGCAGATGGCGGAAGTGACGATGCTGGCCTCGACGTATACCAAGCTGGAAGGCTCGGCGGCGGCGCAGATGATTCGCCTGCTGGAAGCGTTGGAAGATCAGGACGATGTGCAGAATGTATATTCCAACTTCGACATCGACGCCAAGCAGATGGAAGAAGTCGCCGGCTGAGGAAGACCTGTCCTGACACACGCAAAATCAAATACGATCGATGCCCGGGTGCTCGGCCTGGGCGATGGCTGCTGGTACGTCGGAGCTCTCTTGAAGAAGCAGATGGTTGTGCTCGTTGTGTTTCTGCTTGGCTTGGTGCCGGTTTCTCTTTTCCCAGACAAGTTCCTCGTCCATCGCATCGGATGCGGGTCAACCTGCGTCGACGGCGGCGGTCTCCGATGGAGATTATGTTTCGCACGCGATGAAGCGCGACCCGTGGGATGTTGGTGCATTCATCGATGGTGGATTTGGTACGTCGGGTGAGACCAGCGATCACTTTCTGAATGCAGGCGTGCGCATCGGAAAAGTGCTGACGGATGCAGCGGGGCCGGGAATTCTCCGCGGGCAATTCGAGTATGCGATCGAGCTGATGCCATACTGGCAGGCATTCACTCCGAAAGAGACTTATCCGCTGGGGCCACAATTGCCCTCGGTGACCACCGGCGGCACCTACACCGGGCTCAGCATGACCCCGGTGATCCTTCGCTGGAACCTGGTTCGCTGGAAGCGCGTGATGCCGTGGGTGCAAGGCGGGGGCGGCCTGATTTGGACGAATCATAAATTCCCGCCGAATGGTTCTAAAGGGACAAGCGTATGGAACTTTGAGCCGCAGATTGGCGTCGGCATGCATTATTTTCTGAAGCCAAACCGCGCCATTACGTTTGGCGCAAATGCGGTTCACATTTCGAACGCCAGCCTGGGAGATGCGAACCCGGGGGTCAATGCAACTGTCCAATTCCAAATCGGCTACACGTGGTGGAAGTGACAGGCGCGCCACGATGAATACCAAAGAATCCATTATCGAATGTGTTCCGAATTTTTCTGAGGGAACCAATGTGGCTGCAGTGCGCGAGATTGTGCATGCCATGCAGGTCGATGGGGTTTCCTTGTTGGACTACTCGCTCGACCCGGATCACAACCGTTCAGTGGTCACGCTGGCGGGGGCTCCAGGGCCGGTGATGGAATCGGTCTTGCGGGGAGTCGGCAAGTCGACCGAGCTGATTAATATGACTGCGCAGCATGGCGTCCATCCTCGCATCGGAGCGGCTGATGTGGTTCCGCTGGTGCCAATCCGGAATATTTCCTTGCCAGAATGTGCGGCACTGGCGCATCAACTGGGACAGGAAATCTGGAAGCGCCATCACGTTCCGGTGTATTTCTATGAAGCGGCGGCGCTGCGTCCGGATCGGCGATTGCTGGAAAACATTCGCAATGGTCAGTTCGAAGGACTGCGGAAAAAAGTACAGCAGGATGCAGCCAGCCGGCCGGACGTAGGCGGTCCATCCCTGCATCCAACTGCAGGTGCGGTTGCGGTGGGAGCACGACAGCTGCTGATTGCCTGCAATGTCTTCTTGAGTACCGGGAATGTGGGCGTTGCGCGTTCGATTGCGCGGGATATTCGCGGAGCCAGCGGCGGTCTTGCCGGGCTGAAGGCAATGGGTGTGCTGGTCAGCGGCAAGGCCCAGGTGTCGATGAACATCACGGATTTCCACGCGACCCCGGTAAGCAGGGTGTATCAGGCCGTGAAAGATGCTGCGGCACAGTTGGGTGCGCAACCGGATCGAGTGGAACTGATTGGTCTGGTACCGGAAGCCGCTGTCGAACAGGGAAGCGAATGGATGCAGCTGGCGACCAACTTCTCGATCGCGCGGACGCTGGAGAGTAGACTAGATACACCAATGATTTGGCCATAATTGGCTTAAAACCATGCGCCCGGTGTGACTTCCGGGGCCATCGCGCGTCGAAGATGACAGCGCTGCGATATCGACGGGCGGCAATCGAACCGCACCCAAATCCTTTAGGAGATGTACATGAATCGTTGGACTAAAGTTTTGAGTACCAGTGTTGTGGCCATCGCTGTAGCGACGCTGACGCTGTCGGCCTCGGCCTCGCAGTTGGCGACGGAGTCCCAGGCTGCCATCCCGAAGGATGTGCAGCAGCTGATCGTGGTGGATTATCAGGCGATGGAGAATTCTGACATAGCCATGAAGTTGCGGGCCAAGGTGTTGCCGCCGGAGCTGAAACGGCTGCAGGATGCCTTGCAGCAGTCGGGCATGAACGTGAACCAGAGCGTCGTCCAGCTGGCCTTCGCCTCCTACCGCGTGCCTGGCGATGTCTCGCCGCGGATCGTAGGCATTGCGTCGGGTCAGTTCCCGGTGCAGCAGTTCACAGAGAATTTTAAGAAGCACCACGTCAAAGGCATCCAGGTACGCAACGAGATGATCTACCCCATGGGCAACACGGGCCTGAGCGTCGTGTTTCTGGATCAAACCACCATGGTCTTCGGTTCCCTGGAAGCGATCAGGGATTCGCTCGACGCACGGGACGGAATCAAGCCCAGTTTCCTGACTGACACGGCGGTGCAGAACCTGATTCCGCCGCTTCAGGACGAGGCAGTGTGGAGCATTCTCGATCAAAAAGGCACGCAGGAAATGATGAAGTCGGTGCTGGGGCAGGCCGCTCAGGTGGCCGACTTCAGCACTGTCAAGAATAGCCTGGTCGGTTCGCGTTACACGATGGACTTCAATCAAGGTGTCAGGTTTTCTCTGGATGTGATTACGCCCGATAATGTTACGGCGGCCACGATGTCGTCTCTGATGGGTGCTGCCGCGATGATGGAGAAAATGAACGCCACTCCCACGGAGAAAGAAGCGATCGCAGCGACCAATATTACTTCCAGCGGCAATATTCTGGAAGTGCGCTTCGCCACCTCGGATGACCAGTTCGCTTCGCTGCTGAACTCACAGTTGTTCCAGTCCGTGGTCCATTAAGACTCTCGGATGATGCGGCGGCGGGGTACTGAAACTTAGTCGCCGCGCTTCGAGTGGTGTCGTGAGTGGACCGTCTACCTTTGAACCTTTACATGTGGACCTAGGAAGTAGAGACTCCGCGTGCACTCCCGGTGCGCGACTGCAGGCAATTGAGAGGTACGAACGGGGTTAGTGGGAGCCTACAGTCTCGGCCGTGGTGGGATCGATCATGCTCTTGATCTCTGAGACGCGGTTGGCTGGAAATCCTCCGCGCATGGCGTGCTCTCGCACCATCTCCTCATTGGGGGCGATGTAGACACAATAGATTTTGTTGTCTGTCACGTAGCTGTGCAGCCACTGAATCTTCGGTCCCAGATCCCGCAGTACAGAACAAGATTTCTCTGCGACACCTTGAAACTGTTCCGTCGACATGGAACCTGCTCCGGGTATTTCTCGTTCGATCAGAAATTTCGGCATTGGAATTCCTCCTGCAGCAGAGTGTAGAGCAATCTAACCGCGGAGATTGCGCTTCTTTCAGGGGCTAAGCAGATATTTCCACAGCTGAATTCCGAGGGCGGAGGAACATTCTCGGGCGTAGCGAGAGCGATCTTTGCGGCGTTCCGGCGGTTACCTAAGGAACGTGATCGCCGTCACGCTGCTGGGATTGCTGATCCGATCGGCGCGGTCGATAGGCGTGATCGCCGGCGTCCTCGGCAATTCGAATCCCCAGTTATTTCGCACCTCGCAGCTGATATCTGGCCGCGTAAAAACTACTCGATGCTGCAGCTTTTGCAAGGCGGCGCGTCCCAAAAAAAGAGCCTTACGGTATTGAAGTAATCAGCGGGAACAAGTTTCCCGAATGTTTCCGTCTGTTATGCGAGTACTTTAGGGGGGAAGGATGAATCACTCGTTCAACCTGGCAACCATCGAACAAGAATTGGCATAGCGCGTGCAAGCGTTTTCAATATAACTGCATTTGTTTGCACGTCGATTGATCCACTCGATCCAGCGATTCAGGTGTCGAACTATATTTGAAAAGGTACTCCCCTATGAAAACCGCTGTACGTTGCACTGCACCTATCTTCCAGATGGGTGTACCCGAGGCGACTCTAGTTTCCTGGCAATTCCGGATGCCCGTTTCTCACTCCTCACTGTTGACCACAAACTCCAGCCCGCCATTTGCTCCCGTGAGTAGTTCCTATCAGTGGACGATCGTCCTGCAGTGATCCTTGGTCAAGAAATGCATTTCTAAAACCTTTTAGAACGGACTCGCAGCGGCGTTCGTTCGCAGTGGCACTGTAATGCCATTGCGAATTCCCCCAATCCCGTTCGTGGCTAACCGGCAGTAACGTTCGACGTGGTCGTGGATGGCGCAGAAAGCTATCCAAGAGCGCTCTGGCTCGAAGTGTGTCTGTTGGTTTCCACGGCTTCACCCATGGAACCCGGAGAGTTTTTATGTCAATCCACCAGACGCAAGATGGACCTAGCGTCCCTACGAACCAGCTTCGCAAATTGCATCTTTTTTCCCTGTTGTGTTGTTGCACGCTGTTTGTCATTGCGTCCACGAGGCATGCCACGGCGGCGACAAAGCCCACGATCAATTTCACCGTAACCCCCACCACGGTAGCTGCGGGAGGAACCGTTCACCTGGCCTATACCTTGACAGGAGCCACGTCCGCCACTTTGTCGAATGGCGCCCAAACAGGACCTTATCCAGCCACGAGTGATTCAGGCACCACCAGCGTTTCTAAGACCACTACGTTCACCTTGACAGCTGTCGGTCCCGGTGGCACAGCCAGCAAAAGCATCACGGTTGCCGTGAAATCTGCGAAGACGAAACCTTCCTCTGCAGTGACCGCACCAGTCATCGCCAGTTTCACGGCATCGGCTACCTCGGTCGCGGCTGGAGGCAGTGCTGTGCTGAGCTGGGCAGTCACGGGAACAAGTCCAACGGTCACTTTGAATGGAGCTGCGGCCACCAGTCCAATGACCGTGAAACCTTCCGCAACTACCTCCTACAAGCTAGTGGCGACGAATAGCGCCGGTTCAGTGACGGGCAATGTTGTGGTGGCGGTAACTGCAGCAAGTTCGTCGAATGCTTCAGGGACGGCGCTAACAGACTGCCAGCCCATCACCAAGGCAGGAATCTATTATTTGGCGAATGATGTGTCGAGCGCAGGAACCTGCTTTCCAATCGGCGCCAGCAGCGTTTCGTTGAACCTGAACGGCCACACCATCACCTATGGCACCGGCGGAGGATCTGCACCCACTCCCGCGATTGCTGCGTGTGCCCCCTGGTACAGCGGGTTAACTGCTGCGCAGTGCGTGGAAGGTTCCGACAGCAATTTGACCGTCTACGGCGGCAACATTGTTCAGTCAACCAACGCGGCACCCTTCAGCCCAGTATTTTGGATCGGCCAGGGCGGCACCGGCGCGGGCTCTATCCATGACCTGACCGCGACGTTTCAATCTGTCGGGAGCCAGTTTTTCCACGGTGAGATTGACGGCGGCGGATTCACCATTCAGAACAATGTCATCAACGATAATGTGACCAATATTCAACACCCTGGCCAGAGCCCGCTGGGTGCGCGCGCAGCCTTCCAGGGTTACGTGATCCACACCGACGAAGAGGGCACGGGCACTCCAGCGCCAGACACCATTTCCGGAAACACGTTCAACGGCTCGCCACAAGGCGGAATTGCAGACGGTGTGGCCGGCTCGCAGATTTATAACAACACCATCAAACTGACCAGCACGTACAGCAATGACTACGGCGTTTTAGTGGCCATGAACAGTCAGAATGTCCATGGCAATACGATTACCGGGCAGGGCCGCGGACTGGATGGAGAGAGTTCAGGCTTCATCTTCAGTGGCAATACGGTGAACGTCGCCGAGGGAACAGGCAATACCGAGTACGGTGGGTGTGAGTTGGATGGCACGTATGGTATTCGGGTCAAAAATTACGACTGGCCGAATAGCACGGAGTCGGGAACGGCGCCGTCGACAAATTTCCAGATCACGAACAACAGTATTACCGTTCCGGCGACTCATTGCCCGTCGACCGCATTGGACCTGACGGATATGAACTCACTGGTCTCTGGAACGATCTCAGGGAACAGTTTTTCAGCTCCGGCAGGAGCGGGAGGACTGGCCAATGCCTTGGGCTTTGAAGCTATCGATGCTGCGAATATTACTTTTGCGTCGAATCAATTTACAGCACCGACCTGCGTATTGGTGGGCGGCAATGGAGATATTCCCTACGGTTCCTACACTGTGCAAGCGGGTCAAACATGGAGCTGTCCCGCAGGTCCCACGGTCGCCGCTCAGGACGATACCTATGGACAGACAGGTGGAACTCCTCCGTTGATCACCATCAAGGATTCAATTCCGAATCCCACGGTAACCTGCGTGGCCGACTCGACAGCTGTCATCACGATTGGAAGCGGCTATACGCACACCTGCAGTTTGAAAGGACAGTAAAGTCGGCAGGTCCCTGCAAACGCGTCACCCCACAACTCAATGCGGCTTAGAATGAAACTTTGCCGCTTCAAACCAGAAGTGAGACCCGCCTTGATGGCGGGTCTTACTTTTTTCCGTCACTGCGAGGTTTCGTTGGGCAAGAGGGTCGCCGGCGTCCTCTCGGAAGACGAGGGAGAATCTTGCGTTACTTCGATGGGTAGAATCGACAGGATGCACGAGTGCCCGGGAGGGCTATTTTGATTGAATTGTTGGGAGAGGATTTGAATGGTGCGCCCCGAGAGATTCGAACTCCCGGCCTTCTGGTTCGTAGCCAGACGCTCTATCCAACTGAGCTAGGGGCGCACACGGATCTGCTTGCTTCGGTCAAAAGCAGCAATTTCTAAGTTAACAGGAGGCGTGTTTCGGTGCAAATTTTTGCGTGGAACTCACCCCTGAGTTTTGGAATGCGCAGTGAGCGGTGTGTAATGGGGCATGCGCGTTTGATTCATTTGTCCCGCTCAAAGGACAGAATTGAAGATGAGTTCCGCCACTGCAAAAATATCCAGAAGGCCCACTGCAGACAATTCAGTTGCATCTGGCGGCAAGCGCCGCGACATTGTGGAACTGAGTGTGGGATATGGATTGATTCTTCTGGTGATCTGGACCCCTCGCCCGTTGCAAACGGTTCTCTACTACGTTGCCATTGCCGTACTGGCGGCGATTTTCTGGAGATCGTTTGAGAGCTGGGCGGACCTGGGGCTGGGTACGGTGAACTTTCTGCGTTCGCTCTGGGTGGTGAGCGTGGCCTTGTTGCTGGCTATCGTAGCGGTGCTTGTTGCGATTCGACTCCACACCTTGCAGGTGCCGGATGCCCCTGAGTTGTTCCTGAAGAAATATTGGGGATACATCATCTGGTCGTTTGTACAGCAGATTCTGCTGCTCGATTTTTTTCTGGTGCGCCTGCTGCGGTTGATGCGGCGAAGAACATGGGCAGTGGTAGCGACGGCAACCATATTTGCACTGGCGCACCTGCCGAACCCGATTCTGACGCCCCTGACGCTGCTTTGGGGCCTGGCCGCATGCCTCATCTTTCTGCGATATCGCAACCTTTATCCATTGGCAATATCACACGCGATTTTGGGCATCTGCATTGCCATGACCGTTCCCGGGTCCGTCAGTCACAATATGCGGGTCGGCTTGGGATATTTGCAATATCGTATGCCTCGTAAATCATTAACGCAGCCAGAGCGACCATATCGTGTCCACGCAGGCGTGGGTGATCGCGGAGGCTCCAACCCGGCGCTGCTGCCGCCATGCCCGTCCGTAGAAAATTCCGGCTAATGCGGCCAACAGCACGTATCGCCAGTTGAAATGGACGGCGCGCTTGTTGAAGTGGGCCAATCCAAACAGGGCTGCCGTCAAAAACAGCGCCGGATAACGACCGATGCGCCGCTCCAGCAGGTTCTGCATCCACCCGCGAAAGAAGAGCTCCTCCGGAACGGCGATGAAGAAGAAGGTGAAGAGAAACGCCACCGGCAATCGCGCCAACCAGGGCGCGGATGGATGCAGATGCAGAAAACCGAGGCCCAAACCCAGGGGAATCGCGATGGGCGTGTAGAAGGCCAATTCCCGCAACCCAATGCCAAGATCTTGCCATCGCAGGCGAAGGTCGAATCCAACCTCGTCCAGTCGCCGCACCACTACGAATCCCCAGATGCCGACATCGAGAAGAAGAATTTTATTGAAGACGATCAGATGGGTCGGCCACGCATGCTGAAACCAGCGAAGGTCGACAGCCAGGCCCAGGATCGCGAGGACTAGAAAATCGCGCCAATTCCCAATTTGCGCCGGATCGCTGCGTCTTGCCTGCCACATCAGCAAGGAGATGGCGGCCGGTAGCAGCGCATAGAGGGCCAGCCAATGCCAGTGGAAGTTTCCGGTGGAAAACGCGACCAGCAGATAAGGCACACACAGGATGCAGGGTGCAAAAAGCTGGACGCTCGCTGGAAGTTTTTCGGTGGTGGTTGCCAGCTCTGTCGAGAAGAATGCCGCTGTCAGGAACGGTATCAGGGCGACAATACCCGCCATCAGAATTACGGGGCTGATCATTGGAAATTACTTCCCATCGTTCCAGACTCATCGGGTCCGGATTTCAGCGCCAGTGTAACGTGAGTCGGCTGGGCCAAACGCCACAAGACACGCAGACGATGTCAGGCGGCGGGAGTAGCGGTCCCATCGGGTGCAGGGGCGGGTGGTGGAGGCGGCGCAAAGGCAGAAATCTGTTCGGTCACGGAGAGGCCGGCGCGGCGAAGCAGTTGGAAGACAACCGCGCTGCTGAGGCGGGTGGCGTCGTATTCCACCAGTACGGTTCGGTCGGTCTGGTTAAGGCGCACACGACGAATCCCGTAGACATCGTACAGCTCCGCGACCGCGCGCATGGTGTCTTCCGTCGGATGCTGGGCATAGCGAAACTGAATGTCGATGTTGGTGGTCATACTTCCATCATAAATGGCTACGGCTGGTCAGGATGTTACATTCGTTTGCCGCGCCTAAAGAGTTCACCCCAAGAAAGCCGCTTCAGCGATTCGCGCTGAGCGTGGCGGACAAGGTGCGATAGATCTCCGGATCGTTCCAGTCCTGCGCGCTGACGTATTTGCGAACGATGTGGCCGGATCGGTTGATCACATAGGCTTCTGGAATTTGCACGGTTCCATAGCGATGCATTACTTCTTGAGATGGGTCGCGTACGGTAGGGAAATCGACGTGGTAGGCCGCCAGGAAATTGCGATAGGCCTGCGCGTCGTCATCGATGCTGACACCGAGAATGTTCAATTGCGGCAGACGCTGGTGCAGAGCCAGCAGGGAAGGAAACTCCGCCATGCAGGGAGCGCAGTAGCTGGCCCAGAAGGTGACCAGCACCACCTTGCCGCGATACTGGCTTAGGCTGACGGTTTGTGCGCCGTCGTGAATGGTGAACGCGGGCGCGGTTTGACCGAGCTCGCGCGGGAGCTGGCCGCGGTTGCATCCGGTGGTGATCATCAGAGCGCCGAGGACCAGCGACCACAACATCAAACACGCGAATTTCCCGCCACTCAACTTCTGCCGTCTCTGCATGTCATATCTATGATACGAATTTGTTGGATGGATACGAAATCGGACATGACTAATTCGTCAGAACCGGCAGAAGGCGAATCGACCCAGTTGCAGCTTTCGGTGATGATTCCGGCGCGGAATGAGGCTGCGTTGATCCGGGAGTGCCTCGGCTCGTTAGTGAAGCAGAGTGAGGACGATTTTCTCCTGGGCCGCGATTGGGAACTGATCGTTGTCGACGATGGCTCGACTGATGCAACTCGCCAGATTGCGACGGAATTTGCCGGCGTTACCGTGCTGGAAGCGCCGCCGCTAGCGGACGGTTGGACGGGCAAAACGAACGCACTGTGGTTTGCGGCGCAGCAGGCTGGGGGAAAGTGGCTGTTGTTCACGGATGCGGATACGGTGCACGAATCGGGCGATCTGCGGCGCGCCATCCATGAAGCGGAGCGGTATAAAGTTGCGCTGCTTTCCTATTCTCCGCGGCAAATGGTGCGCGGCTTGTTGCAGCGGACGCTGATGGCACTGATCTTTGCTGACCTGGCACAGACTTATCCGCCACGACTGGTGAACCTTTCCGATTCGCGCGTGGCGGGGGCCAACGGGCAGTTCATTTTGATTCGGCGGAACACGTATATGCGTGTCGGCGGGCACAAGGCGGTGCGCGGCTCGTTGATTGAAGATATGGAACTGGCGCGTCATACGAAGCATGCGGGAGAATCGCTGCGTGTGCGGTTCGCCGCCGATGCCGCCAGCACGCGAATGTACGGTTCGCTGAGTGAGACGTGCGCGGGGTGGAGAAAAAATCTGGCGCTGCTGTTTCCGGATGCACTGACTCGCGGACTGTGGAAGCTGTTTCAGACGGCGTTGCTGTTCGGGCTGCCTTTACTGGGAATTTGGTTGTACCTTACGGTCGCGCGCACGCCGGTCATCTGGGCAGTTGGATTGTGGTGGGCGTGGCGGGTGCGGGTGCATTACGCGAACACTGCCAAAGCTCATTTTCCTGTCGCGGATGTTCTACTGTCCCCACTCGCATTGCCGTTGTACGCATGGCTGCTGATCGATAGTTGGATACAGCAACACGTGCGGCACAGAGTCACATGGAAAGGTCGCGAGTACAAGGCCTGATGGCTCATCCGTCTTCATGCCCAGGCCTGGAAAATAGTGCGTCAAGACGGCAGCTCGATGAATCCAATATGCTAGGTTTATGGTGCTTCTGACGCGCAAGGCGGAGTTTTCCGCGGCTCACTACTACTGGAACGACGCCTGGTCACAACAGGAAAATGAGAAGGTGTTTGGCAAATGCGCCAATCGCAATGGGCATGGGCATAACTACACGCTAGAGGTCACCGTTGCGGGCGAGATTGATCCGATATCGGGGTTCGTTGTCGATTTGAAAGCGCTGAAGGACGTGATCGAGCGCGAAGTAATCCAGGTGTACGATCATCGGCATTTGAACCTGGAAGTACCGGAATTTCGCGAAGTGATTCCGACGACTGAAAACATCGCTATCGCAATTTGGAAGCGACTGGAAAAGAAAATCGCCGGCGCTCGACTGCAACGGGTGCGGGTATATGAAATGCCGGACTTGTTTGCCGACTACTGTGGAGAGTGATGAAAGCCTATTTATCTCGTCGGTATCGCATCAGTGCTGCGCATCGGCTGCATACGGAATTGTTTTCCGATGAGAAGAACGAGGCCGTATATGGAAAATGCAACAATCCGTATGGGCATGGGCACAACTACACCGTGGAAGTGATGTTGAGCGGCGAAGTGGATCCGGTGACCGGGATGGTGTGCAACCTGGGCGATTTGGATGGGTTTGTGCGACACGAGATTGTCGACAGGTTCGACCAGCAGAATCTGAACATGGACAAGAGTTTTGAAACCATTGTTCCTACGACTGAAAATTTGTGCGTAGAAATTTACGGGATCATACGCGCGGGATTTCGAGAGGCGAAGCTGGAAAAAATTCGCGTGGAAGAGACCAGCAACAATTATTTTGAATATGCCGGATGAACCGGCAAAGGCGCGGAACCGGATAGAGAATTCTGCGCAATGAAGTGAAAGGTTGTTCGATGGCAGAGCCAGTATTGGTACAGCGACCCACAGAAAGTGCGTTAGCCGAGTTTTCTACCGCGGATCTTTACCGCGAGTTGATCGTTCGATTTGGCGAAGACCCGACGCGCGACGGTTTGTTGCGCACGCCGGAGCGAGTGCAGAAGGCGATGGAATTTCTGACCAAGGGCTATCAACAGGATGCCGGCGAGATTCTGCGCGGCGCCATGTTCGACGTCGATTACGACGAGATGGTGATCGTGAAGGACGTGGAAGTGTTCTCGTTGTGCGAACATCACATGCTTCCGTTCTTTGGACGGGTACACGTCGCTTATATTCCCAACGGGAAGGTAATCGGGCTGAGCAAAATTCCGCGGCTGGTGGATGTGTTTGCGCGAAGGCTGCAGGTACAGGAGCGGCTGACGCGTGAGATTGCCGATGCGATTCAAGAGGCCATTGAGCCGCAGGGCGTGGGGGTGGTGATCGAAGCCCGCCATTTGTGCATGATGATGCGTGGCGTGGAAAAGCAGCATTCCTCTACTGTGACATCTGCGATGTTGGGAGCATTTCGCAACAACCAGCAAACACGCCACGAATTCCTATCCCTGGTGCACGGCCGCGGGGAGAACGGAATCTAAGACAGCTCTCTCGCCGGATGATGCGGTGAAGGTTTCGCTCGCATTGGTGTACCTGCGCGCCGGCAACAATGACCGATCGCTCTTCTGAATCCAACCTATGAATGGTCTCTTAATCGTCAACAAGCCGGCAGGAATGACGTCGCATGACGTGGTGGCGACGGTGCGCAAGCTGACAGGGGAATCGTCGGTGGGACACCTGGGCACGCTCGATCCTATGGCCACCGGAGTGTTGCCGCTATTGCTGGGGCGTTTCACTCGGCTGGCACAGTTCTTCAAGCAGGACAGCAAGCGCTATACCGGAACCATACGATTTGGATTTGCAACCGATACTTACGATGCCGATGGCGAAGCTGTGGGCGAGTGTGTGGAACCGGAATTGACGCTGGAAGAAATTCGCGGGATTGCGGAGAGGTTTCAAGGCGAGATCGATCAAACACCACCACCATATTCCGCCAAGAAATCGCAGGGGGTTCCGGCGTATAAGTTGGCGCGAGAAGGGAAACCGGTGAACCTGCGACCGGTGAAGATCGAGATTCGCCAATTCGAAATTCATGGCTACGACTCGCCAAACGCTTCGTTCGCTGTCGAAGTTTCCTCGGGAAGCTACATCCGCTCGATCGCGCACGAGATGGGACAGTGGGCTGGATGTGGCGCGCACCTGGGAAGCCTTTGCCGCGTGAAAGCTGGAGAATTTACGTTGGAGCAGGCAGCCACGCTGGAGGAGATTGCCGCGTGGCAGAAAGAGGACTCGCTGTTGGCGCGGCTTCCGCATCCGCGCTGCGTGCTGCCGCAGATGCCATCGGTGACGGTGGATGAAAATACTGCTTCTCGGCTGAAGAATGGAATGGCGTGCAATTTGCCGGAGTATTCCCATGCGCTCTACATCAAAATATTTACCGACCAGCGCGAGTTGTTTGCCATTGGCCGCCGCATTGCCGGAACGTTGACGCAGCCCATGGCTGTGCTGGGCTAGGGGGCAACGTGTTTGCTGTGATCATGCGTGGGTTTATGAAGCATCGGCAATAGCAATGGAAGAAAATTCTTTGCTACCTGCTTGCAGCCTTGCGCCGTCGGATGAATGCCGTCGTCCTGCATGGAGCCGGGCACGCCATAGACATCCATCAACATGAACGGCAGCAGGGGAACGTTGTACACCTTGGATTGTTTAACGTAGATGGCGTTGAACGTGGCGATGTAATCGCTGCCATAGTTCGGCGGCAGTGTAATTCCGCCGAGGATTACTTTGGCATGCGCATCCTGCATCGCTGAAATAATCGCGGACAGGTTCATCTCCGTATCCTGGATGGGCAGTCCGCGCAGGCCGTCATTGCCACCGAAAGCGACGATGACGACGGACGGATGATATGCGAGGACTTCAGGAATGCGGAGGACGCCATCTTTGGTGGTATTGCCGCTGATGCCGAGGTTGACGATTCGATAGCGATATCCACGGGCATCCAAATCGCGTTGCAGATCGGCAGGGTAGCTTTCGTCACGATTCACGCCATGGCCAGCGGTCAGGCTGTCGCCGAATGCCACGATCGTGGGAAGTTGCGAATCAGCGGGCGCGGGCGGATGCTGCGATGATGCTGCAGCCGCCGCGACGGGTGTTGATTCGGTGGAAGTGGCAGGCTGGGGTTGCGAGTTTGAGCCGTTGCAACCGAGAAGCCATGCGATCATCAAGACAGAAGAGAAAAATGTTTTCAAATTAGATTTCATCAACACTACACTCACCCATGCCCTCTGAGACTCACGCTATCATTGCAGTCCGCGGATTGAAAAAATCTTTGCGCAGCGGATCGACATCTCTTGAAATTCTGAAGGGAATCGATCTCAGTATTCCGTCGCGTCAATTCGTCGTCATCATGGGTGCTTCCGGCAGCGGGAAGAGTACGCTGCTTGGGCTGCTTGCTGGGTTGGATGCGCCCACCAGCGGTACGGTCACAATTGATGGAGAAGAAATCAGTCATTTAAGTGAGGATGCGCTGGCACATATTCGCGCCACCAAACTTGGATTTGTTTTTCAATCCTATCAATTGATTCCTACGCTGACTGCACTGGAGAATGTATTGCTTCCACACGAACTGCATGCCCCGGACGATGGAAAGCCTCGCGCGCAGGAACTTCTGGGAAGTGTTGGGCTCGCAGAAAGGATGCATCATTATCCGGTCCAGCTATCTGGTGGAGAGCAGCAGCGAGTAGCCCTGGCGCGGGCGTTCATGTTGCGGCCGCCTGTGATTCTGGCGGACGAGCCGACCGGCAATCTGGATTCTGCGACCGGTGCGCGCGTCATGGAGTTGCTTCTCGAATTGAATCGTCGGGAAGGAACCACGCTGGTTCTGGTAACACACGATGCCAGCCTGGCAGCCCATGCGGAACGAAAAATCCTATTGCGGGATGGGCGGATTGAGGCGGATGAATTGTGCTCGCCTGCTGGGCAGGTTACCGGGGCCGAGGTATGAAAGTTCCCACCGGAGACTTGACCTGGGGCACGGCGTGGAAAATTGCGTGGCGCGACCTGCACGCTTCCTGGATTAAGTTCACGTTCGTGGTGATTGCCGTGGCGCTTGGAGTCGGGTCACTGACGGGCGTGCGCAGCTTCAGCCTTATCTTTCAGCGGACGCTGCTGGCGCAGGCACGCACCCTGATGGCGGCGGATCTTTCGGCGAAAGATTTTCATCGGTACACCGACGAGCAATTGGCTGCGCTCGATCACTTGAAAGATCGCGGCGTGGACCACACGCTGGTGACGGAGACGGTGTCGATGGCGTCGACGGCAACCAATTCCGATCCGGTGCTGGTTTCGTTGAAGGCGGTCGATCCGGCGAAGTATCCGTACTATGGCAGCGTAGTGTTGGCATCGGGCAAGCCGTTGCGTGACGTTCTTCACGACAACACTGCCGTGGTGAGCGAAGAGTTTTTGCTCCGCGATCATTCTCATGTTGGCGATACGCTGCATGTGGGAAATAAATATTTCACGATCGCCGACGTATTGCGCTCTGAGCCGGACAGAATCTCGTCGTCGTTCAGTATTGGACCACGCGTGATGATCACTCAATCGGTGCTGGAGTCGACCGGATTGGTCCGTCCCGGGAGTCGCGCATCGGAGCGCATGCTGTTTCGTCTCATGCCGCAGGCAGCGCAAGACGGCATGGATATTTCTGCGCTTCGCAAACAAGTAGAAACGATTCTGCCGGAAGCGCAGGTCACGGATTATCGTGAAGCCAATCCGGCGCTGGTGCATGGCCTGGAGCGCTCGACAGCGATGCTGACGCTGGTCAGCCTGGTCACAATGGTGTTGAGCGCGATTGGCGTGGCGATGGCGATGCACGCCCATTTGCAGCAGCGGCTGGAAACCATCGCGATTATGAAAGCACTGGGTGCGCGTTCTTCGCAGGTGATGCGTATTTATCTGCTGCAGACGCTGTTTCTGGGGGCGATGGGCGCATTGCTTGGGGTGGCGGCAGGTTTCGGTGTGGCGCGGGCATTTCCAATTTTGCTGCAGCGATTGGTGGCGCTGCCGGTGGAGGGGAAACTAGCGCTCTCGCCGGTCGTGATCGGGTTATGCACGGGAGTGTTGACGACGTTGTTGTTTACGCTGCCGCCGTTGTTAGAGATTCGAAGTTTTCGTCCGTTGCGGATATTGCGACGAAATGTCGAGCAGGAACAAGGATCACATTTTGCAAATATGGTTCCGCGTGATCCGCTGCAACTGGGCTCGATTGCGATCATCCTGATTGGGCTGGCCGCAATTGCCAGCACCCTGACGGAGTCGACGATGGTGGGAGAGTGGTTCGCCGGCGGACTGCTGGGTGTGCTGATCATTCTCCTGCTGGCCGCTTCCGGGCTGCTGGCGACGGTGCGTTGGATGATGCAATGGCAACGCAGGCGGTTCAGCCCCATGGTGCGACAGGGACTGGTGAATCTGCAGCGGCCGGGGAATCAGTCGGCAGCCGTCCTGACCGCGTTGGGACTGGGCGTCATGTTGATGATGACGATCTATTTTGTTCAGCACGCCATTGTCCAGGACCTGCAAGTGAACAGCGGATCGCCGACCGTGCCCAATGTTTTTCTGGTGGACGTAGGGGCGGACGAATTGGCAGGAGTGGAGAAGTTGATCGCCGCACAACCTGCGGTGAAGGGCGGCCTGGAGACGATACCGATTGTTTCGGCGCGCATTCTGTCGCTGAATGGAGTGCCGACGGATCAATTGCGCATCCAGCATTATCCCAAACGGATGCTGCGGTCGACCGCACTCACCTGGGCGGACTCTATACCCGCGGGTGAAAAAGTTGTGGACGGAAAATGGTGGAGCAAGACGAGCGACACGCCTCAAGTCGCTGTCAGCGAGTCGACCGCGAAAGCATTACACCTGAGGGTAGGTTCCACCATAGGATTTGCGACGGGAGAAAAAACGTTTGTGGCTGGAGTAGTTGCAATTGTGCGCGCGGACGGCGATCACATTTACGCGCGCAGCCAGTTTATTGTGCCGAGTCGTGTGTTGACCGGGCAATCTGCCGTTTGGTATGGCGCGTTCCATGCGGATCCAATGCGCGTTGGCGAAGTGGAGAAGAGCTTGTTCGCTGCCTATCCGACAGTGACCGTGATTAACATGGCGGATGTGCTGGAGGTGGTGCGTAAGGTGGTCAACCAGATTGCCATGATTCTTAGGTTCGTGGCGGGCTTTGTCTTGCTAGCGGGCGGAATTATCCTGGCGTCGAGTGTGACCGCCACGCGATTTCAACGCGTGCGCGAAGTTGCGATCTTGAAATCACTGGGGGCGCTGCGTGCACAGGTAATCCGCATGTTGAGTATCGAATTTTTGATGCTAGGCGGTATTGCCGGCCTCGCAGGAGTAGCGTGTGCGCTGGTGTTATCGAGTGTGCTGCTGCACCGGCTGGATGTCAGCTTTCATCCAAACTGGGCCATTTCGGTTTGCGCCATGCTCGCGGCGGCAATTCTGGCCAGCGTGACCGGATGGCTGACGTCCTATCGCATTCTGCAACAGAAACCACTTGAAGTGTTACGCGAAGAATAGAGGCGTTCCCTGCATTGCTGAACCATTACCGCCGCACTCAAGCGATTGACCGAAAAGCGTGCGGCCAATATATTCAGTAAGGACGCTTTTTTCTGCATGTGTCCCCGCAATGCCCCTTCGTTCAATGGTAGGACAGCTGACTCTGAATCAGCATATTGGGGTTCGAATCCCTGAGGGGCAGCCAAAGCTCACCTTCCTGGAACTTTTCTGGACTTCCTCCGCTCGCACGCGGCCGCCTCTCGGGAAGCATGCCCCGCATTTCCATGCCAAGGGTTTCCGCTTGCGGCAGGTTGGTCTTCCGCGATGCCATGGTCATGCGTTTGCCGCTAGAACCTTGAGAAACTGTCGCAACCATTCCACGTGCGCAGTCCAGACCGGGCCAGTTACATAATTCCCGTCAGTGATAGCAGCATCTAGCGGCAGGCTGATGAATTCGCCGCCCGCGATGGTCACTTCTGGGCCGCAGGCAGGATAGGCGCTGATTTTCCGGCCCTTCACGACGCCGGCGGCGGCGAGTATCTGAGCGCCGTGACATAAAGATGCGATGGGCTTTCTGGCTTCATCGAAATGTCTTACGATTGCCAGTAGCTCCTGGTTTAGGCGGAGATATTCCGGTGCGCGGCCGCCGGGAATGACTAACGCGTCATAATCCCGTGGCTTGATTTCTGAGAAGGTCGCGTTCAGTGTGAAATTGTGGCCACGTTTTTCGGTGTAAGTCTGATCTCCTTCGAAATCGTGAATGGCCGTCTTGATCGTCTGCCCGGATTTCTTCCCAGGACATATCGCATCGACTGTATGGCCGGCGATTTGAAGCGCCTGAAAAGGAACCATCAGCTCGTAATCTTCGACAAAATCCCCGGCTAGCATAAGTATTTTTTTCGCCATGCCTCACTCCTTTCCGCTTGTTTAAGAGACCTTGGATGTCAGAAGATCTTCGATGCGCACCGGCAGCTTGCGGACGCGAACTCCAGTGGCGTGGTATACCGCCGCTGTAATTGCAGGAGCCACACCGGCGAGACCGATTTCGCCGATCCCACGCGCGCCAAAAGAGCCCATCATGGGATCGGGAATATTCAGAAAGGTTACGTCGATATCGGGCACATCGGCGCTGGTCGCGACAAGATAGTCGGCAAAGCTGTCGTTGATCGGATCGCCGTTGCGCGGGTCGTAGACTGTCTGCTCCAGCAGGCCCATGCCGACACCCATCACGATGGCGCCTGCAACCTGATTGGTGGCGGTTTTCATGTTGATAATTCGTCCGCCGTCAATGACGCATACGGAGCGGCTGACGCGAAGCCGGGCAATGCCGGGGTCCCATTCGACCTCAATAAACTGGGCGCCAAAAGAATGGGTGGAGTAGTTGTGCGCGTTGGTGTCGGACCCCAGACCTCCGGTTCGGCTGTCGCCGTTGACGTATCCGACGGTCGCCATTTTGAGGAGATTCTGAAACGGTACACCGGCGCTGGAGGCTTGATTTTTATTGTGCAGGCGGCCGTTGCTGAGCGTGAGCGTTGCGGGATCCTGATTTAGATACGGAGAGCCGGGAGCGCTGATCGCCAGCTTGATGAGGGATTGAATCGCCGCATCCGTTGCCGCCGCGATCGCCGGAAGAACCGTTGCGGTGGCGGTGGAACCGCCGGAGGTGGGACCAGGGAGCAAAGAGGTGTCGCCCAGAACGACGTCAATCTTTGAGAGCTCGATACCGGTTCGTTCGCGGACGACCTGCGCGAAGACAGTATAGGTGCCGGTCCCGATATCTTGAGTAGCGCAACTGGCGTACGCGGACCCATCGTCTTTCAGTGTGACGCTGGCCTGACAAGCTCCGCGCCCTGCGCCCCACGATGCAGCGGCCATGCCCCAACCCAGGATGACGTCACCTTTACGCATTGATCCTACCGCCGGCGTTCTCCGCGACCAGCCGAATTTCTCCGCGCCCACCTGATAACACTCTTTGAGGTGACGAGACGAAAATGGCTTGTTGTTCTCCTCGTCGATGAGGGTATCATTGCGCAAGCGCAACTCCACTGGATCCATTTGGAGCTTGATCGCTAACTCATCCATGGCGGATTCCACCGCGAAAAGTCCAGGCACTGCTCCGGGACCGCGCATCGGCGAGGGAGTTCCGACGTTTCTTTTGACGAGTGCCGACGTGACCTGCAGATTTGCCGTGCTGTAGAGGAACGGTGTTGCCTCGCCACAGTTTTCTCTGATGTTGTCCAGCATCGAGGTGTGATTGCGATAATCCTGCCGCAAGGAGAGCAGCTTGCCGTCGTGCGTCGCGCCGAGTCGCATGCGCTGCCTCGTTTCCGGGCGATGTCCCACATCGGCGAACATCATCCTGCGAGATAAGGTCAGCTTGACCGGACGGTTGAGTTGTCGCGATGCGGCGGCGGCCAGTGCAGAGTGCGGCCAGGGGAACAGTTTGCCACCGAAACCGGAACCGATGTATCGAGAGATGACCCGCAGGTTATGTTTCTCGACGCCCATCACTTGTGCCATGACGTGCTGATGATTGACGACGCCCTGCGAGGATTCATACAGCGTGAATCCTTTACCATCCCAAACGGCCACGGTGGCGTGCATCTCCATCGGATTGTGAGTTTCGGCCGGAGTGCCGTACAACTCATCCAGCTGCACCGGCGCGGAGGCAAAGGCGGAATCCGGATCGCCGCGCTTGCTCTCCGTGTGCGTCGTTTCGGTTTCGTTTTCGAGCTCCGTGGAGACATTTGGCGGCGCCGCGTCGTACTGCACCTGCACGGCGGCAGCTGCAGCCTCTGCCTGCTGCAGCGTTTGTGCGACGGCAAGAGCTACGTACTGACCCCAATAGGAAATGACATTGTCCTCAAGGGGTGGGCGGCCTTCGCTGTTGCGGCCCTGACCGAAAAAGCGGAATAGCGGGCCAATGTTGTCATGGTGCAGCACCAGTAAAACGCCAGGCATCTTCTCCGCAGCAGTCGTATCGAGAGAACGGATTTTGCCATTCGCGATGGTGGCGCAGACGGGAACGGCATACACCATGTTAGGAAAGTTGTAATCGGACGCGTACCGCGCCGAGCCGGTAGTTTTGAGCGGGCCGTCGATCCGGGGAAGCGACGCACCGATGATCTTCGAAGGCGAAATGTCCGGATTGTTAAACTCGCTGGACTGAGTGGGCATGATGGAAATCTCCCGATGCTTTGTACGAACGACAGCGTTTTCGACAAGCCAGCTATGCTGCCACGTTACGGCTGGACAAGGTAAGGGCGCGAACCAGACACCGCTTGGCGAGTTCCACCTTGAAAGCGTTCTGACCGCGGGGCTTCGCGTCCTTCAACGCGGCCTCGGCTGCACGGCGAAAATTGACGGCATTTGCTTCTTTTCCTGTCAGCTCATGCTCCGCTTCGAAGGAGCGCCAGGGCCTGGCTCCCACTCCTCCCAACGCCACGCGTACATGGCGAACTCTCCCACCTTCCGCGTTCATCACGATGGCGGCTGACGCCAGCGCAAACTCATACGCTGCCCGGTCGCGCAATTTCAAATATAGAGAGCGCGTCTCCGGAGCGGGCCGGGACAGAGTCACATAGGTGATTAAATCTCCGGGATCGAGAACTGTCTCTCGATTCGGGGTGTTGCCCGGAAGAAGGTAGAAATCCTGAATAGGGATGGTACGTTCGCCTTTTGTGCCGCGAACGTGGATGGTCGCCTCCAGAGCAGCCAGCGCTACATTCATATCGGATGGATTGTTTGCGATGCAGTCATCGCTGGTTCCAAGGATTGCCAGAGAACGATTATCGCCATCCAGCGCGGAGCAGCCGCTTCCGGGCTCTCGCTTGTTACATGCGTGAGCAGTATTTCGAAAATAGACACAGCGAGTTCTCTGCAGCAGATTTCCGCCGGTAGTGGCCATATTCCGCAGCTGTGGCGACGCGCCGGAAAGCAGCGCCTGCGACAGCACGGCGTAATCGCGCATCACGGTTGGGTCGTGGGCCAGGTCGGAGTTGCGTACCAGTGCGCCGATGCGTAGGCCACCGTTCGGCAAGCGTTCGATCTTATCCAGCGGTAGTCCGTTAATATCGATGATCACCTGCGGATGTTCAACATTAAGCTTCATCAGATCGAGCAGATTGGTTCCGCCCGCAACAAAGCGCACGGTGGCTCCCAGCTGTGCGGTGGGAGATTTTGCCGCTCTTTCGATGGCCTGAGATGGAGTACCAGCGTTTACGAACTGAAATGATTCCATAGAATTCGCTCCGCAACTTTGCTGTTTCTACGATTGTTTGCGAACCTGTTGAACGGCTGCCACGATGTTCGTGTAGGCGCCGCAGCGGCAGATGTTTCCATACATGCCCTGCTTGACGTCTTCGTCGCTGGGTCCACATGGCTCCTTCAGTAGAGCGACCGCCGACATAATCTGTCCGGAGGTGCAGTAGCCACACTGAAAGCCATCATGCTCAACGAACGCAGCCTGCATGGGATGGAGATGATCAGGCTGGCCGAGTCCTTCGATGGTAGTGATCTGATCGTTGGCGTGCATCACGGCAAATGAGAGGCAGGAGTTCACGCGGCGCCCATTGACATGAACCGTGCAAGCGCCGCACTGGCCGTGATCGCAGCCTTTCTTGGTGCCGGGAAGGTTCAGGTTCTCGCGCAGGCAATCCAGCAATGTGACCCGCGGATCAATTTGCAGTCGATAGTCTTTGCCGTTCACATGAAGCGTGATAGGCATCGCGCCGGGAGCCGTAGCCGTTTCTTCCGCAGCGGGGGCCTCTGGAGTTTGCGTTGCCGCAAAAAGCGGCGGAGCTGTGACGGCGATACCGGCGGCTCCCAAGTGAGAAAGAAATGACCGTCGGCTTATCCGGCCAAAGAGCGGTTCACTTTCTTTTTCAGAATCGTTCGATTCGTCGCTCGGGCCTGGTAAAGCTCGATCAGAATGGATAGGGTCGTCTGCCATAAGAACCTTCCGAGGAGTTGGTTTTTTATTGTCGTATTGCCATTGTCGTATTGGCGAACTGGCCAGGGAGAAGCGGAATTTCCAAAGGAATGATGCGATTCATCTGATGGTCAGGCTTGCTGCGTAGTTGCCAGCTTCGTCGCGGTCCAGAGCCGGCTATCCTTATGAGGCTCCAAGTCGTGCTATCGAACAATGCCGAAAACTGGACATCCATTGCCTAACCCCGCTGGTGTTTGGATGATTGAGGAACAAAAAAGTTCTCCAAATTTAAATTAATTTTGGTGAGGGGACGGGTCATCGTCCCACGCGACGTGCCATTTTAGCTTGCAAGGTGTGGGCCAAAGTCATCAATGTTCTTTCTCCGCCGCAAGCCATTGACGAATCGGCGCGTCTTATGTGCTCGACTGTCCGAGCGTACCCTTACGGAGTGACGGAAACCTGACACTCCCGAGTCAGAATTTCGACATCAAGCGTTGGGCCTTCCCATTAAAATGAAAATTGATAGCAGCCGTGGCGGCCGTGGTCTGACGCAGCATGCCATCGGTTTAAGTGACCGGATTGGAAACTGCAGCTGAAAGATCGGAAGCGGTTTTCTCTGGCGCAGCGTCCTGGCGAGAGGATCCGGGTCAGCATCATTGAAGTTGACGTCGTCCACGTCTCTCGTCAAAAATTGATCCAGAGAGGTCGCACGCCGGTGGCGACGAAAATATCCTCCATCTCGGGGCCACCTGGATACATGCTGGAGCCGCTCCGCAAGGGCGTGGATTTCACACTTTACCGCGGCCGAATGCGCGGCAGCCAAACCCCGGTCCTCGCAGTGGCACTCAGTGCGGAACAGGAGTCACCTCAGGGGCTTCGGCGGCTCGAGCACGAATACTCGGTCGCAGCTGACATCGATCCGGGGTGGGCAGCCAAGCCTCTCGCTCTCATTCGCCATGAGGGACGGACGATCCTCATACTTAAGGATCCGGGTGGTGAGTTTCTGGATCTGATTCTTGAACGGAATCAGGGCCGACCAGTCGACCTGGCACGCATTCTGCGCATCGCCATTGGCTTGGCGGCAGCGCTCGGTCAGGTCCATGCGCAGGGTCTCATCCATAAAGACATTAAGCCGGCGAATATCCTCGTCGACGACGTGGATAATGTCTGGCTCACCGGATTCGGGATTGCGTCGCAATTGCCGCACGAACGCCAGGTGCCAGCGCCACCGGAGATCATTACCGGCACCCTCGCGTATATGGCGCCGGAACAGACTGGCCGGATGAATCGGTCCATTGATAGCCGCAGTGATCTTTACTCGTTGGGCGTCACCTTGTACGAAATGCTTACGGGTGCCCTGCCGTTCGCGGCTGCGGACCCACTGGAGTGGGTCCATTGCCACATCGCGCGCCAGCCGATCGCGCCTTCCGATCGCGCCGCAGTCCCCGAGCCGCTCTCGTCTCTTACCATGAAGCTCCTCGCCAAGAGTGCCGAGGATCGATACCAGACTGCAGCGGGCCTGGAGGCCGATCTTCGGCAGTGCCTGCAAGAGTGGCGTTCACATGGTCGCATCGATCCCTTCCCGCTTGGCTCGCGCGATGCGCCAGATCGATTGCTGATCCCAGAGAAGCTGTATGGGCGGGCGGGGGCGGTCGACGTGCTACTGACAGCCTTCGGCCGAGTCGTGACCGATGGCGTATCGGAACTTGTGCTCGTCTCCGGTTATTCCGGCATCGGCAAATCCTCGGTAGTGAACGAACTGCAGAAGGCGCTCGTCCCGCCGCGTGGTCTCTTCGCATCCGGTAAATTTGACCAGTACAAGCGCGATGTCCCGTACGCGACCCTGGCGCAGGCGTTCCAGGCCCTGATCCGTCAGATCCTAGTCAAAAGCGAAACGGAGATAGATCAGTGGCGGGCCTCCATTCGGGAGGCGCTGGGGTCGAACGGTCAGCTAATCGTCAACCTTATCCCTGAGATGGAATTCATCATAGGGAAACAACCACCCGTTCCAGACCTGCCGCCCAAGGACGCGCAAAACCGCTTTCAGTCAGCCTTTAGACGGTTCCTTGGCGTGTTCGCCAGGCCGGAGCACCCGCTCACGCTATTCCTCGACGATTTGCAATGGCTGGATGCAGCAACGCTCGATCTCCTTGGGCAACTGGCTACATATCCGGAGGTGCGGCATCTCCTGCTGGTCGGCGCCTACCGGGACAATGAGGTGAGTTCATCTCACCCGCTTTTGCAGACGCTCGAAGCAATTCGCAAAACCGGAACTCGGGTGGGGGAGATTGTGTTGACACCACTCGAACTTGACGATGTGAACATGCTGGTCGCGGATCGCCTGCATTGCGAGTTGGCGCGCGCGCTCCCCTTAGCGGAGTTGGTGCAGGAGAAGACGGGAGGCAATCCATTCTTCGTCATCCAGTTCTTGATAGCGCTGGCCGAAGATGGACTGCTTACATTCAACTCGGTCACTTGTGCTTGGCAATGGGACGTAAATCGCATCCGTGCCCGAAGCTACACCGATAACGTGGTGGATCTCATGGCTGGGAAGTTGAGGCGGTTGTCTGCATCCGCCCAGGAAGCTTTGAAACACCTCGCCTGCGTGGGTAATACCGCCGAGGTCGCCACCCTGGCAGCGGTTCAGGGGACAACGGAGGAGGCGATACATGCGGCCCTCCGGGAGGCCGGCCGCGCCGGACTTGTATTCGACCAAGACAGCACCTTCAGGTTTCTGCATGACCGGATCCAGCAGGCGGCCTACAACCTGATTCCCGAAGAACGCCGTGCGGAACTCCACCTGCACATCGGCCGTGGGCTGCTGGCAAGCATGACGGAAGAGCAATTGGCAGAGCAGGTGTTCGATGTCGCGAACCAGCTCAACCGGGGCACAGGGGTGTTAGTCGACCGGGACGAGAAGATATACACCGCGACACTCAACCTGCGCGCTGGACGAAAGGCAAAGGCGTCGGCCGCGTACGCCTCGGCGCGCCAGTATTTTTCGGCCGGTATGGCGTTTTTAGATGAGCGCGACTGGGAGCTTCAGCACGAACTGACATTCAGCCTGTGGCGCGAGCGCGCAGAATGCGAGATTCTGAGTGGTGACTTCGAGGAAGCCGGGCGACTGATTCTGGAGTTGATGGAGCGCGGAGCTTCGAACATTGAGTTCGCGGGCGCCTCCTGCCTGAAGATTTACTTGCACATCTTGAAGAGTGAAGACCCACAAGCTGTCGACAGCGCGCTCGCGTGCCTCCGCCTGTTCGGCATTGACCTGCCTGCACACCCGAATTGGGAGCGGGTCCAGGCCGAATACGAGAGGGTCTGGCAGAAGCTGGACGGACGCGCGATCGAGAACTTGATTGACCTGCCGCTGATGAACGATCCGGAACTGCAAGCGGTGACCGATACGCTGTCTTCCATGCTCCCTCCGGCGTACTTTACCGATTTCAACTTATATGCCTTGCTTGTCTGCCGCATCGTGAACGTCAGCCTGGACTATGGGACAAACGGGGCTTCGGCAAACGCCTTTGGTTATTACGGATCGGTCCTTGGACCCGTCTTTCATCGTTACAGAGAAGGCTTCCGTTTCACGAAGCTCGCATTTGAGCTGGCCGAAAAGCACGGCTTCCTTGCCTATCGGGCAAAAATTCACTTTGCCCTGGGAATGGCCGCTTTTTGGATGCAGCCGATTTCGATCGCGATTGAGCTGATGCGCGAGACTTTTCGCCATGCGATTGAGACGGGCGACCTGATTTACGCATGCTACAGCCTGTGCCAGTCCGGTCATGGGCTTCTGGTACAGAATGATCGACTCGATGCCGTATGGGAGGATTCTGAGAAAAGTCTGGACTTCGCGCGAAAAGCCTGTTTCGACGACATCGTGGATGCAATCCTTAGCCAGCAGCGCTTCATCGCGACTATGCTGGGGCGGACCGCGACCTTCTCCACCTTCAGCGACGCACAGTTTGATGAGGCGGCGTTCGAGGCCCATCTGATGAAGGACTGCACGCCCACGATGATCTGCTTCTACTGGATCCTCAAGCTGAAGGCGCGGTACTTATCTGGAGAGTACGCCGACGCGGTTGCGGCCGCCGGCAAGGCGAAGCCGCTCCTCTGGGCCGCAGCCGCCCAGATCCAACTGCTCGACTACTTTTATTATTCGGCTTTGTCGGTGGCGGCATGCTTCGACAATGGTTCTGCCGATGAACAGGCGGGTTGGCGCGATCTGCTAACGACGCATCAGGAACAACTACACGAGTGGGCTGAAAACTATCCTCCAACCTTCACCGACAAGCACGCATTAGTGTCGGCCGAGATCGCCCGCCTGGAAGGGAGAGATACCGACGCAATGCACTTGTACGAGCAGGCCATTCAGTCCGCTCGCGAAAACGGTTTTGTGCAGAACGAGGGCCTGGCCCATGAGGTGACGGCGCGGTTCTATGCGGTGCGCGGCTTCGAAGCAATCGCGCACATGTATCTGCGCAACGCGCGTAACTGCTACGACCGCTGGGGCGCGCTCGGCAAGGTGAAGCAGCTCGACGAACTCTATCCGCACCTTCGTGAGGAACACGTCCACGCTTCCATCTCATCCGCGATAGGCACGCCCGTCGGCCAGTTGGATGTCGAGACGGTCGTCAAGGCCTCACAGGCACTTTCTAGCGAAATTGTCCTTGGTGAGCTGGTCGAGAAGCTCATGCGCCTCACGCTAGAGCATGCAGGGGCCGAACGGGGTTTGCTCATCCTTCTGCGGGGCGATGAGCCGCGGATCGAGGCGGTGGCCAGTACAAGCCACGGCAGAGTTGGCGTCACGGTGCGGCAGTCTGGAATTACACCCCTTGATCTCCCCAAATCCGTGCTTCAGTACGTCATCCGGACAGGGGAGCGCGTGGGGCTTGACGATGCTTCAGTCTGGAACTTGTATTCGGAGGACGAGTATGTGCGTAGGCAGCGCCCCAAATCCTTGTTGTGCCTGCCCATCGTCAAACAAACGAAGCTTGTCGGCGCACTGTATCTCGAGAACAAACTGACTCCAGGAGCCTTCACGGAGGACCGAGTTGCAGTGCTGGAGTTGCTGGCTTCGCAAGCCGCAATCTCGCTCGAGAACGCGATTCTCTTTTCTGACCTGCAGAGCAGCGAGGCTTATCTTGCTCAAGCTCAGAGCATCAGCCACACCGGAAGTTTCGGTCGAGATGTTGTGAGCGGCGAAATCTACTGGTCGGAGGAAACCTACAAGATCTTCGAGCTTGATCGATCCGTTAAGCCAACGATGGAGCTTTTATTTCAGCGAATTCATCCCGACGACAGAGACCATGTACGGCAAGCTATTGACCGCGCGACCAGCGAAAGGAGAGATTTTGATTTCGAATATCGCACCTTGGCACAGGATGGCAGAGTGAAGCACGTTCAGGTCGCGGGTCGTGCGTTGGAAAGCTCAGCGGGCAATCTGGAATTTTTGGGCGCCGTGACAGACGTTACGCCAGCAAAGCAGGCGGAAATGAAGCTTCGGGAGAGCGAGGCATATTTAGCAGAAGCGCAGAGGCTCAGCCATACCGGCAGTTGGGCATGGACCCCTGGTACGGGCGAAAATAGATATTGGTCCGATGAATGCTTCCGCCTGCTGGGTTTTGATCCGGCAGACGGTATGCCACCCTTCGAAACATTCGTTCAACGCATTCATCCAGATGATCGACCCATCGTTGCGGAAGAGTTAGAGCGAGCAACGCGCGAACGCGGGGAGTATGAGGTGGACTACCGAATCATTCATCCCGGCGGTGAAATCAGAGAGATCCACGCAATTGGGCATCCGATTCTCGGGCCTTCCGGCGATCTTATTGAATTCGTGGGCACCGGCATTGATGTTACCGACCGCAAGCAGGCTGAAGATAATCTCCGGCAAAGCGAAAACGAGCTTCGTCACATTTTGGATTTCACGCCACAGCAGGTCGCGGTATTAGGGCCCGATCGCACTCGTATTTATTCAAATCAGGCAATGCTCGATTATCTCGGCCTTAACCTCGAGCAATGGCAGAGCGGTGACAATCGCGGGCCTGTGCATCCAGATGATTGGGAGCACATGATGAGCGAGACTCAAAGCAAATTCTTCAGCGGCATCCCCCACGAAGCCGAACTTCGCTTACGGAGAAACGACGGGACGTACCGCTGGTTTCTATTCCGTTATAACCCGCTTCGAGATGAACAAGGACGCATCAGGAATTGGTATGTCTCTGGGACTGACATCGAGGATCGCAAGCAGGCTGAACAGAGACTCCAGAACGAGAACGTCGCGCTGCGCGAGGAAATCGATAGGGCCTCGATGTTCGAGGAGATCGTCGGCACTTCTCCGGCCCTGCGTGCAGTGCTCTCTCGCGTATCCAAAGTAGCTCCCACGGACTCCACGGTTCTGATCACCGGAGAGACGGGGACGGGCAAAGAGCTGATCGCGCGTGCGGTCCACAGACGATCACAGCGATCCTCGCGCGCTTTTGTCAGCGTAAACTGCGCCGCGATCCCACGTGACTTGCTGGCGTCGGAATTATTCGGCCATGAAAAGGGCGCCTTTACGGGAGCGCTTCAGCGGCGTTTGGGACGGTTTGAGTTGGCTGAAGGGGGCACGATCTTCCTTGATGAAATCGGCGAGCTCCCCGCCGAGACTCAGATCGCTCTGTTGCGAGTTTTGCAGGAGCGCGAATTTGAGCGTGTCGGAGGAACTGGTTCGATCCGGAGCAATGTTCGAGTGATTGCCGCAACCAATCGTGACCTCCAGGCAGCCATCGCCGGAGGCGCATTTCGGAACGACTTATTTTACCGTCTCAATGTTTTTCCGATCGAGGTACCTCCTCTGCGGGAGCGACGGGAAGACATTCCAGTGCTGGTTGCGTACTTCGTAGACCGATACGCGCGAAAATCAGGAAAGAGCATACGCAGCGTAAACAAGAAAAGTCTGGCGCTCATGCAGTCGTATTCCTGGCCAGGAAATATTCGCGAATTGCAGAATGTCATCGAGCGATCAGTTATCGTGTGCGACGTGGAGAATTTCTCCGTGGATGAAAGTTGGCTTTCGCGGCAGCCTGCTCGAACCGAGCCGAAAGCCCGCCCCGAGCTATCTCGAGATCTCATTTCAAGGGAGAAGGAGATGATTGAAGCTGCCCTGCGCGAAAGCAGAGGCAGGGTCTCGGGACCCTCAGGAGCGGCCGTCAAGCTGGGCATTCCGGGCTCTACCCTGGACTCAAAAATCAGATCGCTCAAGATAGACAAGAATCGCTTCAAATCTTCGATAGATGTCCTTTAAACACCTGCCTCGAGATGTCCCGAAACCCCGGCCATCGAAACCCCCCAAAAAATTCTGAAGATTCGTAAATTTTCGAAACTTCGGAAATCTATTTCGCTACTAGAGGCTTCTTTTCAGTCACTTAACATTGGGCCCTCAATTGCATTCTCGATATGCAGCTGGTTCCGCAAAGAGAATTCTCAAGAAAAGGGACGGATGTTAAAGATTACCAAGACCGCGAATGGAGAGGTGGTCTTTAGTCTAAGTGGCCGAATGGACGCGGAAAACGTGGTTGAGCTGGAAAAGCTACTCAGCGCGGAAGCGAGCGAACACGGCACTGCTTTGAACTTGAAGGACCTGAGGCTGGTGGATCAGCACGTTGTCACCTTTCTTAGGCGATGTGAGGCGGACGGCATCCACCTGAGAAATTGCCCGCCATACATCCGTGAATGGATCGATGGAGAGCGGCAACGACATTAGAAATCAAAACAGCAGGAGGTCACAGTGGACGCGTTGCAGATGTTCAACAGCTACGGCCGATATACTCCCCCTCGGATATTTGAGCAGATCATAGGCACCAGCCCTGCGTTGGAAAGGGTACTCGAACAAGTGCGAGACGTCGCGCCTACCGATTCGACCGTATTAATCGAAGGCGAGACAGGCACCGGCAAGGAACTTATCGCGCACGCACTGCACGACGCCAGTTCGCGAAGCGGACGCCCTTTTGTGAAGCTCAATTGCGCTGCCATTCCTCTGGATCTGCTGGAAAGTGAGTTGTTCGGTCACGAGAGAGGTGCGTTTACCGGGGCGATCGCGCAAAAGATTGGCCGTTTCGAAATGGCCGACAAAGGCACTCTCTTCCTGGATGAGGTGGGCGACATTCCCGCGGCGTTGCAGCCGAAACTCTTGCGCGTACTACAGGAACAGGAGTTCGAACGCCTGGGCAGCAATCGAACTCATCGAGTGGATGTCGGCTGGTGGCCGCAACCAACCGCAATCTTGCGGAGATGGTGAAGCAAGGCGAATTTCGAAGCGACCTCTACTACCGTCTGGATGTGTTTCCGATTACGGTGCCACCATTGCGTGCGCGCCGCAAGGACATTCCAGCCCTGGTGGAACACTTTGTTGAGATTGTTGGCGCCCGCGTGAGAAAGCAAATCAACCACATCCCTCGTGAAACGATGTCTGCACTCTGCTCTTACGATTGGCCGGGCAATATTCGCGAGTTGCAAAATCGTGTCGAGAGAGCCGTGATTCTTTCTAAGGAAGGAGTGTTGTCGAATCCCCTGCCGATGCCAGAGACTCAAGCAACCGACTTTTTCCCGGTTCCAACTACTCTGAAGGAGGTCGAGCGCACTACGATCCTACGTACGCTTGAAGACCGCGGTTGGGTAGTGGGAGGCGTGGAAGGTGCAGCTGCAAAGCTTGGCTTGCCTCGCACCACGCTGCTCTACAAGATGGCGCGGTTCGGGATCTGCCGCCCTGTTGCGAGTGGAGCGGCCTTGTGATTCCTTGATTCTCTCGGGGGGCTCAATGCGTTCGGATCTAGTTCTTGGTGCTATCAAGCAAGTCTCAAATCGCTTCCTCCTCGTCACAACTCTTGCGAAGGCAACGCGTGGGCTTCATAAATCCGGAACGCGCATCGAAGATACAACAGACGATGCGCTAATACGTTTCGGATGTGCCAACCCAATCGCACAGACAGATGCCGTCCCGATTGCCGCGAACATCCTGGCGCATCACAGTAGACCGCACGGTGACAACGACGCGCGAATCTAAACGCTTGAATATTCCGGCGGTTCACGAAGGTTCGAGTTTTCAATCCGAGTCTTCACGAGTGTTTGGTAGTTGGAGCGATTTGTCGCTCTCCATCACTGATTCTGCCGCCTCCCATTTTCAATGGGATCGAACGCCGCCGCCGCGCGATTTGCGAATACGCAATCAAGTCTTTGACCGAGACAAGCGAAATCCCTTTCAATCAGGAGTCCGAGTGACGCGAGGTTTCCTAAACCTCTACGAATGAGGTGACGCATGGAGATGAGGCGTGATTGTCGCCGTGCGAACCTCAACGAAAATACAGGTGCAGAAGGTTTTCGTTACTTCCAAACCTCAACGGTGATCCCACGTACGCCGGATAGCCGCAAGAGACCTCATCGTCAACGGAGCCGCCAAAGCGAGACTGAAACAGCCGGTCATGCACAGTCCGCAACCCCGAAGTCTGTCGGATGGCGGACGCCGAGTCGGAGGCTCGACGCGTGACTTCGGCCCCAGTAGGCCCACCCACTCTTCCAAATGAAGGATATAGCTGAAATTACAAAGCGAAGTTATGTCGGGTTGATTGGCAGGCTGCATGCATCGAGCAAGTGGTAGGGAGGTATCGACAACATGCAAGGGCTTGAGTCACGAATCGGAGATGAACCGCATCTCGCCGCACACATTCGCAAGCGGGACCTGGGGAAGCTTGAAGACGCGGTGTCCCAATATCTGCCCGCGCTTTATAGAAGGGCTTATCGCTTTGTTGGCGACGCACACGAC
The DNA here is from genome assembly GCA_963821145.1 of uncultured Acidobacteriota bacterium. Taxonomy (GTDB): domain Bacteria; phylum Acidobacteriota; class Terriglobia; order Terriglobales; family Acidobacteriaceae; genus JAKAAZ01. The sequence continues at coordinate 84,789 of CAWGCV010000019.1, forward strand.
GCCGAAGATGCGGTTCAGGATGCTCTCTTGTCGGCATACAAGCACCTGGATCAGTTCAAGGGGACGGCGAAGATGACGACCTGGCTCACCGCCATCGTGACGAACAGCGCTCTGACGCAGTTGCGCAGGAAGGCGCGCTATTCTCATGTGTCTTTGAATGAAACATTGAATGAAGAGGAGGACTATTTTCTTTCAGACACGTTGGCGGACGCCAGGCCAAGCCCTGAAGACCAGTGCGCCAGTCTGGAATCGCATGGCCTGCTGATGGAGTTCGTATCGGAGCTTTCGCCTTCCATGCGGGAGGCAATTCACATGCGCTACGTGGACATGCTGAGCATCGACGAAGCCGCACGAATTTTGCAGGTTCCAGCAGCAACATTCAAATCCCGCCTGTGGCGGGCGCGAGCACAACTGAAGTGGATGATGCGCGCAGCGCAATAAGGAGAGGATTACGCAAATGAGTTATGTCCCGGATGCAAAGCGGTATGACGGATCTCAGTTCAGACACTGCGGGAAGTCGGGGATTGTTTTGCCGTCGATTTCGCTTGGGCTGTGGCAAAACTTCGGAGGCGTCAACGTCTTCGAGACGGGCCGTGCGGTGGTTCGGCGAGCCTTCGATCGCGGCGTGACGCATTTCGACCTGGCAAACAACTATGGACCTCCCTATGGGTCCGCGGAGGAGAACTTCGGAGAGATTCTGCGCAAGGATTTTAGCAGCCTCCGGAATGAGCTTTTGATTTCGACAAAGGCGGGATGGGATATGTGGCCCGGCCCTTATGGCGTCGGCGGCTCGCGTAAGTATATGCTTGCGTCCCTGGAGGAGAGTCTGTCGCGGATGGGCCTCGAGTATGTCGACATTTTTTACTCCCACCGCCCGGGCACTGACACTCCGCTGGAGGAAACCATGGGCGCGCTGGTGCAGGCAGTGCGGCAAGGCAAAGCTTTATATGTCGGCATTTCTTCGTACAGTCCGGAGCGGACGCGTGAAGCGGCGCGGATTCTGGAGAGCGAAGGGATCCCCTTGCTCATCCACCAGCCTTCCTATTCCATGCTGAATCGCTGGGTGGAAAGTGAGCTCCTCACCACCCTGGAGGAGCTGGGTGTGGGCTGCATTGCATTTTCTGCTTTAGCTCAGGGACTGTTGACGAACAAATATTTGAACGGTGTTCCCAAGAACTCGCGCGCCAACGACGGGCTTTGGTTTCAGAAGGAGTTCCTGAGCGAAGATAATCTCAAACGGGTACGGGCACTGAATGAGATTGCGCAGGGACGCGGGCAGTCACTGGCCCAGATGGCGATTGCGTGGGTGTTGCGCGACAAGAGGATTACATCGGCACTGATTGGAGCGCGCAACGTGGAACAGCTGGATAACTCGCTCGGCGCACTGAAGCAGCTCCAATTCACGGATGCGGAGTTGTCGGACATCGATCGCTACGCGCGAGATGGATCGATCGACCTTTGGAAGGGTGCCAGGGAAGGTGTAGCGTAATGGCCATCGTTCACGGCGCGAAGAAATACTGTAACGCGGAGTTTTTCGATGTCGTTCTTGCGTATAACGCGGCCATGCGATGACGGGATGGGGCCGATGGTGCGGGGAAGCACCGCCTCCTGGAACGCGCGGGTAGAAAACCAAAGGCGAGGGAAATTTCATGCAATATCAATCGATTCGTGTAGTCCGTCCAGGACAGTTAGACTCTGCGACTGCTCAAACACCCGGATCACAACGCTTTGCCGCCATCCATTCAGGAGCCGGCATCGAGTCGCCGATGTGGGGAGGCCTGTTTCTGGTCCAACCTGGAGCCCGTACAGGAATCCATCACCATGGAAAGCAACACACGATTGCCTATGTGCTCAGCGGCTCTTCTTATGTTCGGTGGGGCGAGCGAGGGGAGTTCGACGCAACGCTGCAAGCAGGGGATTTTCTTTATGTCCCGCCGTGGCTTCCGCACCAGGAGATTAATCCTTCCAGCGACGCCCCTTTCCAGTGGGTGGTTGTCCGCAGCACTTCCGAACCCATTGTTGTGAATCTGCCAGAAGATTTCTGGGGATAACGTCGACTTACAAGCCGCACTTTCGCGATACGGCAGACAAGATTGAGAGGACGATCAAGGACGATAACTTTCACACACAACTACCTGCCGTGCTATCAGCAGTTCAGACGGCTTTCTTTCGGGCTTCGTTACGAAAGAGAGTGAGAGCAGATGTCTAGTACTAGGCGATCGATACGGCTGTCTGTTGCAGGTATCGCGCCATCGTAATTCAATTCGGTTCGATTCAGAATCAGCGAGATCAGGTGCATTGCTCGCAGGGAGTATCTGCCTGCTGTCAAGTTTTCGACACTTGACGACGGAGACTCGTCACGACCATGCTTACCAGCCTACGAAAGCGTCTTAAATCGGGGATAAGTCGGCGAATCGAGTGGCCCTGAAACTGCTACTCATCCATCGGAATCGACCACGTCGGGGCGACACAGGAAAAATGGACTCGGCTTGACCAACGCGGGTGCTGTCGCAGGGATCGTCACCTAAAACATTGGTAACGGCTTCAAACAACTCGTCATCTGGAGCGTTAAATGCGGCCTGAAAGCCATAACCACGAATTCGATTTTAAAGAATTTTTCACATCCTTGCCCTGCGGAGTACCATCCGAAACCAATCGGGGAGGTCTAAGGGCATATGACAGCCATCGTTGATGGCAAGCCACTGGCAATTGAGCCGGGAGAGCTCCTGATTGACCTGATCAACCGCAGCGGAATTGCAGTACCGCACGTTTGCTATCACCCTCAGCTTGGACCGATTCAATCCTGCGACACCTGTATGGTGGAGGTCGGCGGGAAGTTGGTGAGAGCCTGCGGCACCACGGCCACGGAGGGGATGATCGTGGATACCACTTCGCCGCGCGCGGATGCGGCACAACGCGAAGCCTTTGACCGCATCCTCGGCAACCATATGCTGTACTGCACGGTCTGCGACAACAACAACGGCAACTGCACTGTTCATAACACCACCAAGTTGCTCGCGGTTGAGCATCAGCAAATCCCTTACAAACCGAAACCCTATGAAGTGGATATGTCCAATCCCTTCTACCGCTACGATCCTGACCAATGCATTCTCTGCGGCCGCTGTGTTCAGGCGTGCCAGACTCTAGAGGTCAATGAGACGCTTAGCATCCGGTGGGAGGATGAACACCCGCGTGTCTTATGGGACGGCGGCGCACCGATTGGCGAATCGAGTTGCGTTTCGTGTGGACACTGTATCAGCGTTTGCCCCTGCAATGCGCTGATGGAAAGGTCGATGCTTGGAGAGGCCGGCTACATGACGTCTCTCTCCAAACCCGCTCTTAGCGGGATGATTGACGTCGTCAAGGGCATCGAGCCGGAGATGGGTTATGGCGGCATTCTCAAGGTCTCGGAGATGGAATCAGAGATGCGCAAGTCGCGCATCAAGCGAACAAAAACTGTCTGTACGTACTGCGGAGTCGGCTGCAGCTTCGATGTCTGGACGAAAGATCGCCACATTCTGAAGGTGGAGCCGACCGAGGGTGCTGCGAATGGCGTCTCCACGTGCATCAAGGGTAAGTTCGGCTGGGGGCACATCAACAGCTCCGACCGGCTGACCAAGCCGCTCATCCGCGATGGAGAAGCTTTCCGCGAAGCTTCGTGGGATGAGGCACTGTCTCTGGTGGCGGGCAGATTTACCGAGATCAAGGCGGCTACCGGTCCTGACTCGCTGGCTTTCATCTCTTCTTCAAAGTGTACGAATGAAGAAAGCTACTTAATGCAGAAACTGGCCCGTGCTGTCATGGGCACGAACAACATGGATAACTGTTCCCGCTATTGCCAGGCCCCAGCAACCGCGGGCCTCTTCCGAACAGTTGGATACGGCGGCGACTCGGGATCGATCACGGATATCGGGCAGGCGGGACTGGTGCTGATCATCGGCAGCAACACTGCAGAGAGTCATCCAGTGCTGGCTACGAGAGTCAAACGCGCCCACAAAATGCACGGCCAGAAGCTGATCGTCTCTGACCTGCGCGAGAATGAGATGGCAGCGCGCGCCGATGTATTCTTCCGACCGCGGCCAGGCACGGATCTTATCTGGCTATCGGCCGTGACCAAATACATTTTCGATAATGGACTTGCCAACCAGACGTTCATCGATCAATGGGTCCATCGCGCCCCGGAGTTCAGGAAGAGCCTGGAATCCTTCACGCTTGAAATGGCCAGCGAGCGGTGCGGACTCCCCATAGAAACACTGACCAAAGTTGCCCATATGATCGTGGAGGCAGACGGTGTGTGCATCCTCTGGGCAATGGGCGTGACGCAACACACCATGGGTTCCGACACCTCGACGGCAATCTCTAATCTGCTGCTGGCCACGGGCAACTACATGCGGCCGGGAACGGGCGCCTATCCTTTGCGTGGACACAATAATGTGCAGGGAGCCAGCGATCATGGCGCCATGCCGAATTTTTTCCCTGGCTACCAAGAAGTGGCTGATCCGGCAATTCGCGCGAAGTTCGAAAAAGCGTGGAAGGTTTCTTTGCCGCCGAAGCCGGGACTCGACAACCACATGATGGTCGACGCGATCCACGAGGGCAAACTCAAGGCGATGTACCTATTCGGCGAGGAGATGAGCCTAGTCGATTCGAACGCCAATTTTGTAGGAGATGCACTCGCGAAACTTGATTTCTTCGTTGTGCAGGAAATCTTCTTTAGCGAGACTTGCCGCTTTGCCGATGTGATTCTTCCCGCCAGTCCGAGTCTGGAAAAGGAAGGAACCTTCACCAGCACTGAGCGGCGCATTCAGCGTCTCTATCAGGTTCTTGAGCCTCTCGGTGAGAGCCGTCCGGATTGGATCATTATCCAAGACATTGCGAACAGGCTGGGCGCAGGCTGGAAGTACGAGCACCCTTCTCAGATTTACGAAGAGATCGCCGCGCTGACGCCGCTGATGGCCGGCGTCACGTACGAGCGACTCGAAGGCTACAAGACGCTGCAATGGCCCGTAGCTGAGGATGGTAGCGATCAACCTCTTCTGTACACAAAGGAATTCAATTTTGCCGACGGCAAAGCAACGTTTTACCCAGTTCCATGGACGGAGCCATCCGATCAGCCGAACGCCGAATACGATCTGCACTTGAACAACGGCCGCCTGCTTGAGCACTTCCATGAAGGCAACATGACGTATCGCACCGAGGGTATTCGCGAAAAAACACCGTCCACCTTCGTTGAAGTGTCGCCGGAGCTGGCGGGCGAGCGTGGCATCCAAACCGGCAGTTGGGTGCAGTTGACCTCGCTCTATGGCAAGGTGCGCGCACAAGCCGTTGTCACGACAAGAGTGCAGGGGAAAGAGCTGTACATGCCCATGAACTCTACGGACGAGGCCGTGAACCGCCTTACCAGCAGCCACACGGATGCTGCTACTCACACCCCCGCCTACAAAGAGACATCCGTGCAACTCCGGGTATTGGGAGAGATCGGAGATGACCCGCTGCCACGCACCAACTCCCGCCATGGACATCCGACACCTCAGACAGGTGTAGAGGTGGAACGCAAGTGGAAACGCAATGATTATCGCCAGCCAGGCGATCAACTGGTCCAGATCCAAACGCTGCAGCCCTGAACTGCTGGTAAAGGAGAAGGAAAATGGCTCGACCCATCCCTCTTGAATTACCTCCCCGCGATGCGCGCGAGGAATTGCGCAAGCGACTGGAGCAGGCTCCGATTGACCATGCCGAAGCTCTGCTCGACTCCTACGAGTTACTGGAAAAGCTGCACGAACATGGAGTCTTTGAGCTATTGCGCGGTGTCCTGGGAGCAAGTGACAAGCTAATTGAAACGGCAGTAGACGCTGCCAAGTCTGACGAATCGATTCGCGCAATCCGCAATGCCATCATTTTCGGCAAGATATTGGGGGCCATCAATCCGGATGTGCTGCAGAGTGTCGCTGTGGCAGTTGGCGAGACATTGGGATGTTACGACAAACCGATTATCGAGCCACCAGGTCTTTTCTCGCTACTTGCCCAATTTAGCCATAAGGAATTACGTCGAAGCATGGCTCTCTTGAACAAGTTTCTTGAAAGCCTTGGCAATCAAATCAAGGTGCGAGGGACCTGCAAATAAACAAAAAGCGATTTTGCCCGACGAATCGTTGCAGAGTGCTACTCCGCGCATGCACGCGCGAGAATCTTATCAGCGGGATGACCGAATGCGACATGACTGGAAAGACCCGGTGCTCTCTCGTGCTGGGTCGACCAAACATCCATTGCGCTGGGTGACAGTGGCTAGCGCACAACCGCTAGAGGAGCTTACAAGATGGAAACTCAAACATTTACATTCGCAAGTTCTCCGTTCGTGCCGATCGCCATTGGCTTCTTTGGCCTCGGTACCGGTTACTTCATCTGGGGCGGTCAGGCCTTATTTGGTTTTCCCAAGACCAGTCCCGAAGTTAACCGAAGCCTGGGTTTATGGGGTTTCTGGATGCCTGGATTCATGCAGTTTCTCACGGGTGTTTACCTGTTGATCGGATTGACGTGGTTCTACATATTCAAGAATGCGGCCCCCTTGTACATGGCGGCCCTGGCTTTTACGTCGTACGGCATCCATTGGTTTGCGATGGCGCACCGGCGATATATCGATTCCAGCGTGCAGTTGGATGGCTGGATGGCCATAGCCTTCCTATTCCTTAGCATTCTTGGCGTTGATGTCTTTGGCCGCGCCGGGGACATCCCGGTGATGATTATTTTTGTAGGTCTAAGCTTGATCTATGCTGCGGAAATTCCGACTCGCTTATTCTCCTGGAGTTCCGGCGCTCGCGTCGTAGGGCTGTTCCAATTCGTTACGGGGATCTGGCTGATGTATTGCACCTACGCCATCACCGTCAATCTAACGTTGGGCGCTAAAGCCTGGATTTAGGGTTTGCGACTTATAGGCAATTCACGTACTGCACCACGGAGGGCATCCATGACCACATCGACTCAAACTTCTCCATCCGCACTGATCTCGGGCACTACAGTCCCTGACAGTAAGCTCGCCAATGAAATCACGGAGCTCGTCCGCGATACAGAATCAACCCTGCTGTTCAATCACTCCAGCCGCGTCTTCTATTTCGGCGCACTCGCCGGTCGGCGTCGTGGCCTCAAATTCGATGCCGAGCTACTCTACGCAGGCGCTATGTTCCACGACATGGGGCTCGTATCTCCTTACAGCAGCGCTGCCGACCGCTTTGAAGTTGATGGAGCAAACGCCGCGCGCGACTTTCTGCGCAGTCATAAGATCCCGGAAGAGGATGTCGACCGCGTATGGACTGCAATTGCACTGCATACAACTCCCGGCATCCCTCAATACATGCATCCGGTCGTCGCCCTGGTAACCGCGGGCGTCGAAATGGATGTGCTCGGAATCGACTACACCAGCTTCACAGACTCCGACCGCGACGCGGTTGTGCAGGCGTTCCCGCGCACAGCTAATTTCAAAGAGGACATCCTGCAGGCCTTCTACGATGGCATCAAGCACAAGCCTGAGACGACCTTTGGAAACGTGAAAGCAGACGTACTCGCGGACAAAGAACCGAACTTTCAACGCGGCAACTTTTGCAGTGTGATCCGTAACTCTTCCTGGCGCGGATGATCCAGCCTAAGTCCTAAGTCCGTTTGGCATCGGAATTGCAAAATACTCATCCGGCGGATGACTTAAAAGTCCACGACGTATGCAGTTGCTTGCTAGTAATCCAAAATCCATGCCTCTCATGGCCCGATATTCGACTGAGTCGACGTTCGGCTTAGCTGATTTGTGTACGGCCAAGAGGCATGCTCTAGAACCAACAAAACTCTTAATGAGAGAAGGCAAAACCAATGGCAAAAGCAAATGAACTTACAGCGCGCCAAAAGGCACCGTTAGCGACTCCAGCAGAGATCGACCCTCAATCAGTGAAGGATATTTCAGGTGCTCTTAACGCTCTGCTCGCAGATGTGTTCGCCCTTTACGTGAAAACGAAGAACTTCCACTGGCACATGAGTGGACCCCATTTTCGCGACTACCACCTGCTGCTTGACGACCACGCGGATCAGATATTTGCCATGACCGACGACATCGCAGAACGTGTTCGAAAGATTGGTGGAACAACGATACGGTCCATCGGACACATCGCTCGACTTCAACGAATCGCGGATAATGACGCGGAGTATGTTGATCCTGGCGATATGTTGAGCGAACTCCGCGAAGATGAACGCGCTCTGCTACTGCGCATGCGCGCCGTGCACACACTGTGCGACGATGCGAGCGACGTTGCAACCGCGAGTCTCCTGGAGAACTGGATCGATCAGACCGAACGCAGAATTTGGTTCCTATTCGAGACCACTCGACGCTGAAGTACCCACCGCCTTGGTTGACCGAGACGATGGTACGCATGACGCGGCTGACGCCGGTTCTGACTGCGATGTCAGCATAGGGAGTGTATGCGGTCTGGCCTTGGCCTGAGTCGTCACTGCCTGTCGGCCATTTGACACCAGGTTTCAAGAGCGGGCTGGCTTGCGCCCAACTACTGCTGATTCTAAAGAAACACCTCATGGCATGAATCGTGCTTTAAGAGTTGTGTGGGCAAAACCAATCGAGCCGCGACACCGATAGAGACGAGCGACGCCGTGACTCCGGCTGAAGGGAGCGCAAAAGGACCGTATGTGGATCGTCAAGCTTGCTCTTAATCGGCCTTACACATTTATCGTTCTAGCGCTGTTGATCCTCATCGCCGCGCCGGTGGTCATCCTGCGCACGCCGACCGATATCTTTCCAAACATCAACATTCCCGTTGTCGCCGTCGGATGGACATATACCGGCATGAATCCTGAGGAGCTAACGGGGCGACTGACGACGCCCTATGAGAAGGCCCTCACCAGCCTGGTCGACAACATCCAGCACATCGAGTCGACAACCTATAACGGAACCGCGGTCGTGAAAGTATTTCTTCAACCGGGAGCGTCGCTACCAACAGCCAACGCGCAGGTGACCGCCGCGTCGCAGTTTATGCTGCGCCAGCTGCCGCCGGGCACACTGCCTCCAGAGATCATCAATTTCTCGGCATCGAGCGTGCCCGTTCTGCAACTCGGGATTTCCGGCGAGGGGCTTTCCGAGACGCAATTAAACGACTACGCAACCAACTACATCCGCACGCAGCTGATCACCGTGCCGGGCGCAGTAGTGCCGTCGCCCTACGGCGGCAAGCAACGGCAGATCACCGTCAATATGAATCAGGGGGCGATGCAATCCAAGGGCATAGCTCCCAGTGACGTGCTCAATGCGCTTGCGCAGCAGAGCGTGGTCATGCCGTCGGGCACAATCAAAATTGGCCAGACGGAATACGATGTTCGGACCAATGGCGCACCGCGAACTGTGGAGGCGCTGTCAAATATTCCGATCAAACAGGTGAATGGCACTACCATTTACCTGCGCGATGTTGCCAGCGTCAGCGACGGGTTTCAGGTGCAGACCAACGTGGTGCGGCTGGACAGCCGACGTGGGGTGCTGATCTCGATCCTGAAGAGCGGCAATGCCTCGACGCTGAATGTCGTGAAGGGAATCCGGGCGATCCTGCCGCGTGTGGCCAGCACGGTGCCGCCACAACTGAAGATGACACCGCTTGCGGATCAGAGTATTTTTGTGCGCGCCGCCGTTGAGGGCGTCATCCGCGAAGCGATCATTGCCGCCGGGCTTACCGCGGTCATGATTCTAATTTTTCTGGGAAGCTGGCGATCCACGGTAATTATCGCGGTGTCGATCCCGCTCTCGATTCTTACTTCAATCATCGTGCTTGGCCTGATCGGCGAGACGATCAACACGATGACGCTTGGCGGCCTGGCGCTGGCGGTGGGGATCCTAGTCGACGACGCCACCGTCACGATTGAAAATATTGAACGCTATCTCGAGCAAGGCTACGGGCTGCGCGAGGCGATTCTTGAAGGTTCCGCGCAGATCTCCGTGCCTGCCCTGGTCTCGACGCTCTGCATCTGCATTGTGTTTCTGCCCATGTTTTTCCTCGGAGGAGTGGCGCGCTACCTGTTTGTGCCACTGGCTGAGGCAGTGGTGTTCGCCATGCTTGCCAGCTATATTTTGAGCCGCACGCTGGTGCCTACGCTGGCGATGTATGTGCTACGCACCAGCGAGCAGAGCGCCGACGCCAAAGGACTGTTCGCGCGTTTTCAACGAGGTTTCGAGAGAAGTTTCGAACGTCTCCGGAGTCGGTATCACTCGCTGCTGCAAGCGTTGGTGATGCACCGGCGTGCGTTTATACCCACGTTCCTCGGCCTGTGCATTGTGACCTTCGCCTTGCTGCCTTTTCTGGGCGAGGACTTCTTCCCGAGCACCGATAGCGGCCAGTTCATCCTGCACGTTCGCGCTCCGACGGGGATGCGGATCGAAGAAACGGCGCGTCTGTTCGACCTGGTGGAGGACGAGATCCGCAGAGAGATTCCGGCCTCGCAGATCGGCAACATTCTCGACAATATCGGTCTACCTTACAGCGGCATGAATACGGAGCACTTGACCGATGGGACGCTTGGTGCGGGAGACGGTGACATTCTGGTGACCCTCAAGCCGAAGCATCGGCCAACAGCGGACTATGTTCGTACCCTGCGCAGGAACCTGCCTCGCATCTTCACTGGAGAGACGTTCTACGTCCTCCCGGCCGACATCACCACACAGATTCTGAATTTTGGAGAGCCGGCGCCGATCGACGTACAGTTCGAAGGCAACGATGCGGACGCCAGCATGGCACAGGCCGACAAGATGCTCGTTCAGTTGCGGCAAGTTCCCGGCATCGTCGACCTTCGCATCCAGCAGCCCTTCGACTACCCCACGCTCCAGCTGAACGTGGATCGCACCAAGGCCGCTCAGGGCGGGTACACCGAACAGGACGTTTCCACCAGCGTACTCAACACGCTCAGCGGCAGCTTCCAGGTAACGCCGATGTTCTTTCTCAACTGGAAGAATATGGTGGCCTACAACATCGTGGCGCAGACGCCACAGTACAAGATGGACACCATGCAGGACCTCGAGAACATCCCCATTAATCGCGCAGCACTTACGATTCCTGGAGCCGGCGCGTCCGCTGCTTCAACACCGGCGAATCCAGAAATCCTGAACGATCTTGCCGATGTCGGACGCGGACATGAGATGGAGGTCGTAAACCAGTACAACATCCGCCCCGTGGTGGATATTTACGCCAACGTTCAGGACCGCGATCTGGGCGGTGTAGCGCGCCAGGTGACGAAGATCATCAACGCGGACCGAAGCTCGCTGCCGCGAGGTACCTTCGTCACGCTGAGAGGCCAGGTGGAGACGATGCGCAGCTCGTACACTGACCTGCTGGGTGGATTGCTCTTCTCGATCGTGCTCGTGTATCTGCTGATTGTCGTCAACTTCCAAAGCTGGGTTGATCCATTCATCATCATTACCGCGCTGCCCGCGGCGCTTGCGGGCATTGTGCTGTTCCTCTTTCTAACCCACACCACGCTGAGTGTACCGGCACTGATGGGCGCCATTATGTGCATGGGCGTGGCCACGGCCAACAGCATTCTGGTTGTCTCGTTTGCTAAAGGCCGTCTCGAAGAACACGGCGACGCGAGTCCGGGCAGCAGTTGAGGCGGGCATCACGCGCTTCCGGCCAGTGCTTATGACCGCGCTGGCCATGATCATCGGCATGGTGCCGATGGCGCTTGGACTGGGCGACGGCGGCGAACAGAATGCGCCGCTGGGCCGCGCCGTGATCGGTGGACTTCTTTGCGCAACCATCGCAACATTGCTCTTTGTTCCCAGCGTGTTCGCATTGATTCATGGTTCGGAGAAGAGCAAACGGGCACGCATGGAGAAGCGCCTGGTGGAGGAACACGCATGAGCAATGACACCGTTGACGATAAACCGCAAAAGAAGGAAGAGGAAACGGTGAGCGCGCACGTGGTTCCCGCGCATACAGTCACGCCGCACGCGGATTCGCCAACTGAAAACCCTGTCGGCCTGCGTGCGACCGCCGTGGTTGCGGGGATTGTTCTACTTTTGGCGATTGCCTACGGACTTCACATTCGCTCCGCCCGCGAGAAACAGCTCGTGATCACGACAGATGAGGCCGCCATTCCGACGGTCAATGTGGTGCATCCCACTGCTGGCACCGGCGACGGCGATCTCGCTCTTCCCGGCACCGTAGAAGCGTTTACCGATACGCCGATCTACTCGCGCACCAACGGCTATCTGGAAAAGTGGTACTTCGATATCGGTGCGCGGGTGCGCAAAGGGCAGCTCCTGGCGGTAATCGAAACGCCGGAGATCGACCAGCAGCTGGACCAATCGCGCGCCGAGCTCGAACGCATGCAGGCGGACGCACAGTTGGCTGGGGTGACCAGCAACCGATGGCAGGCGCTGCTCGCCAAGCATGCGGTTTCGCAGCAGGAGGCAGACCAGACCCGCGCCAATTACATCGCGGCACAAGCTGCAGTGGACGCAAGCCGAGCCAACGTGCGCCGCCTTGAACAGCTGCAGAGCTACGAACGCATCATTGCGCCTTTCGACGGGGTGATTACTCAGCGCAACACCGACATTGGCGACCTGATCGATGCTGGGTCCGGTTCCAGCAGCCCTCGCCAGCTCTTTCATCTGGATGCGATTAACCGGCTGCGCGTCTATGTGGCGGTGCCCGAAGTAGACGCGGACGCGATCCATAACGGTGACATGGCAACACTGACACAGGACTCCAATCCAAACGAAAGGATTCGCGGAACGATCGTACGCAACTCCGACGCCATCAACCAATCCACGCGTACTCTCAACGTCGAGGTGGACATCAACAACTCCAAGCGCCTGCTGCTTCCGGGAGCCTATGTCTTTGTCCACTTTCATCTGCCGCCGATCGAGAACACAGTTACGATCCCCTCGAACACGCTGCTGTTCCGCGCCGAGGGCCTTCGCGTTGGTGTCGTCCGCCATGACCGTGTCCAGCTTGTACCGATCACCATCGGCCGCGATTACGGCAGTTCCGTCGAGATTACTTCCGGCCTTACGGCCGCCGACGAGGTCATTACCAATCCGTCCGATTCGCTGGCCAGCGGCGCTGCGGTGCATGCGCGGACGGCGACTGCGGCAGGGCAGTCATGACTCCGATCGCGATTCACGCCCGCACCTTGCGCGCGGTCGTTCTTCTCGTCGCGGCAGTACTCGGCCTCGCCCTCTCGGGCTGCACGGTCGGGCCCAAGTACGTGCGCCCCTCAACTCCGCTTGCGCCTGCATTCAATGAACCGCTGCCAGAAAACTTCAAATCCGTGGATGGATGGAAGCCAGCGCAGCCCAGCGACGCGCAACTGAAGGGTGACTGGTGGACTCTGTTCGATGATCCTCAGCTCGATGCACTCGAAGCTGAGATCGACCCAGCGAACCAGACGTTGCGAGAGGCGGAGGCGAACTTTCAAGCTGCGCGCGCCGTGATCCGATTCAACCGTGCGTCGGAGGCGCCTACGATCGGGACGGAGCCCAGCATCGGCGCTATCCGCGATTCTAATAATCAGCCATACGTGAACATCTCCGGATCCAATACTGGTGAGGGCAACTTTGTTCTCCCTTTCGATCTTGACTACGAAATCGACCTGTGGGGGCGCATCCGGCGCACGGTGGCGCAGTCAAGTGAAGAGGCACAGGCCTCGGCCGCGGACCTTGCCACTTCGCGATTGTCGCTACATGCCGAATTGGCAATAGACTACTTCGATCTTCGCTCGGACGATGCCCAGCGCCGGCTCCTCGCCGACACGGTCATGGCGTATCAAAGCGCGCTGCAACTCACTGAGGACCGCTACAACGGCGGAGCCTCGCCGCTCTCCGACGTAACCCAGGCACGCACGCAGCTGCAGGCGGCGCAAGTGCAGGAAACCGATGTTGCCATTCAACGCGCCATGTACGAACATGCGATTGCGGTACTCATCGGAAAGCCGCCGGCTCTGTTCACGCTGCCACCCGACCCGATTACCGTTGACTCCGCTGCGATTCCCGCTATCCCGGGCATGCTTCCATCGCAGTTGCTGGAGCGCCGTCCTGACATCGCGTCAGCGGAGCGCAACATGGCCGCAGCCAACGAGGAAATCGGCATCGCGCGCACGGCCTACTATCCCACGTTGTCGCTGTCCGCAGTGGCCGGCTTCGCGGGTACCTCAGCGCTGAACTGGTTTTCATGGCCGAGCCGCTTCTTCGCCGTCGGTCCGACCATGTCGCAGACGCTCTTCGACCATGGCCGCCGCCGAGCGGTTTCCGACATTGCAGTAGATCAGTACGATGCCACCGTCGCCTTTTACCGGCAAACCACTCTCACCGCATTTCAACAGGTCGAGGACAACCTGAACGCGCTGCATAATCTGGAGATCGAAGCGCGCCAGCAACACGACGCCACCGCCTCGGCGCAACAATCACTCGACCTTTTTAACACACGCTATGAAGGTGGAGTCGATACCTATCTTCAGGTGATTACCTGGCAAACGGCGCTCCTTCAAAACCAGCGCAACGACATATACATCGTGCAACGACGCTTCGAAGCCAGCGTACTGCTGGTCAAGGCCCTCGGCGGTGGCTGGAATACATCGCAGCTCCCGCAACACCCCTGATAACGGATTGCCTCCCATGAAACAACGCCGTCTCAAATCACGTGAGGCATCAACCCCAACCATCAACCCAGTATTTGAGGAGAAATTTCTATGAGCGATACCCAAGTTATTACCGCGGCTGCCTCAGGCACAATCACGATTGGAGGCGACCTCACTGTCAATCGACTCGGTTTCGGATCCATGCGCATCACTGGTCCAGGCATCTGGGGACCTCCGGCGGACAAGGCTGCATCTCTTGCAACTTTGAGGCGAGCGATTGACCTTGACGTCAACCTCATCGATACGGCTGACTCTTACGGGCCCGGCAACTCCGAACAGCTAATCGCGGAGGCGCTCTTTCCGTACCCCGCCGACCTGGTTATCGCGACCAAAGGCGGATGGGAGCGGCCCGGCCCCAACCAATGGACACACAACGCCAGTCCTCACCACCTTAATGAAGCGCTGGAGGGAAGCCTCAAGCGCCTGCGCCTCGACCGAATCGACATTTACCAACTTCACGCACCCGACAATGCTGTGTCGTTCGAGGCATCGGTTGAAGCGCTGGCTAAATTCAAGCAGCAGGGCAAAATTCGCCATGTCGCGCTCTCCAATGTCACACGCGAGCACATCGAACGCGCTCGCAAAATTGTGCCTATAGTCTCAGTGCAGAACCGCTACAGTTTTGCTGACCGTGAGTCCGACTTCATCGTCGATTATTGCGAACAGAATGACATCGCTTTCCTCCCGTGGGCCCCGCTTGGTCAAGGAAGAAAGGCAGATGACGCGATACAGAAAGTAGCCAAGACACTCGCGGCCACTCCGCTCCAAGTTGCATTAGCCTGGCTACTCAGAAGGTCCAAGGTGATTCTGCCGATCCCCGGTACATCCTCGGTTGCGCATTTGGAAGAAAATGTTGCGGCCGCAGGGTTGGAGTTGCCGCAGGCAGCGTACGACGAACTTTCCGCCGTGAGCCATCCCCCGGCAAGCTTGCGCGGTTAGGCAACCCGGTCGCTCCAGGTCGCCGGCAATGCGTCTCAGGATTTGGTGCAAAACGTGAGGATCGATTGCGCAGCACGTAACTCCGCGCGTGCCGCTATACATGGGGTCGGGATTCGTAGCCGGAAGAAACGGATAGGAATGAAGTCGCCGTCATTGGTATGTAAAACCCATGGAACGCGTACGCTCTCCGGAGCGCTTCGAATGCTCACTCGAAGCGCACTGTCCTCGGCTGTGGGCACGTTGGCGCTTATGACGCTTTTCACTTCTCGTGCGCATTCGCAGCAATTGCCCACCCTCCCGGCTGTAAACCTCGGGGATACCAGTTTCCTCGACGCCGTAGCCTTCCCAGGCTGGCTTGTCGAGGTCATCGGACAAGGTGTCCACGACAACAAGACTCTGGATAATACCGGAGAGGTCATCCCCCAAATCACCGACGTCAACAGCGGAGCATTGCTGCTCCACATCGCCTGGATAGGACCCCGCCCGCGCATTCTCGGCGCCTGGTACGGAACGGAGATTGTGCTTACCGGAGCCTACGTAGACACTGGCGGCCACGGCGTCGGGCAGGGACTGGGCGATTTCACCTTCGCTCCCATCATCCTGCAGTGGCCCAAGCACACCCTCTTCGGCATGCCAATCTATCAGCGCGTCACGTTCGACATTGATGCGCCAATCGGGCGCTACTCGCCCGACAGCGCAGTCAACATCGGCAACAATGCGTGGGACATCCATCCCTACTATGCCGTCACGCTTTTTCCTGCCAAGAGGATTGAGACCAGCTGGCGCATCCACTATCTCTGGGATGCCACCAACCACGCGCCTCCGGTTAGCGAAAATGCCAATACTTCGCAGGCTGGCCAAGCCATTCACTTCAACGCGACCGCCTCCTACGAGATCGTCAAGAATGTCTACGTCGGCGCTAACGGATATTACCTGAAGCAGATCACCGATGCCCGCATCAACGGCATCCCTGTGCCCAACGCCCGTGAGCAGATCGGCGGAATCGGTCCTGGCGCTGTCGTAAATCGCGGCCAATGGTTCCTCTATGTCAACGCCTACCATGAGGTCGGCGCCGAGAACCTGCCGGAAGGGAACAAGCTCGTCCTGCGGGTAGAGAAAGTCTTCTGAACGCCGGGTTCGCTCAACTGTTGAACTGTCAGCAAGTCGACACGCGCCGTCGAATTTTGGACAGGAATTCGCTTTCCGAATTGCGTCTAGTTGCTGTATCCGCCTTCCTCTCAACATCAATTGCAAAATTCGCGACACGCGACGCTGGTAGATCGCGTGCATTCGGTCATATTGACGATGTCTTGAGGTCTTCAGACGTCGAATCGAGCTTAGAGAGGAAATCTGAATGGTTCGAATAGTCAGAAGGCTAGAAGTCCCCGCGCTGCTTGTCGCGTTGATCGGCGTCCTAACAATATCCTGGGCGCATTCAGATGTGCCGGTACGCGCCGGGGTCGTCGGCTCCTCGTCTGCAATCCAGGCGGTGCCCGGCGCTCATACGCCAGCAATTACCGGCAGCGCCGAGTCGGGCGTCTCGATCCAGCCGGAGTGGGTCAGTTCAGGACAAAACAATCACAACACGCGGAGCGCCGCGGCCGAACACACGATCAACGCCAGCAACGTGGGGTATCTGAAGACCGCATGGACATTGACTACCGCAGGTGATGTCTCGGCAACGGCGATCATAGTCAACGGGGTCGCTTACTTTCCGGACTGGGGTGGTAAGCTCTGGGCGATCGACACCAAGACAGGCAAGGCCATCTGGTCGCACGATATCAGCGACTACACCGGAACCGCCGGCTCCGCCTCGCGGACGAGCCCGGCATATTGGAATGGCGAGTTGGTTATCGGCACCGGCAACCTGATGACCGCCGGTCTCGGCCCGGCGTTCGAGGTCGGCATCAACGCCCGTACTGGCGCGATGCTCTGGCGTACCGAGACGGATGCCAACCAAGCCGCTATCGTGACGGGATCAGCAACGATCGACGACGGCATCATTTACACCGGTGTGTCCTCGAAGACAGAGCACACGACGATCACGCCAACATTCCGCGGCTCCGTGGAGGCGCTGGACGCGCGCACCGGCAAGATCGTGTGGAAGACCTATATGGTGCCTGCGGGTTTTAACGGCGCCGCCGTGTGGAGCAGCCAGCCAGTTGTTGACCACAAGACGGGCATGCTATACGTCACCACCGGCAATAGCTACTCGGTCCCGCATGGATATTGCGTGAACCCGGGGCAGACGAATTGCAAGCGGCTGCCGTTCGACGCCTACATTGATAGCATCGTGGCTCTTCGCTTGACCACCGGCAAGATCGTGTGGGCCCATCACACCTTGACAGCGGACACGTGGACGATGGCCGATCCCAACGCCTCGCCGGACTTCGATTTTGGCGCCGACCCCAATCTCTTTACCACGACCATTAACGGCAAGCGCACCGATGTGCTTGGCGCCGGCCAGAAGAGCGGCATGTATTATGCGCTGGACCCTGCGACCGGCAGGGAGATTTGGGCGACGCAGGCCGGTCCGGGTGGAGTCCTCGGGGGGATTGAGTGGGGTACATCCACGGACGGCAAACGCATCTACGCGGCCATCACCAACGGCAGCCACAAGACGTATACATACACCGCCTTTGCTGGGCAGAAGAAGACCACGAGCGGCGGCTTATGGACAGCGCTGGACCCAGCCACGGGAAAGATTCTCTGGCAGACCGCCGATCCGCAGGGTTCCCGGTACATCACAGACGGTTTTGTCTCTAGCGCGAATGGCGTAGTGTACGCTGGCTCGTCTGGCGGGAATTTTTACGCTATGGACGCGAGGACCGGTCAGATCAAGTGGACCTTTCGCAGCGGCGGAGCCGTATGGTCGGGTGCAGCAATTGTGAACGGCGTCGTTTACTGGGGCAGCGGATACGACACTCGAGAACGCAAGCTGCCCTACGACGGCAACAACAACAAGTTCTACGCGTTCTCGCTGAACGGCCGCTGACCCGTGCGATAGACGAAGGCGACCGATGCCCACAGGTACGCGGCTTCGCGGCCGCCGGACAAATCCCAGCCGCCGGACAAATCCGAGCCGATGCTTTGCTACGCGAACTCTTTTAAGCACGATTGCGCATCTATAGTACGGACGGCTTTTGGGACTGAGCCTGAAAATTGATCGCGGGCTGGCGACGGCGGGTATCCCAACAGAATTCATTTCATACGATTGACAGATCATGGCGACCACTAGTCCGACAACTCCTCCGCGTACCGCGCCACCATCGGCTGCCTTCGCTCACCTGAAACGCTTCGCGACGATATTTGTCCTGATCGCGATGGTGCTCGACATCGTCATGAGTGTGGTTTTTTATCGCCACCCTGTACGGATGATCAGCCAGGTTATGGATGCGCGTTTGCGGCTTGCCGGTTTTCAAAGCAAATACGTTCGCGTCGGGCCTTATCGCGTGCATTATTTTGTTGGCGGGCAGGGAACACCGCTCGTGCTGATTCACGGCCTGGGAGCTCGCAGTGAGGACTGGACGCCGGAGATGCCGGTGTACGCTAAGAATGGTTTTCGCGTGTATGCCATTGACCTGCTGGGATGCGGCAGAACAGATCGGCCCGACATTCAATACACGATTGCAGAGCAGGTTGATTTGATCCAGGGATTCTTGACCGCTGTCCACGTCGAGAGAGCGGACGTGATGGGCTGGTCGATGGGTGGATGGATAGCAACGGAATTTGCCCTGCAGCATCCGGGGCGGGTGAATCGTTTGGTTGCGATGGATAGCGCCGGGTTGAGATTCAAGTCTGAGCTTACTCCGGATATCCTGGAACCAAACACTGTACCGCAGCTGGAGCATCTGGAAGCAGTGCTGATGGCTCGCCAGTATTACATTCCTGGATTTGTACAGCGGGATCTGTTGCGGACGATGCAAAGCCATCGCTCGGTGGTGGACCGAACGCTGCAATCGCTGTTGCGTGAGGAAGGCAATTTCGCCGGGAAACTCGGCCAGCTACAGATGCCGGTGCTGCTGGTGTGGGGGCAACAGGACGAGCTGCTTCCTCCCATCGTGGGGCATCAAATGCACGAGTCCATTCCGCAATCTGTGCTGGAACTCTATGCAGGGTGCGGGCACATGGGACCGGCAACCTGTTCGGATCGAATGGTTCCCAAGGTGATTGATTTTCTGCGCAGCCAGCCACCGATGGCGGGTGGGGAGTTTCACTACTAACCGAACGGTACGGGGCTATTTTGATTTGCCAGTCCACTGATACGCAGATTCTTGCGGAAGGCCGATGTGCGCCAGCACGCGGCAAACAAATTGACCGGCCATTTCCAACGTGTCCACTGGATGGGTATAGAAAACGGGAATGACGGGGAAGATGGTCGCGCCCGCATCTGCAGCTTGCTGCATGTTGCGGAGATGAATTTTGTTGAATGGAGTTTCGCGGACGCAAAGGGTGAGGGGCCGTCGTTCTTTCAGGCAGACGTCGGCGGCACGTGCGATGAGATTGTCAGCGAGGCCGTTCGCGATGGCCGCAAGCGTACCCATGCTGCAGGGTAGAACCATCATTCCATCGCAGGGATAGCTGCCGCTTGCGATCGGCGCTCCGATATCGCCGGGCGCGTGCTGAATGATCTTCACGCTGGGTGCGCCGAGAAATTTTGAGATGAGGTCATTGCGGCCGCTGACTTCCAGTTCCTCGGCAAGGACGCGAAGGGAACTTTCTGAAGCGATGAAGTGTACGCGCTCGACACGCGAGTCCCGCTCCAGCAGCAGAAGCAGTTCGCGTGCCAGCATAGCGCCGCTGGCACCGGTCATCGCGACAGTCAGGATTTTTCCGGAGGACATGGAGCGACCTGCTCTCTTACGCTTCCTGATTCAAGACACGATCGAAGATCGTATCCACATTGGTGAGCTGACGCTTCATATCGAACGCGTGGCCGAGCTTGTCCGGCGACAACAGCTTTGTGATGGCAGGATCGTTGCCGACTTCCTCGCGAAAATTCAGATCCTGCTGCCAGGCGCGCATGGCGTGCGACTGGACCAACTTATACGCGTCCTCGCGCGACATTCCGGCCTCGGCGAGCTCAAGCAGTAATTGGCCAGAGAAAATGAGGCCGCCCGTTAACTCCAGATTGCGCAACATGCGTTGTGGATGGACGACCAGCTTGTCGATCAGATTGGTGGTTTTCTCCAGCAAATAATCGGTCAGGATGGTGGAGTCGGGGAAGATGACGCGCTCGACTGAAGAGTGTGAGATATCGCGCTCATGCCACAGCGCTACATTTTCCAGTGCCGCCTGCTGGTTGGCACGCACCACGCGGGCAAGGCCACTGATCTGCTCGCTGGTGATGGGGTTGCGCTTGTGCGGCATGGCGGACGAGCCTTTTTGCTTCTCGGAAAAATATTCTTCCGCCTCACGAACTTCGGTGCGTTGCAGATGGCGAATTTCGACAGCGATCTTGTCCAGCGTGGCGGTGATCAATGCCAGCGCGCCAATGTAAAACGCGTGACGATCGCGCTGTAGTACCTGGGTGGCGACTGGGGCAGGCGTAAGGCCGAGACGCTCGCAGATGCGGGCTTCATGTTCCGGCTTTAGATGCCCGAAGGTGCCCACGGCGCCTGAAAGTTTGCCAACGCGCATATCTTCCGCGGCCATGTCGAAGCGGCGAAGGTTCCGCCGCATCTCTGCATACCAGTTCAGCAGCTTCAGTCCAAACGTCGTGGGCTCGGCGTGAACGCCGTGGGTGCGGCCGACCGTCGGGGTGTGCTGGAATTCGATGGCGCGACGCTTCAGCACTTCAAGAAAACGCAGAATATCGGCACGCAGAATTGTGGAGGCGGCCTTGACCTGCAGCGCCTGCGCGGTATCGACAACATCGTTTGAGGTGAGGCCGTAATGCAACCAGCGAGCTTCGGGGCCGATTTTTTCGCCAACCGCGGTGGTGAAGGCAATCACATCGTGGCGAACTTCCGCCTCAATCTGCTGTATACGGGCTACGTCAATGCTGCCACGCTCGCGGATGGCGCGTGCCGCCTCTGCAGGAACGATGCCAAATTCGGCCAGAGTTTCCGAGGCAGCGGCCTCAACCTCCAGCCACATGCGGTACTTGTTTTCTTCCGTCCAGATATTGCCCATGGCAGGGCGCGTGTAACGTGCGATCACGGGCGTGATCCCTGGCGCGTGACCGACTGGGTGGGGGAAGCGGTACTGTCTGGCGGCGCGACTCCGAGCAACTCCGCCATTTCCTCGTAGAGAAATCCCTCGCCGGGCTGATAGGGCTGCACCCATTTTCCGTCGATGACGAACTGCGGAATGGCGCGCTTGCCAGTGTTGGCGATGACTTCCTGCGCTGCACCGGGAGTGGTTTCGATATCGATTTCAGTATGAGGGATGTTGTAGCGCTGGAGAAAGCGTTTGGCTTCGCGGCAGTCGGGGCACCAGGACGCCGAGTACACGATCACGGTCATACTTCCATAATAAATGGGAGGCTGGATTTGCGGGACTCTCGGGATAGATAAGCAATCTCGAGGCGTCTGGGAGCCTAGGGATGCGTGGGCGCGTGGGCTGCGGATGGCTGGGATAGGAACGCGATGTCGGCAGGAAGGTGGCAGACGCGCACGGCTGAGTTTTGGTACGGGCAGGCAAACTGTGTCGGCATGCTGGTCGGCAACACAATCCAGTTAACGCCGTAGGGCGTCAGTGTCTGGATCCGCTGAAAGTCGTTCCAGTGAGAGAAATCCTTCGTCTGAGTGACTTGATTCCACCATTGCTGGGCCAGTGCCGGATCGATCGCGGCGACGCCACCGTCTTTATTCCAATCCGGCAAAGCGCTGCGTTCCGTCATGGCGCGGAAGCCGAGCGTGTCTTCCTTCGGCATCTGCTGGTAGTAGGGATCGAGCGCAAAATAGGCGTCTTGAGGCGTGTTGTGGCGGATCCAGAGAAACGCCTGAGCCCAGGGATTGTGACTGCGGGCCCACGGCCACTCCAGGTGCTTCAGCGCAGGATATAGCGACAGTTGCACTGTGAACATGAGGGCGGCGACGGCGGTGAACCCGCTGGCCCATGCCCACCAACGGCGGCCAAGAACGTACTGGCCGAGCAGGTCGCCAAGCAGCAAGAAAAACAAAATATAAATGATCTGGAAACTGCGCAGCACCTGCAGGCGCGCCAGCAGGAAGGTGCTGTCGGTTCGCGTAAAGCAGACCGCAAATAAAATTGCAAGTGCGCCGACATAGAGCGAGACAGCGGCAATCAGGCCGTAGTTCGAGCGGACGCGGAAGCGGCTTCGTGAGAGAAAGACGAAGGCGGCTAGCAGCGGAGGAAAAAGGCCGAAAATTTCAAACCATTCCCACTTGTCTAAGAAGAAGTAATCCCGGCTGACAGTGGCGATACGATAGGCGGGTGAGGCACCCAGCAGAGTTCCAGCGTGGGATGCAACCAAGCCCAGGAGCATGACTCCGGCGGCTGCGGCGGTGAGCGTTCTCCAGTTCCGAGCGCGCACCAAGGCTAGCGCAATGACATAACCAACAGCATATGCAGCCATCAACGGATGAAGGATAAATGCGCCAATAAGGCAAACGACGGTTGCCACGATGCGGCGCTCAAGGGCATACGCGATGGCAATCAGCGTTAGGGGAGTGGAGAACGAACGCGCCGTCAGGTAAGGGTCAAGAATATAGATTGCGGAACCGGCCACCGGCAAGGTCAGAGTCGCGGTCATCAGCAACATCGCTCCCGCACGACCGCGTGCCGTGGAGAAGAGCAAGCAGCTTAACCGCCAGCATGCGTAGGCCATCAGCCAGAGTGATGCTACATAGCTAATAAATAACGCGTAACGAAGCGGGATGTGCAGTCCCCGGACTACCCAGCCGAGAGCGAGCGAAAACAGCGAATGCTTCAGATGAGGCAGCACGTATTCTGCGTGCACAGGGAACAGTGAGGGATGAATCACCTTTTCGATGCCGGCAATATAGATGGCTGCATCGTCGACAAACGGGTGATAGCCCTGAATCAAGAGGGCCAGAAGGGTGAGGCCAGAAATAAAGACAGACGGGCGCCGCAGAAAATTCCACGTGTGGCGCAGGATTGCCGAATCTGGAAGCGAACGGGAGAGGAGCGACGAAGCGGGTGCCTCGGCCTCGACGACTAAGAGTGGCAAACCAGCCCTCCCCAAGTGGTTACTTGATAGACGGCGCACGCAGGTATTCGGTAGCAGCTCATCAGGTTAAATCTTGCGCGGGTCGCTATCATCTGGTATATCAGATGTCCTTAGTACGCCGAAAGGGTTGTGTGGGATGGCGTACCCACACGGCAAACGGCCACGGCAGCATTGTGATATGGACAAAACAAGCCGTTGGGTGCGGGCAACTGTACAACCACCCAGGTGACGGGATAGGTTTGTGCGAGCCGCCTGAAATCCGGCGCGCCAAAATGCCGAAAGCCATCCAGCGCACGTTGCTGATTTTCCCAGTCAGCGGTGAGTTGTGGAAACAGAGAAACGGCGCCGCTATCCTTGTCAGCGTCAGCGAGCATACTACGCTCCGCAATCGCGCGGAACCCATGTTGGTCTTCGCCGGCAATGGAAAGATAATGCGGGTCGAGCGCGAACACGGCGTCCCTGGGCGTATTATTTCGAATCCATCGAAACGCTGAAACCCACGGATTCTTGCTGCCGCCGACTGGCCATTCTATTGCACGACTGTTGGCAAAACTCACTCGGTTTACGGCAAACATACCGATAGCCAGCGATCCGAAGAGTGCCAACCAAAGCCAGACACGATCTTTCAAAACGTATTCTCCAAAGACGCCTCCCACAAGCAGATAGAAGAGAACGTAGATCAGGTGGAAGGATCGCATCGGCTGCAAGCGCACGAAATTCATTAGATAGCGAGTTGAGTTCAACAGGAGAAATGCGAGCGTCGAGAGAATTCCAAAGGGAACCAGGGCCCGACAAATCCGCTGAAAAGCGGGCAGAGTGGCACGCGGGTGAATGCGCGTAAAGGCGTAGAGGATCGATAATGGGAGTACGACGCCAATCCACTCGTACCAATGCCAAAGGGCGGCGAAAAAGAATGTCCGCGAATACAGCACCTCCCGGTAGGTGCCTTGCGCAGGATTGAAGTTGAATCCCTGCGGCCAACGGCTGGGCAACGCACCCGCAGTCGAGGCGGAAAAAGAATGTTTGAGCGTCGCGGCCGGTGATTCGTGATTCGTCCAATAGAGAAACACCAGGAAGCCAACAGCAAAAGCTGCCATCTGCGGGTGTACCAGCACTGTCAAGACGATCCACAAGAAAGTGCCGGTTCTTTGCCCCCGCATAAAACTGTCAATGGCGAAGATCGTGGTAGGGGTGGAAAGTGAACGAGCGGTAAGGTAGGGGTCGGCAATCACCAGTGCGGTGCCGGCAATGGGAACGGTGAGAAGCGCGGCCAACAAGGCGACTGCGGCCCATCGAGCATGGGCAGAAGAAAAGCAGAGTGACGCGATCCGCCAGCCGGCGACCAGTAGAAGGAAAACTCCAAAGACATACCAGAAGAAGATCGCGACGTCGATGGGGAGATAGAACAGATGGGCCGACATGGCAACGATTGGTGCAAAGATCGATAGTCGCCCGTGCTCCATAAAAAACTCGGAGCCGAAGGGATAGAGTTGTGGGTCGAATGCCTTTTTGATCGCTGGAATGTAAATGGCCGCATCATCTGTTCCGAGATGATAGCCATGAACAAGGACCGCAAAAACTGTTAGCAGAAGAAGTCCGAAATACTGGCGCAGAGGCCGGTCCCACATCACTTACTTGCTTCCTCCAGAAAGTTTGGAAGTTCCTCTGGAGCGACATCGAGGGAACCCCAATTTTCCGCGTTGAACCTGGGACGGCTTGTCAGACCCCATTTTGCAGCTACGCATTGCATGGTAGTTTTCAGGACGCCGAAACCATAGCGAACGCTACGAGGAAAGTTGATAGAGGACGCTTCTTCAAAATAGCGGGTAGGGCAGGAAATTTCGCCAATCCTGGCGTTCAGCAGAATGCATTGCGCCAACACCTGATTATCGAAGACGAAATCATCTGAGTTGTGCTGCAACGGTAGCAGGCGAAGCAGTTCAGCACTGAATGCGCGAAATCCGGTGTGGTATTCAGACAGGTGGGCGCGCAGGAAAAAATTCTGAAACATGGTCAGTGCGCGATTTGCGACATATTTGTAGCGTGGCATCCCGCCGCTGATGGCGCCGCCGCCCAGCATGCGCGACCCCAGAACAAGATCGTAAGCACCGAATGCGACCATGCTCGCAATTGGAGTAATCAGCAGGGGCGAGTATTGGTAATCCGGGTGGATCATCACCACGACATCGGCAGTGCGTTGCAGAGCGCTGGCATAGCAGGTCTTTTGGTTTCCGCCGTATCCCAGGTTGCTGTCATGCTCGATGACAGTCAATCCAAGCTGCCTAGCCACAGCGGCTGTGCGATCCGAGCTGTGATCGTCCACGAGAATGACTTCGTCAACGATGTCTGGAATTTCCTGGACCGTAGCTCGTAGAGTCTTCTCTGCATTGAACGCAGGAAGAACAACAACGAGACGCTTACCATTCAGCATAGAGTCCTGTGTATCTTGTCGCTCGGAGACTTTTGGCGATGTTGCATTCATGATAGCGAAGTTTGAGAAACTGTGTCGGCGGAATGTTCGCCGACACATGCAACGCCAGGGGCTCTCCGCCTAGTGAGCCGCGGCCGAAGCGTTGCTGGCCCTCATCGCAATCGTCTTTTGCGCCGTAGTCTTAAGGGTTTCAGCCTGTGGAATCAATGTGATCGCCTTGTTGATCATCGGGTCCCAGGCGGCGCGTACTTTCAGACCTTCCTGCTGGCCAAAGACTGAGGTGAACAACTCGCTCTTAATGCTCATATCGATCCAGTCGCGGACGCCGCTGATGTCCTGAGCCGTCCACGGGATCTGTTTGGTGGTTAGATACGCCTCAAAATCGTGGATCACATTGTCGTCGACCTTAAAGTCTTTGCCGACTGTGTGGTTCACCAGGTAGTGATTGGCGAAGTCAAAAAACACAAACTGCTCCATCAAAACATCCTGAAAACTGTTGGATTTCGGAGTGTCGATTTTGACATCGGGAGTGATACCACCGCCGCCGTAGACAGCGCGCCCGGAGTCGGTCAGTTTCACCTCGCGATTGGCGTCACTTTGCGGCCGATCCGCAGGATTGTAGAAGTAATCATACATGGATACGCCGGTGTAGTTGCGTTGAATCAAGCGGCCGCTGGGCGTGTAGTAGTGATACGTAGTCAGGGCCAGGGCAGTATTGTCCGACAGCGGATAGACGGTTTGCACCAGGCCTTTGCCGAACGTTGTTTCGCCGGCGATCAGGGCACGGTCGTGATCCTGCAGCGCACCACTGACAATTTCTGCAGCGGAGGCTGTACCGCGATTTACGAGTACCACGATGGGATAGTTTCTGTTCTGTTCGCCGCGGGTAGCGCGATACGTGATCGGCGGGAAGGCGCGACCGCGTTGCGACACAATAACCTGCCCCTTCTCAAGAAAATCTCCTGAAACGGAAACGGCTTCGCTGAGCAGACCGCCGGGATTGCCTCGCAGGTCGATCACCAGGCCGTGGATGGGACCCATCTTTTCCAGCGAGTTCAGAACTTCCTGACCGGTTTCTTCTTCGGCAAAGTCTTTGATGTGCATGTAGCCGATGCCGGGCTGAATATCGTAGGCAAGGTCGACGCTGGCGCGAGGAATTTCTGCCCGAACCAGATGAAACACCATGGGCTCAGGCTTTCCTTCACGCGCAATTGTGACGTCGACGGGGGTCCCTTTTGGACCTTTCAGCATGTTGGCGACATCCAGTGTGGTCGCCTTCTTTACCGTTTTTCCGTCTGGCCCGGTTCCGTTGATCGGCTTGCCGTTTACGGCCAGAATCACATCGCCGGGACGAATCCCTGCCTTGTACGATGGTGTGCCTTCAAACGGATTGACCACAACAATCTTGTCGTTCTGCTGCATGATTTCCATGCCGATTCCGTAATATTTGCCGCTCTCTTCTTCGCGCATTTCGGCGAAGGCTTTGGGATCGTAAAAGTTAGAGTGGGGATCGAGGACATGCAGCATATCGGGGATCGCGCCGTCATAAATGGCGGTGTTGACCCGGTCTTTCGTCATCGGCTCGGCATAGTTTTGTTCAACGATGCTGTACACGTTGGTGAATTGCTTCAGACTGTCCCGCAGCGTGGATTGGTCGCTCGAAGTCTGGGCGCCAACATTCCGATCGAGGAAAGCGCCTGCAACTCCGCAGACGACCAGAAATACGACGACGAACAATATCGAACGGCGATTACGGGGACTCATGTACCGTAGGTTCCTTTTGCACCGTGGTGAGAAATCACGACGCGGTTGGATAGCAGGGAAAACTGCATAAACTACTGCTCAGTGTAACATTCGAGCGGCCCCAATCGATGCTGCGGGCTATGGTGTGCATGCATTGGAAACAGAGAATTTGGATGGGTTGGGAAAGCGGCCTCGGATGCGGTTAGAATGAAAGCAACGGAATCGACCTGCATCGAGTTGCTGTATCCGCACCAGCATCGATTTTCAATGGGAAGCCATCGGATTCTAGATTGTCATGGCGACCGGCAGGCATGGATGGTACCAACCAACACATGATGTTACGAGCAGTTTTGCGCGTTGTTCTCCCTGTGGCTGTTGCCACCAGTCTGTGTTTCCACGGCATGGCGCAAACAGCCCCTGATGCCCCCGTCCCGGTACAGGGCGCGTCGACAATCGGCGGCAGCACCAATCTCAGTGCGGATACCAACACCCTGGCGAGCCTGTATGGCATGCCGGTAGAGCAGATTATTGTCCGCGTGAATGACCAGGTGATTACGAACTCCGACGTGGCCCGCGCGCAGACACAACTGGACCAGGAAGCGCGTCAGGGTAACTGGACCCTGGAGCAGGTGAAGCAGGGGCAGTCAACTTTGCTACGAGACCTGATCGATCAACAGCTTCTGATTTCAAAGGGCAAGCAGCTTGGTATAACCGGCGATACTGAGCTGATCAAGCGGTTGGACGAGATTCGCAAAGAAAACCATCTGGATTCCCTTGATGACCTGCAGAAGGCGGTCGAACAGCAGCAGATTTCCTACGAAGATTTCAAGGCCAACATTCGCAACAGCATCATTACGCAGCAGGTTGTGCGTGATGAGGTCGGCAGCAAGATGCAGATGTCTGAGGCCGAGATGCGGGCGTACTACAACGATCACAAGGCCGACTTCACGCATGAGGAATCTGTACACCTGAACGAAATTCTGATTCCGACCAGCGAGAATGCCACCAGCACTCAGTTGGCGGAAGCGGACGCACAAGCCAAGGACCTGGAAGCCAAGCTGAAATCGGGCGCAAGCTTCACTGATCTGGCCAAGAAATATTCCAAGGGACCGACGGCAGCGCAAGGTGGCGACCTGGGTGATTTTCGTCGAGGCGCACTTGCCAAGGTTCTGGAAGATCAGACATTCGATCTGCCGGTAGGCGGACACACGGCACCCATTCGTACTCGGCAGGGCTACATTATCTTGCAGGTTACGGAGCACGTTCCAGGCGGAACGCAGCCGATGCAAAAGGTTGAACCGCAAATTGAGCAGGCGATTTACATGGAAAAGATCGGTCCTGCGGTGCGGGCCTATCTGACACGTCTGCGCGATGAGGCGTATATCGACATCCGGCCGGGATATACCGATTCTGGTGCGAGCCCGAACGAGACCAAGCCGACGTTCGCGGCCTACACTCCACCACAGCCGAAAAA
This sequence comes from uncultured Acidobacteriota bacterium, assembly GCA_963821145.1. Taxonomy (GTDB): domain Bacteria; phylum Acidobacteriota; class Terriglobia; order Terriglobales; family Acidobacteriaceae; genus JAKAAZ01. Next base: position 114,201 of record CAWGCV010000019.1, read on the forward strand.
GAAGAAAAAAGAGAAGGCTCGATACGACAGTACAACGGGCCGATACAGTCATGCGACCGCGAAGGCGCCAGTTGAGGTAGCTTCCGCCACTGCAACGGAAGCTGCACCGAAGGTAGTCTCTAGCTCTTCCGCCGCAGAAAAGGAGACACGATCCGAGAAGAAGCATGAGCCCAAGCGAGAGAAATTCCGTTTTGGTCACGCTCCTGCGGCCCCTGTGTCTTCGTTGCAGGTAGCGACGTCTGCGAACGCGCCGCCGCCACCCTCTCCGGAAAATCCGACAAGCACGGCCGATGCAGCGCCGCCGACGGATGTCCAGCCGCTAGGTCCGGATCTCGAACATGCGCCGCTGATTACGCAGCCGAAGGTGGGGAAGACGCGATTCAGCGATGAGGCACGCAATAAGTCGGAGATGGACGCGCGGAAGAATCAGAAGCATCCTGCGAAGAAGAAGAAGGTCAAGCACGACAATGCCAAGGCGGCATCATTAACAACAACAGAAACGGCTACCCGGCAAATGGAGTCCGCTCCTCTAGGCTTGAATGGCGCGACTGCGGCAAAGCAGAAAAAGAAGAAGCCTGCGACCGTCAACACCGGACAGAAAACCCGGCTGAGTGACGAGAAAAAGAAAGAACCGAAGAAGACCAACGACCAGTCGACGCCTGCATCGACCAATACCAGTGGCACCGACGGAAACTCCGCCCCTTCCACACCACCGGCTGCTTCTTCGTCAACTGACCAGCCTCCGGGTCGATAGGGAAAACCTCGCGGGGCTTCGAGGAAGATTCGAATGGGCCGCGCGACAGATGTGAGTGAAGGTTCGAAGACGCCCATCCTGAATTCAGGCTGGGCGTTTGCTCAAAGCGAGGAGCAACCCAAAGCTGGGTCGTTCCAGATGAGCTCAGACAGGAAATCCGCTCGCGCCGGATTCCGGACGTGGAGAGCATGAAAGATTTCTTCCTAGCCGACGCCGCCAAACATCGCGGGCGCAATATTCGCTCTCACTTTCTTGTGGCGCAAAAACAGCTACGCGACCGAAACGACGGCAATGCGAAATATCTTTCGCTGACGTTGTGCGACCGCACCGGACGCATCGATGGTCGCTTGTGGGACAACGCAGAGAGCTGGGCTGCAAAGTTTGAACAAAACGACTTTGTAGATGTGCGCGCCTGCGTCGATGAGTTTAACGGAAAGCTGCAGCTGAAAGTGATGGAGATTGTTCGCGTTGACCCGACCAAAATCGATCTGAGTGATTTTCAACGCAGCACTACAAGGGACATCGAAGCGCTGTGGGAGGAGTTGCGCAACACGGTCGATAGCTTCACGGACCTGGATTTGAAGCGGCTGGTCTTTGCATTTCTGGATGACCCGGAAATTGCGCGGCGATATAAGGCTGCGCCGGCGGCAAAGTTTATGCATCACGCCTGGATTGGCGGACTGCTGGAACATGTGGTCGATCTGATCCGCTTCTGTGAATTGGCGGCCACGCATTTCCCGCTCATCTATCGCGACCTGTTGCTGACCGGCGCGGTACTTCACGATATCGGAAAAATTTATGAACTGAGCTGGGAACGCGGTTTCGAATATACGCTGGAGGGTCAGCTGATCGGGCACATTTCGATTGCGACCCGGCTGCTGGATGAAAAGGTGAAAAGCCTGCCGGGATTTCCCAAGCAGGTGCACACGCTGGTGGAACACATGATTTTGAGCCATCACGGATCGCTGGAATTCGGTTCACCGAAGCTGCCCATGATTCCGGAGGCGGTGCTGCTGCATTATCTGGATGATACGGAAGCCAAGATGCTGGCGATTCAGGAAGCTTGTCAGCCTCCGATGGAAGGGGCGGCGGCCCCGGTATATATCGATCGCGTGCGCGCGCTGGAACGCCCACTGGTGAATACGCGTGCATTTCTTGCGCAAGCGGAGACAAAGGAACTGCCGCGATGAACTACGTATTGAAGACTGAACCCAATGCCTACTCGATCAGCGACCTGAAGCGAGAGGGCGAGACGATTTGGGATGGAGTGACTAATCCTGCGGCGGTAAAAAATCTGCGCGAGATGCACGCGAAGGACCGCCTGGTGATTTATCACACGGGCGATGAGCGGGCGGCGGTCGGGACGGCTACGGTTCTCAGCGTGAACGCCAAAGATCCAAAGGTACCGCTGGTTCGCATTCGCTTCGGCAAAATGGTTTCGCCAAAAACGCTGGATGCGGTGAAAGAGGAGCCGCTGTTTCGGGATTCGCCGCTGGTACGGCAGGGAAGATTATCGGTGGTTCCGTTGACCGATGAGCAATATCAATGGTTGAGGAAGACGTAGGTCGTTGAGCCTGGAACACCTAGCTCTGTAGCTGAATAGAACGCAAACTTAAAGGATTGCTGCATGTTTCGTTTTGCCACCTCAGGAGAATCTCACGGGGAATGTTTAATTGCCATGGTTTCTGGCATGCCCGCAGGTGTGTCCATTGATGAAGCCAAAATGAACCACGAATTGTGGCGGCGGCAGCAGGGGTATGGTCGCGGCGGACGTATGAAGATTGAACGCGACACGGGGCAGATTCTTTCTGGCGTTCGGCATGCGAAGACGATTGGTTCGCCAATTTCAATTCGTATCGAAAACAGCGATTGGAAAAATTGGACGGAGATTCTGCCGGTGGCTGCGGGAGATCCTGCGAAACATAAGGCGGTCGCGTCTCCGCGACCCGGACACGCCGATCTAGCAGGAGCGTTGAAATACGATTTTCCCGACGCGCGGTACGTGTTGGAGCGGGCTTCGGCGCGCGAATCCACGGCGCGGGTAGCTGCAGGAGCGATTGCCAAGCAATTGCTCGAAACCCTTGGGATTGCCGTGGCGAGCCATGTGATCCGGGTAGGTGATGCGGAACTCGACCGCGATGCTAGCTGGCCGGAGATTCTGGCGCTGCAGTCGCGCGAGGAAATCTTGCTCGGCTGCGTGGACGAAGCTTCTGAGCAGCGCATGAAGGCTGTTGTCGATAAGGCGCTGCGTACGGGCGACTCCGTTGGGGGCGTGTTTGAAGTGGTGGCCCACGGTGTTCCTCCGGGCCTGGGAACGTACGCCAACTGGGACGAGCGCCTGGACGGAATGCTGGCAGCGGCGGTGATGTCGTTACAGGCGGTCAAGGCGGTTGAGATTGGACGCGGAGTGACGGCCGCGGCTGCCTTCGGTTCCGTGGTGCATGACGCGATCCATTACGCGGCAGAAAAAAATGCGGACAAGCATACGCGTTTCATGCGCGACCAGAACAACGCGGGCGGCATTGAAGGTGGTATCTCGAACGGCGAAGATGTGATTGTCCGTGGCTATTTGAAGCCTATTTCTACGCTACGTCGGCCGCTGGGCTCGGTGAGCTTCGAAACGCGAGAGGAAACCAAGGCAGCCTACGAGCGGTCTGATGTCTGCGTGGTTCCGGCAGCCGGCGTGGCGGCAGAGGCGATGGTAGCGCTGACGCTGGCGAAATTGGCGATTGAGAAGTTTGGCGGCGACTCGCTGCGCGAAATGGTGAGAAACTATCAAGGGTACTGCGATCAGATCCGCAAATTTTGATCTGCCAGAAATTAGAAAGACAAGACGCACTTCATGATTTATCCGATTGTTAAATTTCCCGACCCTATCCTGCAGCAACCTGCGGAGCCGGTCACGGTGTTCGACGCTGAGTTGCGCAAGCTGGTCGACGACATGTTCACTTCCATGTACGACGCGCAGGGGATTGGCCTGGCCGCTCCGCAGATTGGGATTTCGAAGCGCTTGACGGTGATTGACCTGAGCTTTCAAAAAAAGCCGGAAGATAAGATTGTCCTGATCAATCCCGAGGTAATCGAGATCAAAGGCAAGCAGGTGGAAGAAGAAGGCTGCCTGAGCCTGCCAGAGATTCGCGATCGCGTGGTGCGAGCCGCAGAGGTGAAAGTGCGGGCGCAGGATGCGGAAGGCAAGCCGATTGAAGTGGAGGGCACGGAGCTGCTGGCGCGCGCCATCCAGCATGAGATTGACCATCTGGATGGAATCCTTTTCATCTTTCGCCTGAGCCGTTTGAAGCGCGATCTGCAACTGCGCAAGATTCGCAAACTACAGCGGGCAGGCGAGTGGTAGAGCCGGGCTGTCTGCTGGCATCTCTTTCCCAACGTTTCTAGGAGCCGTGCCCAAACCCATGCGCCTGGTTTTTTGCGGCACTCCGCAATTCGCTGTTCCTACGCTGGATGCTCTTTTACGGGCAGGCCATCGCGTGGACCTGGTATTGTCGCAGCCGGATCGCGCCAGTGGTCGCGGCATGGAAATCAAGATCTCCCCAGTGAAGCGCTATGCGGAAGCGCACGGTCTGGAGATCACGCAGCCAGATAAGATCCGCAACCACACGGAGCTGCAGGAGCGAGTACGGGCCTTGGCACCCGACGCGATTGTCATTGTCGCGTATGGACGACTGATTCCGCCATGGATGTTGGCGCTGCCGAAGCATGGCAATCTAAATGTCCATGCGTCGCTGCTGCCTAAATACCGCGGAGCCGCGCCCATCCAATGGGCGGTTGCGAATGGCGAGACGGAAACCGGAATTACCACAATGCGCATTGATGAAGGCCTCGATACAGGCGATATTCTGCTGCAAGAACGACTACCGATTCTTCCGCAGCAAACTTCAGTGGAGCTGTCTCCGGTGCTGGCGGAAGTGGGCGCAAGTCTGATGGTGCGCACTCTGGCTGGGTTGGAGCTAGGGACACTGCAGCCGACGACACAGGATTCTACGCAAGCAACGCTGGCTCCGATTCTGCAGCGGGAAGATGGCCGCATCGATTGGAGTCGGACAGCGCAGCAGATTTACGATCGCTGGCGGGGGTTTCAACCGTGGCCAGGAGCGTTCACCGATTTTCGCGGGAAGAAATTGATTCTTCATGCGATGAAGTTGGGTGCAGATGCGCCGTGGATTGGAGCGGCTCCAGGAGCACTGCGTCGTGCGGGAAATCGATTGAACGTCGCCTGCGGGGAAGGCACATGGCTTGACCTGCTGGAATTGCAGATGGAAGGGAAACGCCGCATGCCGGTGGAAGCGTTTCTGAACGGAGTTTCACTCGCGGACGGCGAGCAACTGGATTCGCGATGACGACCGATTCCATCGCACCAGCGCGACGCGCAGCCTTCGACATTCTTCGAAAAGTGGGACGGGGCCGCGGCAATAGCGATGCGCTGCTGCATTCGCTGCAGGTGAATCAGCTGTCGCCGCAGGACCGCAATCTTTGCACGACGTTGGTGCTGGGCACGCTGCGTTGGCAGCTCGTCCTTGACGCAGAGTGCAGGAAGTTTCTCGCACGGCCGGACTTAAAGTTGCCGGAGGATGCGCTGCTTGCGCTTCGCGTAGGCGCATTCCAACTGCTTTTTCTGGATCGCATACCTACGCACGCCGCCCTGTTCGAATCGGTGGAGTGGTGCAAGCATTCCGAGGGGGCACGGCAGGCGGGATTAGTGAATGCGGTGTTGCGCAAAGTGGCGGCGTTGCCCACGACACGTGCATTTGACGCCGAGCAAGCGTACCCGCAATGGATGGTTGCGCGCTGGAAGAAAGTTTACGGCGCAGATGCGTGTCGAAAGATTTGCGAGCAGGGTCAGACGGAGCCTGCGACTGCATTGCGGCTGTTGGATGACGACGCTGACGGTGCATTCCGATCGAGGGAGTGGCGTTGCAGCCGGGGGCTTTCTTAACAAAAGCGCGAAGAATCGTGGCCGGGGGAGTGAAGGCCATCAACGAATCGCCGGAAGCGGCAGCGCATGTGCAACTCCAGGATGAGGGCTCTCAATTGGTGGCGGAGCTGTTGGGTCGCGGAACACGAATCCTGGACGCGTGTGCGGCGCCCGGAGGTAAGACTGCGGTGCTGCTACAGAATAATCCTGATGCCGAATTGCTGGCGTGTGACCTTCATCCCACGCGACTGGCGACCATGCGCAAACGTCTCAGCGCGACGATGAATCTGGATCACCTGGAGATGCGGGTGGCGGACGCAGCGAAGCTGACCCACGTGGGTCCATTCGACCGAATTTTGTGTGATGTGCCATGTACGGGAACGGGAACTCTGGCGCGGAATCCGGAAATTCGTCATCGACTTCAGCCGGAGGAATTGGTGCGGCAGGCAGAGCGACAGCGAGAGATTTTGTCGAACGGGTTGCGCTTGCTGGCGCCAGGTGGGCGGCTGCTCTACTCGACTTGCTCGCTGGAGCCAGAGGAGAATGCCGCAGTCGTTGAAGCGTGCTTGAGCTCCACATCCAAGGGTTCATGGACCCGGCTTGATCTGCGAGACGAATTCGATCGGCTGGAGCGAGAGGGAATTGTTAGCGGGGACTCCGTTGAAGAGTTACGCGCCACTGGATTTAGCGACGGATATCTGCGGACGCTTCCCGGAGTGCATCCTTGTGATGGATTCTTCGCGGCGCTGATTGAGCGTCGGCAGGTTTCCTAGTTTCTGTAGGGATTATGGCTGGACGGTGAGCTGAATCATCGAACCTGCCGCGATGCGCGTTCCCGCTGCCGGGATCTGTGCAATCACCGCTCCCGGAGGAGCTGTGGATGCCGGTGTCGCGGACGGCGGTGAGACTGCAGGGGGTTCGCCTGTCGCCGTTGACGTAGAAGGTGCGGCTGGCGCGTTCTGAAGCGGGGCGAGCTTGAAGCCGGCATGAATGATCGCCATCGCGGCCTGGGTAAAATTCTCGCCGATCATATCGGGCATAACACTGGCATTCTCTGCTGGGGGGGCCGGATGAGCCGTCAGAATACTGACACGTGGACCTTCCACATCGGTTGCATTCCCGGCAGGCGTTTGGGAGATCACAGTATTCTCCGGAGCGTACGCATAGGGCAGTCCGACCACCGCGCCGACCTGTAATCCTGTACGGCGAATAGTGATGGTGGCAAGGGTTTCATTCATCCCGTCGACAGAAGGGATGGCAACTTTTTGTGGTCCCAGGCTTACGGTCATTCGCACCCGCCAAGATTTGCGCACCAGGGTTCCGGGAGCCGGGCTTTGTGTCAGAACGACTCCGACAGGTTGCGTTGCACTGTAATAGTGGCCGTCAATGTCCGCCTGCAAACTTTTCGCTCTGAGCTCAACGACAGCCTGGGGCACGGTGCGGCCTCGTAATACGGGCACCTGAACCTCAGCGCCGTGAATTGCGAGTCGCATGGTAATCAGCGCGGACACCAGCGCGATCGTCACCAATAATAAAACCGCCGAGAGTGCGCGAAAAATTTGCAACATGGGGATCGCCTGGGCGCTTCAACCAGCGTATTCAATCACAAATTCTATCTTGGCGGTTTTGGATATCATCGCTGCCACGCCGCAGTACTTCGTTTCGGAAAGGCGGACCGCATCTTCCATGGCCTTGTGCGAGACGGCCCCGCTGACGCGATAGAGAAGTTTCACATGTGTAAAGACCTTCGGTGGCTCGGGAGAGCGATCTGCGACTGCAGATACGGTGAGCCCGGTAAACGGCTCGCGTTTTTTCTTCAAGATTGAAACCACATCCATGGCGGTGCAGCCGCATAATCCCATCAATACAGCTTCTACGGGGCTGATGCCTTGGGTATGCGCATCATCGCCGTCGAACACGATGGTGTGCCCACTGTGCGAAACCGCATCGAAAATCATTTCCTGTTTCCATGTTGCACTGGCTTGCACGTTGCGAACTCCTTTGGGGGTGAGGATCAGACGTCAGCGTTGATTGTCGGTGGCTGGCTCGGGATGAATAAAGACGCGTGCAATCTGCGGCATCTCCGATTTGACTCGATCTTCCAGCGCAGTAATCAGAGCGTGAACATCGGCCATGCTTCGGTCGTCTGGCAAAGTGCAATGGCAGGAAATCTGCATGCGTTCGCCGGCCTTCGATACAACGACCGCGTGTACATCCAGAATATCCGGAAACTCGCCGGCCAGGCGGCGCAGTTCAACTTCGAGTGCGGCGTCTTCACTGCGCCGCGCTTCAGTTTCAATGGTGCCGCGTTCACTCTCAATGTGGGTCAGGATGGAATCGATTTCGGGAACATCGGCACGAGTTTCGCTTTCGATCCTGGTGACTAGCGTGTGGGCCTCGCGCAGACTCAGGGATTCAGGGACTTCCAAATGCTGTTCCAGGTGAAGCTTTCCGTCGTAGTGCTGAACGCTCAGATCGTGCACCGAAAGATTATGACGAGCCGCGACGGCTCGCACACGGTCAAAAATGCTTTCCGAGCGGCCGATGCGGGGAACCACGTTCACCACGACGTCGGCTTCGGGCAGGATGAGTCGGACTGCATCGGCGACCTGTTCCTTCATTTGCTCGGTCCGCTGAAAGCTCAGGTTTCGCGGCATGCCAACCGTCAGGTCCGCGAAGTAATGATTCCCAGAGAGGCGCAGGCGCAGGCGCTCTACTCCGATGCTGTCGGGTAGCTGTCGCAAGGATTCTGTAACACGCCCGCGAGTGGCGAGAGGAGCTGCGTCGGTAAGAATGTCGACAGTCTGGCGAGCCAGGCGCCAGCAGACTTTGAGAATAATGATCGATACCACGACGGCAGCCAGCGGATCGCCAAAACGTAACCAGTGGAGATGCCAATGTTGTGATGCAGCGCCGGCGAGCAAGCCGCCGATGACGGCGAGACTCGACCAAATATCCATGCTGAAGTGGAGCGCGTCAGCTTCAAGCGCCTGACTTTTTGTTTGTCGGGCGACGCGGCCAAGAGCACGCGAACGAACAAAGTCCACCGCCATCGACAGCAGCAATACCGCGAAGGGCCAGATGGAGAGATTCAGCGGTGGCGCGTGGCCCAGGATTCGTTCAAGAGCCTCGGCAAGGATCCAGATAACAGATGCAACCATGAACAGCGTCTCAGTGAACGCCGCCAGGTTCTCCATTTTGCCGTGACCATAGGCATGATCCTCGTCCGCCGGGCGATCGGAGATGGTAATTGAAGCCAGGATGATGAGCGAGGCGACCAAGTCGAGACCGGAGTGCGCCGCCTCCGAGAGCATGCCGATGCTGCCGCTCTGCACGCCCGTCCATAACTTGAGGAACGTCATGATTGCGGCGGCGGCGACCGAGACACCGGCGGTGCGCAGTTTGATCGAAACGTTAAACATCCTGCGACTCAGGATGGAAACGGGACGCGCCATTTTGACCTGTCATTCTCCACATCCGCGAAACAATGCGGCATTGGCGTGGGGAAGGTTCATGCTTTCACAGCGCGGTACAGGCCCGCAATGCCAAACGTGTAGGGTATCCACGTTGCCTGTAGAAAACCGCAGGTGCGCATCATTGCCAGCATCTCTTCCGGCTTGGGAAAACGGTGGACAGAATGCGGAAGGTATTTATAGGGTGCGGATGCGCCTGAAAGGGTTCTACCGATGCGAGGCAGAATGTGTCGGAAGTAAACACCGTAGATTTTCCCAAAGAGACCGTCGGGCTCGTTGAAATCTAGGATGCCTACCTGCGCGCCGGGGCGAAGTACGCGCGCCATCTCGCGGAGACCGGCTTCGTAATTCGCCAGGTTGCGAAATCCAAATGCGGTGGTGATCAGGTCGATGGAATGATCCGGCAGAGGCATGTGGAGTGCGTCGGCCTCTATCGTGATCACACCATAGTTCGCGAATTCCGGCGAGGCAAACTTTTCTTTGGCACGCTGCAGCATTTCGTGAGAAAAATCGAGTGCGACGAGTGGCTTACCGTTGGCGGATCGAAGCCGTAGCAGGGCCAGAGTCATGTCGCCGGTGCCACAGCACATATCCAATATGTCGGAGTTCGGATTTTGCAAGACAGGCGCGAAGGTACGAGCTGTGCGTCGCCACCAGATACGATCCACACTTGCGGACAAAACATGATTCAGCAGATCGTAACGTGGAGCAATGCCGTTGAACATGGATTGGACGGCCTGGCTGACGTCTTGCTCGTCACGGGCCGACGTGGGACCAGCGCTTGGGCTTTTCGGTTCCGCGCCGCTTGCAGAGGTCGTCATACGCCGCGTTCTTTCATGGTGCGCAACATCGATTGGATGGCCGAAAGCAGTTCCTGCTGCGTGACGTCTTCCACCACAACGGCTTTTCCGATGGCTACGGGCAGAACGAAACGCTGTGTTGACTGGAGATGTTTTTTGTCACCGGCTGTGCGGTCGAGCAGAACCTTCGCGGTAGCGCGGAAGCGTGGGAAAGGGTCCAGGCGAAATGTCAGATCTTCGATCCGTTTGGCGTCGGCGGGCGTCAATGCCGATCGGGCAACGGCCAGATGCAGTGCTGCGACCATCCCCCATGCGATCGCTTCGCCATGCAGCAGGGTGCGGTAGCGAGTGGCTGCCTCGATGGCATGGCCCACGGTGTGGCCAAGGTTCAACAGCATTCGCTCTCCGGATTCGCGTTCGTCTGCGCTGACAATTTCTGCCTTGATGCGCACGGAAGTTTCGATGGCGCGAGTGATGACTTCCTGATCCCCGGTGAGCAGACGGGTCATGTTTTGCTCCAGCCACGCGAAGAAGCTGGCATCGCCGAGTACCGCGGCCTTCACACTTTCCACTGCGCCGGAACGCAGTTCTTTGGGTGGAAGCGTTGTCAACACAACTGGGTCGATGAAGACGGCAACGGGCGGATGAAAACTTCCAACAAGATTTTTGCCGACACGAAGGTTGACTCCAGTCTTGCCGCCAATGGAGGAATCGATCTGCGATAGGTAGGTGGTGGGTACCTGTGCGTAGCGGATGCCGCGCATGTACATTGCCGCGAGGAAGCCAGTCATGTCACCAATGACACCACCGCCGAACGCGATCAGGAATGCGTCACGCTTGGCGCCGGCCGCGACCATCTTCTCCGCCAGGTGTTCGACGGTTTTCAGTTGCTTGAAACGTTCTCCCGGAGGCACGAACAGCGGTACGATCTCGACTTTTCGCTCGGAAAATGAACCCTGAAATAATTGTCCCCAGCGTGACCAGATGTCCGGAGAGGTGACCACAAAAATGGAGCGTTGCTCACCCGATACTTTGCGCAAGTGAGACGCAAGCGTCTCCAGCAACCGAGGCTGCACTTGTACGGGATAATTCTCCGTCGCGGTTTTGACCAGAATTGTCGACACGTTGATTTTCTAATCGTATCGTATGCGCGTGAAGGTTCGAAATGGGAGGCTGGGCCAGCGATGTGCAGCCGTTCGCTGCATGCTATTCTCACAATCGTGGAGACGCATAGATTGCGCGGTTGGATCGTCGTTGGCGGAGGAATCACGGGGCTGCGCGCGGCGCTGACGCTGGCGAAAGCTGCTGACGTTACGTTGATCACGAAGGAAGGTGCGTCCGAATCGAACACGCACTATGCCCAGGGCGGAATTGCGGTTGCCATGGGCGGCGCCGAAGACGTGGAACTGCACGGTCAGGACACGATCCAGGCGGGTGATGGCCTGGTGTTTGAGAAGGCAGCGCGGCTGCTGGTGGAAGAGGGGCCGGCGCGCATTGAAGAACTGCTGGCGTGGGGCACCCACTTCGATCGAGAAAGAAATGGCGCGGGAGAACTGATGCGGACCCGCGAAGGCGCGCACAGTCTGCCGCGAATTCTGCATGCCAACGGCGATGCAACTGGGCGAGAAATTGGCCGGGCACTCCTGGAGCGGGTTTCGCAGGAACCGCGCATTCATCTGCATGAGCGGGTCACGATGCGTGACCTGGTGGTTCGTGACGGCAGAGTGATCGGGGTTGAGGCGCTGGATGAACGTAATCGGCCGCTGACATTTCTGGGTAGCGGAGTGTTGCTGGCGAGCGGCGGGGCGGGCCAGGTATATAGCGACACTACCAATCCTGGTGTGGCGACTGGCGACGGGATTGCGGTGGCGTATCGAGCGGGCGCCGAAGTTTCAGACATGGAGTTCTATCAATTCCATCCAACGGCTCTGAGCGTTCCGGGTGCGCCGAGGTTTCTGCTTTCTGAAGCACTGCGAGGTGAAGGAGCGCTGCTCCGCAATCATCTCGGCGAGCGATTTATGGATCGCTACCATCCTATGGCCGAGCTTGCGCCGCGGGATGTTGTGGCTCGCGCCATTATGCGCGAAGGCATCGATGAACGCTCCGGCGAAGCGCTGCCGGTCTACCTGGACATGCGGCATGTGACCGGCAAAGATTTGCGAGCCCGTTTTCCTGGCATTTCCGCGCGATTAGCAGAGTACGGTTTTGACCTGTCGAAGGATATGATTCCGATTCGTCCGGCAGCGCACTACTTGATGGGCGGCGTGCGAACAGATTTGTATGGGCGCACCAACGTGCCGGGCTTGTTCGCCGCTGGAGAAGTTGCGTGCACCGGCGTTCACGGTGCGAATCGGTTAGCCAGCAATTCCTTGTTGGAAGGTTTGGTGTTTGGGCAGCGGGCGGCGGAAGCGATGCTGCAGGAAGGTCTGCGTGCAGAGCCATCGATAGAGAAGGATCAAAAGGTGCAACCTGCAATCTTGGCCGCGGAACCAGACGCCGCCCAGGTCAATGCGCTGCGAGAAAAGCTTCGCAACCTGATGTGGAAGTATGCTGGCCTATTGCGCGATGAAGCGGGGCTTGCCGCGATCCAGGCAGAATTGCGTGGTATGCGTAGCCAACTTCCGTCCGCGACGACCCGCGAAAATGCAGAGTTGCGAAATCTCCATACGGTGGCGGCGCTGATCGTGGCGTCTGCCCTGGCGCGGAAAGAATCGCGCGGCGCCCACGCACGCACGGATTTTCCGCAACATGATCCAGACCCGGCAAAGCACTCGTGTATGGTGCACGGGCAAGTCGACTTTATTTCGTTTGACTAGGCGACCGGGCGTGCGAGCTTCTTCGACGATGGTTTCGAGACCAGAGACCACACTGCGGTGATGGTTACAGCCGAAGCCAACACGGTGAGGGAAACCCAAATCGGCACGGTGACGACGTTGCTCAACATCATTTTGCCGCCGACAAAAATCAAAATCGCCACTAATCCATAACGCAGTTTGTGCAGGCGTTGCAGCACAGAAGCGAGTGCGAAGTAGAGGGAACGTAATCCCAGCACCGCGAAAATGTTGGAAGAGTAGACAATGAACGGATGATGCGACACCGCCAGCACGGCGGGAATGGAGTCCGTCGCAAACACAAGGTCCGTGGTTTCAATCGCCAGCAATGCGATGAACAGCGGTGTAAAGCGCAGGTGGCCTTCCTCTCGGACAAAGAATTGATACGGATGTTTTCCGCGCGCCATGGGCGGATGGCGGGAAAGCCAATCCATCCAAAACAGAGGATGTTCCGGCCGGGACTGAATGGATTTTCGCAGCAGATGAAACGCGGTGTAGAGCAGGATCGCGCCAAAGATGTAATTCATCCACGAGAAAGAATTCAGCAGACGAATCCCTGCGAGGATCATGGCGGCCCGCATAACGATGGCGCCCAGCACTCCAAAGAAAAGGACTCTACGCTGCTGCGTCAGCTTCAGGCCGAAGGCTTGAAACAGAACGAGGAATACGAACAGATTGTCGATGCTCAGCGATTCTTCGATGCCATATCCCGCCAGATATTCCAAGGCGTATCGCTGGGATAAAGCATGGTAGACGATCAATGCAAATAACAGTGCCGCTGAGATCCACACGATCGTCAACCAATTCGCGCGGCGAACCAGCTCGGGCTCCTCGCGCGCGGTCCGGGTGACGGCCCAATCGGCGATCAGCAGGCCAAACACCAGCGCATGGAAGAGCAACCACAGCCAAAGGGGCGCGCCGCCAAACAGGTGATCGTCCATGAAGTTGCTGCCAGGGGCCATGAGTGGATCTATTTCTGATTCAACAAATGGATGGTTTCAAGAACAGTCTGTCCGACCACGGTCAAACTATGGGCGCTGATTTTGTCCATGGTGTCTTGCGCGGTGTGATGATAGCCGTCCGGGAGCGTAACGCTGTGGGGGCCGTAATCATAGTCAATCATGTCGGCAGAGGGAACACCGCGCTGCACGAAGGGTAGATGATCGTCCTCAATCGCATTGGTGGTGGCGAAAAAATACGATTGATCACCCTCTTGCTTCGCCGCCAGGTCGACCAGATCCAGCAGCCAGGGAGTGGAATTTTGATCGCGGGCAATGTCGAGGTCCTTGTCGCCGATCATATCGACCAGCAGAAACGCCTGAATGCGTTTCAGCGTGCCATCGCGGTCCCATTTCGCGGCCAGGTGGCGGCTGCCGTAGAGAGAATCGGTAGCGGACCACTGCTGGATCGCTTCTTCACCATCGAAAAACACCAGCCAAACGCTGTTTCCGTCCAACGTGTGTCCACGCAGGATGTTACCCATTTCAACGAGAAGACCGCTGGTGGAAGCGCCGTCATTCGCACCGACGTAATGAATATCGCGTAGCGGATAGTTGGTCTCATAATGCGAAGCAAGGACGATAATGCCCGGCTTTTTTCCCGGAAATTTGACGATGAAGTTATGCATGGTCATCATGCCGGCGGGCGTGTTGGCGGTAAAAGTGTCTTCTTCCAAGTTGTCTTTGGCGAATTGTTTCTTGAGGAAGCTTTCCGCGCACACGTGACCCGGACTGCCAATCCATCGCGGGCCACAGTTCACCAGATCCTGCGCGTATTGGATGGCGCGACTGCCATTGAAAGCGATACGCGAAGCGGCATGGCTATGCTCATGGCCCTGGGCTGCGGCAAAAGAAGTAATTGCGAGACTGCAGACGGCGATGAGAAACGTCAGACTTCTCGAGTTCGTCCAACGCTTCATTGAGCCTCCAGCTTCGCTTTCTTTCGCCGGTTGCGTGCATCCGGATGTACCATATGGGCGACCCCGATGCTGATTAAGTAGAGAAGCAACATCGGTGTCGCAAACAGGCACATGCTCAGCGGATCGGGCGTGGGAGTAATGATGCCGGCAATGATGAAGATGATCAGAATCGCGTAGCGGATGTTCTTCCACAGCCAGCGGGAATTCACGATTCCGAATAAAGCCAGAAAAAATACGAGAATCGGCAGCTCAAACACGATGCCGAGGCCAAGGATCACCGTCAGGAATAGTTCGGTGTATTCGCCAATGGTGACCATCGGCTTGAATTGCGAACCGTAGCCGATGAGAAATTCGAGCGCTCCGGGATAGACGAATCGATACCCGAAAAATGCGCCCAGCAGGAACAAGCCTACCGTCGCGGACATGAAGGGGATCAGATAGCGCTTTTCGTTTTGATAGAGGCCGGGCGCGATGAAAAGCCAGACCTGGTACAGAATGAATGGCGAAGCGACGATGATGCCGCCGAACAATCCAATCTTCAGGAAAAAATTAAACGGGTCCATTGGATTGAGATAGACCAGCTGCGTATTCAGGTGGTGCGCATTCAGGGCCTTGGTGATGGGCGCGATCATGAATGCGGCGATGCGTTGGTGAAAACCGTAGGCTACAAAAAAGCCGACGCCGATCGAGAGCAGAGAATAGACCAGGCGCTTGCGCAGCTCCTGCAGATGCTCCAGCAGGCTCATGCCGGGCAATTCGGCGCGATCGCCCACAGCGGTGCGGGCGCGGTCCAGCAGATCAACCATGAGTGACGTCCGCTACCGCGGGTGCAGCATAGGGATCTGCGGGTTCGTGATTGGGCAGGGAAGGCGTGTTTGCCGCCGACAACTCTTGGATCGCTGGCGGTTCGGGTTCGGGTGTAGGCCCAGCCGAGTAAGGAGGCGCAGTCCGTGGTTCAGCGCCGGCCGCGGGGTTAATTACGGGCTCCTCCGCCGTGTTTTCGGCAATTGGCTGCTCAGGCGTGGATACCGACGCAGCTTCCAACTCAGTCGACGCTGCGGGCGTCAAATCCTGCGGGTTGACGGTGTCGATGTTCGGATATTGGCCGACGGGCAACGTTTCTTCGGGATAGGGCAGATCTGGGGCAGGAGAATCCGGAGTTTCGGTCGTGGCTTCAACGGTAGCCGAGGTCTCCAATTCCTTCTTTGCAGGAGTGCTCGTGTTGCGATCCGCCAATTCTGCCTGCCGCAGCTCTTCTTCAATCTGAAACTTGAATTCGTTGCTGGCGCGGCGGAATTCGCCCACCAATTTTCCCAGTTGCCGCCCAATCTCAGGCAGCTTCTTAGGCCCGAAAATTATCAGGGCTAGCACGAAGATAAAGACTGTATCGGGCAGACTCATCAGGTTCCATCATACTGAAGTGGCAAGCGGCGGAACAATCCTACGCATGAGGAACGCGCAGCGGCTGCGTTTGGATGTACGGCGGGTCAAATTGCGGGTTCGAGAACTGTTCCGCGAACCTAGCCAGGGTAGGCGCCGGTGATGTAGCCCTCCAGCTGCTCAATGGCATGGGCCTGGCCGGAAATCACCCACTTGACCAGGTCGCCGATCGAGATCACGCCTAGAACGCGCTCATCCTGACAGACGGGAAGATGGCGGAAATGATGCTGCGTCATCAGGGCCATGCACTCGTCGACGGTATGTTGCGGTGTGACAAAGAATACCGGCGTGGTCATGATTTCGTGGACCTGAGTCTCTTTGGAGGAGTGGCCCATCAGGGCAACTTTGCGCGCGTAATCGCGCTCGGATAGCATGCCGACGAGTTTATTGTCGGATAGAACCAGTAACGCGCCGATGTCGTTCTCAGCCATCTTTTCGACAGCTTCGTAGACCGACTGATCCGGCGAAATCGAAAGAACCGTTCGTTGACTCTTGTTGCGCAGCACCAATCCAACCGTGTCGGAAATCTTCATCAGACCCCTCCTGAACCATGGCGGTATCTTGCCGGTGCGCCGGTTCCATGCCGGGTGACTAGGATGCCGCTCGGTACAGAAATGCGTCCGTAGCCACTATATGCCATAACGATCCCGGCGGAATAGATGTCAAGTTACGGGGGATTGTTGAGGAAATGAAAATTGCCGGTGACGTGGAATCGGAACTTCCGATCGTAATTTGGAAACCAGTTCGACAACCGGGTGGGGAGGGGATTGCAGGGTGGGGCGTATTACAATTGGATTACAGGAATTTTCAATTGAGTTGAATCCCACGCTCATTTGAAACGTCCAATAGCTGTTGCAACAGCCCCGTGGATTGGGTGGTGAGGCCGAAGGTGCCGGAGCCACAGTGAACCCACTGCAACAGAGTACAGAAATGCTTTCAACATCCCCGTTCCATTGCGAAGATGGCAAGGAACTGAAGGCGGAAATAACGTGGCTACACTCGTCGAACCCGTAGTATCGATGCCAGCAGAAACTGCGCCTGAGGCGTGTTCGCTGGACAATTATCTTGCGATGCCAGACCACACGATGGATGGTCGCATCGACGCTGCCCGGGCACGCCTGGGCAAAGAAGCACTCATCCTGGGCCACCATTACCAGCGCGATGAGGTAATTCGTTTCGCCGACTTTACCGGCGATTCCTACAAATTGTCGAAGATTGCCTCAGAATCTGACGGTCGCTACATCCTTTTTTGCGGTGTGCATTTCATGGCTGAAAGCGCCGACATCCTGGCGCAGCCGTGGCAGCAAGTGATTCTGCCGGACCTGAACGCAGGCTGTTCGATGGCCGATATGGCGGACATTTCCCAGGTGGAAGAATGCTGGGATAAGCTGCATGCTGCTGGACTCGATTCACCGGCCGCGGGCGGTTTAGTGCCGCTGACATACATGAACTCCACGGCGGCGATCAAGGCATTTTGCGGAGAGCGAGGCGGACTCGTCTGCACCTCGTCGAATGCCAAAGCGGCATTCAATTGGGCGTTTGCGCGCGGCAGCCGCATACTTTTCCTGCCCGACCAACACCTGGGACGGAACACTGCGTACGCAATGGGAATTCCGCTGTCGGAAACCGTGGTGTGGGACCCATACCAGATCAACGGCGGCGTCACTCCGGATCGTTTACGGGCGGCGAAAGTAATTTTGTGGAAAGGGCATTGCTCCGTCCACCAGCGGTTTTTACCGGAGCACGTCGACAGGGTACGGGCAGCGTATCCGGGAATCCAAGTAATCGTTCATCCGGAGTGCCGGTTAGAGGTTTGCCAGAAGGCGGATGCGATCGGATCGACCGAGGGATTGATCAAGATTGTTGAAGAAGCACCGGAAGGCTCGATGTTCGCGGTCGGGACCGAGATTCACCTGGTCAACCGGTTGGGCAAGCGCTTCGCTCCACTGGGAAAGAAAGTTATTACCCTCGATGAATCAGGGTGCCTGTGCACGACTATGTTCCGGATATCGCCGCAACACTTGGCCTGGGCACTGGAAAATCTGGTAGAGGGTCGGGTTGTCAATCGCATCCGAGTCAGTGACGATGTGAAGCACTGGGCTGGAGTGGCCCTTAGCCGTATGCTGGAGATACGGGGGTAGCGGGTGAAAACTTTTTCTCTGGAGGAAGCGCAGACGCTGGTTCCGGTTCTGGAATCGCTGATGAAGAATGCGATGGAGGCCAAGAAGACGGCGGAATCCATCGCCCAGGAACTGCAGCAGTTGTCGCAGCGCATATTTTTGAACGGTGGAACTCTGGTTCACATCTCCACCGTGGCGCAACGCCGCGCCTTGCAGGATAAGTCCGTGCAGCAGGTAAAAGACACTCTGGCGGAAATCGACTCCATCGGCGTGCAGGTGAAGGATCTCGACTCCGGGCTGCTGGATTTTCCTTGTCGGCTTGGGGAAGAAATTGTGCTGCTGTGCTGGAAGATGGGCGAAACTGAAATACGCCACTGGCACACCATGGACGGCGGATTTGCCGGGCGCCAGGCTGTGGACGAGAGATTTCGTCGCCCGCAAAAGCAAAAGCCCAACTGACAAGCTGCGCTGGTGGATCTTTAAGAATCACTTGAAGGTTCTGTTGCGGAATGCAGCAGCAATGTCGTTTTAACCGCATCAGAAGAGGCGACCAATCACGGGTCGCCTCTTCGTTTGTGCGGTTCTCGATTTGTTATTCTGGTATTGATCCTCGATTTTCGTTTTTCGCGCAACATGAACGCCAACTGATTTCCATCCAACACCAACTGAAAGAGGGCGACACACATGCTACAAATTGGCGAGAAATTCCCCGATTTTTCTTTGACTGCCACCATTTCGACCGACAAGGACGAGGCGAAAGCCTTCAAGACGGTCACTGAGGATTCCTACGCGGGTAAGTGGAAGCTTTATTTCTTCTGGCCCAAAGATTTTACCTTCGTCTGCCCGACCGAGATTGCAGCTTTTGGAAAGCTGAATCGCGAGTTTTTGGACCGAGACTGCCAGATCCTGGGCGCCAGCACAGACAACGAGTATGTGCATGCCGCGTGGCGTACCCACCATGCCGATCTGAAGGATTTACCTTTTCCCATGCTCTCCGATATCAAGCGCGATCTTTCCGGCGAGCTCGGAATTCTGGATGAGAAGGCGGGCGTGGCGCAGCGGGCAACGTTCCTGGTCGATCCGGACAACATCGTCCGCTTCATCTACGTGACAGATCTTTCGGTGGGCCGAAATCCGCAGGAAGTCTTGCGCGTTCTGGATGCTTTGCAGACCGATGAACTGTGCCCCTGCAATTGGCAAAAAGGCGAAGCAACGTTGCAAGTCTAAGACCGGATCGGAAAGGACGACGCATGTCTCTCGATGAATTGATCGACGGCCTTCCGGAGTATGCGAAGGACCTGAAGCTGAATTACTCGTCGCTGGTTCGCCAGAATACGGAGCTCACGAAAACGCAGGCGTGGGGAACGTTACTTGTCAGTGCAATCACCACCCGGCAGCAGGCCTTGACAGGGGCCGTGCTGCAGGCGGCGGCGGAGCATCTGACAGCTGAGCAAGTAGATGCAGTGAAGACCGCCGGCGCGTTGATGGGGATGAACAACATTTTCTATCGTTTCCATCATCTAACCACAAATGAAAAGTACGCCACGATGCCCGCACGGCTGCGAATGAATGGAATTCGCGCACACAAGGCTGACCCGGTGGACTTCGAATTATGGTGTCTGGCTGCCTCCGCGATAAACGGTTGCGGCAAGTGTATTGACGCGCATGAGAACGTGCTGCGGCAAAAGGGAATCACGGAAGAAACCATGATTGCCTCGGTCCGTATCGCATCCGTTGTCCATGCCATTGGCACGGTGCTGGATGTGGAGCACAGTTCCGTGGAGGAGCCAGTGTTGCAGGCATAACGCAGCGGGGCGGCGTCCACGGCAGGCACAAGGAGAGACGTGGACCTTCCCCCGATGCAATTGAAGCCGGTACTTCGTGGCGTGCGCAACAAAGTCGTCCCCATTTGTGTAGCGGCAATCCTCCTTGGCATCGCCGGATGCCGGGGATTTTTTGTGCCCGAATGCCAGGAATATAACGACTGCACCAGTACAACGACCAGTACCACCAGCACCACGTCGACGACCGCAACCACTGGCACCACCAGTACCACTGCCACGACCGGGACAACCGCAACGACCGGGACAACCGGAACTACGAGCACAACTGCGACCACCGGAACCACCGGTACGACGGCGACGACAGGCACCTCGACGAGTACCACCTCCACAACGGGTACGACGACGAGTACGACTTCGACTACCAGCACGACCGGAACCACGACGAGCACGACCAGCACCACGGGAACGAGCCCCATCACTCCCAGTGGTTCCAAGTCCTCGTTTGTCTATGTCTCAAACGCGAACAATGGTACCGTTGGGACGTTTGCGGTTGCTTCCGGGAATGTCAGCAGCGTCGCCGAATCGACCATCAATGCACCCGCATCGCCGACTGCAATCGCAGGCACGCCGGGCGGGAAGTTTCTCTATCTGGCGACCAGTGACGGGGCAGTGTACTTGAACTGGATCGGGAGCAACGGAAACCTGGAGACGGGAAATAATGGAAACCCGGTGGCGAATGTAACTCAACCAACGTGGATGTCGATGGACCGGACGGGAAAGTGGCTATTCGTTGCTTCCTCGATTGCCAACGACGTGCAGGAATTTCAGATTGACGCCACGACCGGTGCGCTTCATTCAGTTTCGCAAGCACCTGCGCTCGATCCTGGCAAACCAAGCGAAGTCTACTTGACTCCGGATAATCAGGAGCTTTTTGTCGCGCTTGGTAAAGGAGGTGTCGACGCATTTCCATTCGACGCGGGAACCGGTGCGGTCGGAACGCGCCAGCACATCGTACCGCTGCATAGCGGATCGGCGGACAATGTCCTGACCTCTGACAGCAGCTCAGGAAATCTATATGTGAGCGAAGCCAACACGGGAATCCGTGCATTTTCAATTGGCAGCGGCGCTCCCCTGCAGGAGATTGCTGGTTCTCCCTTTGGCTCGGCTCAAAATGTACCGACCTCGATGATGATGCAGGCCTCGAGCGGCGACCTGGTGGCTGCTAACTCCGCTGCAAATTCCATTGCGCAATACTCGATTGCCGGGGATGGAGCGCTCACGCTGGTTTCTCAGTCTTCCTCGTCAGCCGACAGTTCGCCTGCTGCTCTGATTCCCGGCAAGAACGGAAATGTCCTCTCGATTTCCAAGGATGCAGTGCCACAGCTGGCGCATCTTCCGACGCAATAGAACCATTTCTCGGTAATGTTCCTGTAACGTCAGGCTGGCATACCGGAACGGTGCGCGCACTGACCGCAAAGCTAGTCTCGTGAGTAAAATGGGGTATGGCTTCGCCGACACACTGGGTTCGATCATTTTTAAATTCCAGAAACGCATCGATCGCTAGCGCGTTATTGGCTGCAATTGTTCTGATAGAAACAACAGGATGCAGCGGTTTTTTCATCCCGGTTTGCCAGGCAAATAACGACTGCGGGGGCGGTACTGGAACCTACAGTTCCTACGCATATGTGGGGAATGCAACCACCGGAACACTCGCGGGCTTCCCGGTCCCAACTGCCGCGTTCACTACATTAACGGGCACCACCTACACACTGGGGACTACGCCGACCGCATTGGCGGCGACGCCGAACGGAGCCTTCCTGTATGTAGCCACGTTAGCCGGCTCCATTTTTTTGTATACGATCGGAACCAATGGAGCATTGACGCTAGGAAATAGCGGCACACCAGTGGTGCAGGCGCTCTACCCAACCTGGATGACAATCGATCCCAGCGGCAACTGGCTCTTTGTGGTATCCAAGAGCTCGTCGCAGCTGCTGATTTTCCAGATCAACACTTCGACTGGGACGATTACGCAGACCAGCCAGGGAACGATACTGCTGAGCTCCGGCAATCCCACGCAGGTGTATGTCACGCCCAACAATCAATACGTGTATATCGGTCTGGGCCCCGGCGGTACGGACGGCTTCACATTTAACAGCAGCACGGGAGTCGTCAGCGGCAAGATCCACCTGGCACCACTGAACGGCGCTTCCGACAATACGTTTGCAGCGGACAACAACTCCGCATACCTATTTGTTGGCGAAGCCGGGTCTGGGATTCGCTCTCTTGACGATCGGGACCGGCGGGTCACTGCAAGAGGTGACCGGTTCACCATTCGCTTCGCAACTCGGCCCACAATCCATTGTCGTGGACCCAAGCAACACATATGTCTATGTGGCAAACCGCACGGCAAACGTGATCACGGGATATACGCTGGGAACGAGTGGCACGCTGACTCCGCTGAGCAGTTCGCCATTCTCCACAGGTTCAGCGCCGAATGCGATGTCGCTCGATTCGACCGGCAAATATTTATTTGTGGTGAACTCTGGCGGCTCGCCGGACATGCAGGTCTTCAGTTTTGACTCGTCGGTGGCAGGCAAGCTGGACTCAGTGACTTCTGTGACAACGGGAACGGATCCCACCGGCGCCGTGGCGCTGTCCGTTGTGCCGTAATGGCACCTTTGGGGCGCAGACCTTCTCGAATTGGCGTCGATTGCGCGTAAACTGAAATTTCTTCGTCTGTATATTTATGTCGGATTTTGCTCGGCGATTTTTGCCTTCCCTCAATTCGAGTCGATCTTCCAGAGTTTCGTGGAAAGCATCCGTTTGTGGCTTGCGTGCGTGCGCTGCTCTTGTCTTCAGCCTGGCAATCTTGCTATCCGGATGCAGCCATCTGCGACCCTCTTCTGCGGAGTATGTATATGTGGCAGTGAAGCAGATTTATCTGCGCGACCGAGTTGCCGTGGTGGCCAATCGAGTGGCAGAAGTGAAGAACGGCGACCGGCTCACGGTGCTGCAGCACATTCCGCGATTTCTGAAAGTGAAAACGCCGGATGGCTCTGTGGGATGGATTGAGGAGCACGCGGTCATCGATCAGAACGAGTACGACGCGTTTCAGAATCTGTCGAAACAACATGCCAGCCAGACTCCGGTGGCCACGGCAGTGCTCTATAACGAGCTGTACATGCATCTGTCCCCTGGCCGGAGCACTCAGCGATTCACGCTGCTGTCTCCGAATACCAAAGTTGCGATGCTGGAGCGTGCCTCGGTACCTCGATATGCCGCAAGCAGTGTGCTGGGGCTGCCCGCCGCAGCAGCAAACACGCCGCCTGCACGCCACGAAAAAGCTCACAAGGAAAGCTTTGATTCGCGGTTTACGCCCGCTGTTCCCATGGAGGACTGGTGGCTGGCGCGCGACAATGCCGGACACACGGGGTGGATGCTGGCGCGCGATTTTCAGGTGGATGTGCCGGAGGACGTAGCGCAATACGCGGAAAATGAGCGCATGGTGGGAGCGTACATTTTGCGGACCGTTTCCGATCCTGACTCCGGCAAGCCGAATGGGCAGGTGCCGGAATACCTGACTGTCCTGACACCCTATAAGCAAGGTCTTCCGTTCGACTTTGACCAGGTGCGGGTATTTACCTGGGACACGCGCCGACATCGCTATGGAACCGCGTTTCGCGAGCACGATATTATCGGGTTCTTTCCGGTGAAGGTAACTCCAGGAGATCCGAAGGATCCCAATGGTCCGGAGCCGACCTTCAGTTTTCAAATGGCAGAAGGCGACAACGTCAGCCTCGACCCAGAAACCGGAATGCCGCGTGCGTCGGCGTTGAAGACTGTCACTTACAAAATGGAGGGGAATCTTGTGCGGCCAGTGCTTGCCGGCGGGGCAAAGACCTCGGCGACGGGGAATGTTGCTGTGCGATCCGCAGCAAAGCACACGGGTCGTCGGCATCGATACCACTAGTGCGATCAGTGGTTACGGAACGTGATGAAGATTTTGATTGCATCCCACCTGTAGAGATTGGAGACTCACGTGAAACGACGCCAGTTCTTGACCTCATCCCTCGCGGCATCGGCTTTTGCTCTGGCTGGCACAGCTTCGGATGCGCAAGTTCCTTCCAATGGAATTCCCCGCGAATATTACGAACTGCGCCAGTACCACATGCAGAATGGCCCGCAGACCAGGGTGACCGACGCGTACATTTCGGATGCGTTGATCCCGGCGTTGAATCGTATGGGAATCTCGCCTGTAGGAGCTTTCACGTTGACGCTGGGTCCGGACACGCCCACGTTATATGTTCTGCTGCCCAGCACACGGTTGGAGAGGCTGGTGACCGCCCAACTTCAGCTGGTGCAGGATGCGACTTTCATGGAGGCAGCTGCGCCTTTCTGGAATGCGCCGGCCAACCAACCCGCGTATGTGCGAGTGGAAAGCTCGCTGATGATTGCGTTCGAGGGCCGACCGAGATTATCGGTTCCGCCAGTGACAGCGGATCACGGCAAGCGCATCTTTCAGCTACGCACCTACGAAAGCCCCAGCAATCAGGCGCATGTTCGCAAGGTGGAGATGTTTCACAGTGGTGAGTTCGGAGTCTTCGAGCGCGCCGGATTCTGGCCTGTATTCTATGGAGATGTGCTGGTGGGGCCGCGTCTGCCGAAGCTAACCTACATGTTGAGCTATCCGGATTTGAGCGATATGAATGTCAAGTGGGCTGCGTTTGGGGCTGATCCGGAATGGAAGAAATTAACCAGCTCGCCGCGATTCAACTTTGAGGAAATCGTCAGCAATATCACGAACCTGGTGCTGACTCCCACTTCCTATTCGCAGATATAAAAGCCGCCGATTCTTCGATTCGAAACGGTTCGAAGTGGGCACGCGATCCGCTTTGGAGCTTTACTATGCTCTTACTTTGCGAGGATAATAGCGCCAGCAAAACGGTTCACGGAGGTCGCCATGACGGATCGAATTTCAAGACGAGAATTCCTGGAGAAGACAGCTGTTGCAGGCGCGGCTGCGGTGGTGCTGGGCAGTCAGGCTGCGGATGCAGCTGGAGCCATGCAGACAAGAATCCTCGGCAAGACTGGCGCGCGCGTTTCGATTGTTGCGCTCGGTTGCGGCAGCCGTCTTCTGGCCTACGGGAACGAAGAAGCCGCGGTGAACGTGTTGAATCACGCACTCGACGGAGGCATCAGCTATCTCGATACCGCCTACGGATACGGCGACGGGCAAAGTGAAACCTGGGTGGGTCAAGTCGCGAAGACGCGGCGCAAGGAATTTTTCCTGGCTACGAAAGTTGAGCCACGCGACGGCGACGCCGCGATGCGCATCCTCGATGGCACCTTGAAGCGACTCCAGACCGACCAAGTTGACTTGATTCACGTACATGGTTTGCAGGGCGCGGATGATCTGGCGAAGGTAGAAGCCAAGAATGGCGTGATGAACGTGCTGTACAAATTGCGCGAGCAAAAAGTGACGCGCTTCATCGGGATTACCAGCCATTACAATCCGGCGGTGCTGAAGACTGCCATTGAACATAACGATATCGATTGCGTGCAGATGGCATTGAATGCAGGCTTGCAGGGAATGCCGCTGGGGCCGCACGATGGACTGAATGTATCGAAGGCGATGAGTTTTCAGGATGTCGCGTTGCCGGCGGCACGCAAGAAGAACCTGGGGATTCTGGCGATGAAGGTGATGGGGCAGGAGGGCTTATTGGGTCCAGGACCCGATAAGAGCGATGCGGGCCACCTGCTGCGTTACACGCTCAGCCTGCCGATCGACGCGGCCGTGGTGGGGATGCCGACGCTCGGTATGTTGCAGCAGAATGTCGCGTGGGGAAAGAGCTTCACTCCAATGTCGAAGTCGCAGATGGAGGAGTTTTCCAACCGCATCTCGGCAGGAAATAAACTGGCGCTGGATTTGAAATTCAGCAATCACAGAGACGCGTAGAGGGCAGCACGGCAAAGCAGACAGCGCGATTCAGCTAACTAACTCAGGAATGCTGCAATGGCGATGACGACGCGCTGTTGCTCTTCCTCGGTGAGCTCGGGGAACATGGGCAGAGCGAGAACTTCTTTGGCGGCACGTTCGCTCTCTGGAAATGCGCCTTCGCTGTAACCGAGAGCGGCAAACGGTTTTTGCAAGTGCAGCGGCACCGGGTAGTACACCTCGGAGCCGATGCCTCGTTCGGCAAGGAACGTGCGCAAGGCGTCACGACGGGGGACCCGAATCACGTATTGGTGAAAGACATGGGTTCCGCGCGGGTCGACGTATGGCAGCACGACGCCATGGTCTGGATAGGGGCCGGTTTCTGCCAGTCCATGTTGCATAAATAGTTCGCCGTAGATTTTCGCTCGCTGCTGACGCGCCTGGTTCCAACTCTCAACATAACGAAGTTTCACCAGCAGTACGGCGGCCTGAATCGTATCCAGGCGGCTATTCCAGCCGATTTCTTCATGGAAATAGCGTTCGCGCATGCCGTGGACACGTAGGATTCGGGCGCGGTCGGCAAAATTGTCGTTTCCTGTAGTTAGCAGCCCCGCATCTCCATAGGCACTCAGGTTTTTCGTGGGATAAAAGCTGAAGGCGGCCAGATCTCCGAGACTTCCGGTCGGTCGGCCATTCCATTTAGCTCCGAAGGCTTGCGCGGCGTCTTCGATGAGGAGAACACCAAACTCCTGCTGCAATTGTGTGAATTGGTCCCAATCCGCAGACTGGCCATACAGATGGACGGGAAGGATGGCGCGAATGCGCGTGTCTTTTTGCAAATTTTTTAGTGTTGCCGCCGCCTGGGCCGGGTCCAGATTGTAGGTTTTGGGATCGATGTCGGCCAAAATCGGCTGCGCGTCAACTCGAAGGATCGAACTGACGGTCGAAAAAAACGTAAACGGACTGGTGACCACCGCGTCGCCCGGGCCGATCTCGGCAGCAGCCAGCGCGAGCCAAAGTGCGTCCGTGCCGGAGGCGCACCCGACACTGTGAGCTACATCACAAAATTGCGCGGAGGCGGTTTCAAATTGCTGCACCTGCGGCCCGAGAATAAAGTGTTGGCTGTCACATACCTCTTCAATTGCGGTCAGAATTTCGGCACGAACTTGCTGATATTGCCGGGAAAAGTCCACCATTGGAACCTTGCTGGCGGCGGGTCGGACGGGCATAGGGCTGGACGGCACATTTCATGCTAGCACCGTCCGGCAGCGAGTTGGGTCCGCGCCAAAGACGGCCCTTTTCGAAGATCGAGTGGATGGCTGAGGAAGCGCTCGAATTGCAGTCGAAGGAAAAGCGCACAGAAGGAGTGGGTCGGTGAAACGCCGATCCCGACTTCTGCATCCAAATTGCAAGCCATATTTTTGTGCGGTATTCGACTGTCTTCTGGCGATATTGCTCAAATTCATAGACAATACTGGCACGGTGCAGTTTCGCCCGCCATTGGGCAGGATGAACCGGTATGGCTGTAGAACTTGCAGATGGGTGTCTGTCCGCCCGCTTTGAGCAACGTGCTTTGAACCACTCGTAGTAATGCAAGGAGATGACAAATGGAAAGCAAGACAGCACAAAATATTCAGGACACTTTTTTGAACACCGTGCGCAAAGATAAATCGCAGATCACGGTTTATCTGGTAAGCGGCGTCAAATTGACGGGACGTATTCGGTCGTTTGATAAATATTCCGTTCTGCTGGAAAACAATAACCAGGAACAGCTCATCTTCAAGCACGCCATTTCCACAGTCGTCAGCGGCAAACCGGTGTTGATGGCCGAGCATCGCCATGGACCCGTCGGTACGCAAGCTACCGGGACAGGAACCTCTGCGGCGGTCGGGGCAGGCCACGGTCCTGCATCGGCAGGGTCGGGAGTGGCAAACGCTCCCGTGCTGACGCCATCGAGCTTCACGGCTTCGTGACGGCACTCACCTTATGGCGGGTTAGCATGCCCGCGAATGGTGACGTTGGCAAGACGTTCGAATGATCGAATCGTTTGATTCGCAGCGAGGCAGGGAGACTCCGCCCGGACAAGACCGGCGAGAGCGAACCCTGATTGTCGTTTGCGAATTTACTGGGAAAAAATATCGACAGCGCCTCACCCCGTCTGCTCTTCAGGCGAGGGGCGCTGTTCGTGCTGCCCGGGAGCACGACTCGGAAGAGTATCAATCCCCCGAACTTCAAACTGATGTAGTGGAAGCACCGATTGAGGATCGGTCTGCTTCGCAAATCTCCGATGAAGCGGCCGAGTGCCGCGAACTGGCCATCAGCGCCGGCGCCAACGTTCTGGATGTGATTCTCCAACGCCGCGATCATCCCGATCCAGCCACACTTGTCGGCAAGGGCAAATTAGAAGAGATCAGTGCCCAAGCCAAAGCCAGCCGAGCCGACCTGATCGTTTTCGAGCAGAATCTGTCTCCCTCACAACTACGCGAACTGGAGCACGCGCTGCCGTGCCGCGTGATCGATCGTACCCAATTGATTCTAGACATCTTCGCTTCCCACGCGCGCACAAGGGAAGGGCAATTGCAGGTGGAGTTGGCGCAGCTGGAATATATGTTGCCGCGCTTGGCAGGGCGGGGCCGATCGATGTCCCAACTGGGCGGCGGCATTGGAACCCGCGGACCGGGTGAAACCCAGATTGAAACGGATCGGCGAAAAATTGGCCGCAAGATTCAGGTGATTCGCAATCGGCTGGAGGCGGTTCGGGATATTCGCCGGCAACAACGTCAGCGACGGACATCGGTTCCGGTACCGACGGTAGCGCTGGTCGGGTATACCAACGCGGGCAAAAGCACGCTGTTCAACGCGCTCACGCAGGCCGGACAGCTGGAGTCTTCGCGGTTGTTTGCGACGCTCGATCCCAAGCTGCACCTGGTCACGCTGCCTTCGCGGCGGAGAGTTTTGCTGTCTGACACTGTGGGATTTATTCGCGCGCTGCCGCCGACCCTGGTCAAGGCATTTCGCGCCACGCTGGAAGAGGTGCAGATGGCCGAGGTTTTGATCCACGTGATGGATGCGTCCAGTCCATCAGTTGACGTGCATCGCGAGGAAGTGGAAAAAATACTGCGCGATTTGGAAGTCGACAAGAAACCTCGGATTGAGGTGATGAACAAAATCGACCTTCTGCCCGAAGGCGATGGAGCGACGAGCAGCGGAGTCTTAGCGGTTTCCGCGCGCGCCAAGACGGGGCTGAAGGCATTGCTGGCTGCGTTGGATAAAGAATTGGAATCCGACCCGCTGGAAGACCGCGAGATGGTGGTTGCGCAGAGTGAAGGCGGGGTATTGGCCGCGCTCGATGCGGGCGCCGTGATTCTGGACCGGAAATTTCAGGGTGAGGACACTTACCTGCACGTGCGTGGGCCGGCTTCGCTTCTGGGAAAATATCGCAAATTCTGGCAGGATTAATTTCTTCGATGGTTACTTTGGATTGGTCTGGAAGAGAGAAGATGAGCAGACCGAGTGCCCGAATGTTGGGCTACTATTCTGGGCACTCGGCTTGCCGGACCTAGGACTAGGTCCAAGGCTGTTACCAATAGTGTAGGCCTCCTCCGGACGAAGTCAACTGCCATATGGGAAATTTCGGACTATTCAATTCAAATTCTTCGTATTGACACATTCGAAAGCCCTATTTCTGGGGCGAAATAGCTTTGCGAGGGGCGGCTGGGATGCGATCGCAGGTAGGAATTCGAGGCGTCGACTGGTCGCAATTGGGGAATTGAATTCCGCCGTCACTCTTCTCATGAAAGAATGATTTCAGCATGTGAAGCGACGCTGGAATTTCCTCCGCACCGGTTTGACACCCGGTGAACCCTTTGTTACAACTGAGTGTTCCATCAACAAACAACCAGCAATGAATCCATAAGATTCCCGCGTCGTTCCGCAGCTGGCGAATCTGAAACCACGTTGCACAATGAGTGACCTGTTACAACAGCTTGGAGGACTTGTGCTCGGCGCCGTGCCGACCATGTTGCTGTTTTTGGTCACGGTGGCAGCCTATCGATTCCTGGTTCACACCCCTTTGACGAAAATTCTGCAGGAACGTTATTCCAAGACGCAGGGAGCCATAGAGAACGCGGCCGCCGCTGTCGCTGCCGCGGAACAGAAGACGACCGAGTATGAAGAGCGGTTGCGGGCTGCCCGGGCGGAAATCCTCCGCGATCTTCATGAGCAGCTGGAAAAGGTTCGTCTGGAGTCGGAGGTCGCCATCGCCCAGGCGCGTGCAGCTGCACAGGACAAAACTGTTGCCGCCATGGCGTCAATTGAAGACAGCATGCAGGTGGCAAGAATGGAACTGGACGGGCTGGTTGGCGAGCTTTCCGCGGAAATCTTGAAGCGGATTCTGCCCCACGGAGCCACAACCTCGCAGGAGCAAGCCGGATGATTTCTTCTGCGGTTATGCTTCGCTCACGGACTCGAAATTTACTTCGACCGCACACTTTGGTGATAGCGGTGTGTGGGTTGTCGCTGATGCTCCTTGCGGTTCCGCGTGGTCAAGCACTGCAGGCAGCTCCTACGCAAACCAATGCGTCAGCGCCGTCCTCGGTCACCGCTGCTCAGGCCAAGCGTGCGACGCAGCGCCGGGAAGAAATCGAACAAAAGAAAATTGACAACCCGGAAGTCGATGACGAAGTGAATATCTACCGGCATTCGGCAACTGTGCAGAAGTTTGCAAACATGTTTGGCATGTCGGTGGAGGTAATGTCCCGTTGGCTGGAGGGGCTAAATTTTCTGATCGTGGTAGCTTTTGTCGTCTGGTTTTTGGCGCGGATCATGCCAAAGACATTACGCGCCCGGACGGAACGCATTCAAAGAGAACTGCAACAGGCGCGCACCGTGACGGAAGATGCAAATCGCCGACTGGCGAGTGTAGAAGAGCGGCTGGCTCGGTTGGATACCGAAATCAACGGGATTAAGACACAGGCGCAGAACGACGCCGTGGAAAAAGAAAAGCAGATGCGAGCCGCGCTGGAAGAGGAAAAGCAGTCGATTCTGGATTCGGCCACAATGGAAATTGCAGCGGCCGGCAGCAAGGCACAAAGCCAACTGAAGCGCATGACTGCGGAACTGGCAATTGAACGGGCGAAGCACAAGATTGCTGTGTCGGCAGAAGCCGACCGCTCCCTGGTGGAGACCTTTCTGGTTGACCTGGATAAAGAACGTCGCAGCGGCGGGGTGAATTGATGGACGCCTTTGCGCTGCAATATGCTCACGCCCTGGCTGATGTGGTGACGGCCGATAAGCTGGATACAAAAGAGATTGATCGTCAGTTGGAAGATTTTCAATCGACGTGGACCGACAGCCGGCAACTTCGGGAGGTCTTTCAGAATCCCTCCATCCAGCTTGAAACGAAGTTGAGGGTGCTGGATGCGATGGTGCCGCGAATCGGTATGCTGAAACAGGTGCGGAACTTCGTCGCCTTGCTGCTGCAGAACGACCGCATCCATGCCGTTGAGGCGATTACCGCCAACTATCGCAGCGAAATCAATCGCAGGCTGCACATCAGCGAAGCGGAGATCACCAGCGTCCGCGAATTGAATCCTGAAGAAAAATCAAAGATCGAAGCCAAAGCATCGGCTCTAGCCGGACTCGAGATTCGCCCAACCTACAGGCAGGATGCATCGCTGCTGGGTGGCGTGGTCTTGCGCATCGGCGACACTGTATACGATGGCTCCGTACGCGGCAGGCTGGAAGAGCTGCGCGAAAAGATGATGGCAGATTAATCAACCAACAATTTCGAAACTGAACTGGAAGCAGAATGGCGCAGATCAAAGCAGACGAAATTTCGCAGTTACTTCGGGAGCAAATTGACAACTTCGACTCGCGGGTTCGCGTCGACGAAGTGGGCACGATCATCTCCCTGGGTGATGGAATTGCCCGCATTCACGGCCTGGACAAGGTGATGGCGGGCGAGATGTTGGAGTTTCCCCACGGAGTTGGGGGACTGGCGATGAACCTGGATGAAGACCAGGTCGGCGCGGTCTTGATGGGCGACTACACCGAGATCAGCGAAGGCAACCAGGTGAAGCGTACGGGCAAGATCATGAGCGTGCCGGTCGGCGACGCGATGATTGGTCGTGTAGTGAATGCGCTCGGTCAGCCAATTGACGATAAGGGTCCCATTGCGACCGATCAGTTTCTCCCGGTGGAGCGTCTCGCTCCGGGTGTGATTGATCGTCAACCGGTGCGTGAACCGATGTTGACCGGCATCAAGGCGATTGACGCGATGATTCCGATTGGCCGCGGTCAACGCGAATTGATCATCGGCGATCGTCAGACCGGAAAGACGGCGGTGGTGCTCGACACAATCATCAACAACGCGAAGAACAATTTGATTTGCGTATACTGCGCGATTGGACAGAAGCGCTCATCGGTGGCACAGGTGGTGCAGACGCTGACCGATCATGGCGCGATGGGCTACACCATTGTTGTGGTGGCCTCGGCCTCTGAGCCGGCGCCAATGCAATATCTGGCACCCTATGCCGCTACCGCGATTGGCGAGTTCTTCCGGGACTCGGGCCGGCACGCGCTGGTGATCTACGACGATTTGTCCAAGCATGCAGTTTCGTACCGCGAAATTTCGCTGCTGCTGCGCCGTCCGCCAGGACGCGAGGCGTATCCGGGCGACGTGTTTTATCTTCACTCGCGATTGCTGGAACGTTCGTCCAAGCTGAGCGACAAGCTGGGTGGCGGATCGCTGACAGCATTGCCGATTATTGAGACTCAGGCGGGCGATGTCTCGGCCTACATTCCCACCAACGTCATTTCGATTACGGACGGCCAGATTTTCCTCGAAACCGATTTGTTCAACTCTGGAATTCGTCCCGCGGTCAACGTGGGTCTGTCCGTAAGCCGCGTCGGATTCTCGGCAGCTGCCAAGGCAACGAAGCAGGTGGGAGCGACGCTGAAGCTGGATCTGGCGCAGTATCGCGAACTGGCCGCATTCGCGCAATTTGGCAGCGACCTGGACAAGGCAACCTTGAGCCAGCTGAATCGCGGACAGCGTTTGACAGAGTTGTTGAAGCAGCCGCAGTTCCAGCCGTTGACCATGGAAAAGCAGGTCGCCATTCTATTCGCGGGAACTAACGGTTTACTCGACGATGTGAAGGTCGAATACGTGGGGGCGTTCGAAAGCGGATTCTATCCCTATATGGACGCGACGCAGTCGGCGGTTCTGACAGACATCGCGACCAAGAAGGCGCTGGACGATGATTTGAGAAAGCGCCTGAGCGCGGCCATTAAGACGTACAAGCAGGATTTCTTCGCCGAAACTCCGGAAGCAAATGTTGATGCCAAGAAGACGGCGCCATCGGAGAGCGACAGGAAGCGGGATGAAAAGGCGTCAGAATCCAAGCCGGCTGAAGTGGCATCAGGGAAGCAAGTGTAATCGATGGCAAACGTTCTCGATCTTCGGCGGCGCATTCGCAGCGTAAAAAACACGCGACAGATCACCAAGGCAATGAAAATGGTGGCTGCGGCAAAGCTGCGTCGTTCCCAGGACCGCGCGTTCGCGGCGCGCCCATATGCGCGGATGATTGCGAGTGTGCTGGCTTCGTTGGTGCGACGTGTCGATATCTATGATCCCGATACTGGAGATGCCAAACACTCGCTGCTGGTAGCGCGGGAAGAAAAACGCGTAACGCTGGTGGTGGTGACCGGTGACAAGGGGTTTGCCGGACCGTTCAATGCGAATGTTCTGAAGGCCGCGCACAGATTTATCGAAGAACATCCGGATCTCGACATCGATCTTGAGATTGTCGGGCGCAAAGGAATTGGCGTGCTGCGGCGCAGCTATGGATTGGCATCTGTCGCCGAAGACGAGCGACCAAGGCAAGGTGGGCAGGCTCGTACACGCAAGGCGCGGGTGGAGATCACTGGTGAGCATGGTGGACTGCTGGACAAATTGAGTTTTGAGAAGGCAGCCGATCTGTCCCGTTTGTTAGTCGACCGGTATGCGTCGGAAGAGACGGATGCTGTCTATCTGGTCTTCAATGAATTTCAGTCGGTGATTTCGCAGCGCATCGTGGTGGAGCGCATTCTGCCGATACTTGAAGTTGGCAAACCGGACATTGCCGGGGCGACCGAACTGGACAAGGAACAGATTGAAGAGATTGCAAGAGCAGCGCAAAGTGCGGGCGTCAGCATCAAGGCAGAAGATACGCGCCAGGCCGACGAAGAGGCGAGCAAGTTTGGAACTGCGGAAGTGGATTACATTTACGAGCAGTCGCCGAGTGAATTGCTGGGAGCGCTGCTGCCTCGCTATGTTGCGACGCAGTTATATCACGCCATGTTGGAATCAGTTGCCGCGGAGCATGCAGCCCGCATGACGGCGATGGATGCGGCGACAAATAATGCCTCCGACATGATTGATGCCTATACGCTGACGATGAATCGACTGCGCCAGGCTGCAATCACCAAGGAGATCATTGAAATCGTGAGTGGTGCGGCGGCGATTTAAGCAGAACTGCTGTTGCAGGACCAACGGAAATTACAAGTAGTCGTGAAGGATTTGGTTAACGAATCATGGCAGACAATATAGGGCACATCATCAAGGTTGCTGGACCGGCGGTCGACGTACAGTTTGACGAAGCGAACATGCCGCCGATTTATGAGGCGCTGCGAGTTACCAGCGAAGGTTTCGATATCCCAACGCCGCTCGATGTCATCGTCGAAGTGCAGCAGCACCTGGGCGGAGGCCGCGTGCGTTGCATCGCGATGGAAGCGACCGAGGGCATGGTTCGCGGTATGAAGGCGCTCGACCTGGGCGGCCCGATTACTGTTCCGGTGGGTCGAGCTACGCTGGGCCGCGTCTTGAACGTGATTGGACAGCCTGTGGATGAGATGGGCCCGGTGGATGCGAAAGAGCGTCGGCCGATTCACCGCTCCGCGCCGGCGTTCGATGAACAGTCGACACGCGAAGAAATGTTTGAGACCGGCATCAAGGTGATCGACCTGATCCAGCCGTTCTTGAAGGGCGGAAAGACCGGGTTGTTCGGTGGCGCTGGCGTCGGCAAGACGGTTGTTATTCAGGAATTGATTAACAACGTTGCCTCACAGCACGGTGGATTTTCAGTGTTTGCCGGGGTTGGTGAACGCACCCGTGAAGGCAACGACTTATGGCTGGAATTTCAGGAGTCCGGAGTTATCGACCTGAAAAATCTGGACAAGTCGAAAGCGGCGTTAATCTACGGCCAGATGACCGAGCCGCCCGGAGCGCGTTTGCGCGTGGCCCTGACAGCATTAACCGTGGCCGAGTATTTCCGCGATGAAGAAGGCTCGGACACGCTGCTGTTCATCGATAATATTTTCCGATTTACGCAGGCTGGTTCAGAAGTATCGACACTCCTGGGACGTATGCCTTCCGCGGTGGGATATCAACCGAACCTTGCCACAGAGATGGGCGAGTTGCAGGAGCGCATTACGTCGACCAAGAACGGCTCCATCACGTCTGTGCAGGCTGTGTACGTTCCCGCCGACGATTTAACAGATCCAGCTCCCGCGACAACGTTTGCTCACTTGGATGCAACCACTGTGCTATCGCGTCCGCTATCGGAACTCGGAATTTATCCAGCCGTCGATCCTCTGGCTTCGACCTCGCGAATTCTGACACCGCGCATTGTTGGCCAGGAACACTACGATGTTGCGCAAGGTGTGAAGCGAATTTTGCAGCGTTATAAAGATCTGCAGGACATCATCGCAATTCTTGGTATTGACGAATTGTCTGAAGAAGACAAGCTGACTGTCATGCGCGCGCGCAAGGTGCAGAAATTCCTGTCGCAGCCCTTCCATGTGGCCGAGCAGTTTACCGGCTTGCAGGGACGTTATGTGAAGGTAGCGGATACGGTTCGCAGCTTCAAGGAAGTCATCGATGGAAAACACGATGATGTACCTGAGCAGGCCTTCTACATGAAGGGCGATATCGACGAAGTTCTTGAAGCAGCAAGCAAGATGCAGCAGACCGCATAAGGGCGTCAGGTAGCGATGGCAGACAACAATTCACTTCGCGTCCGGCTGGTCACGCCGGAGAAGATTTTTATCGACGGAACAGCGGACTCTGTGTCCCTGCCGTCCGCTACGGGCTATCTGGAAGTGCTGTACGCGCATGCGCCGCTGCTGGCCGAACTTGGCCCTGGCGAAGTGACCATGCACGGCGGCGATGTTGGCGATCAGCGGCTGTTTGTTGCTCAGGGATTCGTTGAAGTGCTGCCGGATCGTGTGACCATCCTCGCGGAAGGCGCGATTCCGCCGAGCGAAATCAATGTGGCTGAGGCGCGGCAGGAACTGGAACACGGCCAGAAAATGTGGAATGACGCTGGCGATGAAGCGCGCCGATACGACGAGGCCAATCGCGTCATTCGCGAAGCGGAAGAGCGCATCGCGTCGGCGGAGCGCGCCGGAAAATCTGCCTGATTTTCGATTTACTTCAAACCACATCCGCACGGCGCCCGAATCTCCATTCGGTACATATTGGCCATTGAAATGTCTAATTCATTGAAATGCACTTCGAGCATGAATGGGTTGCATCTCGGACGTTGACCCGTATCGCTTAATTCCTTAAGATTTGTTTGAACGCCTGCTGCTAATTCGCAGGACCGCCCTCAATCCACTTCATAAAGTTTTGGAGATCTATCGAATGAAATTTGTATCCGCGAAATTAGTTCTGGTTGCTGCCTTGGTGTTGGTAGGATGGCCGTTGGTGGCCCAGGACAATCCCGCACCTGCTGCGGCAGCAAGTTCTGCACCCGTGATCACAATTCATGCCAAAAAGTACGAGTTTATTCCCGCCGAAATCACTCTGAAAAAGGATCAGACGGTGAAGCTGGAGCTTACGTCAGATGACGTTGAGCACAGCCTGGAAGTTTCGGCGCTAGGCATCAATAGCGTGATGAAGAAAGGTGTGGTGACAGAGGTCGAGGTTACGCCGACCAAGATCGGCGACTTCAAGGGAAAATGCGGGAAGTTCTGCGGATTTGGCCACGGGAAAATGCATTTCATGGTCCATGTGGTCAACTAGGAACCGCTGCGGCTCGAGGGCCGTAATGGGTGAGGGCAAACTCGATCTATGGTATCGAATCGGGCGTTGTGTCCAGAGCACCCGTCATGCCGGCAATCTTGTCCACGTGGTTGCGATGACACCAGTCGCGCAGCCCGGTGGCGATTCGTTCTACAGCGCGGGGATCCGCATAGCTGGCAGTCCCCACCTGGACGGCTGTCGCACCCGCCAGCATAAATTCGATCACGTCCTCGGGTGTCGCAATTCCACCCATACCCAACACCGGAATAGAAACCGCGCGTGAAGCCTGGTACACCATGCGGAGAGCCAACGGCTTGATGGCTGGGCCGGAAAGGCCGCCGGTGATATTGGCGAGCCGAGGCCGCCGCGTCTTGGCGTCGATCGAAACCCCCAGAAATGTATTGACCAGGGAAAGCGCATCTGCACCGGCATCGGCAGCGGCACGCGCCATTTCTGCAATACTGGTCACGTTCGGCGACAGCTTGACGATGAGCGGTCGACGAGCGATGGACTTGGCTCTCACGACTAATTCATGCAGTGATGAGGCGTCAGTGCCAAAGACCATTCCGCCGTGTTGCGTGTTCGGACAGGAAGCATTCAACTCGTAGGCGGCAAGTCCATCGACCGCATTCAGAGCCTGAATCACCGCACAGTAGTCATCGAGGCAACCGCCAAAGACGTTTGCAATCGCCGGGCAGGGAAGTTTCTGCACTGCCGCCAGCTTTTGCTCAATGAATGCGGAGACTCCCATATTCTGCAGCCCAATGGCATTCAGCATGCCGGCCGCCGTCTCAATAATTCGCGGTGGCGGATTGCCGGCCATCGGCTCCCTTGAAAGACCCTTGGTCACAAACGCGCCAATCGTTTTCAGCGAGACGATATCTTCAAACTCGACGCCGTAACCAAACGTTCCACTGGCGGCAATGACCGGGTTGCGCAGTTCGATGCCACAGAATTTCACCCGCAAATCCGGCTTCAGGTTTGCGGTCATGGTTGTGAACCAGGCGATGCCGGTGCTTTTTGAGTGGGAGAAGCGGCAGGCGCGGGTGACAATGGAGGATGGTCGGTTGGGAGGGTCTTTGCTGGAGCGGCGGTCGCTCCTGTCGGCGCCCCGGTGTGAGCGGGCGGGGCGGTCTCGTGATGACTCCTGCGCCGCAAATCTTCGCGCCGAGGTTTTACTTCTACCTCAGGATGGATGGCTTGGGTCAAAATGTGGCCGATACTCGCCGACGGCTGGTTGACTCCTAGCAAATCTGCTAATGTCGCGGCAATGTCGACCGGTTGCACGCGCCCGTGAAACGTGCCGGGAGTGAACACGGACCCATAAAATCCGAGGGGCACATGCCTGTCATAGGAGTACGGAGAAAAATGCGTCGCCCCGTGGCCAGAGCCCGGAACCTGGTAAGCATCTGGAACCAGCATGACATACCAGCCACCGTTGGGTGAGTAACTGTGGGCCATCAGGCGGCCGAACTCAGTTGGAGGCAGCCCCGGCTGTAAGGAAGCGAGCTGAAGGCGTGTGTATGTTCGGAAGACGCGAGGCGCGGGTGGCACGCGCTTGTCACCGGGCTGAATCGCATCGTCGGGCTTATCCGTTGAAGGATCGAGATTGGCAACTGCGGAGGGAATCGAATCCTGAATTGCGCGCTCCGCCTCAAACTCGTTGATGCCGGCGCGTTCGAACGTTGGGATATTTAGCGCGATGTAGGGCAAGTCCTGATCTGGCAGCAAGTACTCAAGATTCTGACCGGGTGAAAATCGCTCGTTCATATTCTTGTTCAGATCGGCGATCAGAGGCTTCATTGAAATCGTTGCTGCAGGAATTCCGAGTTGTTGCGCGGTTGCAGGCACGGGCGCGACGCCGTGATCTGCGGTCAGCACCAACCAGACATTGTGGAGCCCGCCAGGAACGTTGTGATCGAGCCAGGTAAAGAATTGGTCCAGGTTGCCATCGAGTTGGTCGACCAATTGGCGCTGATCCGGCGAGTCAGGACCGACACGATGCCCAAGAATATCCGTTGACGAGATGCTGATCGTCAACACATCGGTTACATTCCCGGAGCCGAGATTTTCTCCCTGAATCAATGCCTGTGCGAAGTTAAGCTCGTATTGTATTGCGGCGTCCGTCGCGCCGACTGCAGAGAAGAACGGCGCATTCGCGGCAACACCAGCTGCGGTGCGAGCCTGGGCAGCGTTGTCGCCCTGGTTGAACGTTGTGGCCCAGTCCGGAAGAGAAGCCATGTAGTAGGTTGAAGTGACGAACGCGCCACTTTGCGGATCAATCCAGAAGGCTCCATTGGCTGTATGGCCCGCCGTGAGAATGGCGGCACGATCCTTCAGCGAGATACCAAACAGCTTGGACTCACCTTTCGTGGCTAGCCGGACTTCATCGCCGATGGTGGAGGCCAGCAAATTGCGCGGCGATGCGCCTTCGCGGGGAGATTGTGCCGGCGTGGCAGGCAGCCCGACGATGCTGTAGCGCGGGTCCTCTACAGACGAGATGGGCCGCTTGGTGTTGCGCGACAGATCCCACCATTCATTGCTGGCAATACCATTGCCGTCTGTATAAGCGCCGGTCGAGATGACCGAATGCCCAGCCGCGGTGACCAGGTTCGCGTAATCGTAATAGCAATCGGGGAAATATGCACCATGGTCCAGGAACAGGTCGAATCCGTTTCCCTTGAAGTCGGTGCGATATCGCTCCAGATAATCCTCACGAAATTGATCGATGACCAGAATCACAACCAATTTGGGGTGGGCGTCATATGTGCTGGCAAAGGACGGAATGCAAGTCGAGATTGAAAGCAGTAGAACGAGGAGGCAGACCGATAGACGTTTGACCATAGTTTGAGGATCGCGTGAAGCGACTAATCCCATGGTAGCAAGAGGCGCAATAGCGGGGAAATCTGAGCACCCAGCAGCCACCACGAATCGGCCACAACTCACGGATTACCAGCATGTCGCTGACGAGTGTGGGAGGCGATATTCGTGCGATTGCAGACATCTCGTATGGAAGAAACTATCTGCCATTGCAACAGGGATACGACACCCGGTAGACTTAGCTTGGTCCCGATTCAGGAGTGACAAGTCAAAGGGCGGACGATCCCCGTCAGCCAAGAACAGCGTTACATAACGGAGAGGTGGCAGAGCCCGGTTGAATGCACCTGACTCGAAATCAGACATAGTCGCAAGGCTATCGGGGGTTCGAATCCCCCCCTCTCCGCCAGATTCTTCCAATCGATATTTCGACACCGACCGCAGCAAATCCAATCTAACGCCTGCAGCGGAAACCCCGATCGGCATCGTCGTGGGTGATCGCAAATTCTCATTTGAGATTCTGATCACTCGCGCCCCAAAGCGCTTTCGCTGGCGCTGCGCGTCCGGTTGGCCTCCGCTGCGATAATGTGAGTAAAGGTACAACACCATGAAGATGGCAGTCGGCAGCGACAGTGCAACCCATTTCGCAACTGCAATTTGCACGTATCTCGAAGAGAAGGGCGTGGAGCTGGTTCGTTGCGGGCAATGCTGCGGAGAGCAGGCAGACTATGTGGATGCAGCACGCGCAGTGGCGGAGCACGTTGCCGCGGGACGATGCGATCAAGGACTGCTGTTCTGCACTACTGGAACCGGCGTGACCATCGTTGCCAATAAAGTTCCCGGAGCGCGAGCGGCATTGTGCGTAGATGCATTTTCGGCGCGCATTGCCCGGCTGGCCAACAACGCAAATGTACTTGTGCTAAGCATGCGATACACGGGCGAGATGCTGGGCAAGGAAATTGTGGATGAGTGGCTGGCGACAGCACCTTCGGCCGAACCGCGTCGGGTGAACTTCCATCGCAAGACGGATGAACTGGATGCGATTTATCGTGGCGCTTTGATCGACAAATCAAAACTGGTCGCGAGGAAGCACTAGACGCAACATAGGTCGTGAAGGCAGTCCTACAGCGAAATCCCACGCTTCCACGGAATGAAGTCGTACTGACCGTTCAGTTCGGCTTTGGTGTGCCGACG
This sequence comes from uncultured Acidobacteriota bacterium, assembly GCA_963821145.1. Lineage (GTDB taxonomy): Bacteria > Acidobacteriota > Terriglobia > Terriglobales > Acidobacteriaceae > JAKAAZ01. The sequence goes on from CAWGCV010000019.1 coordinate 155,262, forward strand.
ACCACTGGCAACATCAATTACTGCTTCCAACATGTCATTCGCGACTTGCTGAATCGTTGAATCTCCAGTGATAATGCGGCCCGCGTCGATGTCGATAATGTCAGCCATTCGCGTTGCCGTTTGAGTGTTCGTAGCCACTTTGAGGACAGGCGCGATCGCATTTCCTGTGGGAGTCCCCATTCCAGTTGTGAACAACACGATGTTCGCGCCTGCACCCACTTGTGCAGTGACGCACTCCACGTCATTGCCGGGTGTGCAGAGGAGGCTCAATCCAGGCGTCGTCACCACCTCTGGATAGTCGAGCACGTCCACCACGGGCGACGTGCCGCCTTTGCGTGCGGCTCCGGCAGACTTCATGGCATCCGTAATCAATCCATCGCGGATATTTCCCGGTGATGGATTCATCTCAAATCCAGAGTGGACAGCCTTGGCACGCGCGGCGTAGGCGGTCATCAATTCCACGAACCGATCTGCGATTGGCTGGCTGACGGTGCGATCGATCAAGCCCTGCTCGGCGCCGCATAGCTCAGGAAACTCTGACAAGATCGACTTTCCGCCGAGTGCCGCCAGCATATCGGAGACCTGCCCGAGAGCGGGATTGGCGGAGATACCGGAAAATCCGTCCGAACCGCCGCACTTCAATCCAACGGTCAACCTGGTAAGAGGAGCGGGTGCACGCCGCGCGGTATTCGCTTGCTCGAGCGCCGAAAACGTTTGATCAATGGCGCGACCCAGCATGTTGGTTTCAAGTCCCAACGCTTGTTGATCGAAGATCAAAACAGGTTTTGTCGCCTGCGGATCGCGCTTGCGAATCTCTTCCAGAAGAATGGAGATCTCCGCATTCTGGCAACCCAGGCTCAGCACAGTTGCGCCCGCAACGTTGGGATGCTGAATGTAGCCTGCCAACAGGCCGCAGAGAGAGCGCGCATCCTGTCGGGTGCCGCCACAGCCCCCTTCATGAAAAAGAAAACGAACTCCATCCACGTTAGGGAAAATCGGGTTGCTGGCAATGTCGATGGGCGGGCTGCCAGCGCTGATGCTGGCCCGTTGTTGGTTGCGGGCAACGATCAGGTCGTGCACCTGGCGCCGATAAGCGTTCGGTTTGCGATAGCCAAGTTCTTCCTCAAAGGCTTCTCGAAGCAAATCGACATTGCGGTTTTCGCAGAACACGAGCGGCAGGACGAGCCAATAATTTCGTGTTCCTACCTGTCCGTCCGCACGATGATACCCAAGGAAGCTTCGATCCTTCCACGATGTCACGTCGGGTGGAGTCCACGGATGGGGCGTTCGCGTGGTTGAGTAAGCGCTGGCGTCGTGCTGTAAATTTCTGGTCGTCACGACCCCGCCCTCTGGGATTGGCTCGCGAACCTTGCCAACGATGACGCCGTACATGATGACTTCCGAGCCTACCGGCATATCTCGTTCGACGAATTTGAACTTGGCTGGAACATCGACCGGAGGAAGATAGTTTGTACCGGCATAGGTCACCGGCTGATTGGCAGGAAGCGGAGTAAGCGCGACCAGCACATTATCGCGTGGATCGAGTTTCAATACGTTTTGCATATTTGCTACAAAGCTTACTTTCTACGATACCCGGAAATCGTGTCTTGTATCACGGTCGACAATACCACCGATTGTCGCTTGCTTGGTTCCACAATTTCTTGTGTCTCACGCTAGATTTTCTGCGCTGCTGTCTTGATGCTTCAGCTGAGGCACCAGCATCTGGAACACGAGGACTGCGAGAAGATACATAAATCCACAAACCGTAAACAACAGGGAATAGTGGTGAGTGCGAAGGAGAACATATCCAGCAACGGTGGCGAAGACGGTTCCGCCCAGAGCTCCCGCAGTTCCGCCAATGCCTACGACGGTGGCGACGGATTGGGCGCGGAACATATCGGAGGGCGTGGAGAACAGGTTGCACGAAAATCCCTGGTGAGCGGCGGCGGCAATAGAAATCAACGCGACGGACATCCACAGGGTTTGAACCCGGGCGGCAAAAATGACCGGTACAACGGCGACCGCGAAGACGGTCATCGCGGCTTTCCGGCTGAAGTTGACCGAGCGTCCATGCTTGATCCAGTATCCGGAAAGCCAGCCACCAAAGAGGCTACCAAGGCTGGATGAAAAGTAGATGACAACCAGAGGAAGGCTCATTTGGGTGATGGTGATGTGAAAATGGCTGGTCAAGAACCACGGTCCCCAGAAAAGATAGAACCACCACACCGGATCCGTCAGGGCTTTGGAAGTTGCAAAGGCGATGGTTCCGCGATCGGACAACAGTGACCAGAGCGATCGTTTTTCCGAAGGTTCCACGGCCATCAGGCTGGGGTCGATGATCTGCGATTCTGATGGGCGCAGGCGATTATAGGGAAACAGCATCCATACGATCAGCCACAGCATGCTCATGCTGGCTGTAAAAATAAATCCGTAGCGCCATCCGAACCGGAGCGCGATAAACGGGATGATGATGGGAGCGAGCAGGGCAGCAAAATTTGTACCGGAATTGAAGATGCCGGTTGCCAGCGCGCGTTCTTCTTTGGGAAACCATTCAGCAACAGCCTTTAATGCGGCGGGGAAATTCCCCGATTCTCCTATACCAAGAAAAAACCGTGCGACGCCAAACCCTAGCGCGCTACTGACAAATGCGTGCGCGGCAGAGGAAACACTCCATATGCCGACGAAAAGACCATATCCTTTGCGGGTTCCAAGTCGGTCGATAATCCGGCCGGAAAGAAGATATGCAAGCCCGTACGCAAAGGTGAAACACGCGACCATGTTGCCGTAACCCTGCTGCGTCCAGTGAAGATCTTTTTGCAGGATCGGGGCGAGTATGCCAAGGACCTGGCGGTCCATATAGTTGGTGGTAGTTGCAAAAAATAGGAGTGCGCAGACAAACCAGCGCATCCGAGTAGGACGTTGCTCTGGCTTACTCACAAACCGCGTGTCCGGTTGCTGCACTAGGTTCACTTGATTCAGCCTAATCTGTTTGGGGGCAACTTGGCGAAGCAGCTATGTTTTTGGAACTGGACCTGTGGAGCCGCGTACACGCAAGGTCGACTTGAGGAGTATTTGCTGCGGTTTCAGTTCAGCTTGTTCCGATGCCGGAACGATGGAGCGTAAAAGCAGATCTACCGCCGCTGTCCCCATCTCATACGTGGGTTGTGCGATGGTGGTGAGGCTTGGGTTCACAACTTCCGCCCAATCGGCATCGTCGAAACTCATCACGCTGACGCGAGATGGGCAGGGAATTTTCAATTCCGTGAGTGCCCGAAGAATTCCCAAAGCCATGCGGTTGTTGAGGGTGAAAATTGCGGTCGGTGGATCAGATGATTGCAGCAGGCTATGGCCAATGCGATATCCGCTCTCGATGTGAGAATCTCCCTGACGCAGATGTTCCTCGCGGATTAAAAGGTTCGATTCCTGCATGGCCTTACGGCAGCCCTCCACCCGATCAATGCTCGTGGAGTGGGTCAAGCGGCCGCAGATGACGGCGATTCTTTGATGCCCCAGTTCGATGAGATAACGAACCCCGTTATAGCAAGCGTCAAAATTGTCTGTGACTACGCAATTCACCTTTGCCTTCATTGGAATGCAATCGATGAAGACAACCGGAGCGCGGTCGCGGGCCAGGGACTCGCGTACAGCGTAGGAGTCGGTGGGAGCCAAAAGAATTCCGTCGACCCGCTTAGTATGCAACGCATCCAGGTGGCGAAGCTCCAGGTCGGACTGGTCATTGGAATTGCAGACCAGCACTTCATATCCATGCTCGATGGCTTGATCTTCAACGCCGCGCAGGGCCTCGACAAAAAATGGATTGGTGATGTCCTGGACGACAAGTCCCAACATGTGAGTGCGCCCGGTTCGCAGCCCGCGGGCTCCCGCATGAGGAGAGAAATTCATCGCCGCAATTGCTTTTTGTACGACAGCAGTCAACTCAGGGCCGACAATGCCCTTGTTATTGACCACGGCCGACACCGTTGAAATAGAAACCCCAGCGAGACGAGCAACGTCGCGCATCGTGTAAGAAGTTTGCTTGGCCATCAGACTCGCCTTCCCCTGATACGCTTTGATGTGAGATTTGCCGTCGGCTGGAATCGAGACGCACAGCCTTCGCTTATGGATTCTAACGCTTCGATCATTATGCTCATTTGGGCGGCGGGCGATATTCGGGGCTTTCTCACTCCATCATAAATGGATGGCGCAAATGTGCCCATCATTTCCTAGGAAGTTAAGATTTACCTAAGTTCCGATCATAACGTTTCGGACACTATTGACAAGCAAAAACTGCGAGAGTAGGTTGAGCATTAAGCCGCCATCCTATACATTTATGGCCGGAATTAGCCCGTGATTCTGTATAAGAATACCCGTCTCCTCCGAACGAGGCGTCCATGGTGAACTTCGTCGATCAGAACGGTTCGACATGATAAGAATAGCGAATCTTTGATGCCTCCGGTGGGACGCCCAGGGCGGATTCAGGTTCACTTGTTCGCCGATCGCGGCAAGAAACGAATGACAGAGTCAAAGTATGCATGTTTTCGTCATTATGGCTTCGAAACCGCTTCCCTGTATTTTGGCAAGGGCTGGAGCCGTAAATCGTGGCCGAATCTGAAATCGAGTTTTGCAGATCGAGCCCGCCATCCATGCGCCGGCTCGCTGTAGACGGTGCAGGCGAAATGAGCAAAGTCATCGCTGCTCAAAAGGAATCCTGGCTGGAACTGGCACTGGCCCCATTGTCGCGCCTGCGCGCTGCGGTTCTCGGAGACTTTTGCCTGGATGCCTATTGGCACCTGGATGCGACAGAACCGGAACTGTCTCTCGAGACTGGATTGCCGGTGCGAAGAGTGCGACATCAGAAGTACTCCCTAGGCGGTGCTGGAAATGTGGTCGCCAACCTTGCCGCGCTTGGCGTGGAACGGGTGCAGGCGATCGGCGTGGTGGGTACAGATCTGTTTGGCGCGGAATTATTGCGCTTGCTGCGGGTATACGGCCCATTGGTTAGTGTCCAGTTGATCGAAGACCCGGCGTGGCAAACGATGGTCTACGCTAAGCCATGGAATGGCGATCAGGAAGAGAACAGGGTTGATTTTGGCGCGTTCAATGTGCTGTCAGAACGAACCGCGGATACCTTGATGGCGGCGCTCGAACTGGCTGCCGGCGAAAACGATGTCGTTGTATTGAACCAGCAGATATATCGCGGGGTCAGCAGTCTTCCTTTGATTGAACACATGAATCAGGTGATTGCAGGGTATCCAGAAACGCTCTTTCTGGTAGACGCACGCCATCGTCCCGACCTATACCGCGGTGCTGTGTTGAAACTGAATGTTGCGGAGGCGGCTCGGTTTTTGCAAGAGCCTTCGCAGGATTCAGCTGAAACGGAAACGGTGAAGAGCTTCGCTGCTCGCATCTCGCAGCGAACCGGCAAGCCAACCTTCCTGACGCGCGCAGAGCGGGGCATTGTGGTCGCAGACGGCGAGGAAACCCACGAGATACCCGGAATTCAGATACTCGAAAAGACAGACACGGTGGGAGCCGGAGACACAGTTGTGGCAGCCCTTGCAGCGGCTCTCGGCAGTGGGCAAGACCCGCGGACGGCCGCGAAACTTGCAAACCTGACAGCCTCGATCACGGTGAGAAAACTTCGTACGACAGGAATGGCGACGCAGGCGGAAATTCTCGCGGCTGGCCCGGAGCCGGACTACATATTTGAGCCCGATCTAGCGGCCTCTCCGATTGGAGCTCGCTTTCTTCAAGGGACTCAGATCGAAGTGATCGGCGATCTACCCACCGATCTTCGGATTCAGCATTGCATCTTTGACCATGATGGCACTCTCTCCACGCTACGTGAAGGCTGGGAGAAAATTATGGAGCCGATGATGGTCCACGCGATTCTGGGGCGGGATGGTCAAGAAATGGACCCTGGACTGATCAGCCGGGTCAAGGAAGATGTTCGCGCCTTCATCGATCGAACCACGGGAATCCAAACTCTGGTACAGATGAAGGGATTGGTGGAGTTGGTTCGCCAGGCGGGTTTTGTTCCTGAGAGAGAAATTCTTGATGAACATGAGTACAAACAAATTTTTAACCAGCAGCTTCTGAAGATGATTGAGACGCGCACGTCAAAATTGAAATTAGGTGAATTGTCTCCGGCTGACTTTCAAATCAAGAATGCCATGGATTTTTTGCTGGAATTGCATGGGCGCGGAATCAAGCTCTATCTGACAAGCGGAACCGATCAGCCTGACGTTGTCGCGGAGGCGCAGGTGATGGGCTATGCAGATCTGTTTGAAGGGAGAATCTTCGGTGCGGTTGGGGATATCACGGTCGAGGCGAAGAGGTTGGTTGTGGACCGTATCATTCGCGACAATGATCTTTCAGGGCGCCAGTTTGCCACCTTTGGAGATGGCCCGGTGGAAATGAGAGAAACACGAAAAGGTGGAGGATTCTCAATCGGAGTTGCCAGTGATGAGGTGCGCAAGGCTGGATGGAACATCGCGAAACGGTCGCGACTGATCAAGGCTGGAGCAAATTTGGTTATTCCGGATTTCTGTCAGCTTCCGGCATTATTGAGAGTGATGCAGCTGACGTAGAGCAGCGGAATCGGAAGAGTTTTCAGGGCAAGGAGAAGGATGAAAATCGACAACCCGAAGTTGATTAGCGTTGAGGAAATGCGGGTCGAACGGGATAAGCTGATTGCACAGGGGAAAAAGCTTGTGTTCACGAATGGATGTTTTGACATTCTTCACCGCGGACACGTAACGTACCTGACTTTTGCCCGTAACCAGGGGGATGCTTTGGTGGTTGGTTTAAATACAGATGCATCGGTTCGAGCCAATAAGGGCGACGATCGACCCATCAATTCTGAACAGGATCGCGCCTTCGTCCTGGGATCGTTGCGAGCCGTAGATTTTGTCGTGTTGTTTGGAGACAAAGAGCCCAAGGACATCATCGCGAAAATTCTGCCGCAGGTACTGGTGAAGGGAAGCGACTGGGCCCACTATGTGAGTGGCCGCGAGATAGTGGAAGCCAACGGCGGGACCGTCGTGCTGGCTGACATGGTAGAAGGGCGCTCGACAACTAACACCATCCAGCGCATTTTGCAGGTCCACGCAAAGGATGAGACCGCATGAAGAAACCGATCGTAGTGACCGGCGCAGCAGGATTTATCGGCCGCAACGTAGTCGCGGAATTGAATGCTCGCGGGTACGAGAATCTGCTGCTGGTCGATAATCTGGGTCACGACGAAAAGTGGCGTAATTTACGTGGGTTGGAATACGAAGACATTGTCGATTCGGACGAATTCTTATCGAGTGTGGAGAAGGGAAGAATCGCCGAATTAGAAGCTCTGATCCACCTGGGGGCCTGCAGTTCGACGACTGAACACGACGCTGATTTTCTGCTGCAGAATAATTATCACTACACTCGCGCTCTATGCGAGCATTGCCTGCGCGAAAACACACGTTTCATTTACGCATCGAGTGCGGCAACGTATGGCGATGGCAGCGATGGATATAGCGATGAGGTGGCGCAGCTTCCCACGTTACGACCACTAAACATGTATGGATATTCCAAGCATATGTTCGACCTGTGGGCGCGGAAGCATAAGCTGTTCGATCGAATCGTCGGCTTGAAATACTTTAATGTTTTTGGTCCTTACGAAGACCACAAGGGCGACATGCGTTCCATGGTCGCAAAATCCTACGGACAGATTCTAAAGACCGACAGGGTCGAGTTATTCAAATCCTATCGACCCGATTATGCCGACGGCGAACAGAAACGCGATTTCATCTACGTCAAGGATGCGGTCGCGATGACATTGCATTTTCTGGGGCGTCGAGACGGTGGCGGACTATTCAACTGTGGAACCGGACAGGCGAGAAGCTGGAAGGATTTGGCGACGGCGGTTTTCACTGCAATGAAGGTTACCCCGCAGATTGACTTCATCGAGATGCCAGCGATCCTTCAAGGAAAGTATCAATATTTCACCCAGGCGCCGATGGAGAAGATGCGGCAAGCCGGGTATACAGCGCCATTCACCTCACTGGAGGCAGCCGTCGCAGATTACGTCACGAGCTACTTGCAGACGCTCGAACCGGCGAACCCCGAAGTCGGGGCGACAGAGAAAGTCAGGAAACACGGATGAACCCGGTGATCGCAACGAACCTGCGGGATGCGAAAATGACGCTGGAACAAGTTGCATCCCTCGAGACTCAAATTGTCGCTGCCGCTGGGGCCATCTCCGGAGCGCTGCTGGCGGGAAACAAACTGCTGGCGTGCGGCAATGGCGGGAGTGCCGCGGATGCTTCGCATCTGGCCACGGAATTCGTTTGTCGATTCAATCAGGACCGGCGTCCTTATCCGGCAATTTCGCTGGCATCGCAGGGCGGCGACCTGACCGCGATTGGAAATGATTATGAGTTTAATGAGATTTTTTCGAGACAGGTGCAGGCATTCGGAAGGCCTGGGGATATCTTGATTGCATTTACAACCAGTGGTCGAAGTGCAAATGTTCACCGGGCCCTGGTGGTTGCAAGAGATTTGAAAATCAAGACGATTGCATTTCTTGGCAAGGATGGTGGAACTTGCGCCCGGCTTGCCGATATTGAATTGCTTGTTACCAGCAACGTAACGGCGAGGATTCAGGAAGGACATCAATTCTTGTTCCATACGATTTGCGAATTGGTGGAAGAGCAGTTGCAGTCTGGAAATTGAAGGCTGCCACAGTGAACTATGGTGCAGCGGTACGGCTGTATGGCATGGAGTGATCGGCTGACTGGGCGGTTTTGGTTCGCTCGGTTGTGGTCCGATGGAGCGGTGACTGTGAACGGCCGTTCTTAAGTTTTTTTTTTGCCTTTGAATTCGGATCGATTCGATAGCGAAAGTTCTCTATGAGTGACGAAAGAAGTTTTACCAAGACGGCGAGCAAAGTATGGATCGGCGTGGACATTGGCGGCACCAAGACCGCCGTCGTCCTTTGTTCCGCACCACCGGTGATTTTAGATCGAGTCGCGTTTCCCACGTTGCCGGAACACGGGCCAGACCACGCAATGACACTAATTCGGCAGACGATACATCAAATGATCCGAACGCATGAGCTCGCCCCCGAACAAGTTGAGGCCATCGGAATCAGTTGCGGTGGTCCACTCGATCGAAAGCGTGGTGTCATTCAGTCCCCACCGAACTTGCCCACCTGGAATGACGTTCCGATCGTCGATATATTGAAGCGCGAGTTCAAGGTCGAATGCCGATTGGAAAACGATGCCAATGCTGGAGCGGTGGCCGAGCACCGCTTCGGAGCCGGACAAGGCGTCGAAAATATGATTTTTCTCACCATGGGAACCGGCTTGGGTGCAGGCATTATCATCGGAGGTCGCTTGTACCACGGCTCGTCGGATATGGCCGGTGAGATCGGCCACGTGAGGCTCACAGCGTCAGGACCGGTTGGCTATAACAAAGCGGGATCCGTGGAGGGTTGGGCAAGCGGCGGGGGAATGGCACAGGCTGCCTCTGAACGAGTTGTGTCCGCGATGGAGAACGGCGAGGTGACGTCTCTGGTGGGTCAGCTTGCGACCAACAGAATCCTAACGGCGAAAGATGTGGCAGACGCCGCGCGGCAGGGCGATGAACTAGCGCAGCAGATTGTTTGCGACACCGGAACTCGATTGGGAGAAGCACTGGCCATCCTGGTGGATCTGCTGAACCCGGAATTAATCGTCATTGGAGGCATTGCCATGCGGATGGGCGAGAGCCTTCTTGTCCCTGCGCGCGCGGCCATGAAAAGGGAAGCGCTGCCTGCATCCTCTCACGCGTGCAGGATTGTGCCTGCGGCACTCGGCGAGCGTATTGGCGATATTGCGGCGGCTTGCGTCGCCATGGGCTAGAGGGACGGCGGAGACCGCGTTGCATTCGCAACTAGCCGTCACCGACAATCCTCGCGTAATTGTGCAACACTGATCGATGCGCGATGAACTCTCTTTTAGAATGAGGTGCATATGAAATCACCCTTGCTCGTCTGCTTTTTACTGCCCGCTCTACTCCTCGCCCAACAAGCGCAAACCCCAGTATCCCAAGTGAATCCAATGATCGGCACAGGAATCAGTTCCCAAAGTGATCATGGCAATACTGTGCCCGGGGCAACTGTCCCCTTCGGCATGCTCTATTGGAGCCCGGACCCTGTGTATGGCCAGTTTTACGATTACGGTGAGCCGGTTACGCGCGGATTTAGTCTCGCGCACCTAAGCGGTCCCGGCTGCGGTGTCTATGGAGATGTGCCGATTCTTCCCATTCTTGGGACGCCGGATTTTCCGCCACCGGTGGTTTCAACACGCTACCGTTCCGGATACAGTCACAGCCAAGAGGTGGCGCAGCCGGGATATTACTCGGTCCGTCTGGATTCTGGAATCACCGTTGAAATTGCCGCCTCCATTCGTTCCGGCATCGCGCAGTTTACCTATCCATCGGGAAGCGACAAACACACAATACTGATCGATCTCAGCCGCAACCTGACCAAGGTGGACAACGCGCAGATCGATGTGGCTGGAGCGAAGGTCACGGGATGGGTTTCAAGCGGTGGGTTCTGCGGCACGGAGAACCGGTACAAAGTTTATTTCGCATTGCAGACAGACACGAATCCAGCCGCTGCTGGAACATTCACCGAGATGGGTGTGAACCCTGGGAGGACCTCCAGTAGTGGGCCGCGCACGGGTGCATATCTCAGCTTCAATCCGAATACAAAAACGGTCCATCTAAAGGTGGGCATCTCCTACGTCAGTGTTGCGAACGCTGAGCTGAACCTAAATCGCGAGATTCCAGGATGGGATCTGGAAAAGGTGCGGCAGGATGCGAGGAATGCTTGGAATGCGGTGCTGAGCCATGCGCAGGTCAGTGGTGGAACGGCGGCCGAACGGACGGTTTTCTACACCGCGCTGTACCACGCCATGCTGCATCCGTCGACGAATAGCGACGTGAACGGCGAGTACATGGGATTCGACGGCAAAGTACACAAAGTCGCGGGGCGGGTACAGTACGCGAACTATTCGGGATGGGATATATATCGCAGCCAGGTGCAGCTGATCACGATGCTGCTCCCGAAGATTGGCAGCGATATAGCGGAGTCACTGGTCGTGGACGCGCAACAAGGCGGAGGCCTGCCGATCTGGCCGGTTGCAAATGACGAGAGCGGTGTGATGGTTGGCGATCCGTCGGATCCAATCCTGGCCAGTATCTATGCATTCGGCGGACATGACTTCGACACCAAAGCAGCGCTAACGGCGATGCTGCGCGGTGCGACAGACCCGAAAGCGCATGTTCGCATGTATCCGGAGCGTCCCGGATTGGCCGATTACATGAGCAAGGGATACATCCCAGAGTCGGACGAAATTCGCGGTTCCGCTTCTGTGACTCTGGAAGACACCAACGCCGATTTTGCGATTGCTCAGTTTGCCAAAGCAATGGACGACGAAAAAACTGAGCAGGAGTTTCTGAAGCGTTCTGCATATTGGCGGAATATCTTCGATCCGGACACGAAATACATTCGTGCGCGCGATGCGAATGGAAAATTTCTGCCAGACTTTACGCCGGGAAAAAGCACTGGATTCGTCGAAGGCAACTCATCCCAATACACGTGGATGATTCCGTACGATCTGAAGTCCGTGATTGCAGCCATCGGTGGTCCGGAAACGGCGAAGCAACGGTTGGACAGCTACTTCAGCCAGTACGGCGAGTTCGATCATCTGGATGAACCGTATTTCTTCATCGGAAATGAACCCAGCTTCGGCGATCCATGGATTTACAACTGGGCTGGATACCCGTGGCGCACGCAAGAAGTGGTCCGTAAAACTCTTGATGATCTATTCACGGACAGTCCTGGCGGCGAGCCGGGGAATGACGATCTGGGGGCGACTTCGTCGTGGGTGGTATTTGCCAACCTTGGTTTCTATCCGGAAATTCCCGGCGTCGGCGGCGTCACGACGAACAGTCCCGTATTTCCTCGAGTGAAACTGATGCTAGGTGATCACCCGTTGGAGATTGTTGCCACGGGCGCGCCTGAAAAGAAGTACGTGACGAGTATTTCTCTCGACGGCTCACCGATACACAATTGGTGGATTGACTGGAGCCAATTGTCGAAGGCGAATACGCTTGAGTTCACGCTGTCGGATACCTCGAACCATGAGGCCGGCGATGCGCCACCTTCGTATCCAGCCGCGTCGAAGTAGGCAGGCGCAGAGCTCGACCGGTAGCTGGGTAAAGGCACGCACGCATGCGTGCCTTTGCCTTCTCGCAACTCCCGCATATTTCTCAATCTAAAACTGTGACGAAGCTCACATACCTGCAGCCCTTTCTCCTGTAAAAAATAAGCGAAGAGTCATAAGAGTATCTGCATTCAATCTGTCGCGGCGCCAAATGGTTCCCGCAGAGCGACAGGACCGCAGCCAAGCCGCAAGTCAACCGCGGGTAGCACAACAGGAGGAGCCATGCCTGTCTATCAAGTACCGGCGCTGCCGTCAGAAGATAAGCGCTGGCGAATCGTGAACGGAACGATGCGCCGCCACGGCTATTCACGCAATGCCCTGATTGAAACCTTGCACACCGTTCAGTCCTCCTTCGGATTTCTGGATAAAGATTCCATACGATTTGTGGCCAAGTCCTTGAAAGTTCCGTTGAGCCAGGCCTATGGAGTAGTCACGTTCTACCACTACTTCAGCATGAAGCCGCCCGGCCGCCATACCTGCACCATCTGTACCGGGACAGCCTGCTACATCAAAGGTGCTGACAAGGTGCTGGCACAAACTGAAAAACATTTGCACATTAAGGTTGGAGAGACCACGCCGGATGGAAATATCTCGCTGACCACGGCGCGTTGCGTGGGCGCATGTGGTCGCGCTCCCGTGGCTCTGATGGATGGCGATCTGGTCGGCCAGATTCAGGCTGGGCAGGTTGTGGCGCAGTTGGAAGGGTGGGCCGCCCATGAATAACGAGGAACTCCAGCAGATTGCCGAGACTGTCCAGCACCAGCATGAGCAATTCGATTACGAAGTAAATGTCTGCATGGGCACGGGCTGTTTGTCGCAGCATAGCGACAAGCTGAAGGATGCCCTGACCAAGGAAGCTGAAGCTTCTGGCAAGCGCTGCCACGTGCGCCGGACCGGCTGCATGGGCCTGTGCGCCGCGGGACCGCTGGCACTGGTGGATCCAATCGGAACTCGTTACGGACATCTGCAGGAATCGGATGCAAAGGCGGTGATTGCGAGCCTTGGGGAGAAGCCGCTCGAATCTCGGGAGATTCATCTGGAGCAATATTTTCACGGGCAACGGCATGTGGTGTTAGAAAACTCCGGCCACATCGATCCGGAAAAGATTGACGAATACATTGGCCGCGGTGGGTATGCGGCACTGTTGCGAGCGCTGACGGAAATGGATCCGGCGGCTGTGATCGATCAGATTGCGAAGAGTGGTCTACGCGGTCGCGGCGGCGGTGGCTATCCCACCGGCTTGAAGTGGGGCACAGTGGCCAAGGCGGTCGGTTCGCCAAAATATGTCATCTGCAATGGCGACGAAGGCGACCCGGGCGCGTTTATGGATCGCAGCGTTCTCGAGAGCGATCCGCAGCGAGTGATTGAAGGGATGGCCATCGCCGCGTACGCTGTAGGCGCCAGCAAAGGCTACATGTATGTGCGCGCCGAATACCCGCTCGCTGTCAGCCGCCTGACCACTTCATTGCGGGAGGCGAGGCGCAGCGGTTTTCTAGGCAACAATATTTGCGGAACGCCATTCAACTTCGATATCGAGATTCGGCTAGGTGCCGGTGCATTTGTCTGCGGGGAAGAAACCGCGTTGATCGCTTCGATCGAAGGCAAGCGCGGAACACCACGGCCGCGTCCGCCGTATCCCGCTGTCTCGGGTTTGTGGAACTGCCCAACTTTGATTAACAACGTAGAAACATTCGCCAATGTTGCGCCCATCCTGCGCAAGGGTGCGGAGTGGTTCGCAGGTATGGGTACGGAACGCAGCAAGGGGACAAAGGTATTTGCGCTGACCGGCAAGATTACGAATACCGGCCTGGTTGAAATCCCCATGGGTATGCCGCTGCGGGAAATCATTTTCTCCATTGGCGGAGGCGTTCCCGATGGCCACAAGTTCAAGGCGGTTCAAACCGGCGGCCCCTCGGGCGGATGCCTGCCGGAAGAGCATCTCGATCTGAACATCAGCTATGACGCCTTGATTGGGGCGGGATCGATGATGGGATCGGGCGGCATGATCGTCATGGACGATACCTCCTGCATGGTGAATGTGGCCCGATTCTTTGTCGAGTTCTGCATGACGGAGTCCTGCGGCAAGTGCATTCCGTGCCGGGCGGGTACGGCCCAGATGTATGAACTGCTGACCAAGATTTGCAATGGCGAGGCGACACATCACGATCTGGAACTGCTGATTGATTTGTGCGATGTGGTGAAGAACACCAGTCTCTGCGGCCTGGGCCAGACGGCTCCCAATCCGGTATTGAGCACGTTGCGCTACTTCCGCGACGAGTATATGGACCACATCGATAACCATCGCTGCGCTGCAGGCGTGTGTGCCTGCAGCGCGGATGATGGGAAGCCATCGGAACGGGCAGAAGAACTTGCAGAGGTGGGAGTATGAGCACCGCGGTGGATGTCAAAACTCTGATCATCGACGGTGTCGATGTGAGTGCCCGTCAGGACCAGACGGTTCTGGATGTAGCGCGGGAGAACAACATCTTTATTCCCACGCTGTGCCACCTGGAAGGGTTGACAGAGGTGGGCGCCTGCCGTCTGTGCCTGGTGGAGATTAAAGGTTCACCGAAAATGTTTCCCGCGTGCGTGTTGAAAGTGGAAGAAGGCATGGAGGTCACGACCAAGTCCGACCGGCTGCTGCATTATCGTCGCACCATCCTGGAATTGTTGTTCGCCGAAAGAAATCACGTGTGCGCTGTGTGTGTGGCCAATGGTAATTGCGAATTGCAATCGATCGCGCAATCGCAGGGGCTCACCCATGTGCGGCTGCCATATCGCAATCCAAAGCTGCTGGTGGATTTGTCGCACGAACGGTTTGCCGCCGATCACAATCGCTGCATCCTGTGCACGCGCTGCGTAAGAGTCTGCGCAGAAATCGAAGGCGCCCACGTATGGGATATCACGGGGCGGGGAATTGATTGCAAAGTGATTACAGACCTGGACGATCCATGGGGTTCGTCGACCTGTACGAAATGTGGAAAGTGCGTGCAGGTATGCCCAACAGGGGCGCTGTTCGACAAAACCAAGGTTGGTGTTCCTCATCCCAAGTACCCAGAATTTTTACCGTACCTGAACCTGATGCGAGATGGACAATGACCAAACTGAGATTGGCTACGGCATGGCTGGATGGTTGTTCGGGATGTCACATGTCTTTTCTCGACATGGACGAGAATTTGATTGAGCTGAGCAGCGAGTTTGACTTGGTCTACAGCCCGCTTGTCGATATCAAGACATTTCCGGAGGAAGTGGATATCACCCTGGTAGAAGGGGCAGTCAGCAGTATTGACGACATTGAAAAAATTCTGTTGATTCGCGAGCGTACTCGTCTGCTGGTCGCGATGGGAGACTGCGCTGTCACCGGGAATGTCCCTGCCATGCGCAATGCTTTTGGTCCGGATGCGGTGTTGCGTCGAGCCTATTTTGAAAACGCCGACCTGCAGCAGCAGACGCCGTTTGTTATCGTTCCCAAGCTGCTCGACAAAGTGCGGCCGGTACATGAGTTTGTGCGCATTGATCTATTTCTGCCCGGTTGTCCGCCTTCCGCGGCCACGTTCCACACGGTGCTGACGGAGCTGATGGCAAACAGAATGCCGGATGTAGCCAGCCTGACCCGGTTTGGAGCGTGAAAGGGGGATGACAATGTCACGAACCATCTTGATCGATCCGGTAACCCGCCTGGAAGGCCACGCCAAGATCACGCTGAAGACCAATGGCGCCGGCGGAGTAGAAGAGGCATATTTTCACGTAACCCAGGTGCGCGGGTTTGAGAAGTTCTGCGAGGGGCGCCCATTCTACGAAATGCCGTCCATAATGGCCCGCATTTGCGGCATCTGCCCTGTCAGTCATCTGATCGCGTCGGCCAAGGCTTGCGAGGCGATCCAGGCGGTGGTGATCCCTCCCACGGCAGCCAAGCTGCGCGGATTACTGAACCTGGCGCAGATGATCCAATCGCACGCCCTCAGTTTTTTTTATCTGTCCTCTCCAGACCTGTTGCTGGGCATGGATTCCGACAAAGCGGAGCGCAATATTTTCGGTGTCGTAAGGTCGATGCCGGAGGTGGGTCGTGCCGGCGTACAGCTTCGGCGATTTGGTCAGCAGATCATTGAAATCCTCGGCAAGAAACGCATTCATCCCGGATGGGTCGTGCCGGGCGGCGTCACGGAGCCGCTAACAATCCCCAAGCGCGATGAGATTCTGGCAATGGTTCCGGATGCATGCGTCAGCATCATGCTGGCCATGGATGCGTATAAGCAGATCGCCGATCGCTTTCAGGAAGAAGCGGCTGTCTTCGCCAACTTCCCGAGTATGTTTCTCGGCATGGTGACGCCCGGCGACGGCCTGGAGTTCACGGACGGTACGTTGCGATTAATTGATACTGCTGGTGATGTCGTTGCTGACGGGATGGACGCAACTGCTTTCGATCAGGAATTTGGCGAGGCCGTGGAGCCTTTCACCTTCATGAAGTTTCCGTATTACCGCAAGATGGGTTATCCGGATGGGTGCTATCGTGTCGGTCCGTTGGCGCGCCTGAACCTTGTAAGCCACACCGGCACTCCGCGCGCGGATGCTGAGCTGCGTGAGTTCAAAGCGCTGGCGGATGGACCTGTTCTGAGCTCGTTCTATTACCACTATGCAAGGTTGATTGAGATTCTGCATGGCATTGAAGCCATCGAGCGCATCCTCGCCGAAGCTGACATTCTCGATACCCATGTGCGCGCCACAGCCGGGGTGAATTGCCTGGAAGGCGCGGGGATCGCCGAAGCTCCCCGCGGCACGCTGATGCACCACTACAAAGTAGACGAGAACGGCCAGATGCTGTGGGCCAACCTGGTAATTGCGACCGGGCAAAACAACAAAGCAATGAATCGCGGTATTTTGCAGGTGGCCCAGCACTACGTCGACGGCAACCGTCTGACCGACGGAATGCTGAATCGGGTGGAGGCGGTGATTCGAACCTTCGACCCCTGTCTTAGTTGCTCCACCCACGCGTACGGGCAAATGCCATTGGTGGTGGAACTGGTGGACCCGGATGGAAACCATTTGGATGAGAGGAGACGTAACGGATGACTCCCGCTTTGTTACTGGCTTGCGGCAACCCGCTTCGTGGGGATGATGGCTTCGGCGGTTGGGTGGCCGAGAGGGCGCAGCAACAATTTGTCAGCTCACAACTGGAAGTGGTGGCGTCGCGCCAATTCACTCCAGAGATGGCAGAGCCCATCAGCACGGCCGACACGGTGATTTTCGTCGACTGTTCTGCGACTTCAGAACCGGGACAGATTTCGCTTCACCCGGTGGAAGCCACGACTAAGCCGGCAAGATTGATGACGCACCATATGAGTCCGGAAAGCCTCCTATGGATGTCTCACGAGCTATATGGCCGTACCCCGAGGGTTGCCTATCTCATCACGGTCGGCGGAGACTCGTTCAAAATGGAAGAGCGACTCAGTGATGCGGTCCGCGGGGCTGCGCCTGCGGTACTGACAATGGTGAAAGAAATTGTGGAATCCGCAAAGTGCCAACACTGGAACCTTCCCGGCTCGGAACTCGAGTTTGAGGAGGCCGCCGAATTGACGAGCGTTTGATAGACTGAGCAGGCGGGCGGGAGTAGCTCAATGGTAGAGTAGCGGCTTCCCAAGCCGTTGGTTGCGGGTTCGATCCCCGTCTCCCGCTCCAGCAGGACGCCTGCCTTTCTGCTCTGCAAATGTAGCGATTGTAGTGCGATCGTTGTTTCTCGCTTTGTAAACGCCGCGAGCGATATCGCGGCGTTGAGCAGGCTTGCTATTTGATTCCCACTGCCATCGAATCCAGTCCCGACAGGTGTTCAACGCGGGCCTGACTGAATCCGGCTTCCTTCAACCAGCCAACACAATCGGCTCCCGTGTAGTCAAAGCCCCCCGGAGTTTCAATGAGCATATTCAAGCTCATCAACAAGCCGAACGGATTCTTCGATCGGTCGTCGTCAATCATCGCGTCGTAGACGATGAGAGCTCCACCACTGGGGAGAGCTTCCCAGACTTTGCGAATCAAGCTTTTCTTCTCCTCCAAGTTCCAGTCGTGCAGGATGTGACCCATCATCATGACCTCTGTCTGCGGCAATGGATCACGGAAAAAATTGCCTGCCTGAAACCTCACACGAGAGGACAGATCATGGTCCTGGACGTACTCTTCAAAGATGGGCGCAACCTCGGCCAGGTCGAATCCTACAGCCGAAAGATGCCGATTCCTGAGCGCTATCTGGACGATCAAGTCACCCTGGGCAGCTCCGAGGTCAGCCACGCTTTTGTATTTTGCCCAGGGAAATTGCGAAGCGATGGCAATGTTCGCGCCGCGGCTAATCCCGGTCATGGCCTTTAGAAATCCCTTCAGACGCTGTGGATCAGAGTAGAGAGTGGAAAAGACATCGGGATCACCGTGCGCCGCCTCGTTCTGTGGCTGACCGGTACGCAAGGCAGTTGTCAGTTTGTTCCAGTGGCCAAAGAGGCGACGGTTCGCCATTTCCAGCATGCCGCCGATGTAAGACGGCTTATGCTTATCTAGGAAATAGTCCGTCGATGGCGTATTGGAATATTTCCCGTCATGACGCTCGAGAAATCCCAGTGCCACGAGCGCGTCAAGAAAATCGCGGGCAGAACGCGGATGCAGGCCAAGTCGCCCGGTGAGAGAATCCAGTTCCTGAGGACCTTTAGCCAGTTCGGTAAAGACCTCCATTTCGACTGCACTCAAAAGCGTTTTTGAAGACCAGAAGGCGAGGCCGACCTGCAGTATCTGATCGGGCTGGGGCGAGGCGGTAGTCACGATGATTTCTCCTGTGGCATTAATTTCTGTTGTATTTGGGGGAGAACTCAGCGGAAAGCCTGAGCTATTCTACTCACTCGATAGACAAACAGCTTGATTAAAACGCGTTAGCACCCAGAGACCGCTTGTGACAAAGACCTGTTGACCGTTTCGCTTCGCAGAGGCTACGATGCACACAACTGAATCCTGCCCGTGTTTGTGAGCCTTTTGGATCGTCACAAAGTCTAAATAGTTGGTATATCCGCGGGCGCGGAAAAACCTGAGAAAGCCCCGGGGAGACGCGTATGAGCAAGTCTTTCGCTGTAGGAATCGGAGGCGCCGCCGGCCAGGGTGTGGCTACGCCAGGCGACATTTTCGCGAAAATCTTTAGCCGGCGCGGGCTGCATCTGAACGCCTACAACGCCTACCAATCCATTATTCGCGGCGGTCACACGTTTCTTACCATTCGAACCGGCCCCCAGAAAATTTCCAACACCGGCGATCATCTTGACTTGCTGATCCCGCTCAATCAAGACACCATGGACCGCCATCTTCGCCTGCTGACAGCGGGCGGCGCGTGTCTCTACAACGCTGACTTGATCCAGCCCGGTACCCCGGCTGAGGGCGTCCAGCTTTGTCCCATGCCGGTTTCAAAAATGGCCGATATCACTCGCAATAAGGTGGGACAAAACACGCTGGCGATTGGCGCGGCTCTCAGCATGATGGGTATCGGATTTCCAGCGCTGGAGAGCGTGCTGGCTGAACAGTTTCGTAAGAAGGAGCAGGCGGTAATCGACGAAAACGTCAACTTGGCGCGTGCTGGATACGATTACGCCACACAGAACTTCAAGCCATTTGCCTGGGCGCTTCCAATGACTGGTGCGCGCTATGCGGTGTTGAGCGGCAACGTTGCCATGGCGATGGGAGGCGCGGCGGCGGGTGTGAAATTTTATTCCGCCTATCCGATGAGCCCCGCGACCGGTGTGCTGCACTGGATGGCTGGACACGCTCGGGAGGCAGAGATTATGGTGCGCCAGGTAGAGGATGAGATCGGCGTCGTCACCATGGCGATTGGTGCGGCTCATGCTGGAGTTCGAGCGATGTGCGCGACCTCTGGCGGCGGCTTTGCGCTGATGAGTGAAGGGATGGGGCTATCTGCACAAGCGGAAATTCCCATCGTGGTGATTGATTGCCAGCGAGCGGGTCCGTCGACAGGAGTGCCGACGAAAACCGAGCAAGGTGATCTGTGGCAAATGCTGGGCGCGGGATTTGGAGATTATCCGAAAGTGATTGCGGCTCCGCTCGACATTGCCGATTGCTTCAAATTAATTCCAGAGATTTTCAATATCGCAGAGAAGTTCCAGTGTCCAGGAATTGTCCTCTGCGATTTGTTGCTTTCAGAGGGACGTCTCAGCGTCGATTCCAAAGTGCTCGATTTTTCTCCGGAAATCGATCGTGGGGAACTGATCACTTCGAACGGCACAGGCGACCACGAGCCGTACAAGCGGTACAAGATTACAGAGAGTGGCGTTTCTCCGCGTGCAATCCCTGGAATACCCGGCTACACCCACGTGGTTTCAAGTGACGAACACGACGAAGATGGTGTGCTGATCAGCGACGAATACACGAACTCCGGCAAGCGACGCGCCATGATGGAAAAGCGGATGCGCAAGGTGGATGGAATTGCTGCGTCAGTTGCGCCACCTGAACTTCATGGGCCGGCCAATGCCGACGTAACGCTGATCGGATGGGGATCCACCTACGGCGTGATTCAGGAAGCTTGCGAACTGTTGGGTGAGCAGGGAATTTCAGCGAACTACTTAATCGTGCGCTGGTTAGTTCCGCTGCACGGTGACACGATTCTGGATCTGTTGCATGGCGCGCGCCACACCATCATCGTAGAAAATAATTTCAGCGGTCAGTTTGCACGCTACCTGCGCAGCGAAACCAGCTTTGTTCCGAACGGAAATATTCGTAAGTACGACGGAGAACCGTTCGCACCTCACCACATTGTTGAAGCGGTCAAGGAACAGCTGGCAGGCAAAACTAAGCTTTCTGTGCCGACTCACGAAATCATGGTGTAAGCCAAACACAACCGCTTCCTTTGCAAAGGAGAATCGAAAGATGGCGACCGAAGTAGCTGGAGTAGCTCCAAAGACAATCTCGATGGCGGACTTTAAAGGGAGAGTTGACCCTGACTGGTGCCCTGGATGCGGCGATTTTGGCGTGCTTGCGGCGGTTCAAAAGGCCCTGGTGGAATTGCAGATTCCCAAGCACGAAGTGGCGACTATAAGCGGGATCGGTTGCTCGTCGAATTTTCCCGGCTTTATTGAGACCTACGGCATGCACACGCTGCACGGACGGTCATTGCCGGTTGCGACGGGAATGAAGCTGGCAAATCATGCTATGACCGTGTTGGTCACCGGCGGCGACGGCGACGGGTTCGGGATTGGCTGCAATCACTTTGTGCATACCATTCGCCGCAACGTCGACCTGACATACATCGTGATGGACAACCAGATTTATGGGCTCACCACTGGCCAGACCTCGCCGACCAGTCGCATAGGCATGAAGACCAAGAGCATGCCTTATGGAAATATTGAGACACCTTTGAGTCCGATCGCGTTGGCACTTGCAGCCGGGGCGACCTACGTCGCGCGCGGTTTTAGCGGGGATCAGAAACACCTGACGGAGTTGATCAAGCGGGGCATCGAGCATAAGGGATTTTCATTTATCGATGTGTTCAGCCCGTGTGTCACCTACAATCACGACAATACGTTCCAGTGGTTCCGTCCGCGCGTGAAGAAGCTGGAAGACAATCCTGACTACGATTCGAGTGATTGGAACGCGGCCATGGAGAAGTCCGTGATCTGGGGTGACGAAATTCCCATTGGACGATTTTTTGAACGGACGGACCTACCCGCGCTGCATGAGTCGGAGCCCGTTCTGAATGCCGGGCCGCTGGTGCATCAGAACAACCGGATTCCGGTGGATGTCGCCCAAAAATTTATTGAAGAACTGATGTAGCTGAAACGGCCGTGCCTGCTGCGACCCACACTACAACGCAGTTGATGCTGCCGCAGTTTCGAACCTGGTAACAACCGTCTGCTGGCCAAGGTACAACATCACCGCAAACAAACTGGGCGCGACGGCCTGGCCTGTAAGTGCGACGCGGGCGCCATTGATAAGAGCGCCGGCCTTGATGCCTTTCTCGGTCGCGTAGGCGCGCAGCAATTCTTCGGTCGATGCCTCTGTAAACTCACGTAGCTGGGCGTATCGGCCGCCAAGCTCGGCCAGCATCTGTCTCACAGTGGGGTCGGACAGAAACTTCTTTACAGCCGCTTCGTCCATGGAAAACTGGTCGCCGAAGTAGGCCAGAAACGTCGACGCAAAGTCTTTCAGATTACGGGCTCGAGGCTGCAGCAGCGTGATCGCTGCGAGGATTTCTTCGCGGCTGCGTGTGGGCTGGTAATTCGCTGCACGCCATTCTTCTTCGATGAGCGGCAGCAGCCGTGACGGGTCATAGGCGCGAATATATTCGGTGTTGTACCATGCGAGCTTCTCGTTATTGAAAACTGCATTTGAGTGGGCAATCCCGTCGAGCGAGAAAATCTGAACCAACTCATCCGTCGAAAAAATCTCACGGTCGGGGCCATCGGCCTGCTTCGCCGCCTCCCCGGGGCTCCATCCTAAAAGCGCTAGAAAGTTTCGGAAGGCCTCCGGGACGATTCCCATGTCTTTGTAGGCCATGACGCTGGTCGCCCCGTGGCGCTTGGACAAGCGAGTTTTATCCGGCCCAAGAATCAGCGGCAGATGCGCGAAGACGGGCAGGGAAGCGTTGAGGGCCTGATACAGCAGGACCTGTTTGGGTGTGTTGGAGAGATGATCGGCGCCTCGAATAATGTGCGTCATTCGCATGTCAATATCGTCCGCAACGACGCTGAGGTGGTAGGTCGGAATGCCGTCGGAACGCAGAAGGACGAAGTCTTCCAGTTCGGCATTGGCAAATTCCATGGGACCGAACACGGCGTCTTGAAATGCCGTTGCGCCCTCGCGCGGGACCATAAAGCGCACCACAGGGCGTTCCCCCTGAACCATGCGCCCCTGGGCCTCGGCACGTGAAATGGATCGGCAGCGGCCATCGTAGCGCGGGACAGTTCCGGCTTCAGTCGCCGACGCACGCCGGGACTCCAACTCTTCGCGGGTGCAGAAACAGTGGTAGGCATGGCCACTTTCAACCAACCTGGCAGCGGTGCGAACGTACAGATCGAGGCGCTGCGATTGGTAGAACGGGCCTTCATCCCAGTCCATCCCGAGCCATCGCATGCCCTCTAGGATTCCAGTGACCATGTCGGCGGAGGAGCGCTCGAAGTCCGTGTCTTCGATACGAAGAACGAAAGTTCCTCCGGTATGGCGGGCGAAAAGCCAACTGAACAGGGCAGTGCGAGCTCCTCCCACATGCAGAAAGCCAGTTGGAGAAGGCGCAAATCGAACGCGAATTGCTGGAGACGAGGATTTCATCGAAAGGGCCAAACTCTTATCCTAGAGCATTTTTGCGAGCGTGGCTAAAGTTGGGCGCGGGTGTTTCCGCCGGAGGCAGAAGGACAAAAGCCCCGGCATGAGCCAGGGCTTGGGTGCGAACTTGAAGGGTGGATGTTCCTCTAGAAAAGACGGTAGGAAACACCAGCGGAATAGACCCAGGGAGTCAGGCCGGTGGGCGGAAATTGCCAGCGCTGGTATTCGAAATCAACAGGACGAATAAAAATGTGGCTATTCAAGCGATAATCAACCCCACCACCGATAGCGAATGTCGTGTAGTTGTAGGTCTGGTTGGAAATGAAGTTGGGGTAGTGGAACCGGCTTCCACCGGCCAGAAATTTGACGTAGGGTACCCATTTGCGGCCAAGTTCATACGTGACACGTGGTCCACCAAGAAAATTTTGCTCCGAAATTCCTGCTCCAGAACTTGAATCCGTAAGAAAGTTCAGAAACCGTGCCTCACCTTCAATCCCGACCCCGACATTGCGCCATACGTGATAGTCAAAATCTCCGTATATTCCGGGTCCGAATGCATGTCTTTGGCCGTAATCTGTTTGTCCGAAGGAGAAGTAACCTCCCGCGGTGATGGTCGCTTGTTTCGGCGTAACTGGTGACACCGCCTGAGCAAGCAGAAATATCGGGCAAAATAAAAAAGCCAGCCCACTAAAAAGTTTTTTCCCCACCGTAAAACCCTCCCCAATGCAAGAAGAACTTGTATGTCTAGAGGCAGATACTGTTTTGCATCTGCCTCCTAGTGTAAGTCTACGTCATTGATTAGATGTACTGTCACCCGGGGAGGCTGCTCCAGTAGACGCTGGAATTGGCGCTGCCTGCCCGTAGGGGCGGAGCCTAAAGAAAATAGGCGTCAATTCGAGTGGCATCTTATCGCTTGGGCTCAACACCGCAACGGGTTTGGAGTTGAGTAACTCTACAGAATCATTCCACGAATCCACACGAACGCGGCTTCCAAGAGGCAGAGCTGCGATCTGGCGGACGCTGTCCATATCAAGTTTGGGTGCTTTGGCGACTAACGAACTCATCCAGACCTGATCGTCGGCGGGGCTGGTGAACAACGAGTCTCCAAGTTGGGGCTGCATCAAGGACGGTAGCGCCTTGGAGCGAGCAAGCAGGAGTTTGTAGTACAGGCCTGCATCGGCCAGCTTATCTTTATACGGAGAATTCTCGAGCAGTTGCATCGCCTTCTTGGCAGCGGCCTGATTCTCTGCGTCGCTGTGATGCAACGGTACTCGGCGGATGGTCGCCTGATCGGCGAACATCAAGTTATCAGGGAAAGCAAATTCTGTATCGACCTTATGCCCGAGCACGAGGTGAGCCAGTTGGAATGAAAGGACAGCAGCCAGGTCTGATTCGTAGGGGAGGGTATCGATCAGGCCTTTGCTGAGTACGATCGTGTTTCCAATGGTCAGACTCTCGAGAGGATAGGTCAAGAGAACGCGGCAGTGTACGGGTTCAGGCAATGAAACGTTGTTGGTGAGGATGAGATTGTTGGTGACCTGTTCCAGCACCTTGTCAAAGCTGCTAGGTGCTGCCAGCAGGCCGGCTTGAAACAGGCGATCGAGAATGTTGGATTCGGCTTGTTGCGACCACATGCGGGAAGCTTGCAGCGGACTGACGTCCTGCGCACTTTCGCTCTGATCGGACACGGCATCAATCTTTACAGTTGCGTTGTCGGAGGTGGAAGCTGGTTGACGCAGCGAGTAGCCCCAGATCCAGGTTTGCGCGCGGAAGAAACCAGCCTGGTCCGGAACTGCACCCGGTCCATGCTCTTCTGCGTATACCGCGGTCGGCAGCCAGAGGCCGGGCTGCACGTTGGTGCGCCAGCTGTCAAAGTGGTAATAGACCTGGTGGCCATTATTGCTGGTATAGGTGCCGCTGAAGCGAACGATGTTTCCACCGGTATCTTCAATCCAGACACGGCCGATGAATCGCCCTGTGCCCGATCCAGACCTCGGCGTCACATCAAACAGATCTGTGCGGGTGTCGCCAAGAAATTCGCGGCGCACAAATACAAAATCATAATGCTGACGATCGAAGTGGTTGGCATCGAGCAGGAGCATTTGAACGAACCCCTGGGCGACATACTCGATCTTGAACGCCTTCGTCAGTCCATTCACGAACATGACGGAACCCTTGAGAGCGGTTTTCTTGGCGCCAGCTTCCTGATAGCGATTGTCTTCAATGACCTTGCCGAAATCAACGCGGCCTAGGAAATAGTGGTCTTCTGTGGGCACAGCGCTCAATTGCGTATCCGGCTTGAAGTCCTGAATATAGGTCTCGACAACAGGTGTGCGTTGCTGCAGCGCCTGTAGGACACCCCTTTCATGGCCAGAGGCCAAATCGATGAGGCGAACCATCTGGGGGGTCAGCTTGCCCATAGGCTGTTGATCTTTTTTGTGCCGGGCCGAGGCAGGGAGAGTGATGGACACCAGCAGAAGGAGGGCCAGTCCTCTGTTGCGTGAACCTCGAGGGATAAGTTTCGAAAATCGCATCATTGTGTTCCTTGGGTTACCTGGTTTAGGGTTGTTTGCTCACAATTGCGCTCACTGGAAGCCGATCCAATCATACGTGAACATTACCGATACGTTACCAAAAATTTCAAAATGGTAATACCTTATGTTACGTAAGTTTAAACACGGCTTCCCAGAATTATGCTAGCTGGAAATCGATCCGATAATATGTGGTAATGTCGACGGGCCGGCCATCGCGAGTTGCGGGCTTGAAATGCGTTGCTTCTGCCACCCGAATCGCCTGCTCGTCCAACCCATGACCTAGACCACGAACCACCCGTATGACGTGGCAACGCCCGTCAGCCGAGAAGCGGACCTCCAGAACAACGTCGCCCTGGATCTTCAGCTGCTTTGCCTCCGGTGTGTACTCCGGTGTGGGGTGGGAAATAACCTCAACCGTCGTTTCATTGCCGGTATTGGCCACCATCACCTTGGGCGTCTCGACCGCAGTATTGTCCTTGAAGGCACCTTGCTGCACCTTGCCGCGAGGACCATTTCCGGTGCCGCCGGCCATGCCGTCAGAGAAGCCAACGGACGCCACTTTTCCGTGTCCGCTGCCGCCTGGGACGCCATTGGCGTATCCGGAACCGAAATTCACCCCGCCAACTTTTCCAGCCCTAGCAGAGCCAGCTCCTGCACCCTCACCGACTGCACTCTGAAAGCTGCCGTAGGCTGCGATGGTGCCCGGACGGGTTGCGCCCGGGTTCGGGTGAACTCCATTGGGATCGCCAAATCCGCCGGTTTTCGTCGACGTCTGGCCCATGTTGTTCGCGACCGCAGTAGGAACATTGGTGTGAAACAGACCCACCTTCGGCTGCGCTGGTAATGCAACGGAGTCGGGGCGGTATGGTGGCAGCACGGGTGCGCTGACATTATTCAGATGAACCCGAGCCAGCTTTGGCTGAGGTTCATTCTGCGTGGTCTGGTGGTACGTAATTTTGGGAGCGATCCGGTTCAGCAAATCCGGAGTTGGAGGAACGATTGGAGGCTTGACGTGAATCGTCGGCCGCACCGGCTTCACGGGGGTAATAGGAAGCAGGAGGTCGGTCTCGATTACGGGCTTTTGTACGACTTGATGAACCATGAAAATGGACAGAATCAGAACCAACGCGATTGCCGAAGCATTCACGACCAGGCTTACGATGAAGGACTTGTTTCGTCCCTCTGGTTCTGGCAGCAGTCCGAACGTGGCTAGTTGTCGACTGGAAGGTACGCGCTCTCGATCTCTCGAGCGGCGGGGGGGCAGTCCGGTATCGGGCCGGACTGAATGCTCTCTTGTCGCAAAACTTGTCATACCGCTTTTACCTCAACGCGTTCAAACGTTCGCTGATTCAGAATTTTTGGAGCAACATCTTCTTCGGTACCGGCACGTCCGGCTGGCTGTTCAGTCAGGGTATCTTTTGAAATACTGCCGACTCCGAAAAGGGCACAGGCAAAAGAATGTTTCAAAGAACCGCAGCAGAGTACAAAGTTCAAATCCAACGTAGAATCCATCTCTGCCAAATTCGCCGAGCAGCCATACAACTTGGATGCCGCCGGCATTTGACGAGTACAGTTTTGCCAGGTCAAAGTGCAATAGGGCCGCACCTCAGCCTGTTTAATGCTGTAAATCTCAGAGCCCGGAAAAAGGCTCCTAAGCTCTGCGTAATTGGCTATGTTTGCCAATGAGTATGCCACAACTTAGAAATTTTGAAATGAAATTCTCGCATGTCTATTGGAGCCGGGTATCGTTACATTAACCAGTGGGGGACCCGACCCGTCAAAATATGCAAACTTGCGCTTTCGGCCTATCATCAAATGGGAAATAGTTGATTCGCTTTTTCTGAGGGATTTTCAGTGAGTCCAGGCGCAACCCTTTTCCTGTCCTCAACTTTCAACCATCTCTAGCGATCAACGATTCCAGCTTACTGCACCGACAACGGAAAAGTTCATTGATATAAAAGGAGATAACCCAATTGAACGCACTCATTACCGGTGGTGCTGGCTATATAGGGGGCACCGTCGCCCACCTTCTCGCGGCTGCCGGGCATCGTGTCGTGGTGTATGACAATTTGTCCCATTCCCAACGCCTTTCGGTACCAGCAAGCTCGACCTTTATCGAAGGGGAAGTCGGCGACCGAACGAAGTTGGAAGCCGCTCTCCGAAGCCACAAAATTGATGCTGTCCTGCATTTTGCTGCCCTGATTGAAGCGGGCGAGAGTATGCAGTGTCCTGAGCTGTATTTTAGCAATAATAGCGCATCCACGTTAATTCTTTTTCAGGCCATGTTGGCGGCTGGTGTCCGAAAGCTGGTTTTCTCTTCCACGGCCGCGGTTTACGGCCAGCCAGATAGCACTCCCATTGAGGAAGATGCGGCGCTACATCCGACCAATCCCTACGGCGAATCGAAGTTGCTGGTGGAACAGATGCTGACCTGGTTGCATCGCATTCACGGCTTCCGCTACGCGAGTCTTCGATACTTCAATGTCGCTGGCGCCATTGCAGGACGCGGGGAATCGCATGAACCGGAGTCGCACCTGATCCCTCTAATTCTCGATGTGGCGCTGGGCAGAAGAAAGAGCATTCGGATCTACGGCACCGATTATCCGACGCCGGATGGCACCTGCATACGCGACTATATTCATGTCCGCGACCTCGCCGATGCGCATTTATTGGCACTCGCCGCACTCGAAGAAAAAGACCGCATGATCTATAACCTTGGTAATGGCCGGGGCTTCTCTGTGCGAGAGGTAATTGAGGCCGTTCGCCGCGTTACCGGTCATCCCATCCCGGTCGAGGAGTGTCCGCGCCGACCCGGAGATCCGGCCATCCTGGTAGCGAGCTCCGACAAAATCAGTCGAGAACTTGGCTGGAAGCCGAAATCCACCCGGCTGGACGACATCATCGCGGATGCGTGGGCATGGCATCAGATGCGATACAAGACGGCTGTATAGCATGCTGTTTTGCATGCAAATGCCAAGGGAATTCGAGCGATTGGGTGTAGGGTGCGTCTAACCGGCGCAGGGTTGGATTTTCTGGCCGCCCGGCTTGCCGCTTCAATCAGGCTTGCGCGGCGAGCTGTTTGAGGAATACAAGGGAAGCGATGGGTGGAGGGAAGTATGAAAACATATCGCATTGTGAGTGCCTTTCTGGTCGCTGCAATTGCCGGCGCGGGTCTGGGAATTAGTTTTTCTGCCGTAGCACAGACGGAGAATATGGCAGGCCAGGCGCAGGTGATCGTCACAGTGAACGCGGATAAACCGAACCCAGCAGCGCCCCTGCAACAGGCAGACATCACGGTGAAGGTGAAAGGGCGCCCCGCCGATGTCGTGAGCGTAACCCCGATTAAGGACGCTACCGAGCCGACGCAATTGGTGTTCATGTTCGATGAATCCGCACGGTCCTATCTGGCGCTGCAGATCCCGGACTTGAAGAAGTTCATTCTCGGGTTGCCAGCGTCGACCGAGATTGCGGTTGCGTATATGTCCAATGGCCGCGCAGTCATGGCGCAGAAGATGACAGCGGATCACAAGCTAGCGGCAGATTCTTTGCGCCTGACGAATGGAATCCCTGGGATCACGGGCAGCCCGTACTTCTGCTTGTCCGACCTGGCAAAGCATTGGCCCTCTCAAGAAAAAGCTCGTCGCGTGGTCTTTATGGTGACCAACGGAGAGGATCCTTATTACAGGTCGCGCGACATGCAGGATCCCTATCTTGCGGCCGCGATTCGAGACTCTCAGAAGGCACGACTCTTGGTCTACTCCATTTACTTCCGCAACACTTCCGGTGGTGGATCGACCAGTTTCAGTACCCTGATGGGTCAGAGCTATTTGCAGCGATTGGCGAATGAAACTGGAGGCCAGTTTTACAGCCTGGCCATGTCGAGCCCAGTGTCATTCGAGCCGTTCTTGAAGCAGTTCAAACAATCGCTGGACCGTCAATATATGTTGGCATTTACTGTTGGCGGTACGGGCTGGCAAAGGGTGCAGGTGCAGTCGAAAGCCAGAGACATCAAGTTGACCGCACCCCAGGCGATCTATATCGAGAAGAATCCATAACGATGGGCCATTTGCGCCGCTCATCTTCCGTGGAAGTGCGCCGACCCGAGGGGCGTGCTTCAATGCTGCGTGAGCGCCAGCCCCAGGACGGCGAGAAATAGTGCGGGCGGCATGACCAGAATTCCCACGCGAAGGAATCGCCAGCCGCTCACTTCGATGTTTTCACGACGCATGGCGATCAACCAAAGAATGGTCGCGAGTGATCCGGTGACGGAGAGATTCGGCCCCAGGTCGATGCCCAGCAGTACAGCGGCGTGCAGTGCACGTGTGCTGTGAGCCGCTACGACGGCCGCTGCGCCGATCAAGCCCATGGGAAGATTGTTGATTGCGTTCGCGGCGATTCCGAATCCAAAAGCAACTGCGTTGAAGCCCACGATCTGCGGCCACGCGGCGGCTGCTTCCAACGCTTGTGCGGACATCGCAAGGACTCCTACTTCTCGCAGCGCCGCCACCATGACAAATAGTCCCGCCACCAACGCAATCACTCCCCAGGAAACCGAACGCAAAGCTGCGGCCATCACGCGCGGGTCGGTGCGTGCAACGAAGAACATCGCCAAAATGCCTGCCAGGAATGTAGCGGGGCCAACCGGCCCGCCCAGCCCAGAGGTGATCAGCAACGCGCTCGCGGCTAGCAAAATTCCGACGCCTGCACGGCGCCCCCTTGCGTCAAGCTGCGGTGGAACTTCGCCGTCGTGGATCGGTGGCCGCAAGTCTTCTCGGCTGTGCCACCAGAGCACAATAAAGGTCATCCCAATCGCGGCCACGGAAGGCGCCAGAAAGATTCGTATCCACTCGCCCAGTGCGGGTAGTTGGCCGTCGAAGACAACCAGATTCGCCGGATTCGAAATTGGCAGAAGAAAGCTTGCTGCATTGGCGATGAAGGCGCAGGCGAACAAGTAAGGCAGCGGAGAACTCTTCGCGCGTCGAACAACGGCCAGAACAGCGGGCGTAAGGAGAACAGCGGTCGCATCGTTGGACAGCAGAGCTGTTACTACAATCCCGAGGCCGTAGACCAGCACAAACAAGCGGGTTTGAGAACCTTTGGCATGGCCCATGGCTTCGGCTGCCAGCCAATCGAAGACGCCATGATTCCGCGCCAGTTCGGCAAGCAGCATCATGCCGGCAAGGAAGAGATATACATCGGTTCCACTGCGTATTGCGGTCCACGCCGCCCGTATCGGCAGCAAGCGACACAGCACCAGCAGCATGGCTCCGGCGACCGCCCATACATATTCCGGAATGCGACGCGGCCGCCACAAAATTAAAATGAAAACCAGACCGCACAGCAGCCAGGTGGAAATCCAAATCGCAAGTTGGGTTAGCTGGTGAGGCATAAAAAGTAAATTGTCGCAGACCCGCCTCGAACGTTCATCTCTTACAAAGAAGCGTTGGGAAGATTGTCGATGCGTCGGACTGGTTGGATGCACCGTTTTCGAATCCCGTCGAGCATCGTTTACCATGGCTTCGTTGGTCAACCGATGCTAGCGCTGCAATTGACGGAATACCGGAAGCTGCAACTGGTCGACATGCCAGTGCCATCTCCTGCGGCAGACGAAGTGCTGATCCAGGTGGCGGCTTGCGGCATCTGCGGCAGCGACGTGCACGGGTTTGACGGTTCGACTGGGCGCCGCATTCCTCCATTGGTCATGGGCCACGAGGCTGCGGGTGTGATCGCGGCGGTGGGCGAGTCCGTTCGTGGGTTCTCAGTCGGTGACCGCGTCACCTTCGACTCGACAATTTCCTGCGGAAGCTGCCGATATTGCAAAGAGGGTGCGGTCAACCTGTGCGATCGTCGCGAGGTGATGGGTGTCTCCTGCGGAGACTATCGCCGCAATGGAGCTTTCGCGGAGTATGTCGCGGTCCCAGCACGCATCGTGTATCGGCTGCCGCATTCACTCAGCTTTGCCAACGCCGCCATGATCGAAGCGGTCTCTGTCGCGCTGCACGCGGTGAGCCTGACTGCTCCTGAAACCGGAAGCAGCGCACTGGTAGTGGGCGCCGGAATGATCGGGCTGCTGATTTTGCAATCGCTGCGTGTGGCTGGCTGCGGCAATGTTTTTGTCACCGACATTGACGCTGGACGATTGCAACTGGCAAAGAAACTCGGTGCGACTGAAACCATCCAGGCCAGCGCAGCAACGTCTAGCGACGAGATTGCAGAGCAGGTGCGCAATAAGACCGGCGGCCAAGGTGTCGACGTCGTCCTGGAGGCTGTCGGTACAGCTGCTACAGTGCGCGCCGCGATTGCATCGGCAAGAAAAAATTCGACGGTGACGCTTGTCGGCAACCTTGCGCCTGAAGTGCCGTTGCCGCTGCAGCGTGTCGTTACCCGGCAGATTCGTCTGCAGGGTTCCTGCGCTTCCGCAGGGGAATATTCGCACGCGATGGAACTGATGGCAAGCAAGGCGATCGATGTTGCGCCGATGCTGTCGGCGGTCGCTCCCCTAACAGAAGGGCCCCGCTGGTTCGAACGCCTCTATGCCCATGAAGCGAATTTGATGAAAGTAGTACTCACGCCGGGGTCGATCGCATGAATGCCAAATCAGCACAACAGCCGAAAGGCATGTTCGATCTAAGCGGTCGAGTTGCGCTGGTCACGGGCACCAGTCGCGGACTGGGACAGTCTTGTGCACGGGCGCTGGCTCGCTGTGGAGCGGATCTAATTCTCACGAGCCGCAAGCAACAAGACCTGCTGCCGTTTCAAGAGGAAATTCGCGCGATGGGCAGAAAGGCGGTCGCGCTCGAGCTTGATGTGCGCGATGAAGCCAGCATCGCCACGATGACTGAACAGGCATTTGCAGCGTACGACGCCATTGACATCTTGGTGAACAACGCAGGTTGCAATGTGCGCAAACCTGCGCTGGATGTTTCCTGGCAGGACTGGAACCAGGTAATCGATACAAATCTGCGTGGCAGTTTCTTTGTCGCCACGGCAATCGCACCAAAGATGATTGCGCGTGGCTATGGTCGCATCATCAATATCGGCTCTGTGACCAGCGTAGCGGGGTATGCAGGGCTCGCACCATACACAGCCAGCCGTGGCGGCATACGTCAGTTGACAATGAGCCTGGCTGATGAGTGGGGCAGATATGGGGTGACCGTGAATTGTCTCGCGCCAGGATGGTTCAAGACCGATCAAAACAAAATTCTTTACGAGGACCCGGAGTGGGTTGAATATCTGGTCGACCGCATTCCGTTGAAAAGACCGGGTGCGGCCGGGGATCTGGATGGTGCGATTGTGTTTCTTGCTTCCGAGGAGAGCCGCTATATCACCGGACAGACTTTGCTCGTTGACGGCGGTATCTCGACCGGAGCGATGCGTGCCATGCCGGTGAAGCGCGCCAAGTCATCGTCCTAAGCAAATGGAAGTGAAACAGGAGAGAGTATGGTTCAAGCGAGTCAGAGGGATTCATTGAGAACACCCCAACGTCCTAAGAATGCCATTCTCGCTGCGCTGAGCTTGGTGCTCATCGTGACGTTTGCCGCTGGAGCACAGACGGAGAATCCGAACTTCCGCAAGCATGCAGTCACCTTCGCGCAACCGCTGACCGTATATTTCATTGATGTTGAAGGCGGCCAGTCGACGCTGTTCGTCACTCCATCGCATCAGTCTTTATTGGTGGACACGGGATGGCCCGACAATGATGATCGCGATGCAAATCGCATCATGGAGGCAGCGAAGCAGGCGGGTCTCGACCACATCGACTATTTGCTGATCACACACTTTCATGTGGATCATGTGGGCGGCGTTCCCAACCTAGTTAAGAAAATTCGTGTCGAGACCTTCATCGATCACGGAGTCAATCGCGAAACGACGGACGCCGTCACGGAACAAGGTTATGAGAATTATCAGTCTGTGCTGGCGCAGTCGCATGCGAAGCACATCCTGGCGAAACCTGGCGAGGCAATTCCGTTGACAGGTTTGACAACGACGATCGTCAGCGCGGATGGCAACACCATTGACACCGCACTGCCGGGCGCAGGGCAGCCCAATCCTTATTGCAAGAACTGTCTGACGAGGCCGCCGGACAAAACCGAAAATGGCCGCTCGGTTGGGTTCGTGATGCAGTACGGCAAAATGCGGCTGGTGGATCTGGGCGACCTAACTTGGGACAAAGAGATGCAGCTCATGTGCGCCGACAACAAGCTGGGACAAATGGACGTGTACGTCGTTTCACATCACGGCTGGTATCCGAGCAGTAGTCCCGCGTTTGTGAACGGTATCGCGCCTCGAGTGGCAATCATGGACAACGGCGAAAAGAAGGGCGGATCTTCGGCACCGTGGGAGACGATTGAGAAATCGCCGCGAATCAAGGATCTTTGGCAGCTGCATTATTCCGACGAAGGCGGCGCAGAGCACAATGTGGCGACGTCCTACATCGCGAACGTAAGAGGCGCGAATGGCGGCACCGACGGCCACTACATTCGGTTGCTCGCCTACCCAAACGGCAAGCTGGTGGTCTTTAACTCACGTACGGGGCAGAGCAAAACCTATCCGGCGCCGCAATAAAGCGGCGCTTCAACAAATGGAAAGTTGCGATCGATGGACGCTGAACAGATTCGCGAAGCTCTTCTGGAGTTGCCACATGTCGAGGAGACGATGCAATGGGGTGCGAACCTTGTCTTCTGGGTGGGAGATAAAGCGATCGGCGGCAAAATGTTCGCACTGGTCAACCTGGATGAAGACGGCAAAGGCGTCATTTCTTTCGCCGCCGGGCAAGAGCGCTATTCGGAGTTATTGGAGGTTGATGGTGTTATTCCGGCGCCGTACATGGCGCGGGTTTTCTGGGTGGCGTTGACGCGCTGGGACGCGATTCCAAGTCGCGAATTAATCGGTTTGCTCGCGCATGGACGTGATCTGGTCTACGCAAAACTTCCGAAGCGCACAAAAGATGCACTGGCGATGCCACCGACCGCGCGAAGGAAATTAGTCGCTGAACGCAGGAAGTTATTGGCGAACCGCAAACGACCTAAGTCTTGATAGCGTCCATTTGCGAAGTGTCGATCCGTTCAATTTTCCCCAGCAGAAAAGCATAGCTCATCGTTCCAAGCAGCAGGAGAACGGCTGCCAACGCAAAGGCTGCGGCGAAGTTGTGTGTCCAGCTGGCGAGATACCCAGTGATCACGGGTGCCATGATGGCAGAGATCTGGCTGCCGAAGTTCATAATTCCGCCCACCTTGCCTGTACTGCTGTTCGGCACCAAAATACCCGGCAAGGTCCATCCGACCGGAGCGGCGGCCGAGAGCCCTCCAATCCCAACGCAAAGCGACAACAGCGCGGGAATTGGATGGCGCGTGAACGCGGGACCTGCGACACCGAGCCCGCAAATCATTCCCACTAAAAGAACCGTGCGACGCACGCGGGCAGCGTTGCGTCCCGTGCGAATCAGCGCATCAACCAACCAGCCCCCGACGAAGATGTCGATGATGCCGGCAAAAAACCACGGCACACTGGCCGCCCAGACGGCATGTGCCAGCGAGAGATGCAGACCCGCAACCGCATAACTCGGCAGCCAGGTTAGCAGGAGGTAAAAGCTGTAGTTGTAGGTGGCGAACCCAATCATTGCGCCGAGAATTTTGCGTTGTCGCAGCAGATAACCAAGTGGATAAGATTCGACAGGGTTGGCGGTTGTCGTCGATTCTTGATGGCTGCAGATGTGCTCTCGCTCCGTGGCAGTGAGATTAGGATCGTCCGGCGGGTTGCGGTAGATTCTGGTAAACAGCGCGAAATATAACAGGCTCAGAACGCCGGTGAATGCGAAGCTGAAACGCCATCCAAAGCGAATCAGAAGCAGGCCGACAAAAGGAATGCCGAGTGCGGGGCTGAATTTGGCGGCGGCATCGAACATTGCGGTTGGTAAGCCGCGTTCGTTTTGGGGAAACCAACGACCGATGGCGGCTGCGCTAAGTGGAAAGATGGGCGATTCACCGACGCCGAGGAGAAGCCGTGAGGAAAATATGCTGGCGACACCCTGCGAAGCTGCGGTCGCAAATGTAGCCACACTCCAGATAAAGGAGCTGACGACGCCGACACGACGCAAGCCGAAGCGATCCAGCAGGACGCCGGAGGGTAGCTGCAGCATAGCGTAGGTCCAGCTATAGGCTCCCAACAGATAGCCAAAGGCGATGGTGGTCAGGCCGAAGGCGTGGTGCAGCGCTTGCTGGCCGACAGAGATATTCACGCGATCCAGGTAGCTGATCATCACGCCGAGGGCGAGCAACCATGCTATTCGCCAGCGGCGGCGGGGTATGCCAGCATTCGTTGGATGTACGTTGATCGTGAATTCCTTCCATGTATGGCGTCTGCTGCGGAAATTCTCGCAGTGATTGCCGGCGTGGGTCGATCGGACCGCTTGCATCCGGGCCAAAAATCCACGATACTGTAGGTTCAGGGTCCAAGGGACGGAGTCCGTCCACGCAGAGATCACTCTGCCTTCTCTCCTGCTATCAGAAAGGAATATATAAGCTGTGTTGATGATCCGTCTTTCGCGCGTTGGCGCTCGCAAGAAACCGTACTACCGAATCGTTGTGATCGAGAAAGATCGTGCCCGCGATGGACGCTCTCTTGAAGTGGTTGGAACCTACAATCCCCGGACCAATCCCGCAACCGTCGATTTGAAAAAAGATCGCGTGGACTATTGGACGGGCAAAGGTGCCCAGCTCTCCGATCGGGTGAACAAGCTGGTTGAGAAGGCCTCGGCACCGGTGCCCCAAGCCAGCTAGGTCGGAATGGCGGGAAATTTTGATGGCGCAAACAAAAAGCGCCGAGATATTTAGGAGCGCGGTCCTCGGGCCGCGCTCTTCAGTTGATTCTTGAATTGGCTTTTTCTGGCCCATAGAGTTACGTTTTCTGCCCAAATTGCAAGATTTCTAAAACCGAGTTGCTCTGTTTCTGCAGAATAGTAACCTCATTAGTGACTAATGAGTAAACCATAAATAAGCAGACAAATCGTTTTTAATTCGGTATAAACGCATCAGATTTCAAACGTTTCACTTTATGGGGTTAAGCATGTCAGAGAGTTCTGCGGAGCCGTCTGCAGTGGAGTTAATTACGGCAATCGCCCGTTCGTTAGTTGATAAGCCGGAAGAAGTTTCAGTCAACGCAACATCGAATGAAGCTGGCACCGTCTTGCGACTGAGGGTCGATCCCACAGATGTAGGAAAGGTCATTGGCAAGCAAGGACGGACCGCTAGATCGTTACGAACGATTCTAGGAGCAGTCAGCGTTAAGCTTCATCATCGATACAGCCTGGAGATTGTAGAAGAAGCCAAGGCGGATTCTGTTTCATCGTAGAATTTCTCGGTTGAGTCTGCAGTATGCAACGTGCTCCCCCCACGTGCAACAATGACGCTGTGACAGACTCTAAGCCAGTCGCAGAGCAAACCTGGGTACACATCGCCCGCTTGATTCGACCTCAGGGACGTCGTGGCGAAGTGCTGGCGGAGATCCTTTCCGATTTTCCCGATCGATTTGCGGGAATGCAGAGCGCATTTCTATGGCGCAGCGATCATCTGCCTGTGACACCAATACGTCTCGAGCACTCCTGGCTGCACAAAGGCAAAGTGGTATTGAAATTTGCCCAGGTGGATTCCATCTCCGCAGCAGAGGCGTTGCGCGGTGCAGACCTGGTGATCCGCTACGAAGATCGCATGCCACTTCAATCCGACGAGGTCTACGTCAGCGACCTGATTGGCTGTCAGTGCGTGGATGTATCGGGCCGAGAAGCAGCTCCCATTTGCGTCCTCGGAACGATTCGAGACGTCGTTCGCCAACCGCAAACCGTCGATCTACTCATGGTTGGTGGCGTGGGCGGAATTGAATACGAAATTCCTTTCGCCAAGGCCTATGTCGTCAAAATCGATCTGGCAGGCCGGCGCCTCGAGATGCGCCTCCCTCCCGGACTTTTGGACGTGAATGCGCCTTTAACGGAAGAAGAACGACGCGCCCGAGACGCATCTTCCGAGCCAGAGTCCTAGAGCTTCTTTGGACATCGGCGAAACCCCTTGCATACCATAAAAGAATGCGCGTGTTAATCGTGGGAGCGGGCGTTGCCGGTCCGGCTTTGGCCTATTGGTTGGCTCACTTCGGATTTGAACCGACTGTGGTGGAGGCGGCACCCCATTTACGGACTGGGGGATACATCATCGATTTCTGGGGTGCAGGGTTCGATATCGCCGAGCGCATGGGGCTGTTGCCCCAGATTCAGAGCAAGGGTTACAAGGTCCAAGAATTATGGGTGGTCGATCGTAACGGAAAGCGAGTGGCTGGATTTCCGGTGGATGCATTTTCTCGTCTGACTCACGGGCGATACGTGAGCCTGCCCAGGACCGAACTTGCCTCGTCCATCTTCAGTACGATCGACGGCAAGGTTGAAACCATCTTCGGCACCAGTGTGGACCGAATTGAGCAGACTCGCGCAGGGGTTCGCGTTCATTTCACGTCGGGAGAGATTCGCGAGTTCGACCTGATGGTAGGAGCGGACGGACTGCATTCGCGAGTCCGCGAACTCGCTTTTGGAGCGGAAAAACAATTCGAAAAATATCTCGGTTTTAAGGTAGCAGCATTTGTCGTCGACCGGTATGTGCCGCGTGATGAACTGGTCTACGTGATGTATACGGAAGTGGGCCAGCAGGCAGCGCGATTTACCATGCGCGACAACCAGACCATGTTCCTCTTCACCTTCGCAGACGGTAGCGTAAGTGGTCCGACTGATGCCGAGGGTCAGAAAGCGCAGCTGAAGAAGCGATTCGAAAACAGTGGATGGGAGTGCCCACAGATATTGAAGATACTGGACTCAACCAGAGATTTTTATTTTGATCGTGTGAGCCAGATCCGCATGGATCCGACGCAAGGTCTGTGGAGTCGGCGCAGAGTGACATTAGTAGGCGACTCCGCCTTCTGCGTTTCGCTGTTAGGTGGCCAGGGCTCTGCGCTGGCAATGATTGCGGCGTATATCCTCGCTGGGGAGTTGTCTCGCTGCAAAGGCGATCATCGCGTGGCCTTCACGCGCTATCAGAATCTGTTTGGACCCTTCGTACAAAAGAAGCAGGACGCGGCGCTACGGTTTGCTTCATCTTTCGCACCACAATCGAAGTTCGCGCTCTACCTGCGGAATCAGATTTTCAACCTGATGGCAATTCCATGGATTGCAAATCTCGCACTTGGCAGCGGGCTTGCCGACAAAATTGATTTGCCGAATTACTGATCACCTTCGTCGCGGTACAACGCCAAGGGTTATTTTGTAGGCGGCTCTTGCGGGATGGCCTCTCCGTCGGAACGTGGGTCTGATCCGGCGAAATTGACGTCGCGTTTGGTGTCGCGGACCACGGCTTCGCCTTGCCCAACGGTGAATGAAAACGGCTCCAACAGCTCAATCTGCTGTCCACGCTTGGTCAGTTCTTCGCGCACTGCCTGCGGGATTCCGGGTTCCATCTGGACATCGCAGCCGTCAAACGTCTGCTTGGTAAATCGGGGTTGTTCCAGCGCAGCCTGCACGTTCATCCCATAATCGACAACATTGGCAACAAACTGTGCGTGCGCTTGCGCCTGGTTCCAACCGCCCATGATGCCGAACCCGATTCGAATGTCTCCCTTTTCCATGAAGGCTGGAATGATGGTGTGGAGCGGGCGCTTGTGTCCCGCCAGTGAATTCGGTTGACCCGGCGTGAGGCTGAATCCAGCTCCACGATCTTGAAATGA
The DNA here is from genome assembly GCA_963821145.1 of uncultured Acidobacteriota bacterium. Classification (GTDB taxonomy): domain Bacteria; phylum Acidobacteriota; class Terriglobia; order Terriglobales; family Acidobacteriaceae; genus JAKAAZ01. The sequence goes on from CAWGCV010000019.1 coordinate 195,094, forward strand.
GAAGCCCAGTCCGGGAGCCACCATTCCAGTGCCGTAGCCTTCGTAGTTGCTCTGGATCAGCGAGACGATATTTCCGTCTTTATCGATGGTGGAAAGATAGATGGTCGTTTTGCCATGGGCGTTCAGGTACTCCGTCAGGTCGGATGGCAGCACCTGGCAGGATGCGTGATGCATGTCAATCAATTTCGCGCGCTGCCTGGCAAGATCTTTCGAGAGCATTTGCTGGACAGGAATGGGAGTAAAGCGAGGGTCGCCGACGTAGCGGTACATGTCCGCGTATGCCAGTTTTTTCGCTTCGATCATCACCTGCAATGCGTCGGCAGAATTATGTCCGTACTTCGCCATGGGGAACTGCTCCATGATGTTCAGCATGGATAACGCGGCGACACCTTGTCCGTTCGGCGGCAACTCGTAGACGGTCCATCCGCGATAGGTAGTGGAGATTGGATCCACCCACTCCGGTTGAAAGTCCGCGAAGTCTTCGCGCGTATGCGTACCGCCCTGGGCGCGCAGAAACTTGACCATGGTGTCGGTCATGGGGCCGTCGTAGTAGGCATCTCTGCCATGCGCCGCAACCTGTCGCAGCGAGTTGGCGAGCGCGGGATTCTTGAACAGATCGCCAATCTGGGGCGCCACTCCGTCCGGGAGATAGGTTTCTTTATATCCCGGCTGCTGCATGTCTCTTTTGCTAACCCAGTAGCGTGCATTGCGCTCCGCTAGCGGAAATCCGTTCTGTGCATAGTAAATCGCCGGTGCCAGCGTTTTGCTGAACGGCATCGTACCGAAGCGATCTTTCAATGCTTGCCAGCCAGCGACAGCACCGGGGATGTCGATGCTGTGAACTCCGATGGGATCGATGCGCTCGATGTGATGGGATTTCAGATAGTCGATGGTGAGCGCTTTCGGTGTCCATCCGCTGGAGTTCAGTCCATAGAGCTTGCCAGTCTTCGCGTCATAGTACAGCGCGAACAGATCGCCACCCATGCCGTTCACGTAGGGTTGCACAACGCCCATGACCGCATTGGCGGCAATGGCAGCGTCGATCGCGTTTCCGCCTTCTTCCAAAATGTGGGCGCCGGCTTGTGACGCCAGAAATTGTGGCGCAGCAACGATGCCGAACTTTGTGACGACCATGGAGCGGCCTTGCCCGGGCACCGAAGCAAATTGCTGAGCGAGCAGCGTTGCCGAAGCTAAGAAAACCAAAGCGCCTGTTCGAGCGATGATCTTCATATCGTTCCTCCCACTGAAGCGCGAGATTATTTTGCCGTTGCTGCGTTATCGAGCTCGTCGGCTACATGTTCAACAAAAGCGGCTTCGTCTTGAATTGCCTGAGCGACGAGAACGATTTGTGCGGTGGCTTCGTCGTAGCGGCGCTGCTCGATGGCCTCGCGAACTCCCGGCAACGTTTTTGCATCGTATCCCGTGTACCAACCGGGAGAATAGATCAGGTTCTGCATCCATGGACGACGGGGCAGACCCTGCGGATTGGTGAGTTTGCGAGCAGCCTGAGTCAGCTCCTGATTGATTGCGGACAGACGCTCTGGTGGGATGTTTCCGGTCAACGCACGGGATCGAGCTTCATTGAAGTGCGCGGCGGACTTGTCGAGCGACGCCAGCGCATTATCGAGCGGCGCGAAGTTGAGATAGGGCGGCGTGGCCAGCGGTGCAGGAGCGACCATTGGATGTCTCGGATCGTCGGTCAAGGCGTAGGCATTCATCTGCAGCGCAGCGGTGCGCTCCTTCGCCTCTTTCTGCCGATCTGCGAGCAGATCTTTCACTTCACGATCGTAGATGTGGAGCGTGTCGGCCAGCGACGCGAAATCGTACGGCAATACATCTGCTTGCGCCATCCGAAGAACCAGCGCACCGTCGGTCTGTGCGAGCGCACGACCGTAGACATAGTTTGAGTCAGCGAAATGCGAATACCAATAAAAATCGTCGTAGATGGAATGGTAGACGCCGGCGCCGTTGTCTTCGCCACCGTAGCTGACATTGAGAGAAGCGACGCCAAGGTGATCGATAAACGCGGTGAAGTCAGATCCAGTGCCGAGCGGCCCGATGCGAAGATCGTTGCGCGTCGAGACCTCTTTGCGGACCTCCGGAGAGCCATTCAACAGCTCCCACGCGCGTAGTCGCTGCCATGAAGAGACGTTGGTCTCGGGATCGGTTACGGATTGTGCGACTTGATTCACCAGTGGTTCCAGCGAGTGTGAACCCTGGGCCGCAAGGTAGCCGCGCTCGTTGCCGTCGCTGTTGATGTAGACCGCGGCGTGCTTGCGAAGCTCGGCAGCATGCTGCTCCGCCCACTCGGTTGAGCCAAGAAGCATAGGCTCTTCGCCATCCCAGGAGAAGTACATGATGGTCCGCTTCGGTTTCCATCCAGTTGCGGCCAATTGGCCGATGGCGCGAGCCTCTTCCAGCAGCGCGACTTGGCCCGAGATTGGATCGTCAGCTCCGTTAACCCACGCATCATGGTGATTACCGCGCAACACCCAGACGTCCGGTTCCTCTGAACCGCGAATGGTCGCGACGACGTCATACACAGGCTTCAGGTCCCAGTTGAACGCAAGCTTCAGGTGAACCTTCGTCTTCGACGGGCCAATTCGATAGGTGATGGGGAGGCCGCCACGCCAATTGGCGGGAACAGGAGGCCCTTGCAGCGCCGCCAGCAATGGTTGTGCGTCTTGATAGGAGATCGGAGTAACGGGAATCTTCGGCAGGGAAGGCGCATCTTCGCGCTTTAAACGCTTCGCATCGGTGGTCGCGCCGATCCCAGGCGTGAGCGGATCGCCGGGATAGGACGGCGCATCGAGCACGCTGCCGCGTTGCACACCCTCCGCCGGGCGCATGGGGCCGTCGGGGAATACCTGGTTGACGGCATACCCATCGTCAGCCGGATCGGAGTAAATGATGCAGCCAACCGCGCCATGTTCCGCGGCAATTTTCGGCTTGATGCCTCGCCAGGAAGCGCCGTAGCGTGCGATAACAATCGCGCCTTTGACAGAGATGCCGTAGCGCGCCAACTGCTCGTAGTCTTCAACCAGGCCGTAGTTCACATAGATCAGCGGCGCGGTCACATCTCCATCGGGAGAGTACGCGTTGTACGTCGGCAGTTGTTCGTCTTTTTGATTGCTGGTTGGATCTCCGGCGACTGCAGGTTCTTCCAGCGTGGCATGGAAATTTCCCATCTCCAGCAAACGCGTTTTTGGTGTGGGGAAGAGAACTTGGAAGGTCTCTATGTGGGCATCCCAGCCCCATTTTTTGTATTGCGCCAGGATCCATTCCGCGTTTTGCTTGTCGTACCGCGATCCCACGTGATGTGGGCGCGCGCTCAGCAGCTTCATATTGGCTCGCATGCGCTCTGGATCGGGGATGGCGGAAAAACGCTTCTCTAAATCGGCTTCGGTCTTGGCGTCGGCTGCAGAAAATCCCAGCATCGCTGGCGGGTTCTGTTGTTGGGCCCGTGCAGAAGGCGAACAGGCAATAGCCGGCAAAAGAAAAAGAACGGACAGAAACAGGGATGCGTGGCGCAAGCTTCCTCCCCAGTTGCAGGAATTTCCTCGATCAGCATTTGCGGGGGATTTCTCGTGTGCCGTAATCGTACTATGCTCCGAGACGGAAAAACGGTCGGATCTTGCCAGTTCTTTCTTGGGTCTGGAAGGATGATATTCATTCGCACATACGAAGAGACTGAGGCGAAATCCCACTCACGAATCAGGAGACATACGAATGCTATCCGATGATGACGCTGAGGCCACAGGAACGACCACGCGGCGCGAGTTCGTTCAGGGAGGTATTGCAGTCGCGGGAACAATGTTGACGTCGGCGATGCCTGGCCTGGCTGCGCCTGGTAGCAACGTGAAGCGGCCCAATTTGCTTTTCATCTATACCGAAGGCCAGCGTGCCGACGCGCTTGGGCTTGCAGGGAATCCGCTGCTGAAGACTCCCAACCAGGACAGGATTGGCAGGGAGGGCGTGAGGTTCACAAATTCTTTTTGTACGAACGCCTTGTGTGCGCCCGCACGTGCAACCGCACTGACGGGCCTTTATTCGAAAACAACCGGGGCGCTCGGCAATCCAAACGATAAGGATCTTGATCAGCCGCTGCCCGCCGATATTCCACTTTTTACTGATTTGCTGCATCAAGCTGGATACGAGGTCGCGATTGTCGGGAAAGTCCACGTGAAGAATGGCGTGCGAGAGCGCTATTGGGACTACTATTTCGGTTTCAATGCTGCCGTCACGAATTATTACTTTCCTACTTTTCGAGAAGGCCGCAAGGGAGTCGTCGGCGAGCCGGTGACCTATAACAACCAATATGCGGATGACCTGGTCACCGACAAAGCACTGGCGTGGCTGAATGAGCCGCACGAGAAGCCGATCTGCCTGCTGGTGTGGTATCAGACACCGCATGCCCCGTTCTATCGCGCGAGACGCCACCTCGATTTGTACAACGGAGTTCCCATCCCCAAGCCGGCCACGTTTGATGACGACGCGAAGGGATACCCGGGGAAACCTCGCTGCTTCGCAGACGCGCATAACAAGATTGGAACGCAAAGCGATCTGGACGATGATGCGCGCAGTTTGGAAGAGCTTGTGAAGGATTATTACGCCGGCCTGGTAGCCGTGGACGAAAACATTGGCAGGCTTTTTCAGCAACTGGAGAAGGCGAAACAGATGGATGAGACCGCCATCTTTTTTACTTCAGACCACGGGTACTTTCTGGGCGAGTGGCGTTTGTTCGACAAGCGGCTGATGCATGAGCCGTCGATCCGAGTTCCCATGATGATTCGCTATCCAAAGAACATCCCAGCCGGCGGTGTTCGTCAGGAGATGGTGCTCAACATCGACATTGCGCCCACAATACTGGATCTTGCCGGCCTTCCTGTGCCAGCGCACATGCCGGGGAAGAGTCTTGTTGGCTTGGCGAAGGGCGAAAGCTCTCCGTGGCGAAAGGAATGGCTCTATGAGTATTACGAATATCCGGGGTGGGAAAATGTGCGGCCGAATCGCGGGATTCGTACAGAGCGCTACAAACTGATCCACTACTATATGAAACCGCAGGAATTTGAACTGTATGACTTGGTTGACGATCCCGGGGAGACGCAGAATCTCTACGGCAATCCGCAGCATGCCGCGTTGCAGCGAGACCTCTTCGCCCGAATGCAAAAGCTGCGAGCGCAGATTCCGGAAAAGAGTGCTTGAACGGAATTCGTGCGGGAGCATTCGGCGTTGCTACAACGTACTTTGCCTTCGTGGGCAGTTGTTGTAGGCTTGGCAAGGGACTGGCGAAACCGGCCGAACCCTTCTGAACCCTATGCCGACACCCGAGAAGCCCGACAATCAGCGTAAGATCGCCCTGCGAGAATTCGTGCAAGCGGAATCGATGATCCAGATTGCGCTGGTGCTGCCGATTTCCTGCATTGTCGGTTGGGCGATCGGGGATTTTCTCGACCACAAACTGCACCAATCCTGGATTGGAATTGCTGGCCTGGCAGTGGGAATTGCCGCCGGCTTTGTTCAGGTCATTCGTATGGCCAACCACGCCAATCGCAGCGACGACAATCAATGACTCCTGAAACCAGTACGCCCGTCTCGGCAATGGAATCCAAGCCGCCACAGACCGTCCCGCCGCCGCCGCCGGGCAGTTTGATTCAGTTTAATGAAGAAGATATTCGTCGTACACTTCGCCGCGCCCTCATCCTTGCCGGGGCAGCCGTGCTGGTGGCGTCCCCGATTCTGTGGGCCTGGCTGGGCTGGCGGACATGCCTGACGTTTGTCATCGGCGTGGCCATTTCTGCCACCGGCATTGTGGAATGGCTGCAATTACTTTCTGCGATGATGTCCAGAATGGAAGAAGGCCGCACCCCAGTTCCTATGGGCCGCGTATTGGTAATGTTTTTCCTGCGTTTGGCAGTCGCGGGTGTGCTCTTATATGCTAGTCTAAACAGTTTGCATGGCTCTGTTTATGCGTTGCTGGCTGGGCTGGCTGTATCTCTGCTTGCCCTGACGGTGGAATCGATCCGGCTGGTGTTTCGGACCGGATGATCCTGCCTATCGATCCGACGTTGCCCTGAAGCACCAAAGCTTAAAGAACCTGGATAGAAAGTACGAACGATGCCCCTCCAACATTTCCTTGCCCACATACTGAACCAGCTGTTCGCCGGGCCGGTGACGGCCATGTTGAACTGGATTGGCCGTCCGCCGCTTAACCCGGCGGCACCGATCAACGGCGTGTTCACCATGGAGATCATCGCGTTTCTGATCCTGCTGATCTTCTTCATTCTGGTTCGGCTGACGTTGAGCGTGGAAAAGCCAAGCGTGCCGCAGCGGCTGGCGGAAATGGTGGAAGAGTTCGTCACCAACCAGACAGAGCCCATCATCGGTCACAAGTACAAGGTCTATGTGCCGTACCTGGCGGCATTGGTCATGTTTGTGCTGGTCAACAATTTGCTGGGGCTGGTGCCGGATGTCGAAACGCCGACTGCCACCCCAGTGGTGCCGCTGGGTTTCGCGTTGGTGACCTTTTTCTATTATCACTGGCAGGGCCTGAAAGAAAACAAGGCAAAGTATGTCAAGCAATTTGTCGGGCCCGTTTGGTGGCTTTCTCCACTGATGGTTTTGATTGAGCCGGTCTCTCACATGGCGCGCGTGCTGTCACTGACGGTTCGTCTTTTCGCGAATATGTTTGCCAGCGATTTGTTGATTTTGATTTCATTCATGCTGATTCCTGTCTTCTTACCGGTTGCGTTTATTATGCTGCACCTGTTGGTGTCACTGATTCAGGCGTATGTGTTCATGATGCTGGCCTCCATTTACATTGGACAGGCGATTGCGCACGAGCACTAGGATTTCAAGTTTTGCTGGAGTTTGCATTCCCCTCCAGCGGTAGTACCCCCGAAGGTGAGCCTGGGGACGCAGCAGGGCAGGCGTCCAAGTTTCACTGGCGGGAGATCTTAAGAAACTATCGGAGTTACATACATGCGTACCATGCAAAAAGTTTTTATGATGCTATCGGTGCTGTGCCTGGCCGTTCCAGCCTTTGCGCAAGCCAGTGGCGGCGATTCCTCCCATGCCAGTATGGTGGCGATTGCAGCTGGCATCTCGATGGCGATTGCCTCCGGACTTTGCGGATTGGGTGAGGGATACGCGGTGGGGTCTTCCTCACTGGCGATTGCTCGCAATCCCGGCGCGCGGCCGGCAATTTTCCTGTTTCTCGTGCTCGGCCTGGCCTTTATCGAGTCGCTGGCGCTGTTCACTTTCGCCATTATTTTCATCAAGGTAAAGTAAGAAACTTCAAGCTTCACGCGAACAGCCTCCGGCAACGGGGGCCGTTTGTGTTTGTATGCCGGAAACGAAGCTGATATCCGCGTATCTATCTTGCCACATTGAATGGATGCGCCGATTCGAGCGAATTCCCTTGGAGAATGCGCTATCGCTGCGGCATTTCGGCGGGGAGCACCTGCGACGCCAGATTTGGCTGCGTCGTAAACGTCGAGGCGCCGGCACGTGCCAGGTCGAGGAAGCGTCCCGGGAAGATTCCCAATACAAATACAGCCAGCACCAGGATTGCCATGGCGAGCACAAATGCAGGGCGCGCATGGACCTTGTCAGCCTCGCGGTTATCCGCGGGCGATGCAGGCACCATATACATCTGCCCTAGCAGGCGCAGGTAGTAAAACGCCGCCACACCGCTGTTCAGCAGGCCCAGGATTGCCAGCCACGCATTTCCCGAATTGACTGCTGCGGTGAATACATAAAATTTCCCGAAGAAGCCGGCGGTGAAGGGAATGCCAATCAGCGAAATTAGAAATACGGCGAAGGCTGCCGCCGCCACCGGGTGGCGTCGCGCCACACCAGAAAAATCGCTGAGATCGGTTCTGGATTCGTTGTAACCGGAAAGGTAGCCGATAATGCCGAATGCGCCGACATTCATGGCGGCATAGGCAGCGGTATAGAAACTGGCGGCTGCAATGCCCATGGGAGCCAACGCGGTGAAAGCAACCAGCAGATATCCGGCATGCGCAATCGAGGAATAGGCCAGCATGCGCTTCACATTGCGCTGCGTGAGTGCGCCCAGGTTGCCAATCGTCATCGACAGCACGGCTAGAATCCAGACCATCGGCATCCAGACGTGGGTCGCCGTTCCAAACGCGCCGTAGGTGATGCGTAGGAGTACGGCAAAGGCGGCTGCTTTGGGGGCCGTCGACATTAATCCAACCACCGGGATCGGCGCGCCTTCGTAGACGTCGGGCGTCCACACATGGAACGGAGCCAGCGATACTTTGAAGCCGAGGCCGATCAGCATCATGCCGAAGGCGATGGTCAACAGTAGCGGCGATGCTCCGCCGGCGACACCTTTCGCGATCTCATAGATATTCGTCGAGCCGGTAGCGCCAAAACAGAGCGCGATGCCGTAGAGAAAAAATGCGGTGGCGAAAGATCCCAGCAAGAAGTACTTGATGGAGGCTTCAGAACTGGTCGCGCTGCGTTTTCGATAGCCGGCGAGGATGTAGGTGGAGATGGACGAAATTTCCAGGCTGATGAAAACCATGAGCAGCTCGACCGAGCAGGTCATCAGCATCATGCCTGTCGCGCCGAACAGGACCAGCGCGTAGTACTCGCCGACATAACTGGTGTGGCCCTCGAAATAATCGAGCGAGATCAGCAGCGTCACCAGGACGATGCCACCGATTACCAGGTGAAAGAAGACGCTAAATGCATCCGACTGCACGGTGCCGAAAAATGCTGTTCCGGCAGGGAGAGAAAGCTGATACACACTAGCCGCGATGGCCGCCAGTGTGCCAAGAATGGCGAGGATGCCGAGCGGCTTGCGGCTGGTTTTCGGCTTCAAGACCGCTTCTACCAGCATGACCAGCACGCCGGTGAGGGTCATCAGAATTTCCGGCAAAATCCGCAGTGCAGGAGCGACAGCAGAGGAGTTCATCGACGGATTCATCGGGCCACTTCCCGGGTCGTCGTATGCGATTTCAGGTGGACCTGACGGGACTGTATGAGGCGCACTAGGGTACCCGTGTCAGGTCCAAACAAAGCAATTTCGGGGGCGACCGCCATCGCAGGAACTGTCAGATCAATCGCATGCATCCAGAACGTCGAGGCGACTCCCATGGCGATCATCAGCGCAACCGTAGGCCATACGGCGGCTCGTTCGCGCCAATTGACATCCTTGACCGAGACGGATGCAACGCCAGTTGACGGATTGCCATAAAACACGCGCTGCACCATCCACAGCATGTAGGAGGCGGAGAGGATCACTCCCAGCGTGGCTGCGGAAGTGATGCCCGGATGGGTCTGGAAACTGCCGCTCAAAATAAGGAATTCTCCCACAAAGATATTCAGCGATGGCAGCCCGATCAGCGACAAGGTGGTGATGACGAAAAGTACCGCGAGGCCCGGGAGTTTGGTCGCGATCCCGCCGAGTCGACCCATATCGTAGGTTCCATAGCGCTCATACAGAATGCCAAGCAACATGAAGAACGCGCTCGCCGACACGCTTTCATTCAGGATTTGATAGGCTGCGCCATCCATGCTGGCAGCAGTGAAGGCATAGATGCCAAGCACAATGAAGCTGACCGCACTCAACGTGGCGTAGGCTGCAAGACGCTTCAAGATCTGTCTGCACCAGCGCCATTAAGGCCCCATACAGAATGCCGATGGCGCCGAGCACGACCATCAATGGTGCAATGTGTGCGGCCTGGGTGGGGAAAAGTCCGACGTGCCAGCGCAGCAGGGAGTACAGGCCGAGCTTGCCGGCCAGAATCATCGCGACGGCTGTAGGAGCTTCGCTGATGCCATCGCGCAGCCAGCCGTGCAGAGGAAATACCGGTACCTTGACCGCGAAGGCGAGCAAGAACGCGAGCGATGTAATCCACAGGCCAGTCGCGTGCGCTCCGTTCCACTGATGCATTTGCAGCTGCAGCTGGACCAGGTCGAACGTGCCTGTCTGCCCATAGAGCCACAGCATTCCGACCAGCAAGAGCGCGGAAGGAATGAAGGCATAGAGGAAGAATTTGATGGCAGCGCCGCGACCATTGGTGCGGCCATACATGCCGATCAGCAGGGCGAGGGGAACAATTGATAGTTCCCAAAACGCGTAGTAGAGGATTAAATCGAGCGCAACGAAGACGCCGTACATGGCTGTCTGCTGCAGAAGAAGGAGCGCATAAAATTCGCGAGTGCGGTCTTGAACCACGCGCCAAGAGATGAGCACGCCGAGCGGCGCCAGGAAAGATACCAGCACAACCAGCCACATCGACAGCCCGTCGACACCGACGTGATACTGGATGGCAGGATTGCTGATCCAGGGAATATTTAGTTCAAACTGGAAACCTTGCTGCTGATGGTAGTTAAAGTGCGCCGGCAAATGCAGCGCCATCACGAAGAGAAACAGCGTCAGCAGTAGAGAAAATACCTGGGGAGCGCGCCCCCGCCTCGGCAACAACAGCACCACCACCGCGCCAGCCGCGGGTAGAAAGGTGAGCCATGTAAGAATGCTTGCGTTCAACTTGACAGTCCTTCCTTACCTAAAACGAATGCGCCAGATATAAAACCACGACCAATACCGCTGCCGCGCCCGCCGCTAGCCAGCCGGCGTAGGAACGAATGTTTCCCGATTGCATGCGACGAATGCCGAAGCTTGCGCTATTGGCCGTCGCCGTCAGGGCTGTATTTGCGCCATCGATAATGCCAGTCTCAACGCCGCGTCCTAGAACATTTCTTGAGAACGCCAGAATTGGTCGGACAACGACCGCACCATAAATTTGGTCAACCCAGTATTTGTTCCAGATCAGGGTGTAGAGCCCCTTTGCATTCTGCGCTGCGCGATCGGCTAGTTGCGGCTTACGTCGATACATCAGATCCGCGAGCCACCACCCAAACAATGCGACCAGCATGGACACGCCGGCAAGAATTCGATCCAGCTGAGCATCGGCGGCTGTCGTGGCGGCCGTTGGGACCACGTTGGCTGCACTCTCGAACACGGGATCAAGAAAATGTGCGATCCAATCATGTCCGCCTAAGGCTGTGGGCCAGCCAATCCAACCACCGGCAAGCGAAAGAATTCCAAGGATGACGAGCGGCAGCAGCATGGCCCAGGGGCTTTCATGCACGCCGTGGGAGCCGTGCTCGCCGTGACCGGCGGTCGATTCGTCGTAACGAGCAGTGCCGAAAAACGTCATGTACCACAGCCGGAACATATAGAACGATGTCAGGCCTGCTGTGATCAGGCCAATGGCCCACAGGATTTTGCCATCGTGCGGCGTGAGGAAGTCAGCGGCCAGAATTGCGTCCTTGCTGAAAAATCCAGCAAACGGAAACAATCCGCTGATAGCCAGGACTGCGGCTGTCATGGTCCAGAAGGTGACCGGCAACTTCTTGCGTAGCCCGCCCATATTTCGCATATCCTGCTCGCCGCCAAGGGCGTGAATCACGCTGCCTGCCGCCAGGAAGAGCAGCGCCTTGAAGAACGCGTGCGTGACCAGGTGAAAAATTCCCATCGAGTAAGCAGTGACGCCGCAGGCGAGAAACATGTACCCGAGCTGCGAGATGGTGGAGTAAGCGAGCACGCGTTTGATGTCAGTCTGCAAAATTCCGATGGTTGCAGCAAAGAATGCTGTCGCCGCGCCGATGATGGCGACGATCGCAAGCGCGAGCGGCGAGCGTCCAAATAAAACGTGCGCGCGCGCCAGCATGTAGACGCCGGCAGTCACCATGGTGGCGGCGTGGATGAGCGCCGAAACTGGAGTCGGGCCTTCCATCGCATCCGGCAACCAAACGTAGAGTGGAATCTGCGCCGATTTACCTGTCGCTCCAAGAAGGAGCAACAATGCGATGGCAGTCAGGAAACCGCCTTGCAATTCAGGATGCGCGGTGATATTCGCAAATACCTGCTGAAAACTCAGCGTGCCGAAGTGAGCGATGATCAGGAACATCGCCAGCAGAAATCCGAAGTCGCCAACCCGGTTGACGATGAAGGCTTTTTTGCCCGCATTCGCCGCTGAATCCTTGGTGTAGTAAAAGCCGATCAACAAATAGGAGACGAGGCCGACACCTTCCCAGCCGACAAACATCAGCAGGAAATTGGCAGCCAGCACCAGCGTCAGCATGAAAAACAGAAAGAGATTCATGTAGCTGAAGAAGCGCCAGTAGCCATCCTCGGCAGCCATGTAGCCAACGGAGTAAAGGTGAATCAGCAGACCGACTCCAGTGACAACCAGCAGCATGACCAGCGTCAGCTGATCGAGCAGAAATGAGAAGTTGGCGTGAAAGCCCGAGACAGCAATCCATGGAGTGGCAAAGCTTTCGAGATAGGGTAGCGCCAGACCTTGACGGACCTGCTCCACAATCCACAGAACCTGCACGAACGCTGCAGCAGGGAACAGCAGCGCGACCGCGGAAACGAGCGCTTTCGGCAGACGTCTGCCCAGAATCGCATTGATCGCGAAACCTGCCAGTGGAAGCAACGGCAGCAGCCATAGATGCAGAGAAGGTGTCATAGTTTCATCAAGTCGATCTGGTCGACATTCAATGTATTGCGTGAGCGGAACAGCGAGATGATGATGGCCAGACCGACAGCCGCCTCCGCAGCGGCGACGACCATGACGAAGAAAACGAAAATCTGACCGCTTACCTGGTGCCAGTGATTGGCAAAGGTGACAAAGGCCAGGTTCACAGCATTCAGCATCAGTTCAATCGACATGAAAATGGTAATGACGTTGCGTTTGATCAGAAATCCGCAGATGCCGATGCAAAAAAGTGCAGCACTCAGGATCAGATACCAGACGATGGGCACGGTCATCTCAATGCTCCTTCCGTGCGAGAACGACCGCGCCAAGAATTGCGACCAGGATCAATATGGACGTGACCTCAAACGGCAGCAGAAGGTTGCGGAACAATACGCGGCTCAAGTCGCCGGTCGTAACAAGGAAAGAGCCGAGCCGCGTGCCACCAAAACTGATGCGCAATGTGAGGAACGTCGAGGCGAGTACAGTGAACAGTGCCAGTACGCCGGGAATGCCGGCGAGATAGGCCGCGCGGCTGCCGTGAGTACGCTCCTCTTCGCCGGCATTCAGCAGCATGATGACGAAAACGAACAACACCATAATGGCGCCGGAATAGACGATGATCTGCGCCAGCGCAAGAAACTCTGCGCCCAGCAGCAAGTACAAAACAGCAAGCGAAGACATGACCACGATCAGCGACAAGGCGCTGTTGATCGGGTGCCGCTGCAGCAGCAGGTTGAGCGCGCCGCCCAGGCACAAAAGTCCGAAGAGGATGAAGACAGCTACATTCATCGATTTCCAATTCCAGCGGATGCCTGTGGATGATTAGCCATGGAATGCCAGCACCAGACTAGTTGCCATCACATTTACGATGGCAATCGGCAATAGATACTTCCAGCCGAAACCCATCAGCTGGTCATAGCGGAAACGCGGCAACGTACCGCGCACCCAGACGTAAAGAAACAGAAAACTAAACACCTTGAGAACAAACCAGAATACAGGCAGCAGCGCCTGCACTACGGGGCCGCCGAACGCCGGAAGAAGATTGCCGAAGGGGCTCGACCAGCCGCCAAGAAACAGCACGGTGGCGACGCAGCCGACTGTAATCATATTGGCGTACTCGGCCATGAAGAACATGGCAAACTTCATGGAACTGTATTCAGTGTGATATCCGGCGGTCAGTTCGCTCTCTGCCTCCGGCAGATCGAACGGGGTTCGATTGGTTTCAGCAAATGCAGCGCACAGATAAATAAAGAAGGCGACAAATTGGAATCCGCCAAAAACATTCCACGAGAGAATGCCGTGCGTGTTTTGCAGGTCAACGATGTCTCGCAGACGCAGCGATCCCGTGCGCAATACGATCCCAATCACCGAGAGACCCAGGGCAAGCTCGTAGCTGACCATTTGCGCGGACGAGCGCAGCGAACCGAGAAGGGAATATTTGTTGTTCGACGACCACCCAGACAGGGCGATGCCGTAAACGCCGATGGAGGTGACGCCAAGAATCATCAGCAGACCGATATTCAGGTCGGCGATCTGGAACATGTCGACGCCATGCCAGCGAATATTTTCGCCGAACGGGATCACGCCGATCGAAATCAGCGCGCAGGATAAGGCGATGATGGGCGCCAGAATAAACAGCGGGCGAAACACCGCAGTCGGCATCAGATCTTCTTTTAAGAAAAGCTTCAGGCCATCTGCCAGCGGCTGCAGCAGTCCGAAGGGGCCGACTCGCGAAGGTCCCCAGCGGTTCTGGATGCGACCTACCAGCTTCCGCTCCAGAAGTACCGTGTAGGCGACGGCCATCAAAAAGATGACGGTCACCACGGCGACTTTCAGCAGGTTCAGGAGAACAAAGATCAGAATATTCACGTGCGTATCATTTCCACTTCCAAAACCCTCATGACTCGTGCGCACACAAAAAGCACGACGTGCCCGACCTCAAGAATTACCTGTGCATCAGTCTGCAGCGACCATGCTTTTCTTCGCTTGAAACACTTCCACTTCATTAAGCTTTTCGCTGTAACGTCCTAACGTGCCGGAGGTGAACAGCGTGTCGCCCGAAGGCATCACTCCATCCGGTCGGTTGCCGATTTGCTGGATTTGTACAAGGCCCGCACCATCCGGTGCGACGCGCTGACTTGCGCCGGCGAGCAGATCGATCCGATCGAAGTCGTATCCAGGAACCAGGCGTTGAATCTCGTCAAGAATCGCATTCGGATCGAACGGGCTGAGCTTCGGCTCAAGGTTATGAGCCGCCAGCCAGATTCCGTGGCGATCCGCTTCACCCGATTGCGCTCCGCGGGATTGACCCATATCTGCGCGCACGCCTTTGCCGAAAGGAACCAGCGTGTGCACATCTTCTCCCATGGTGTCGGCAATGCGAACGATCAATTCCAGGTCCGATCGAACGCCGGCGCGGTCCGCGGCTTTTTTCACCTGCTGCAAATCGCCAAACGTATTTGTGACGGTGCCGGATTTCTCGTAGAGGTTCGATGTCGGCAGAATCACGTCAGCCATTTTCGCTGTCGCGGTCATGAACATGTCCTGCACCACAACAAATGTGTTGCGCAATCCTTCGGAAGAAACACCGAGGCGCTCCACCGGATCGTCGCCAACAATATAGAGGGCGGCCAGGTCGTTGCGTGCAGCCGCGTCGAGCATCTGCGGCAGATCCAAGCCTGCCTGCTTCGGCACTCGAGCTCCATATTCAGCGCGAATAGCATCGCCCGATTCAACGGGGATGTAGCCGGGCAGCAGATCAGGATAGAGGCCCATATCGGCAGCGCCGCGGGAGTTCACATAATCTCCCAGGCAGGCAAACTTTGTGTCCGGTAGCGACAGGCCGAACTTCACCAGCGCATCGATCGCATCGCCGCGCAGTTCCGATCCAAAAACAATCAGCAGATTCGGCTCGTTGCGGAGGGAGTCTCTCAGAGTTGCGGCATCTTCGCCAAAATTGGCTGAACCACCATTTAGGAAACTGGCAAATTCGCTATACGCGTCCGCTGGAATCTGAACGAAGGATTTCGCCTGATGGCGCAATTTTATTTCGCGATGATTTGCTAGATAAATGTGGGTGCTGTTGTGACGGAAATTAGTGCGCAGATTCCAGGCCAGCAACGGGTGCTGTTCCGTCGGGTCGTCACCGAGGACGAAGATTGCTTTTGCGGAGCCCGCGTCGGCAACGCTGGCCATGCGATGGCTGTGACCCGCCAGGGCGCGCATGAAGCGGACATAGTCGGTGGTGCGATGGTGGTCGATATTGTTGGTGCCGAATGCACTGCGTGCGGTCTTTTGCAGCAAATAGGCTTCTTCATTGGTGATGCGCGTCGAACCGATGACGCCAATGCTGGAGCCGCCCCGCTCGTCGCGCGCTGCACGAAATTTCTGCGCAACAACTTTAATCGCGTCTTCCCAGCTGGCAGCCGCAAACTCGCCGTTCGACTGGCGAACCAGCGGCTGCGTCAGGCGTTCCTCGCTATTTGCGAAGTCGAAAGCGTAGCGGCCTTTGACGCAGAGAAATTCGCCATTCAAACCGCTCTTGTCTCGATTGTCGCCGCGAACAATCTGCATACCGTCGTCGCTACGGCGCACGCCCAGTGTGGTTTTGCAACCATCGCCGCAGTGGGTGCAGATGGTACCGACATGCGTCATCTCCCACGGCCGTGTCTTGTAGCGATAGGTGTCGGAGGTGAGCGCGCCCACCGGGCAAATGTCGATGCACATGCCGCACTGCTCGCAGTCCAACTGGTTCTGATCGTTTGGGGCGATCACGGATCCGGAGTTGCGCTGCTGAATGCCGAGCGCAGCCACGTCCATGCCTTCATTGCAGACGCGGACGCAGCGATAGCAGAGAATGCAGCGGGGACGATCGAAGAAGACAACCGGGGACCACAGTTGTTCTTCGCGGTGATTCTTGATCTCGATGAACTGCGAGCCGCCCGCCCCGTACTTGAAAGTCATGTCCTGCAGTTCACACTCGCCGCCCGCGTCGCACACCGGGCAGTCGAGCGGATGATTGGCGAGCACCAACTCCAGCATGGCTTTTCGCGCCTGCTTGATCTCGTCGGTTTCGGTTGCAACGATCATGCCTTCAGCGATTGGAGTGGTGCAGGCCGTTTGTAGCTTCGGCATTTTTTCAATGCGCACCAGGCACATGCGGCACGCCGCCTGCAGCGATAAGCCAGGGTAATAGCAGAACGCTGGGATTTCGATTCCGACCTTGCGGCACGCCTCAATCAACAGCGTTCCCGCAGGAGCTGTAATGGTTTTGCCGTCGACAGTAAGTGTTACATCAGCCATTCTTTGCTCTTTCGCGTGCAGTGTTGCAGTTACGAAACTTCAACCAGCGCGGGCGCCAGGGTTTGGGATTCAGGGCTTCGACCGTAGGGGCAGGGTCTGCCGTTGAGATGATCTTCAAATTCATGTCGAAACTTCTTTACAAATGCGATCGTCGGCATGGCGGCGGCATCGCCCAGCGGGCAGAAAGTGCGGCCGAGCATGTTCTCCGACAGGTAACGAATATTGTCGATGTCTTTGGCTTCGCCTCCGCCTGCGTGAAAACGGGTGAGTGTCTTCTTCAGCCAGTCTGTTCCTTCGCGGCAGGGAATACACCAGCCGCAGCTTTCGTGCTGGTAGAACTGAATGGTGCGCAGCGCAAACTCGACCATGCAAACGGTGTCGTCCAATACCACCACACCGCCGGACCCCAGCATGCTGCCTGCTTTACCGACCTGATCGAAGTCCATGCCGATGTCAATTTCGCTCGGCAGTAAAACAGGAGTCGACGATCCACCGGGGACAACAGCCTTCAATTCGCGACCGCCGCGAATACCGCCGGCAACTTCATAAATCATCTTTTTCAGGTTGTAACCCATGGGCAGTTCATACACGCCATTGCGCTCGGCATGACCGCTGATGCAAAACAGCCGCGTGCCACCGTTGCGAGGCGAACCGAGATTGGCATACGCTTCCGGACCCATGTTCAGAATGTGGGGAACGGACGCGATCGTCTCGGCGTTGTTGATGACGGTCGGTCCGCCATACAGTCCGACAACCGCGGGGAAGGGTGGCTTGATGCGTGGAATGCCGCGCTTGCCTTCCAGCGATTCCATCAATGCCGATTCTTCGCCTACCTCGTAGGCGCCTGCACCGGTCTGCGAGACGATGTCAAAGTCATACGAAGAACCAAAAATTCCTTTGCCGAGGAAGCCCTTGGCGTAGGCATCGGCAATTGCCTTCTCCATGATCTTCAGCAGGTAGCGATACTCACCGCGCAGATAGATAAATCCCAGCTTGGCGCCGATCGCCAGCCCCGCAATGATTGTGCCTTCAATGACGGAATGAGGGTCGTGCAAAAAGATCAGATGATCTTTGCAGGTGCCTGGCTCGCTTTCGTCGCCATTGACGAGGACGTACTTCGGCTTTTCAGCCTGCTTAGGCACGAACGACCACTTCATGCCGGTTGGAAAGCCAGCTCCACCGCGGCCGCGCAGGTTGGATGCCTTCATCTGCGCGATGATCCAATCCGGACCCTGTTCAATGGCCTGGCGAGCGGCTTTATATCCGTCCAACTCGATGTAGCGGTCGATATCGGTCGCGCCCTGACCAAATCGGCGGCTGACGACTTTCACTTCCTCGGGATGGGAGACGAGTCTGGGCATTGTCTATTGACCAGCCTTGCCGCGATATTGATCCAGGACTGCGTCGAGCGATTCCGGCGTCAACTCGTCATGAAAGTCATAGTTCACCTGGATGGCCGGCGCCCAGCTGCAGGCTCCGATGCATTCCACTTCTTCAAGTGAAAACATGCCATCCGGCGTGGTCTGCTTATGGCCAATGCCGAGGCGATTTTTGCAGTGCCGGAAAAGTTCCTGCCCGCCGCGCAGCATACAACTGATATTGGTGCAGACCTGCACGTTATATTTGCCAACCGGCTTGGTGCGCAGCATCGAGTAATAGGTCAGCACATTGCGGACATCCAACACCGTGATGTCGAGCCGCTGGCCAATCTCCGCAATGGCGGCATCCGAAACATATCCAATTTCATCCTGCGCATACAGCAGCATGGGAATCAACGCGGAACGACGCCGTGGATACAGAGTGACCAGCTTGTCGAAGCGGGCAGCAAGCTCCGGAGAAAAAATGGTCTCGCCGGGTTTTGGATTTTCAACGATGTTCGTCAGACTCATGCTTGCACCTTGCGCAACAAATACTCAACGGCCGCTTCCACATCAAGCGGCGACTCCAAGCCTTCCAGTTGAACTAAACCGTGTTCGGTAAAGAAAAATGTCGCGTACTCATCGCCCAGCTCGCCATTCTCGGGACGAAACTCCGTAGCACCAATGCCGGTCACATTTGGACCAACAATACTCAGCTTGCCGAACGGTCCCAGCACATCCAACCGAGCTTCTTTCGTGGCGTGCAGGCGCAACGAATGCGACGGCGCGGCAATGGAATGCATGGCCACGTGCGAGCGAAGCAGGGAAGCGAACGAGATCCACAATTCTGTGGTGAGATGTGGCGACGCGGGCGATTCCACGGAAACCTCGGCAGTGGCGCTCATCGATCAATCTCCCCAAGCACAATGTCGATGGAACCGATGGCCGCCACAACGTCAGCGATCAGGCGGCCTACGCACATTTTCTCGATCGACTGCAGCGTGGCGAAGGTTGGGTTGCGCATGTGCACGCGGTAAGGCTTGGCAGTGCCGTCGCTCACGACGTAGTAGCCCATCTCCCCACGTGAAGATTCGATGGCCTGGTAGACCTCGCCGGCCGGGACCCCGAAACCTTCGGTCACAATCTTAAAGTGATGGATTAAGGCTTCCATCTGGGTCTTCATGACTTCGCGATCCGGCAGAACGATCTTGGGCGCATCCGCTTTGATCGGACCTCCCGGCATACCGTCGAGCGCCTGGTTGGCAATCTTGACCGACTCGCGCATCTCCTGCACGCGCAAAACATAGCGTGCCCATACGTCGCAGCCAGTCGAGACAGGCACCTTAAATTGAAATTTTTCGTAGCTGGAATAGGGCATGTCGCGGCGCAGGTCCCAGTCAACGCCGCTAGCGCGCAAAGGCGGTCCAGTGACTCCGAGCGAAATTGCATCCTCTTTGCTCAGCAGTCCAACCCCTTTCAGGCGATTGATGAAGATTGGGTTCCCGGTGAGCAGGTTTTCGTATTCGTCAATCTTCTCAGGCATCGTCTTCAGGAAAGCGCGCACGCGAGGGAAGAAATCGAGCGGCGGTTCCAGAGCGAGGCCGCCGATGCGGATGTAGGACATCATCATGCGCTGACCGGCAAGATCGTCGAACAGGCGCAGAATTTGCTCGCGTTCACGGAAGCAATACAGGAACACGGTGAGCGCGCCAATATCCATGGCGTGCGTGCCCAACCAGATCAGATGGGAATTCAGGCGGGTCAATTCCGCCAGCAGGACCCGCATCCACTGCGCGCGCTCTGGGATTTCCAGTTGCAGTAGTTTTTCGACCGCCAGGCAGTAGCAGAGATTGTTGTGCATGGGACTGCAATAGTCGAGTCGGTCGGTCAGCGGCACCACCTGCTGATAAAACTTCGCCTCGCAAGTCTTCTCGATGCCGGTGTGCAGAAAGCCAATGTCTGGAGAAACGCGGACGACAACCTCTCCGTCAATTTCCAACACCAGGCGCAGCACTCCGTGGGTGGAGGGATGCTGCGGGCCCATGTTCAGAATCATGGTGCGATCTTCGCTGGAGTCGACCGCGATAGGAGCAGTCATCAGGTTGCCCATTAGCGGTAACCCTCCACCGGAAAGTCTTTGCGCAGTGGATTGCCTTGGTAATCCTCCGGCATCATGATGCGGCGCAAATTAGGGTGGCCACCGAAGCGGACACCAAACAGGTCGAAAACTTCTCGCTCGTAGAAATTGGCGGCAGGCCACACGCCGGTGATGCTGTCGACAGACGGATCGCCTTCTTCCACCAAAACAGCGAACCGAATGCGTTGGTGCAGTGAGTGCGAAAGAATGTGATAGGAAATCTGAAAGCGCGGTTGGTTCGGATACCAGTCGACGCAGGTGACATCGACCAGGAAGTTGTAACCCGCGGCCTGCACCGTCCGGCATGCGGCGATGATCGATTCGCGGGCGATGGTCAGCGTTAGTTCTCCGCGATCGTACTTTGCGTTCTGGATTGCACCGGGTAAATGCTGAGTGAGGGCTGCAATAGCCCGGTGGTCCGCATGGGCGGCAAGGACAGTGTCTCGATTTTCGTCGGTCTCAGTCACAAGTCCCATGCCTTGGTGCGCAAATCCTATTCAGGTGGTGTGCCGGTTAGAAGCAGTGAGCGGTTCTTCTTTCAGAAAATCCGCGCGGAGAGGGTCAACGAGTCGGCTCGCAATTCATTTGACTTATAGGTCTGCCTTATCCTTGGACCAATCGAGAATGCCCTTTTTCCAAATGTAAAAGTAGCCCACCAGGACGAAGCCGATGTACACCAGCATTTCCCAGAAGCCGAAGAAGTGGGAGCCGGTGATGGCCGGCAATTTGCGATAGATAACAGCCCACGGAAACATAAAAACAGCTTCCACGTCGAACAGGATAAAAAGCATTGCGACCATGTAGAAGCGAACGGAAAATCGCCCGCGTGCATCTCCCTGCGGCACCATGCCGCACTCATACGTCGACAGTTTTACTTTTCCGGGCCGGTGACGTCCCACCAGCCACGACGCCAGAACAATGACGCTGGATAGGCCAACGGCGGCCAGAATCTGGAGCAGCAACGGCACGTAATTCCAGAAGTAATTGGGAGTTTGCATTGAGGGACGCAGTCGAGACGTGCGCCAATTTTCCGTCGCCGCCCCTAGCTCGACTTTAAAGTTGAATCGCAGCACTGTCAAGCTGCGCAGGCCAACAGGATCACGGAGTTTCGTGTCACCAACGTGATATTGCAGAGCATGCGATGCAAGGGAAACAAATGCGATGCAGGAACAGTCGCGCTTGCGAACAGTGTAGCGTCGCAACTCATCGAAGAATGCACGATAGGCATCTCGAAGCAAACTTCAGTAACCACAAAGTTTTCCATTTTGGCGCACGATTTCAATTTGAAACGTGCAACCCACAACCATCTATTTTTCATCCCATCGCGCTGCTTGGAAACTGCACTATGAAGGGGAGAGAGGTTTCCCCATGTTGAATCGCAACAGCGTCGATGCGAATCCGATGGCCGATGCAGACCAAGTCTCGCAGAGGCAGAATTCTGCCGCAGCTCAAATAGAGATCACTCCGGATGAGGTGCAGCTTTTCCGGACCTTGTCTCGGAAGCGCGATGTAGCGCCCATCGCTTACATGCCGAGGGCACTGGCAGCCAATCCCAGATCACGCAGCTTGCGCAGAATGCTGACGCGTGAACAGGGACGTGCGCTGGAGATGATTGGCCATGCTGTTGATTATCTGAATGACTGTTACCTGTATGAAGGCGATGAAGACGAGCTGATCAATATCGGCGGATCTTCCAGCGAAGCGATTCAGATCCTGGTGTCATTGCGCTGGCAGATTTTGCAATCCGCGCCGATCCGCGAGCCGCGGACTCGTCGTTTGTGGAACGCGCTCTTTCATCGTCATTCCAGTGAACGACCTGGAGTCGTCTTCCACCGTTCGAACGAGCACGGACCGCAAAGCAAACCAGTCTCCGTGCTACCCTTGTCTTCATCCAGATGAGCAAGCCTGGGCGTTGAATGATGTTTATCCAAGGGAAACTTGCTATCCAGTGAAACTCACGATCAACGGACGCGACCGGGAGTTTCCGGAGTTGCAAACGGACCCCAGTCTTCATCGTCTGATCGAACTTCTGCAACTGAAAGCGGACCGCGTGGCCGTGGAGCGAAATGGCGACATCGCTCCTCGTGCGACATGGGCAGAAGTGCGCCTGGAAGATGGCGACAAGCTGGAAGTTGTGCAGTTTGTCGGCGGCGGAGGCGGGTAGCTGCCCGTCGATTTACAGTCGATCGAAACTTACCCCCCTGTCGATCATGGATTAAGAGCATTGAGTGCGCCGCGGCGGACCTGATATTCCGGCCCCACGCTCTTGCGAAGTCATGTTGATGTCACTGCCGAACGTATTGACTCTGTTCATCCCGCAGCGTATTGTTTCGCCAAGTAAAAATCTTCTGCGCACGGAGTTTGACATGCCCGTTCCGCCACGTATCACCCATCGTCTGATACCTGTTCTCGCCGTTGTTCTCGCTTCCACCCTGTCGACCGGCATCGTTGCAGCCCAAACCCCGGCTCCTGAAGCCGGACCAGGTTGGTCGCAGCCGGACACGGTTCGTATCGTCAAAGAAGTCCAGAAGAGGCTGAGTAATCTCAACAATTACTCCGTTTTTGATTGGATTACATTCGGTTTGCACGACAAAACTGTCATCCTGAGGGGGTATGCCTCGCGCCCGATTCTGAAGAGCGAGGCTGAGAATGTCATCAAGCGAATTCCTGGTGTGGAAGCGGTCGACAACCAGATTGAAGTACTTCCGACCTCAATGATGGACGATCGCATCCGCGGCGCTGTGTACAACCGCATATATACGCAACCCGCGCTGCGGCGGTACAACGCCAACCAGGGCACCAACCGGCAAGCGATTGGACCTGGACCCAGCGTCGCTCGGATGGCCGGTGGAATTACCGCCGATCCTCCACGGGGCTATAACGCAATTCACATTATTGTGAAGAACGGTAACGTCGCTTTGTACGGCGTTGTCGATAGTGAGAGCGACGCAGCGATCGCAGATATACAGACCAAGTCCACTCCGGGAGTCTTCAGCGTCGACAACTTCCTGATTGTGCCGCAAAAGCCACCGAAGGCGGAGAAGAAGAAGTAGGTCCTCGAGGTGCCAGTGACCCAGATTGATGCCTCGCTTTAGTGCCGTTGGTCCAGGGGATGAGTAGCAATGGCCCATGGCCTTCTAAACACAACTCTCGATTTGCCGATGCGCCTGAATACCACCGCGGGCAATTAAAAATGCTTGACAGGATGTAAAGTCTCCTTTACTTTAATGTGTAAAGGAGACTTTACTTCATGGACAAGGTCTGCAAGACCTATCAAAAACAGGCTTTTGTTGGCTTTGCTGCTTATGCGGCTATGGCACTTCTTGCGGCGTGGGTCGTTGGGAAATATCCACTGGGAGAGTGGCGTATTCCGGTAGCACTTACGCCGATAGTGCCGGCGCTATTCGTTGCCCGCTCCATGGTCCGCGGGTTCTCGAGCTGTGATGAGCTGCAAATAAGGATCCATTTTGAGTCGCTGGCCTTCGCATTTGTGGGTACGGCCCTGCTGACTCTTACCTGCGGGTTTTTACAAGCTCTTGCCGGTGTTCCAATAGCCAACTGGGTGTGGGTCTGGCCATTGATGGGAACTCTCTTTCTCATCGGAAAACTGATTGCCAAGAGAAAATACCGGTGAAAAATCGAGTTCGGGAGTTAAGAGAGGGCCGCGGTCTATCGCAGGCGGAGTTCGGCGAGAAAATCGGCGTGTCACGGCAGACGGTGTACGCCATTGAGGTCGGAAAATATGACCCCAGCTTGCCGCTTGCATTCAAAATTGCGAAGCAATTCGGCTGCCGCATTGAAGATATCTTTGATCCTGCGGCCTAACTGAAAAGGGCGCCGAAGGTCCGCTATTGTGCAAGCAATAGCAGGCCGAACAGTAACATCCACAGCACGCCCATCACATGCCAGTACCAGCCGGCAATATCGACGATCACCTGCCGAATTTCCATGCGCCGCGAGGATCTTAAGCCAATCAGGGCGATCAGCAGGGCAGCGACCCCGAGCATCAAATGCAATGTGTGTGCGCCAGTTACCAGGTAGAAGAAGTGGCTGTTGGGATTGGACGCCATGAAGACGCCTTCGCCGTACAGTTGACGCCAGGCTACCAGCTGACCGGCAATAAACATGCATCCCAGGACGAGCGTGGCTACCAGCCAAGGGAATGCACGCTTGGTGGTAGGACGGCCCAGTCCAAGCCATTCTTCCATTACGTCCAACTCGCGAAAGACGCTGCGGCGCGCCATTTCCATAGTCAAGCCGCTTAATATCAGGATCGCGGTATTGATCCAGAGGATTGGAGGAACCGTGAGCGGGCTCCAATCGAGAATGTACTGATCTTCCATCTGAATGTGGCTGGCGTGCTGCTTGGCATAAAAGGCCAGAATCAGGCAAAAGAAGAAAATCATGTCGCCGGCCAGGACCGCTCCCAGACCCATGCGACAGCGCGTCAGCAGATCCCTCGGGCCCCGGCGAGATTGATCTCGACCCCAGTTTTCATCCCCACCCCCGCCGCCTGTGGGCCGACGATGAACAGGCGGACGACCGCCGCTGCCTGGATCCTTGCGTTCAACATCAATCGGAGATTGAGTAATCGTAGCGGGCATAGCGGACGCGTTCCCGAATACTGGAAGTCTACTCTTTGTTCGATGCGGTTATCGCATGAAAAGTTCCGCAAACACAGCAGTCGCGTTAACACTGCAATAATTCTTTATCGGACGGACGTCGCAGGCAGATTGCGCTCCGGCGATTCCCATTCGAGCGTGTCTGCGTCCCAGGGATTGGGCGATGACTTCTGACCGCGAATCCAGCTATACGCCACGTTCCACAAGAAGAGCAATTGTGCCGCCACCAGGAGAAACGCCGCCATGGTAATGAATCGCTCCAGCGGGAGCAGATTCTGAAGAAAGGCCGCTGTGTCGGTGAGCTGAGCATATTGGCGAGGTTCTCCCGCGAGGCCTGCAAAGTGCATGGGGAAGAACACCGCATACGCACCAATCAGCGAGAGCCAGAAATGCCAGCGGCCGAGTCGTTCGCTCATGCGTTTGCCGGTGAGCAGCGGAAACCAGTAATAAATGGCAGCGAATAGGGCAAAACTGACTGCCATTCCCATGATCAGGTGAAAGTGAGCGACCACGAAAAATGTGTTGTGCAGGTAGGCATCAAGAATCGGTTGCGCCAGGATTGGGCCAGTTAATCCGCCCGTGATGAACAGCGAGACGAATCCGAGGATAAAGAGCAGCGGAGTGGCGCGGCGAAGTCCACCGGCGAAGATTGCCGCGATCCACTGAATTACCTCAATCGCGGACGGAATTGCAATGGCGATCGTGGCAAGCCCGAATCCGCGGCCGACGTAGGGGTTCATTCCGCTGACGAACATGTGGTGGCCCCAGACGGCAAATCCCAGCAGTCCGATGGCGATAGTCGCGGCCACCATGGTTCGATAGGTTCGCGGTGCCAATGCGTGCCCGGCAAAGGCGGCCAGCAACGTTGTCGTGAGCCCCATGGCTGGAAGGACCGCAATGTAGACCTCGGGATGTCCAAAAAACCAGAACAGGTTCTGCCACAACAGTGGCGATCCGGCTGCGTGGTGCAGTACGACGCCGTTGATCACGTCGACCGGTGGAAAGAAGAAACTCGTGCCGAAGTGGCGGTCGCTGAAGAGCATTCCGCAGGCTGCAAGCAGAACGCTGAAGGCCGGCACCATCATGCAGGCAGCCACGAACCAGGACCACGCGGTTAACGGCATCTGCATCCACTTCATTCCGCGCAAGCGCCGGGTAATGACCGTGGCCAGAACGCTGATCGCGCTCAGCAGGGAACCGACACTGAATAAAGCGATGGCAATCAACCATCCATCCATGCCATAGCTCTGTCCCGGCCCTGCCAGAGCATTTGAACTCAGGGGCGGATAACTGGTCCAGCCGGAGATGGCTGCGCCGCCGGGAAAAAATGGCGTGGACAGCAGCGCGACGAGAGCGAATAGAGTGAACCACACCGAAAGAGCATTCAGCAACGGCAGTGCCATCCGGACGTCAGTGTTCGCTGCAATTGTATCGGTGGCGGATGCATGAGTGCCGCGTAACTGCTCTGGAAGAATCAGACTGGCCAGCCCGTTCTGCGGTGCTGCCGAGGTGACAAAGAAAATCATCAGCGTTCCGTGCAATGTGAGCAGCGCCAGATAATCTTCCGGCTTGATCAAACCCCATCCCGGAATCACGCTGTCTGCCCACGCCAAATGCCAGCGCATCAATAGCGACAGCAACGAACCCGTGACGACAGCGGCCAGCGCGACCAGCAAATACTGCACACCCACAATCCGGTGCGACGTAGTGAAAACGTAACGCCGCAGCCAGGAGCGCCTCGGAGCTTCGAGATTGACTGGATTTGTCACGCGCTAGTTCTCCTTGCTCGCGGCTTGGTGTTGCGTCATCCATACGGCGAAATCTTGCGGCGAAACGACGCGCAGGATCGCATGCATTCGATAATGGCCCAGCCCGCAGAGCTGTGAACAGACAATTGCATAATCGCCGATACGGGTTGGAGTGATGTGGATCTGCGACGGCATACCCGGAGTCGCATTTTGCATCACACGCATGCCGGGGATGAAGAATCCGTGAACGACATCCTGCGCGCGGAGCCGAATCTCCGCCTGCTCATCGACAGGCAGCTCCAGGACGCTGCTCACGATGTCATCGTGACCATGCGGGTCGGCAGGATCGAGGCCGAGCGGATTGCCTCCCGCTGCATCAACCAGATCTGGTTTGGTGGCTCCATACTCTTTATCCGACCCGGGATAGCGAAAGTACCACTCGAATTGCACGCCCGTCACTTCCACTTGAACCGCGTTGGCTGCAGCGTGAGTCAGCCGGATCGTCGACCAAAGATTCTCCGCGACCACCGTCATCCAAACCATACAAGCGGCAAAAATGGCGGATGCGATCCATCGCCAGGCAGGCGAAAATCGCGGTCTTTTTTCTCGTGGCAGAAACAAACCAGCCAGCAGAATGATCTGCGCCAGAATACCGGCAGCGGTCAGAGCCAGCAGACTCACTCGCATTAAGGCGTCGATGGCCGGCGCGTGTAGCGAACCTGCCTGAGGCATCCAGACAGAAGAGGTCTGGAGCGCGAGTAATGGCGCGGTCGTGCCTGTAAGCCAGGACGCGGTCATTCGCGGTTTGCCACCGTTGCTTGAACTTGGCGAGAATCCTCGGCGGACTTTGAAGTTTCTTTCGCGATCGACGCATCGCGAACCATCTGAGCGAAATACTCATGCACGCGACGATCTGGATCGCGTTCCAGATCGTCCGGGCGGTCGTCCGCCGACGATGAGTTGGCGTGGGAAAGCTCAGGGTGAAATGTGGCCGCCAGAATATTGTTCTGGCGCACCAATACGGGAAATCCATCCCGGCTCGCGAGCACATCTACCCCGCTGCCCAAGTCTGTCAGTCTGGGCGCACGGATAAAAACCATTTCCAGTGGACCACCGGGAAGGGAAGTTTCTTCCGTGACGATTTGACTATCAATCTGACGGCCATAGGCATTGCGTTCCACCGTCGCATCCAGGACACCGAGGCTCTCCTGCTCCGGATGGGTGACGCGTTTTGCCAGCAGGATGCATCCGGCACAGGTTCCAAATGTCGGACGGGTACGGACGAATTTTTCCAGGGGGTCGAAGAGTCCTTCTCGCTCCAGCAACTTCAGAAACGTGGTGGATTCTCCGCCAGGGATGATGAGGCCGTCGACCTGTTCCAGTTCCGCCGCGGTGCGCACCATTTGCGGCTGGGCGTTCACCTGTTCCAGTGCGCGTGCATGCGATTCGTAATCGCCCTGCAGGGCCAACACGCCGACGATAGGGACAGGCTGCATGCGCAATCTTCCGAAGATTTTCGTTGTCTACAACAGGTCGAATCTGCGGCCAGAAGTTTACCAGCCGCGTGTTTGCATCAAGGAGGCTGTGTCCATTGCCGCCACGGCCAATCCCTTCATTGCTCCGGTGCATTCTGCACTGGTTTCCGCAAGCACCTTGGGATCGTCGAAGAACGTAGTGGCGCGAACGATCGCACGAGCTCTGCTGGTCGCTTCTTCAATGGAGGCGAGGTGAGTCGAGTCGCTCATGAAAATTCCCGAGCCGACAAAGACGGCTTCCGCACCCAATTGCCTTACTAGCGCTGCGTCCGCCGGGGTGGCAATGCCGCCCGCGGAAAAGTTCGGCACGGGAAGCTTGCCAGCCTTTGCAACCATGCGGATTAACTCATACGGCGCCCGGTGATCCTTGGCGGCTGCAAACAATTCTTCCTCGCTCAACACCGTTAATTCACGCATGTCTTTCACAATCTGGCGCAGATGCTTGACCGCGTGGACCACGTCGCCGGTTCCGGCTTCGCCCTTGGTGCGAATCATCGCGGCGCCCTCGGCAATGCGACGCAGCGCCTCTCCCAGGTCGCGTGCACCGCAAACAAATGGAGTTTTGAAGGCATGCTTATTGACGTGATGCAGTTCGTCGGCTGGCGTCAGGACCTCTGATTCATCGATGAAATCGACGCCCAGCTCCTGCAGCACCTGGGCTTCCGCAAAGTGGCCGATGCGACACTTCGCCATCACCGGGATGGAAACCGTGGCCATAATCTCTTTGATAATCGCGGGGGAAGCCATGCGGGCCACGCCGCCCTCGGCACGAATCTGCGCCGGTACCCGTTCCAGCGCCATAACGGCCACAGCGCCGGCCTTTTCGGCGATTTCTGCCTGCTCGGCATTGATGACGTCCATGATGACGCCACCCTTCAGCATTTCTGCCAAGCCGACCTTCAGGCGCAGTCCGTGACCGGTTTCTGTATTCGCGTTGCCATTGTTTTGGTGATTTGCCATGGTGCTGCTCCTTGCCACGGAAAACTGTCGTGGAAATATAAGTTTATCAGTTTCGTCGGCTATCGATTCGCGGCGCTGAATGTAAGCCGCTGTTTGTATTTCTCAAACAGTTCGGCGGAATTGGCGGCGATAAACACGCCCTCGGCCCGGGCGAGTACGGTTCCATCCATCGCCCGGATTTCGCCGGCGTGGAAGTGCTTCCGGCCCTCTTCCTTGATTGACCAACCGACGGCACGAAGCCTGGTCGCCAACGGAACCGGCCGAAGATAATCAATCGACATGTGCCGCGTGAGCACCACAATGCCTTTGCGCCGATTCACTTTGCCCATGGCCTCATCCAGGATGGTCGCAATGATGCCGCCATGGACGTGGCCGGGAGGCCCTTCAAAACGCCGTGGAACACGGAACTCACTGGCGACTCCACCGCTGTCTTGGGTCTCCTTGAAGCGCAGGTGCAATCCATTGCGATTCTCCGGCGAGCATCCGAAGCAGTGATGGACCAGTCCTGGGATGGGCCCATCAAGCGTGTGTCCGGAACTGGCGGTCGTCTTGTGCTTCTTTGCACGGATCGAAGTCATGAATTAGCTTCCATTTTCTCGGGGCGCGCCCCGATTTTCTGGGCGATCAATTCCGCAACGCCCTTTTGGGCCACGGTTTCGTTGTAATGCAGAATCTTCATGCCACGGTAGATTTCCAGCAGCTCCTGAGAGCGCAGCAGGTGTTGCGGATCGCGCGGACCCCGCGGATTGCCGAGACGTTCATTATCTTCGGTGTAGGTGCGGTAGAGGAGTACCCCGCCGGGAATCAGAATCTTCGGCAGCCATGGCAATACGGAACGATCGAGGAAGAATGAGACCAGCACAAACCCAAAGTGGCGGCCGCTGGTGGAGTATTCGGAGACAACATCAAGCGCGGTTCCTTGCCGGATATCGAGCGTGAGCTGACTTGCGGCTGCTTGTTCGAGTGCAATTTCCAGGGCGGGCTTAGACCAGTCCGCAAGCGTCATGCTCCAGCCCTGCTGCGCCAGCCAAATCGCATGATGACCGGCGCCCCCAGCCAGATCCAGGCCCGTATTCGACGCGGTGGCAGAGCTTTCACGCAGCAGTGGCTGCAGATAATTCTTATGCGCTTCCATCACGAACGGATCAGTCTCGCGAAATCCAAATTCGCCTGCGAGATAGCGCTGGTTCCAACTCTGCAGATCGCTGCCTGGCATATGCAATCAGTGTACTCACAGTGAAGCTCCGCACCGGCGATTGCAATGGTCAAGACGTATGCCGCCTGCGTTATACTTCATGTGCGATGGCCCTACTCGACAAGACGTTTTACATTGAAACTTTCGGTTGCCAGATGAATGCTCATGACTCGGAAAAAGTCATTGGAACGCTGGTGCAGGAAGGCTATCGTCAGGTGGAGACTGAGGTCGACGCGGCGCTAATTCTGTACAACACCTGCTCGATTCGCGACAAGGCAGAACAAAAGGTTTTTAATCGCCTGAACGACTATAAAGCGCTCCACAAGCAAGGGAAGCGCTTCGGCGTGCTGGGCTGCGTGGCACAGCAGGAAGGCGAAAAGATCTTCGAACGTGCGCCCTATGTGTCGCTGGTCGCCGGTTCGGCCTCATATCGCAAGCTGCCAGAAATGCTCGTGCAACTGGAAGCGGGGAACAAGCGCATCACCGGCCTGGATGATCGGCAGACCGATCAGACCTTCGAGACAGAATTTACGGCTCGCAGCAACAAGCATCGCGGCTACATCACCATCATTGAGGGCTGCGACAAGTTCTGTGCCTACTGCGTGGTGCCGTACACGCGTGGCAAAGAGCGCAGCCGGACTTCTGCCTCTGTGTTGGCCGAAGCGCGGCGGATGGCCGACGCCGGCTACACGGACATTCAACTACTAGGGCAGAATGTGAACTCCTATCGCGACTCATCGGGCAAAATGAGTTTTGCGGAGTTGCTGACGGCTGTCGGCCAGGTGCCGGGGATTCGGCGCGTCCGCTTCACGACCTCGCATCCTCGCGACTTCACGCGCGACATTGTGGAGGCTATCGACGCCGTGCCCACGCTATGCGACCATGTTCATCTTCCCGTCCAGAGCGGGTCGTCGCGGGTGCTACAGCGAATGCAACGGGAATACACGCGGGAATGGTACCTGGAACGGATTGCATGGATTCAAGCAGCGCGGCGGCCGATCAGCCTGACCACAGACATCATCGTCGGATTTCCTGGGGAGACAGAAGAAGATTTTGAGCAGACTCTGAGCTTGCTGGCGCAGGTCGGCTACGATGCTGTGTTTGCCTTCAAATATTCTGCGCGGCCGAATACTCCAGCCATTTCTATGGAAGATAGCATCCCAGAAGAAGTGAAGAGCCGGCGATTGCAGACGCTTCTTGAAAGTCAGCGTGAAACGCAGAGATCGCTCTATAGCAAGCATATCGGCGAAATCATCGAAGTAATGGTTGAAGGAAATAACCCGGCACGCGGCCAGGTTTCCGGACGTAGTTCGCAGAATAAAGTCGTGAATTTCACCGTGAACTCACCTATCTTGCCGGCAATGGGAAGCTACCTGAACGTGCGCATTATGCAGAGCTTCCCGAATAGCCTGCTTGGCGAGACGGTTCCTACAGTGCAGTCAGCCGCGGTTTCCGTGGGAAAGGAGATTTGTGTGGCATGAGCCTTCCACTCCAATCCGGCGCAGGTGAAGTGCAGCCCGACGAAATGGAAGTCAAGATTCGCGGCTTGATGATGGATCCCGTTACCAACATGCCCATGGTGGTCTTGAAAGATATTGGCAGTGACGCCCTGGTGCCCATCTGGGTGGGAATTTTTGAGGCGAACGCGATTGCTCTGGAGATTGAAAAGACGGCGACACCGCGCCCGATGACGCACGATTTGCTTGCCAATCTGATTCGCACGCTCGACGGCGAAGTCCGGCGCGTGGTGATTACCGAACTCAAGGACGACGTATTTTATGCGTTGATCTGGATGGAGCGCGGCGGGGAACTGATCAGCCTGGATGCGCGCCCCTCAGATGCGCTGGCGCTCGCGCTGCGTACAGATTGTCCCATCTACCTTTCCGCTCAGGTACTGCGGACTACCCGCATGGCCAACGCAGGCGTGGAGAATTTTTCTACGGAAGAGTTGCGGCGCTGGCTGGAAAATCTAAACGACGAAGACCTCGGCCGCTACAAGATGTAGTGCCTGGCCGGGCGACACTCTAATTCTGAATAGCTAAGGGCCCGCGATGCTGCAGCCGCCACGTTCGCGATGGAAAAGAGCAGCCTTTCGGATGGTCGCCCATGTCGTGCGCGTACTGCACGGAGGCAGCAAATTTTCGCGCGCCGAGTTGGCTGAAATCCGCAATTTCCTGGTATTGCAGTACGAATCTCCACTCGGTAGTGTGGTTCATGCGACTCCATTGTTTGAAGCTCTGAAGCGCGCGATGCCAGACTGTTACATTACCGTAGTCGCTTCCACCATAGCGGCGAGCGTTCTTCACTCCAACCCATATATCGATCGATGTGTGGTTACACCCAGCCCATTCAAAGATTTTTCCGGCAGCGTGCGTGTGGTCCGATTACTGTTGGAGTCAACACCGACAGGCGCTCGTTGCGTAATCACCACCATCGGAAATCAACGAACGCGACTGGCTTTTTTGAGCCTGCTGGTGGGAAGCGCCGTTCGGGTTGGCTACACCCTGGCTCCGGAAGTCTATGACGTGCCTCTCTTGTTCGATCCTGAGAGAGGACAAATCGAAGGCAATCTCGACATCGTTCGCAGTCTTGGCCATCCCGCTCCGTTTTACGAGCCGCGCGTATTTTGTTCCCCGCAGGATGTCGCAAAAACAGAGAAATGGCTCACCTCTCTTTCGGCTCCCACTGCGCCCCGGATTGCTTTTGTCACGCAAAACAGCGGAGGACAACGAAACCAATGGAGTCCAGTGAGGTTCCAACAAGTGATTTTGAAACTTTCGGATACCACAGGAGCCATCCCGATTTTTGCCGGAACGGAAAAAGATGCTCTACCGATAGAGGAACTGCGCAAGAATCTGCCGGAGAAGGGAATATCTCTCGCAGGAAAAACGACCATTGCGGAGTTGGCAGCGCTGCTGGCCCAGTGTGACCTGATCGTTAGCCTGGATACAGGGACCTTTCATGTGGCCCGCGCCGTTGGATTGCCCGGTGTCGTGATTGCGCCGGCGTGGCAGAGCCCGCTGGAATGGCTGCCGGTCCAATCCGAACGCTACTGCGTGTTGCGCGGGCCGTCGATTCGAGAGATCCCACCAGATTACTCAATCGGTGAAATCAGTGTGGAACAGGTTTGTGATGCTGCACAAATATTATTAAAAAAATATCCAGTGGATGTGGAGCAACGAGTTTCACGAGTGGAACGATCATCCAGCCGCTAAATCGTATTCTCCGGGACGAGACTTTCAAATGTGGAGAGCAGTCTGGATGGGACCAGAAAGAGCATCTTTGTTTGTAAATTGGTCTCGGTGGCGATTTCCTGCAAACGAAACTTGGCAGTGTTCGGCAGCTTGACGAACGCAAAGACCTTGTAGCTGAGTGGCCGAATCAAGCCAAACAGGCGTTCATCCGGTGTGGTCTCCGTCAGCACTAAGGGAGCCTGCGATTGAAGCGTTTTGATTGCCCCTTCAATCACGTCGAGGTCCGCGCCCTCGACATCGATTTTGATTCCACTCACCTTCAAGTCTCTGCTGGTTACAAATTGGTCTAGCGTCGTTACCTCGACTTCATAGCATTCTTCGCCAAGTCGAGTCGAGGGGTCGGCAAGGTGTGACACTTCGCAGTTCGGCTCCAGAATGAAAGTTGCCTTCCCGATGCACTTGCCTATAGCGGCGCGGTGTGGGTGAGCGTTCGCGTGGACCTCCAGATTTGATTGCAGAATAGTGAAAGCTCGGGGATCTGGCTCGAAGGCATGAACGGCTCCAGCTCTCGGAAGCATGTATAGCGAGTAGTAACCGATGTTGGCGCCCACATCCAAAACAACCCCAGAAGCATCCAGAAGATTGGCGAAAAGTTCTTCGCTTCCCCAATCGACGTTCGACCCGGTGATGAACACTTCCGACGCAAATTTACTTGTCCTCGGCAGTCGCATACGCAGACCGGTCGGCAAAACAACGGTAGCGTCTTTGTCGAGGACTCGCTTCGAAAATTGACGGACTATTGTCCTTCTGAGCCAGGTGAAGGTGCCGACCTCTTTGACAAAATCCAGGTTGATTGGCATGACCATTTTTAACACGGCCTTCCTGCGATCGCTGAAGGCTCTGAGACAATAAGGGAACAGCAGATGGGCATACTGACACGCATTCTTAAAGTGATGGCCGCGCTGATGACCTCCAACGTGGTCAGCCTGGCCACGAAGCTGCTGCTGCCGCCGATTTTTCTTTTTAAATACGGCACCACACTTTATGGAGAATGGATTGCACTATCCGGCGCGGTGGCGTATCTCAGCACGCTCAATTTCGGCATACAGACCTACGTAACCCAGGACCTGACCGTCCGCTACCAACGCCAGGAGTTAGATCGATATCACCTGCAGCAGTCCACTTCGCTGCGTGTTTTGCTAGGAATTCTTGGCAGCGCCGCCCTGGTGTGTCTGGTAGTTTTCGCGTTGCCTGTGGAGAGATGGCTACGCCTAACCCTCTCACATAGAGACACGTCGCTAACCCTGTATTTCCTGGCGTTGCAAATCCTTCTTGGCGTTTTGTTCGGCTACTTCACCGGCATGTTTATGGTGCTGAGTCGCGCTCACACAGGGGTATTGTGGGTGAACGGATTGCGGCTGACGATGGTCGTCGTGACTTCCGCGGGTGCGTGGATGCGGTGGTCCTTCCCTTTGCTGGCGGCTTTGCAGGCTGGAATCTACGTTCTCGGTGTTTTGCTGGTGCTGGTGCAAATTCATCGTATGGCGCCCGACATTTTTCCAAGGATTGGCTTATGGGACCGCAGTGCCGTGCGCGCCATCCTGGGACCGAGCAGTCATTTCGGCCTGATCAGTATGAGCACGCTCCTCTCCTATGAAGTTCCGGTGTTGATCTTGCAGCGTGAAACAGGACCTTTTGTCGTCGTTGCTTTTACCGTGATGCGAACAATCTTTTCTATGTGTCGACAGATATTGAATGCACCAACGCAGGCGATGGGAGCAGAGATTACCAGGCTGTATGGAAGACAAGAATGGCGTGAGCTCACCGACGTTTACTCCTATTCAGAACGGCTGATTTTTTCCATGATTCCGACGGTGAATCTTGGCGTCTTGATGATTTCGCCGGTTCTGCTGGCGATTTGGCTGCACAAGCCCGCGCTGTTCGCAGTTTTCCCGTATGTGGTGATGGCCGCTATCTCCATGACGCTGAGCGCAAAAGAGCATAAATTTCAGTTTCAATTCTCAACGAATACGCATGAAAAGCTGGCGCGAATCATGTTCTTCAGTTATGTCGCGTTGGCGATCATGGCAGTCCCGATGGTCCATTGGCTGGGAATGTTGGGTTTCCTATATGTATGGCTCGCAATTGAGCTTTTCCAGACAGTGCGGATTGTCGGGCTGAACCAGGAACTGTTCGCCCATACCGGTGAACATCATCTGCGCTATGTCTACCGATTATTATTTCTTAGCGCGGTTGGGCTTGTGGGTGCGGGCATACTCCTTACGCATACCTATGCCGGTTCTTACAAACAGCAATTCGCGGCGGCCTTTGGGATCAGCTCCGTACTTGCGATTGCCGCCTTTTTCCTTTTTGATGTGAGACTGATAGCACGGAAAGTATCGAGTCGAGTTGCCCGGCGCTGGGATAAGACAAAAGCGTGAGAACGCGTCTGCTAGGAGCCCTGGATTTTCTTCGCCCAGATGATCGACTCAAAGCCGTAGAGGGACCACGTTCCTCGGATAACTTTCTTCTTCATATGACTGATTGGCTCCAGCAAGAGCCCGATCGCAAAAAGCCTCCAAGGCCGATATTTTCGCCGTGCAAACGTTACCGTGAAACCTTCTTCACGCAGGCTATCGAGGATCCAGGTGAAGTCCGGCGGTTTTGTATGAGTCTTATCGTCGAAGAAATTCAGAGTTCCCTCGCGGCTCGGAAAGCGAACGCTGTCGGCACAGGGAAATGCGAGGAAAATTGACCCGTTTTTTCTGAGCGCCCTTAACATGGCGACCACGACTTTTTCCTGTTCTGCGCAATGCTCCAGATTGTGGCAACAGATCACGGCGTCATAGCTATCTGGCCTCTTCATGATCTCTGCGGCAAAGTTCTCCGGAGAAACTACGACATATTCCTCCGAGTAGTCGCTGGCAGGTGCCTCCTGTTCGTAGTCGCAAACATCCAGCCCCGTGTACCGAAGATCTGGACGTGCTCCCACCGTAATGACTGGGGAACTGTTGCCACATCCCACATCAAGAACTTTGGCGGATTTAGGGATGGAGAATATGAACGCCATCTTGCGGCGCGGGTGAAGCAAACAATGAACATGATGCCTCAACTGCTTCAGCGACAACGAACCCATTTTGACGTCACTCCGAAAGAAAATGCAGTCTCTATTATCGAGTGATCCTGGCGGCTTGTCGATAAAAGCCCCAAAGCGATAAATAGAGTTGGTCGGGGTTGGAAGTAAATTATTTTTCGTTTTCCACTAGATCAAGGATTTGATTCAGCGTTTTTGAGTACAGATGATACGTTCCCTCGCCTTCAATCCGCCGCAGCGAATCCAGGGCATTCGACCGCAAGCAGGCGCGCGTCTCCGCAGAAGAATAAAGACGTTGCATCGCTGACGCCAGCTGTTCCCCATTCTGGGCGGGAACAACAAGCAGATCTTTGTCAGGGGTAAATAATTCCGCAGCTCCGCAATGTGTTGTCGTAATCGCAGGCAGCCCATGGGCCATCGCCTCTAACAGCGCCATGCCAAAACCGTCGTCGATGGTAGGGAAGACAAACGCATCGCAGCGGCGGTAGAAATCGCTCATGTTCTCGACGTAGCGAACAATCTCAACGTTCGGCAATGTACACAGTAATGCGCGTAGCATTGGCGATCGGTCGAGCGGCGCGTCGGTGCGCAGCAGCAGTCGCGCGTTGGGTAGCTGGAGTTGTTTCCATGCTTGCAGCAAATATAAAAAACCTTTACGCAAAGCTTGTCCGCCCACTGTGCCGAAGATGAACGGTGCGCTCGCTCCCGCGTTCGTATTCTTTGATATGACGGAAGTTGTGTTCGAAGGACTCGTGACCTGAGGCATCGGTACTCGTCCAAAGAGTGGGGCGACCAATGTCTTCGACTGCAGTGCCGCCGGGAATGTCGCGCGCGAGTAGGTCGACGGGACCAGGATAATGTCGGCTTCGTCATACTCGGCAAGTTGACGCGCGCGGAACCACGGCGGCTCGGCTTGGTAGTGGACATTCAGCCGTTCGCACTCTGTCTGAATCAATGCTTGCTGAGCATCGACATGGGGACACGCGCGATCGAGAACAAACCGGGCTCCACGATGGCGTGCAGCGCGGCCAGAGGCCAAGGCGCCGGATGCCCAGGCCCAGAAAATATCGAAGCGCTCATGTATCGCTCCGATACGCATGGCAACAAGGTGATCGTAGAGCGCCGTATCCGCACGCTGCCAGGGCCGTGCAAGCTGCACCCCGGTTAAAAAATGAATCGAGGGAACGAATTGCGGAACCCACCGCAGGTTCACATCAGAAGCCAACTGTGTAAACCGACCGCGATAGGCAGCGGTAAAGATCGTCACCTGTTCTCCGCGTTGCGCGAGCAAGTTTGCTGGCAGCACGGCGTGCGCAGGACGACCGGTGGAAAATGCAATTCGCATAGAACGTTGGATGTAGCTTAGTGCATTTCAGCGATTCCTGCGGAGCACACCCAGTCGAGGCGTGCAGAGAACCGTGAATCGGCAAGAAGCCGATCACTCAGAATGGGTTGCTTGAACAATTTCGGATAAAATGAAAGTGAGGTTGAATTTTCCTTTGCCTTCGGTCGATCCAACAAACTTTGAAAGCGCAGATCCTAAGGATGCGAAGCCTGCGCCGCCGCCGCTAACGGTATCCACGTGGGCGCGAGATTTGCTTTTTGCCGTTGCCATTTCTTTTCTGATCATTACCTTCCTGTATCAGCCCGTGCGGGTGGAAGGGACCAGCATGATGCCCGGTCTGCAAGACCAGGAACGGCTGTTCATCAATAAGTTTCAATACCACTTTGAACCGATCCATCGCGACGATGTCGTGGTCTTTCATTTTCCGCTGGATCCGGCGAAAAGTTATATCAAGCGGGTGATCGCCATCCCCGGTGATACTTTACGCATTGACGATGGCCAGGTGTACGTCAACGGGAGAGCCCTGAAAGAGCCCTATGTCCCAATGCGCTTTCGAGATGATCGCTCATATCCCGAGACTGTTTTGTCACGAAACGAGTATTTTGTCATGGGGGATCACCGTTTGATTTCAAGCGACAGCCGCGACTTTGGCCCGGTGAGCCGCAATCTGATCTACGGCAAGGCAACT
Source organism: uncultured Acidobacteriota bacterium (assembly GCA_963821145.1). GTDB lineage: Bacteria > Acidobacteriota > Terriglobia > Terriglobales > Acidobacteriaceae > JAKAAZ01. Next base: position 233,796 of record CAWGCV010000019.1, read on the forward strand.
TTTGTCTATTGGCCCACGGATGATATGGGAGTGGTCCACTAGCCAAACACAGAGACCTCAAATTCATGGTCCGCATCTTCCACAGGGAATTACCGCACAAGTTCTGATAAGATTAATAAAATCCACTGCGTGGAGACGCGATGCAGGCCATACTTGCGCTCGAAGATGGGCGTATCTTTCAGGGCCGCGGCTACGGTGCCAAGGCAGAATGCTACGGCGAGGTTGTTTTTAATACATCGCTTTCCGGCTATCAAGAAATCTTCACCGACCCATCCTATGCAGGACAAATTGTTGTTCTCACCAACCCTCAAATAGGCAACTACGGAACGAATAACGCGGATGATGAAGCTAGCCGGCCTTACATTGAGGGGCTGGTCACGCGCGAATTCTCTCCCGTCAGTTCCAATTGGCGCTCGCAGTTGGTGGCTGATGAATTTCTTGAGCGATTTAATATTCCCGTCATCTCGGAAATCGACACGCGCGCACTAGTACGTCATTTGCGCACCCACGGTGTGATGCGCGGCGTGATTTCTTCGCTGGAGTCCGATCCTGAAAAGTTGATTGCAAAGGCCCGCGCGATTCGCAAGATGGACGGAACAGATCTGGCCAGCGTTGTCACAACCAAGGTTCGCTATGAATGGGACACGGCTGATCCGCAGATGGCGAATGCCGACCCGCTGGCAATCGGTCCGGTGGCAGCGATGCCGGAGCAGGATCTGCACGTCGTCGCGTATGACTATGGCATCAAGAGAAATATTCTGCGCATGCTTTCGCAGCAGGGCTGCCGCGTCACGGTGGTACCGGCGACGACTTCTGCCGAAGATGTGCTGGCGCTCAATCCCAACGGAGTTTTTCTCTCGAACGGTCCCGGCGATCCGGAGCCGGTAAAGTACGCGCAGGAAAATATTCGTCGGCTGATGGGCAAGACTCCTGTATTTGGAATTTGCCTGGGGCATCAGTTGATCGGGCTCGCTCTAGGCGGCAAAACTTACAAGCTGAAATTTGGCCATCACGGCGGCAACCATCCGGTGCAACACACTGGTTCCGGCAAGGTCGAAATTACCGCGCACAATCATAACTATGCTGTCGACCCGGATTCGTTGAAGCAGAGCGAGGTCGACCTGACCCACATCGACCTGAACGACAATACCCTGGAAGGTCTGCGTCATCGTAATTTGCCATTATTCAGCGTGCAGTATCATCCGGAGGCGAGTCCAGGACCGCATGATTCGCACTACCTCTTTCACGATTTTAGAAAGATGATGGAGGACTGGAAGAAGTGATGCGAGAGGATTTGAAACTCCACGGGCAGGCTCAATTCGAATCCTTTGAGATGGCAACCGAAAACGAAAGAAGAAATGCAGGTTGGAGTTAGATGCCACGCAGAAATGACATCACGAAGATTTTAGTAATCGGCTCGGGACCCATTGTGATCGGGCAGTCCGCGGAGTTTGATTACTCTGGAACGCAGGCTTGCAAAGCGCTCAGGGCCGACGGTTATGAAGTGGTGCTGGTGAATTCCAACCCCGCCACCATCATGACCGACCCAGAATTGGCGGATCGTACCTACATCGAGCCGTTGACGCTGGAGTATCTGGAAGAAATTATCCGTATCGAAACGGAGATGTTGACCAGCGCCAATCGCACGGGTGTCTTCGCGTTGCTTCCGACGGTCGGCGGTCAAACAGCACTGAATTTAGCAGTCGAATTATCCGACTCCGGCGTGCTGGACAAATATGGCGTGGAGTTGATCGGCGCCAAGTTGGAGGCCATCAAAAAAGCAGAGGACAGGCTCCTATTCAAGGATGCGATGCGCCGCATCGGCCTGGATGTTCCGCGTTCCGCGCTGGTCAATAATCTTCGCGATGGACTCGAGTTTGCCGGCAAGATCGGTTTCCCAGTGATCATTCGCCCCTCCTTTACGCTGGGCGGATCGGGGGGCGGCCTTGCTTACAATCGCGAAGAATTGATGGAAATTCTTTCCCGCGGTCTGGATCTTTCGCCCGTGCACGAATGCCTGATTGAAGAATCGGTGCTGGGCTGGAAAGAGTATGAGTTGGAGGTGATGCGCGATTTAGCTGATAACGTCATCATCATCTGCTCGATTGAGAATGTCGATCCCATGGGCGTGCACACCGGCGACTCCATCACTGTCGCCCCGGCGCAGACGCTGACTGATCGCGAGTATCAGGCGATGCGCGACGCGGCGATCAAGGTGATCCGCGAAATTGGCGTCGAAACCGGCGGCTCCAATGTGCAGTTCGGTGTTCATCCTACGACCGGCCGCCTTGTCGTAATCGAAATGAATCCGCGTGTGTCACGATCCTCCGCGCTGGCATCGAAGGCGACTGGTTTTCCGATTGCGAAGATTGCCGCACGCCTCGCGGTAGGTTACACGTTGGACGAAATTCCCAACGACATTACGCAGAAGACGCCGTCATGCTTTGAACCGACCATCGACTACGTGGTCGTAAAAATTCCCAAATGGCAATTCGAGAAATTCGCCGGCACCGATGAAGGCCTCGGGCCACAAATGAAGTCCGTCGGCGAAGTGATGGCGATCGGACGAACCTTCAAAGAAGCGCTGATGAAGGCATTCCGCTCATTGGAGACGGGCCGGGCTATCAGTGCAGAAGTGATTGAGCCGCGGCGCCTGACACAGCGTTTGGTCACACCACATCCAGATCGTTTGTCCTACATCCGCTATGCTTTCCGCTGCGGACAGTCGGTGCGCGAGGTTGCTTGGATGACTTCGATGGATCCGTGGTTTTTACAGCAGATCAAAGAGATCACGGATTGCGTGGGAGAACTGGGAACCACGACCTACGACAATATTTCGCCGGAATTGTTGCGCAAAGCGAAACGCATGGGCATCTCGGATGCGCGGCTGGCCGATGTGTGGGGCATCGAAGGCTCTGATGCGGTGGTAAGGGTTCGCGATCTCAGGCTGAAACACAAATTGCAGCCCGTTTATAAATTGGTAGATACCTGCGCCGCCGAGTTTGAAAGCTTCACGCCGTATTTCTACTCCTGTTATGACGAAGAAGATGAAGCGACGCCAACCCAGAAGAAAAAAGTCATCATCCTGGGTAGCGGGCCGAATCGCATTGGTCAGGGAATTGAGTTCGATTATTGCTGTTGTCACGCTGCTTTCGCGTTGAAAGAAGATGGCTATGAGACCATCATGGTCAACTGCAATCCTGAAACCGTGTCGACCGATTACGACACCAGCGATCGGTTGTATTTCGAGCCGTTGACCTATGAAGATGTACTTGAGGTCTATGAGCACGAGGCTGCATCCGGTGCACCGATTGGGATGATCGTGCAGTTCGGCGGTCAAACTCCACTGAACCTGGCGCTTCCTTTAAAGGCTGCGGGCGTGCCGATTATCGGGACATCGCCGGAGTCGATCGATCTGGCTGAGGATCGCAAGCGCTTCGGAAAACTGCTCGACGATTTAAAGATTGCGCAACCGCCAGGAGCCTTGGCGACCAGCGTGGAAGAGGCGGTTGCGGGTGCACGGCGGGTTGGGTACCCCGTCCTGGTGCGGCCATCCTACGTGCTGGGTGGGCGCGCCATGGTCATCGCTTATGATGACGCTGCCGTCACGCACTACATGCGGGAAGCGGTCGAGTATTCGCAGCAGCGGCCGGTGCTGATCGATCACTTTTTAGAGGACGCCATCGAAGTGGACGTCGATGCGCTTGCAGATGGCACTGATGTTGTGATCGCGGGCATCATGCAGCATATTGAGGAGGCTGGCATCCACTCCGGCGACTCCTCGTGCGTTATGCCGAGCGTGGATTTGTCGGAGGAGGTGCTGGCGACGATTCGCTCGCACACCTACAAGCTGGCTCGGGCGCTGAACGTGATTGGCTTGGTGAACATTCAGTTTGCGGTGCAGCGCGAAAACGTCTTCGTCATCGAAGTTAACCCTCGCGCCTCGCGAACGGTCCCTTATGTATCGAAGGCGACGGGTATTCCCCTGGCAAAAATTGCCGCGCGTCTCATGACAGGCCGCAGGCTACGCGAATTCCTGGGTGATGCAATCGATCGTGAAGCTGTGCTGGAGACAGGCGCTCACTACTTCGTTAAGTCGCCGGTATTCGCTTGGAATAAGTTCCCGGGGGTCGATACCGTGCTGGGCCCGGAGATGAAATCAACCGGCGAAGTGATGGGAGTGGCCGATACCTTCGGCGAGGCGTTTGCCAAGGCGCAACTGAGCGCTGGGCAAAAGCTTCCGGTGAAGGGAACAGTGTTTCTGAGCGTGAACGATCATGACAAGCCGGCTATTGCCGCCCTGGCGCTGCAATTTGTCGAGCTTGGATTCAAGCTGGTCGCGACGCATGGAACGGCAGACGTGCTGGAGAAAGCCGGCTTCGTCGTCGAGCGCGTATTCAAGGTGAAGGAAGGCCGACCGAATGTTGTTGACCTGATCAAGGGCGATCGGATTCAGTTGATCATCAATACGCCTCGGGGTCAGGACACGTTTTTCGATGAGAAGGCGATTCGCCGAGCTGCCGTCACCCAACGAATCCCCACCATTACGACTCTGGGAGCAGCGCGCGCCGCTGCCGGCGGGATTGTTGCCCTGCAGCAGCAGGAGATTTCAGTGAACGCGCTGCAGAATCTGCATGCCGCGAGGATCACCGCAGGCGTTTAGCGAAAGGCGTTCAAGCGAGTTCAATGAACGCATGTGACTCCGATGTGGGTCTGGCGTGCAACAATGCCGTACGTTGCTTGCGGGTTATACGGCCCGCAAAACGCGCGCAGGAAGCATGATCAAAGCGGCGACCAGGTCCAGCACCCCATGTACGGCGATTCCGAAGAGCCGAAATGGCAATAAGAGTATCCATATAATCGGGTACAGGATTACCGCGAACAGCGCCAGCGGCCAGCATAAAACCAGCAGCACGCACCACAACAGAAATTTCATCGCACAACCTCCGTTGCGAATCAAGCCTTTAGTTCAGAGATAGATTCGCCGGTTCCCCCGTAAGCAAGCCTAATATCCGGCGCTCCGATCTACAGAAACATACGCATGCCAATGAAGGAAAGTTCCCAGTGGGGAAACTCCTTCGCCTACAATAATAAGCACGATGTTGCTCGAAGGAATTTTCCCGCCCATTACGACTCCGTTCTATCCCGATGGCAGCCTGTACCTGCGCAAGCTGGAACACAATGTCGCCCTCTACTCCCGAACGCAATTGTCTGGCATGGTGGTCTTGGGGTCGACCGGCGAAGCTGTCATGCTGAGCACGGAAGAGCAGCGCGAGGTTCTCGCAAATGCAATTGCGGCTGCGGCTCCAGACAAGGTAATGATCGCAGGTGTTGGACAGGAAAGCGTTCTGCAGACGTTGGCAATGGCGGAACATGCCGCCTCGCTGCACTACGACGCGGTGCTGGTTCGCACGCCGCATTTCTATCGGCGCCAACTCCATCGTGAAAACGGCGCGCAACTCGAGATGCTGACCTACTACCGCACCGTCGCAGACAACTCGCCGCTGCCTGTGCTGCTGTACAACGTGCCTTTCTTTACGGCGTACGACATGCCGGTGGAGTTGATCGCGGACCTGGCGCATCATCCGAACATTATCGGCATTAAAGAATCGAGCGGGAATGTGGAGAACATTGCCGCCATCGTGAAGTCCACGCGATTTGTGAAGCGGACAGTCACAGTTACGCCGACATTCGCCGCTGTTACGGAGCGGATGCTCGCAGCGCAACCATCGGCCTCCGCAGCACGGTTTGTCACCGCCGATGCGTTGCAGCAGGGAAGCTCTGCTGTTGCGGTCGCTGCCTCTCCCGCAACGATGAAGACGCGTCAGAAAGAAGTTGGATTCACGGTTTTGACAGGCGGCGCAAGCACCATGCATGACGCCTTCCGTGTGGGCGCCTCTGGCGCGATCGTGGCGTTTGGAACTTGCGCGCCACAATGCTGCTGCGAGATTTTCATGGCTTGGAAAGAAGGCGACGAGGGCTTAGCCACAGAGAAGCAGGAACGCATTCGCGTTTCTTCCGGCATCGTCGGCGCCCAGCTAGGCGTCCCGGGATTGAAATTTGCCTGCGATTTGAATGGCTATTACGGTGGCCGCGCTCGCCTGCCTCTATTGCCGTTGACCGCCGACCAGCAACAGGAAGTCACGCGTCTCATGGCCGACATCCGCTACTAGATGCCGCGCGCATGACGCCTCGATTGAGAGACTGTCAGGCGATCCCATTGCGATGAACCAGACTTCAGAAAACAGGTGCGGTTTTTGGCATTAGCTTTGAATCGAGCCCTTGAAATATGCTGTCGTCCACTGTCACGTTACCCTTGGCATCGATGGTCACTGTCCAGACCGTGTCATAGTCTGTGTTCGGCCACACGGAAGGTGCTGAAATCCCGCCGCCATTCGGATAATAGCTGGCAAGCAGCGCGTTGACCGTGGTGGGAATGTGCTCATGTTCCCAGCCGACCAGAATTTTCTGTCCGCTAAATCTGCCTCCGGTAAAGAAGAAATCGCTGGCCTGGGTGCTTAGCTGCGGCGGATTCTGAGCCGCCATCTCGAAGCCAGCGGCCAGGTTGTAGGGCAGATTGTTTGCGATCGCATACGGCTCGACAGTGAGGTCGGTACGGATGTACGACCAATACTGACGACCCGCCAGGTCCAACGTTCCCGGGATCACTTGCGCACCATCGATTGACCACACCTGCGTCGGATGAATTTTTCCTTTCAAAGCGTAGGGCAGATCGAGTGCGCGCCATTGGCCGGCCGCAACAAAATTGCCATCGTCCCAATTGTCATCCGGATGCGCTTCGGCGTGGCGAATCCAGTAGACCGTCTCGTTGGTGTTGATGCCCGGAGGAACGACGGCCCCACCCACTCCGCCGGTCACGGTAACAGAGAAGAACGGTTGAGCCCGAACGGTTGTCTGCACAATTCCCGGCGGCAACGTGGGATAGACAGGTTGTGGACTCGCGTTGGTGTTGTAGACACTGAGGCTGGCGCCGCCGGACGCGGGCACAGAGATGGAATAGATGGTATTAGGGCCAGCGTACACAGTCGGGACCGCAAGGTGGAATCCATGCTGCATATTGATATTCGACATCAGCTGACGGACGGTCTCCCACGGTGCGACAAACACATAGAAGCCTGCCGTCTCGGTGCTGATGATGTTGTTCACGAGGGCCTCATTGTCGCCGCTCATGTCACTGAAATCGAGCCCCTGGCATTCACTGCAGGGAATCAAAGGCGGAGCGACTCCGCTAGGTAGCTCCACTGTGGCGTACGACGCGTTGATGGCGGAGCTGTTGCCTGTGTAGTAGACCGAACTCCCGTGGTCGATCGCCAGTGTGATCTGATTCATCACCGCAAACTGCTGAATGGTTCCCATTGCAGCCATGTCCGGCAGGGCGCTGGCGGTCTGCAGGTGTGTCATCGGTTCCAGCGCGTAGATGCCCGTAACGTTGGCAGATCCCAACACACTGGTCTTAAGAAATGTCCCCATCGACAGCGAACGCGCCAGGCCCTGACTGGTCAGGTTTCCGGTGGTCGGGCTCACGTCACCGGGAGCCTGGTAGGCCAGGTCCTCACTGACGACAAAGATCAAGTTGACATTGCTGCTGCTCAACGCCGCCGGATTTACCACTGGCGGATGAAAAGAACTGCTTCCGCACCCCGTCAAAATCATCAAGCTAAAGATCAACAGCAAAGGTCGCAGCACAATATGCTTCGTCATCATCACCAAATCCTTCGCAATCACACTCGATTCGTTGATCGGCAGTTCCGTTCGGCATCGTGAATGCCGACGCCGTGGTTGGGAACAATCCGTGCACCGAAGTCACCGTCGACTACTTCCTTCTCCTCCAATCCGTTCAACCATCGCAACGGCTTCGCCGATATCGAGAGCATCCGTGCGCTTTCGCCGTAGTACGTGCTGCGTGCAGACGCTCACGATTGCGCAGAGCGAACGAAGAGGAACAATTTCATGCGGAGTTTGCGGGCTTTCAGCGTTTTCCTGGCGATGGGTGGTCTTTTCCTGCTCGGCTGCGGGCAGGGTGGCTTGCAGCCACCATTGACGTTGAGCTACAGCGCTCTCACGGCGGTGTACACTCTGGGTCTTCCCATTGCTCCAAATAGTCCAATCAGTACTGGCGGGATGGTGACTGCTTTTTCCGTGACTCCAGCATTGCCCGCGGGTCTCAGCCTCAGCCCAGCCACAGGAATCATCGGCGGGGTTCCCACCCGTGTAACGGATCAGGCCATTTACACGGTTCGAGCGAGCAACGCCTCTGGCAGTGCGACCTCCACTTTGACCATCACGGTCAATGATCAAGCGCCGACGTCGCTGCTCTACACCTCGCAAACGGCTGTGTATGCGATCCATATGCCCATCGCGCCGAACGCCCCTTCCAGCGCCGGTGGAACGATCACGTCCTACAGCGTGGCACCGGCTCTGCCGCCTGGGCTTAGTCTCAACCCATCCACGGGAGTCATCGGCGGAACTCCGACCATCGCCACCGCAGAAGCAGATTATGTTGTCACGGCCTCAGACTCCGGCGGAGCTGCAACCGCAACCCTGACACTAGCGACCGCGAAGATCGTGCCATCCGTGCCGGCGATCCCGTGCAGCCAGTTGCTGGCGATGGATTTTCCGAACACGCAAATTGTGGAAGCTACCTATATCCCCGCGAACACCGTGATCTCCTCCAGTGTCCCCAGCGCCGGATATTTGCCGGCACATTGCCTTGTACGCGGTATTGTTGACGCTCGTACGGGAGCTCCCGCCCCAGCGATGGACCAGTGGGGCAATCTAAACGGCTCGGTGCAGCCGGATGCGGACTACGGGATCGAGTTTGAGCTACGCATGCCAATCGCAATCTGGAATGGCGATTTCTTCTTTACCGGAGGCAGCGGGGATGATGGCGTGGTCACCGAGGCGGTGGGCGCGACTCTCGGCGGAGGGACAGCCTACCAGCCGGCGCTGTACCAGGGCTTCGCAGTGATCACGCAGAATTCCGGCCACAGTTCGGGAACCGCGGCGGACGAATTTGGACCGGGCCCCGATCAGAACAATGGATTCGGCTACGACCCCGCTGCACGTAACGATTACGGATATCAACAAACAGGCACCTTGACACCGATTGCGAAGGCCATCGTGGCGGCGTTTTATGGAATCGCGCCAGTGTACTCGTACTATCTTGGCTGCTCCAACGGAGGCCGCGAGGCCATGATCGCCAGTCAGCAGTGGGGTGACATGTTTGACGGTGTTGTTGCAGGCGACCCTGGATTTCGCCTGCCCCACGCCGCCATTGCGGAGGCCTGGGACACACAACAATTTGCTGCCGCGGCTGAGGCCGTTTCAAACGGCCAAGACCCCCTCGATGGCAATGGAAATCCCAGCCTGACTCTTGCAGCGACCCCGGAAGACCTGGGTTTGGTCGGAAATCTTGTGTTGCAGCAATGCGACGCCCTCGATGGAGTCGTCGACGGAATGATCTTCAACACGGAGGCCTGCCGAAAGGCGTTCGATCCGGCCACCATCACCCAACTGCAATGTCCCACGGGAACCAAAGCTCCCGGATGCCTGCTACCGGCGCAGATCATCGCGATTCAGACAGTCTTTCAGGGTCCAGTTGATTCGCATGGAATGGCTCTTTACTCCACCTGGCCCTATGACGTAGGAATTCAGGATCCGAAATGGATGATGTGGACGATCGGCACCAATCTGCCTTACATGGCTGGCGGTAATTTGATTTATGTTCCGTTCGTTGCGCAAAACACAACCCAGGGCGCCGCCTCGGCGATGTATCTGTTTACAACTCCGCCCGATCCTGCAATGAACATTTTCAATGTTTCGATGGATGACTTGAATTCCGGTGTCAACGCGACTGATGCAACATTCGCGCAGTCGGCTGTCGGCTACATGGAAGCCACTTCCACCAACCTGAGCAAGCTGCTGAGCCACAACGGAAAGATCATCTACTTTCATGGCGAGAGCGATCCAGTCTTCTCGATGTACGACACCATTCAGTACTACAACAACCTGACCACCGCTTACGGGAGCAGCACGCCCAGCTTCGCACGGCTGTTTCTGGTGCCGGGGATGAACCATTGCTCGGGCGGCCTGCATGCGCTCGATAGCTTTGATCCACTGACCGCGATCGTCGATTGGGTCGAGCAGGGCACTGCGCCCGCGTCCATGATCGCCAGAAACTCCAATACCGGATTGCCCGCTGCGGATGTTTCTGCATTTACAGTGCTGCCGTTGAACCGGAGTCGACCGTTGTGTCCGTATCCGCAATATGCCGCATATACCGGAGGTGCCGGTGGAAATATCGAGGACGCGGCCAGCTTCACCTGCGTCACTCCCGGAACAAGAGGACCGTCGTCGAAGGGAAGAAGCCCGGTCTATCGCTAAAACGTCGACGCAGAGTTGTCTATTGGGGCTTGGTGACGCTGTCATCAAGCCACACACGTGCATTGCAATTCGCGACATGACTATCGGCACAATTCGGTACGGAGAAGTTCTGAGTCGATCTATTTCTTTCAGCGCGCAGCGCCGATCAAGAGAGTGTCGGGATGCTCAGGGGAACCGCTGAAAGTTTCTGGTCTGAATTCTCGCACACTCGCAATCGAGGTGGGCAATGAAGTTCTGCCGATTTGCAATTGTACCCATATTCATCGTAGTGCTCACAGCTTGTTCGGGAGTCGACCCGAATCCGGACGGCAAGCTGCTGCGCGCTCCCACAGTGATCGGTTCTGAGACGACGACCGATTTGGATAATTTGACACAGCAGAATGGTCTGACCGGGTTACCGGGAGCCGCGCAATGCAATGTAACCGTCTCCCAGATTGTGTATTCGACCCAAGGGGTTCAGCCCGGAGAGCTAACCAATGCATCCGCGGCTGTTCTCGTTCCTAGTGGACCAAATTGTCCGGGACCATTTCCGCTGATTGCGTTTGGGCGAGCCACGGTGATGGAAAAATTGCAGGCCAACGCCGACCTGACGAATCCCTCGACACAGATGTTGATGACGTTTTTCGCCGCACAGGGATATGCGGTGGTGGCCACGGATTTCCTTGGCTACGCTGAGTCCAACTATCCGTATCACCCCTACACGCATGCACCCACAGAAGCCAGCTCGATCATCGACTCCATCCGCGCCGCGCGAGAAGCCGCTCCGCAGCTTGGCTTGAAGTTAAACAACGAGGTCATGTTATCGGGATATTCGCAGGGCGGACAGGCTTCCATGGCGACCCAGCGCGAGGTCGAGCAGGCGGCGACGGGAGAATTCAATGTAGTCGCGGCGGCTCATCTGGCCGGCCCCTACAACATTTCCGGAGCCCTGATCGCGGGAGCGAAAACTCCGATCAATGGCGTGCAGTCGATCGTGCCATTTCAAATCGCTTCCTATCAAAAAATCTACGGCAACGCATACGCAGCGACTTCAGACGTCTTCCAGCCCGCGTATGCAGGTTTCATCGCAAATTTCTTTCCCACGCTGCTTCCTGCTGCAACCGTGAACGCTATGCTCCCAGGTGGTACCCCCGCTCAAGCACAGGCTGCGATGTTTCAGGCGGCGTACATTACGGACCTCGGCAATAATCCTAACAACGCCACCGTTCTAGATGGAGCTAAGCAGAATACGCTGGATTGGAGCCCGATCGCACCGACCACGTTGTGCGGCGGATCTGGCGATCCAACCGTGAATTTTGCCATCAACGGACAGACCGCATACAGCGGCTTCATCAGCCGCGGACTCACCAACGTTTCAATTCACGATGTCGACGCGAAAATTCAGGCGAAATATCTCAACATCCTGGGTCCAACGGACTACAACCTGGAATATCACGGAATGCTGGAACCGCCGTTCTGTCTGCAGGTGGCACGACAATTTTTCGATCAATATCGTTAAAAGTAGCGCGCGTGGAAATTCGCGCACGCGAACATTCCTAGACCTACCTGACCATCACCTATAGAAGATTCAAGCGAACATATCCATCGTGCACAACCTGGTAGCACTCGCAAGCCGCCTCCGCCAGGCCTGTGCGATTTTTTATGGTGACATACCCGCGAGAGAACCCGATCGAACCAGACTTCTGCAGAATGCCGACGCCTGAATCTTGTGGAAACGATCAAGCCGGGATGGCCGGCAGGATCCGAGTTGAACTTGTGAGGGGGCAGGGAAGCGGAACGGAAGATGTTTTGGTTGGTGGATGCGAACCAGACAGTTTGCTTTAGTGGATGTCTTTTCCGTGGCTACCGGCAAAACGAGCAGCTTCGGTCGCTCCAGTCATGAAGGCCGATGCAATTGAACGTCCCTTTGCGGCGCCTGAGCTTCCAGCGCTAACCGCTGACGGATTTGAGATCAGAAAAACGGTGGCGCGGGCGGGCTTGGGGTTTGTTCCTGCGCCGGGAGCGCCCCGCTGTTGCAGTGTTGGCACGGGCGCGCCGGATGAGAGAACGTCAGATTCACGCGGCACGCTCGGTCGCGATGCCAAAGAAGCCATTGGCTGATTCGCGGGCGCAACGGCTGCGGTTGCAGGAGTTCTCATCTCGCCCACTTGATTGTTTCGCTCCTGGTTGCGGAGCAAAGATCTTTTTCGCGGGCGAATAGTACTTCGAGAGCTAATCAGAGGTGGCACAATCGGCTGCGCAATTCGATGTGCATAGGAAAGCACGATGCCTAAGGATGGAGCCATGCACAAGAAGGTGACAAAGAGAAGCAAGCCCATGCTGGTGCGTAACCCCAATAGCCATGCGGGGAGTTTTGCGGTCTCCGTCAACACGGAGCGAACCCGAACTTTCAGCTGAATCGACGATCCGGCAAAATCCAGATTCCATGGGGTAGGATCTTGCGCCGCGTGCAACCGAGCAAAGCGAACCAGGCATTCTGCGTAGGTAGCCCGGCGCTCCGGGGAATCTCGAACTACCGCCAGGTCGCATGCCAACTCACTCTCCAGTTCCATTCTGCGCATCGCATACCAAAGACCAGGATGGAAAAATAGCAACGCTTTGCAAAAGCCGGCCACATTATTGAAGAAAAAATCGCGTCGTGCTACATGCTGTAATTCGTGACGAAAAATGTCAGCCAACTCGCTCTCATCCTGCTCCAGGCAGAGAGGCGGCAACAGAACAACCGGGTGAATCCAGCCGAAGGTGGCTGGAGAGTAAATCCCCGATAAGACTAATAATCGTATTTTGTCCGCACCGGAATGGATGGCGATGGACCGGAACATGCTCTCAATGGGATCGGGAGCCTTATAAGCAAAACGAAGGACCCAGCGAAGGCGAAATTGTTTCCGGATGCGCACCAGCAGAAAATTTCCCAGGGCGATCAGGTATAGACCACCCAGAAGTCGTTCTGCGATGAGGAGGGGATAAGCCCAGGATTGCGGCAACTGCCATCGCGCCACAGCTCCTGAGGGGGCGATCGTATAAACCGCAAGTGGGAATTCGGAGGCTGTGTGAGGAATGAAGCTCAAAATCAGCCAAAGCCAGTAGCCGCCAGAAACAGCCAGGAATGCAAACCAAACCAGGAACTTCCTGCGCGGAGATACCACAACTTTGCTGATCGCCCAACAGATGCAGAAACCTAAAAAAGTCTTAAGCAGGAAACCTGCGAATGCCGCCACGATCGCGAGCTGAGTTTCTGGGTGCATCCTACCTCTGACATTGTCGAAATGTTACCGCGTAGCTCAAGTTCTCCGATGCACAAAGGGAATTCAACGGTTCAAAATATTCTGCGGATGCGGCTCCTTAACTCCGGCCTCGTCCGTTCGGCTCGCTTTTCTTGCGATATTCCCGTATCTGGGCTTCCAACTCGTCCAGGTCCTTTTCTTTCACCTTGGCAGCCTCCAGCAGGTTCACAAACAAGCCGGTAGGGGAGCCTCCGAAGTTCTGGGAAAGCAGGCTTTGGATGGAGAGCTTGTCAATTGCTTTTCGTGAGATCAACGGCGTGAAGACGAAAACCCGGCCCCTGTTCTCATGTGCAATGAAGCCTTTTTCCTCCATAATCCGCAGCAAGGTTTGCGTGGTCTTGTAGTTGGGTCGAGTGCGGGGTGGATGTGCGTTAACGACGTCTTCGACCGTTCCTTCGCCATTGTCCCACAGGATCTGAAGCAGTCTCAGCTCGCTTGCGGTCGGCAGGTGCTTTCCTCGTGATGCTTTCAATCGCTTGTTTATCATGTGCTCCGCCACACCTGTCGGTGTCTCCCATTCTATAGTATCGATTGTTGTCTCCCCTTGAAAAGTGAATAGAATTCCGGCGTTCCAGCTTCCAAGGTTTGACATCGATGTCTTAATAGCTTAAGACATAGGTAAGGCTCGAACAACGGAAAAGCGCAATCCAGGGTTCTGATCGCAACGCTTTCTAGGCAGAACTGTTGCACTGCATTGGATCGGAGTTATCCGTGGTGGACGATAAAGATATTCCTTTTTCCTATATTCTTTATGTTATCGGCGTCATTGCAATTATCGGGTTTCTTCTCGTCGGTGGATTTTTCCTCTGGGTGCGCTAACGTCGAAGTTCGTTGCGCGTCTTATATGGTTAAGACCTCCTCGACGAGACCCGTCTGAAGTATGAATTCAGCCCTCCCCCACCCCAACATCGCTGCCACCAGGATTACAACGACAAAAACAATGAGTATTGAAAAGGGTTCAACTGATGTTCTGATCCTTGGCGGCGGTCCTGCCGGCCTGGCATCGGCAATTGCATTACGGCAGAAAGGCATCGATTGCCTGGTAGTGGAAGCCATGGGGCCGGCAATCGACAAAGGCTGCGCTGAAGGACTAATGCCGGATGCACTAAGTTCACTGCGCAAACTCGGTCTGAATATCACCGAGCAGCAAGGCCATCCTTTCCGCGGCATCCGCTTCAACAACCATCAGCATCACGTCCACGCCGACTTTCCAAATGGCACCGGTATTGGGGTGCGGCGTACAAAATTGCACGGATTGATTGCCGATCGAGCTCGCGAAGCTGGCGTTTCGGTTTCGTGGAGCAGTCGCGCAAGATTGCTGGATAGTCGGTCCGCGCTCGTCAACGGTAAGAAAATTTCTTTTCGATATTTGGTCGGTGCCGACGGTCAGGCTTCGGGCGTCAGACGTTGGGCCGGGCTAGGGCATGTCCAGCGGGAAAGCGTTCGTTTCGGTTTTCGCCGCCATTACAACATTGCTCCCTGGAGTGAATACGTGGAGGTCCATTGGGGCGCTCCCGGGCAGGTCTATGTGACTCCCGTTGCCGCAGACAGTGTTTGCGTTGTGTTCATCACTAGAAATCCGAAGTTGGCACAAGGCGATTTTCTGAAGGCATTTCCTGCGGTCGCAGAAAAACTTCAGGGTGTTCCCGCTATGTCGACACTTCGCGGCGGCATCTCCGCCAATCGGAAACTGCGCTGCGTCGCCAACAAGTCTGTCGCACTGATCGGCGATGCTTCCGGATCACCGGATGCCATAACCGGGGAAGGCCTCGCGGTGTCCTTCCGCCAAGCGGTGTCGCTGGCAAATGCGATTGAGCGGGAAGACCTGGAGGTGTACAACCGAGAGCATCAAAAAATCGGCAGGCTCCCACATGCCATGAGCTGGCTGATGCTTTCCATGGATCGCTGGCCGCAAATGCAGGGTCGCGCCATCAAAACATTATCGACGCATCCAGACTACTTTCAACAGCTGCTCTCCGTACACGTTGGCGCCCAGAGTATGCAACATTTCGCGATGCGCCAGGGAATTCGCGTCGGCTGGAGCTTTCTCGAGGCAAGCCTGTATTAACGGAGAAAAAATGGCAAGTGTGGTCTGCAAGAAAACTGTCGGCAAGAGTATGGTCGCATGTGTTGTGCTCGGCAGCTTTCTGATCTTGCCGCCCTTGACCCGGGGCGCGACAAATCCTCATAACCCCATTACGGTGACCTTCGATTCCGCAAGAACATCTATTCACTGGACCCTGCAGGCCGTCCTTCACACGGCCCAGGGAACCTTCACACTCGACAGCGGCGTTATTCATATGAATCCAACCTCCGGAACTGCCGACGGCCTGATTACCGTTCAAGCGGCGAGCGGGGGCAGCGGGGATCGATCGCGAGATGAGAAAATGCAGAAAGATGTTCTGCAGAGCACAAAATATCCAGAGATCACTTTCCGCCCCACGCATGTGTCTGGAAATTTCGATTTCAGTAAAGACGAGTGGTTGACGGTGGATGGAATCTTCCATTTGCATGGCGCAGATCATCCGCTGCAGTTACACGTACACGTTACGCCAGAGACCGGTAACACGCTTCGCGCAACCACACAGTTTACCATTCCGTACGTCGAGTGGGGACTAAAAGACCCCAGCACGTTTGTTCTCCGGGTCGGAAAAACAGTTGCTGTCGAGATTGATAGTCAGGCCACTGTGCAACCATGAACGTGCAAGACGTCGGCGTCAAAGATCGAAATGCTCGACGGGAGCGACAGATTTTCTAAGCTCGTTATGAACGACTTTCGCACGGCGTTGCGTTGTTCTGTGTTGCTGTTGCTGATCGTGACTGCACCCGGGCTCACTGCCCAAGACCCTACTGTTCAAATTCCCGCCGGCACTCCATTGCCGGTGCAACTGGGCAAGCACGTTCCTTTGAAAAAGGGAGAAGCTCTCGAATGCCACTTGATGTACCCGGTGTACGCGAAGAGTAAAGTGGCCATTCCTGCGGGCAGTGTTGTCCGCGGTACCGTGGTTGCACTGACTCCGGATCGCGGTCGGCGAATCCACGGCCGATTCTGGGGAGATTTCACACCGTTCAATGTTCCGGTCGTCCACTTCGATGAACTAGTTCTACCCGACGGTGCCGTCGAGAAAATTGCCAGCAGCGATGCCACTGACGGGGCGCCGGTGCTGCACCTGTCCACACCGGCCGCGAGTAAATCTCAATCGTTTATCTCCAGACAATTCAGCCAGGTCAAACAGCAGGCCAAGGACATGGCTGCGCTGGTGACTGCTCCCGGACGCAAAGATCGGATGGTCCAGTTGCTGTATCGGCAACTTCCGTATCATCCACAGAGAATTGAATCTGCAACCATGTGGACCGTAACCCTGGCGAAACCTTTGACCTTGACGGAGAATGAAGCTCCCAGCCAGGCGCAAAACAATACCCCGGTGGCTACTGTTGTTCCGCCGAAACCGACTCCGAAATCGCCCCCCTCCGGCAACACTTCTGAGGAAGATAAGACGACATGGCATTTGAGCGCATACTTGCAGCAGACCATCAGCTCCGCGAAGCAGAAGAAAGGGGACACGTTTGACGCTGTCGTTTCTGCGCCGATCTTTAAGCCGGACCACACGGTAGAAATTCCTGAGGGGTCGATCCTGGTGGGAACCATCACGCAATCCAAGCCCGCGCGCTCTTTCGGCAGAGCCGGAAGGCTGCGCTTTGATTTCCGTGAATTGAGATTGCCGGGTGCAACTTCGACGCCTGTCCAGGGAACGCTCGCTGGCGCGAACTCGATCAAATCTGAGAAGCTTAAGATTGACTCGGAAGGGGGTGTGCAACCGCAGCCCCAAAATCGAGTCATCGTTCCGTTGGTACTCACGTTTCTCGCCAGCCGCGCTTTGGATAGTGACGGGAATCTCACGGCGAACACGGCGGTATCCTCGAACGGCTTTGGAATTGTGGGACGTGTAGTTGGCATTGTTTCCGGCTCAAGATATCTGGCGGCCGGCATCGGATTCTACGCGGCCGCCCTTTCTATATATGAGCGATGGTTGGTCCACGGTCATAATGTAGCCTTTGAAAAAAATACGCGGATTGAGGTGACAATGACGCCCAGTCGAAATGCGATTTCGGCAACTCCGCCCCAACCAAATTCTTCTGAGAGGCACTGATACAGATCATGCGTTATTTCTCCCCATTCGCCGGTTGGATTCTGTTTGGATTCACTGCCTTTTACGCCCACGCACAGGCACCCACATTGCCCGCCAACCCACAACCAGATCTCCAGCATCAACAAGTCGCCAGTGTGATGCTCGGCCGCCCGAATTCGAGCAGGACTGCAGCGGAGAGCCCCTCCAATCCCGGGGGTGCAGTCAGCAGCGCTTTCTTCACACCGACTACATCCACGTCGAATACATCCGTTACGGAAACTCAAGCGATCTGCGGCATCACGAAACTCGGGCGCTGTATCCAGGACCTCGGGGAAGATGAGAAGGCAATTTTTACGAGCCCGTTGCGCCTCCAACCGAAGGATGGATATTGGCTTGCGCCGCTGGGCGCTGCAACCGGGCTGGCGATTGCCTATGACGCGGACGCTTCGGCGGCCGTGGGTGTGGACCCAAGCCGCACCAACACCGCAAATAAAATCGCGGACTTCGGTTCGTTCATTGCCACAGGCGCGGAGGGAGCAGGAATTTACTTTATTGGGCTTGCAAAAAGAGATCCTAAGCTTGCGGAGACCGGGCGGTTGGCCGATGAGGCGATCATCGATTCCGGAACCGTGACCCTGGTGACCAAACTAGTGACCAACCGCCAGCGCCCAAGGCAAGGGAATGGGCAAGGCGATTTTTGGCCGTATGGGACGCAGCACTGGGAATGGGACTCTTCATTTCCATCCGATCATGCCACCGCCAGCATGGCATTGGCGCGCGTCATCGCCGGCGAATATCCACGTTGGTACGTCATGGTGCCCGCCTATGGATTTGCCGAGACAATTAGCATGTCGCGCATTTTTGCGAATCAACATTTCCCCTCTGACATCCTTGTGGGACAAGCTGTCGGCTTTATTACCGGAAGTTATGTTCTCAATCGCCGCTCACTGTATCGTCCAGGGGCGAAAAAGACGTTGGCCAGCAGAATTATCGGCTCTGTGAATCCGATTGCAGACGCGCGAACGCGCACCCTGGGAGCATCGATGGAAATTCCAGTGGGGCGATAGCATCGCACCTTGATCTGTGTTCGCGCATGCAATGTTCGTGGGCTGAATTCCAGCGCCGGCTTACGGATGTGGCTGGATCAGTCTGGCGATTTTCGCTTTTAGCATTGCATAGGTGCTATCTGAAAATGCGCCAGAATTCATCCAGCGAATTGTGCCGGACCGATCGAGTAGCAACACATAGGCTCGACTCTCGTCTTTCACTCCCAGCCTCTGCCTCCAAAGTTGCTCATCGTGATACAAAACGATGGTTCTATTTTGGACGGTCAGGGGCATGCTGCTTTTGATTCCAGAGATGGCCAATCGGCGAAAGAGTTTTGGCGCAGATTCAAGCTGTATCACCCCATAAGCCGATACGCCATCAGGAAACTCCTCGGCCAGATTTTCATTCCACAGACGCGCATCCTTACCCGCCGTTCGGCTGAATGAAAACACAAGGACCGTCGGGGTCTCCATGGAAGATGCCGGGAGCGTGAGAGAGTGATCCGTGACCGTTCGCCCGGAAAAAGTGGGAAGGGCAGAACCCACCTTCAGCGTCGCAGAGAGCGGTTGGGCCGCGTGCAGTGACAGCGAGGCCGTCAGGAATCCCATCGCCATCGCCACACTTCCGGACACATGCATCATTTTGTTTGAACCTCTCATTTGTTATTAAACTTCAAGCACGGCATTTCCTGGTGGCCTTGACAGTATTTCTTACCGGATTAAGACTAATGAAGGAACGACGTTCGCCGCTTTACTCCTGCAAATACCTGGCACCAACGTGAAGACAAGGAGAGTCAATGAAACGGATCAGGGCGGGGTTCGCGCCAGTCGGGGGAATTGCGATTGTCTTTTTCCTGACGCCACATGCTGTCCACTCGCAAACTTTCGCAAGCATTTCTGGGGTTGTAAAAGACTCGGCTGGAAAATTTGTAAGCGACGCGCAAGTCTCAATCAAAGATGTCGACACTGCCCAGTTGACGGAAATTAAAACGAATGCCGATGGGAGCTACGCCGAATCCAAACTTATTCCTGGGACGTATACCGTATCTGCCGCCGCGGAAGGATTGAATTCTCAGACTTCGAACGTAATCTTAATCGCCGCCAAGGAAGAGCATACCGATTTTGTACTCGACGATGACCCCCAGCAACAGCAGGAAACCGCGCCGAGCAAGTTGCCCACCGCACCGCAGCCGAATCCGCAAACATCCCCTTCCGGGAATGCCAATGCTCCTTCGCTACAGGATCTTGGCTTTGGCGCCAACCAGACCCAGGGCAGCGCGCAGGAACAGGCCTTATTGAATAAACGCACGCACATGCTGAAAGTGCACCAAACTTTGGGTTTGATCACTGCGATTCCGATGGTCGCCACTTTGATTACCGGACCCCAGGCGAAGGCAAAGGGGAAAAACGGCGAACCGATCACGGAGCCAACAGATGCAAACCTGGACTTTCACATGGCTCTGGGCGGCCTGACGACAGGCTTGTATTTCACCACCGCTTATTATGCGATCTTCGCCCCGAAAATTCCCGGGGTCAAACCCAAGGGCGCAATCCGTCTGCATCGCGATCTGGAGTGGGTCCACGGCCCCGGAATGATCATCACGCCGATCCTGGGAATCATGGCATACAAGCAGGAGAATGCGGGAGAAAAAGTGCATGGGATCGCTTCTGCGCACGGCACGGCCGCATATATTACGGCGGCCGCGTACGGAGCCTCGATTGTGGCTGTGTCGTGGCCGATTCACTGGAAATTCTGGGAGCGTGAAAAATGATGAAGAAGAACTTTCTCTTTGCCTTGCTGCTTTTTGCTCTTCCTATATTCGCTCAGTCTGATACTCAATGGATCCTGCAGCAATCTGCCCTTACCTATCACATGTCCCATCCCATGCACGAAGTGGACGGTGTGAGTCATGCGGCAAAAGGGAAGGGGATTTGCCACGCGGGGCAGTGCAATTTTCTGATTGCGGTGCCGGTGAAATCCTTCGACTCTGGAGACAGTAATCGAGACCTTCACATGATCGAAGCCACGCGGGGAGCGCAATTTCCCATGGTGATTGTGCGCACGCAGTTTCCTGAAGCGGAAACCGCATCGTTAACCGTTTATGCCGACCTTGAAGTGCAGTTTGCCGGACAGACCGCTCATTATCAGCATGTCCCTTTCCAGCGCGTCACGCAAGGGAATCAGGTGCGGATCACCGGAACAATCCCTGCGACCTGTTCCGACTTCAAGATCGATCGGCCGTCATTCCTGACCGTACCCATTAAGAATGAGATTCCAGTAAAAGTGGATATGACCTGGCAGAAGATGTAGTTCGCAGTCGCTCGTCTGCTTTCTATCCCACGTCGAACCTGAATCGGCGAATTGATAACGAAGAATGTGCAGAGGCTACCACGCTGTATTGTTCCCGGAGATTCTGCTTTCCGCTGGAAACTCCCGAGTAGTAGCTACTGAGACATGGCTACTCTGAGTGACGACATTTCAATAATTTGAACGAAAGCCCGTCAGACCTCTCCCGCGCCAAACCCGACGGTGCCATCAAAAGCGAATTACTCCTCCTTGTGAATTCCTAAACGAACATCTCTGGGTTCCCGAGATATTTTTGTCACAAATTTCGCCTGCCAGACGTTGTATAGATGTAGAAACTATGAGCATGAGCGATCGCTGGGTAGAAGCGGAGTTCGAAGCCATCTTTCGAGAGCACTACCCGCGCATTGTTCGGGTCGTTCGGCGATTGCTGCAGCAGGGTTCCGAGGCCGAAGAGGTCTGCGCGGATGTCTTTCTCCGGCTCTACAGAAAAGGGCCGGGCGTTGCGGCCGGCGGGCTGGTCGGCGGCTGGTTGTATCGCACCGCAACTCGTGCGTCGATCGACGTCATTCGAGCCAAGCGGCGGCGCGGATTGCAAGAAGAACTGGAAGGGAATGAGTTTGTTCCGGTCGATGGCTCTACCGAGAGTCCGCTCGCAGATTTGTTGCGGCAAGAGCACATCGCCGAAGTACGCGGTGTGCTGGCGCAGCTCAAGCTGGATAAGGCTCAACTCCTGCTGTTACGTCACAGCGGTCTAAGTTATCGCGAAATTGCAGAAGCGATGCAGCTTAGTTTCAATTCTGTCGGTACAAAACTGGCGCGGGCGGAAGCGGAATTCTCCGCGCTCTACGAACGCCAGCAGAGGCAAAGCCTGAAGAGGCAGCCATTGCAGACGGCGAAGGAGGGGCAATGAATCACGCAGATGTGAACCAGGGAATGCTACGCGCTTATATCGACGGCCAACTCGATTCCGGACAAGTCACCGCTATCGAGTATCACCTCAAGGATTGCACCGCATGCGGAGAAGAGCTTGCGATTCTGCGTGGCCACGCAGCGTCTGTGCAGGACTGCCTCAATCGATTGCCGGAATCGGCCGATGCGGCGAACACGGCGACAGCCTGGGCTGCATTTCAGAAGAAACGGGAGGACTATATGGAAAGCGAACAGAACCGGTGGACATGGTCGCAGAAATTATCACTGTTAAGCGGAAGTATCGCCCTGGCTTCGGTGATTTTAGTGTTGACGGTAGCGCCGGTCCGGGCCTGGGCGGAGAACCTGCTGGCGATTTTCCGCGTCCAGCGTGTCACCGTACTCGAGATCGACCCCGCCGCCATGAAACGCAATGGGCCCGAAAACAATCAGTTGCTGAATCAAGCTATTGGCCACGTTATTTCTGATGAGGTCACGGTGACGCAGAAGCCGCAAAGACCACAGCTCATCGCGGATGCGGCGTTGGCATCGAATGACGCCGGTTTTACAGTGCGCCTTCTCCCCGACAAAACACCTTCCAGTCTCCTGTTGGAGAGCGGGGCCGCAATGCAGATGAAACTCAATCGCGACCGCATTCAGTCCATCCTGAACGAGGCAGGACGCAGTGATCTGCGGCTTCCGGAGTCGGTGGATGGCGCTACGGTCGGTGTGCGCGTGCCGGCCGGGGTAGTGGCTTTATACGGTAATTGCGGCGACGTAGCTTCGCGGATAGCGAATCCGGCAGTCGCCAAACAAGCCCCAAGCAGTGGTGAGACATCCGCTCAGCATGCCGACGCCACCTGCGTTTCGCTGGCCGAGATTCCCAGTCCCATTGTGTCCGCTCCGCAGGATATCGATCCTGCCCAGATTGCTCAGGTCGCACTTCAGTTTCTCGGGATGAGCGCCAACGATGCCGCTCATTTCACGCAGACAGTCGACTGGACTTCGACGCTGGTGCTTCCGATAGCCCGCGGCGAGTCGAAATATGAGCAGGTGCAGGTCAACGGAAATCAAGCTGCACTATTGCGACCGACAAATCAGAAGCAAGCCGACCAATTCTCACTCATGTGGGTGGACAATGGAATTGTCTTCGCATTGCATGGAACCGGCGACGACTCGACCGCAATCAACCTGGCGTCGCAATTGCAGTAATGCAATTGCAGTGCGAGCAGATTTCCCGAAAACTATGGCCACTCTGACCATCGATGCATCCCGGCTTCAAAAAAGCTACGGAACCCGACCCGCCGTCCGAGATCTGACGATTCAGGTCGCCCGCGGCGAGGCGTTCGGGTTTTTGGGTCCGAATGGAGCCGGGAAAAGTACATCAATCAAGATGCTGCTTGGGCTGGTTAAGCCCACCGGTGGCAACGCTCTACTGCTGGGTCAACCCGTGGGTACGCGCGCGGTGCGGGCCCGCATTGGCTTTCTTCCCGAGCACTTCCGCTTCTATGATTGGCTTTCCGCTTCGGAACTAATCCTGTTTCACGGCAGGCTGTGCGGCTTGGCGGAAGACGCGCTCCGACGCAAAGTTCCGCAGCTGCTCGAGCGAGTCGGCCTGGGCGCGCAACATAACAAGCCGATCCGCAGTTTCTCTAAGGGGATGATGCAGCGAGTCGGCCTGGCTCAGGCAATCGTCAACGACCCGGAAATACTCTTCCTTGACGAGCCGACTTCCGGCCTCGATCCAGCCGGACGTAAACTTGTGCGCGAAGTGATTGGCGAGCAGTGCCGTCGCGGCGCAACCGTCTTTCTTAATTCGCACCTGCTAGGCGAAGTGGAGCAGAGCTGCGACCGCGTGGCATTCATTCGGGACGGCAGCATCGTCGGCGAGTACCGGATGAACGCGTGGCAGTCTGCGCAGACGGAGGTCGAAATCAAGGCCGCTCGAATTAGCTCCGCCGCGATGGAGCGGCTCAAGCGGTTCGCGCAGACGCCTCATCTTGAAGGCGAAATTCTGCGGCTTCGTGTTTCGGAATCCACTATCCTTCCCCAGGTGGTTCGCTGCCTGGTTGAAAGCGGCGCGGAGGTGTTCTCGGTTGTTCCACAACGCGTGAGCCTGGAAGATCTATTTTTGCAGGTGATGGGGACGGAGCCTGGGCGATGAGCGGCAACGCAATAGACATGCGCGCGGCCCCAGACACCCCGAATCCGCAGGCCAACGATCAACAAATGAGTGGTCTCGCAATGCCAGAGGTGTCGGCCAGCAGTCATCGGCGCGGACCGAACGCGCTGCAAACAACCTTGTTGATGGCGCGAGTTACTTTCCGCGAAGCGGCACGGCGCATGATTCTATGGATCGCCATGCTTGCGGGGTTGGGCTTTCTGGCCTTCTTCTGGACAGCGCTTCATTTCGTGATAAAGCATCGTTCTCCGCATACTTCCATCGTCGATTTTCGCGAAGGCGTTGTCATGATGACAATGATGGTGCTCTACGCCGGAAGCATGATGACCTCGCTGATGGCGGTGTTGACTTCTTGCGACACCCTCTCTGGTGAAATCGCCTCCGGCACCATCCATGCCATCGCCACCAAGCCTGTCAAGCGCTTGTGCATTGTGCTGGGCAAGTGGGTTGGTTTTGTCGCAATGCTTACGCTCTATGTATTGCTGATCGAAGGTGGCACCATCCTGGTCAGCTGGATCCAGAGCGGCTATCGTCCTCCGCACGGCTTGGCTGTTCTCGGCCTGATCTGGCTACAGACCATGGTGCTGCTCGGGATTACCATGGCAGCGAGCAGCACCTGTTCATCTCTCACCAGTGGCGCTATCTCGCTCGGACTGTACGGCCTGGCTTTCGTCGGTGGATGGATCGAGCAGTTTGGGTCGTTGCGGCATGTGAGGGCCTGCGTCGAGTTGGGAATTCTTTCCAGCCTCATTATGCCAAGTGACGCGCTTTGGCGCCGCGCCGCCTTTGAATTTCAGCCACCCCTGCTGGGTGCTGTCGGCGTCACTCCCTTCAGCGGGACACTCGTGCCGAGCGAAGCGATGGTCGTCTACGCCGCTGTATATGCGCTGCTGAGCCTGCTTCTGGCGCAGGTCCTCTTCTCGCGACGCGATCTTTAGCCGCGGGCCGACAACATCGATCGCTTTTTCCTCAACGCGAAAGTTCCTGCCATGCGGTATACCGCGAGGTCGGACGGTAATCCTTTCGAGCCCCTCAGCATCGTTAAAGCTGTACATCCACCGATCCTTTTGCATTGTCCCGGCGCTCGATGCTACCTTTTTTGTACCGTGTCGATTTCACTTGCGTCCTTGGGCCTCCGGCGCGCCTCAGTTTCAACGTGCACCACTGAAGGAAGCATGATGAAATGTCCCACAGTGTCCTGGCGCCTCCTAGCCGTGGAGGAAGGAATTGATTCTAAAATGGCCCCGTAGCTCAGGTGGATAGAGCAGCAGTTTCCTAAACTGTTTGTCGGAAGTTCGAATCTTCCCGGGGTCACCATTTCCGGTTCAATCTATGCGAAAAGCATTGAGATCACCTGCAGCAGATCGTCGTTCCAGCGCGAGGCGGAATACTTTCATACTCGCGCTCGCTACGCTGGCGGTTTCCTGCAGTCCCCACGTCCTGGCTAAAGACGCTGACACTCGCTGCCAGGCAATTTCGGAGATAAAACTCGACGGTGTGATCATCACCGCCGCGTCCCCGGTCGAAGGTGGAACCTTTACGCCGCCAGGAGCAACCTCGCCGCTTGTCAACCTTCCGCCATTTTGCCGCGTCGCGGCTACGCTCCAGCCAACCCGTGATTCCAATATCAAAATTGAACTCTGGATGCCGGAGAAGAACTGGAACGGCAGGTTTCTCGGGACCGGCAACGGCGGTGGAGCAGGCAAAATTTCCTATCGAAGCCTTGCATTCGGAATGCGGCGAGGATTCGCGACCGCGAATACGGATATGGGCACGTCACCGAATGCCGATGCAGTGGTCGGCCACCCGGAGCGCTGGGCCGATTTTGGTTATCGTTCGACCCATCAGATGACGATCGTGTCGAAGCAAATTGTTCAGGCTTACTACGAGACGCCACAGAGTCATGCTTACTTTGTGGGATGTTCTACCGGCGGCGGCCAGGGGTTGATGGAAGCACAACGCTACCCCGAGGACTACAACGGCATCATTGCTGGCGCACCCGCAAACAATCGAACCCACATTCACACTGGATTTGTCTGGAATGCGCAAGCAGCCAATCAGCCTCCGGGAGTTCAGCTGTCGCCTGAAACAATTTCATTCATCACTAAGTCCGTTGTGGCAGCTTGCGCGGGAAAAGACGGAGGCGCTCCGGGGGATGACTTTTTGACGGATCCGCGAGAATGCAAATTCGACCCGAGCACACTACCGCAATGCCAGGGGAATAGTCACATCGACTGCTTATTTCCGGCAGAGCTATCAACGCTGAAAAAGTTCTATGCCGGGCCCACGAATCCTAGAACAGGGGAGAGAATCTACACGCCTATTCCGGTCGGAAGTGAGAATTCCCCGGCTGGAGTCGCAATGCAGCAAGATCCCAAAACAATGTCAGAACAATGGTATCCGTTCCGCTGGGCAATGGGTTCGGGTTTCGATTATCACAAGTTCGACTTTAACCATGACCAGGACCTGGTCGACAAGCAGCTTGCACCAATTTTAAATGCGAATAATCCCGACCTGTCGGCCATGCAGCAACGTGGCGGAAAGATTCTGATGTTCACTGGCACCGCTGACCCGCTGGTCCCATTTCAAGATGCGTTGAACTATTACGACCGAGTGGTGAGCGATCAGCAGAAGCACCTCCCCGACGCGGGCGGTATGGGGCCCCAGCAGGGATTAACAGCGACTCGTCAGTTCTTTCGATATTTTTTGGTACCGGGCATGGCGCACTGCGGCGGCGGTCCGGGTCTGCACGACTTTGGCCAGAATCTTCAGCTTGAAGTTCCGCAGGATAGCGACCACGATATTTTGACGGCGCTGATACGTTGGGTAGAAGAAGGTGTCGCGCCAGACAAAATCACCGCAAGTACATTTGTGGATGATCTTTCTTCAAAGGGGATTCGGTTCCAGCGGCCGATTTGTCCTTATCCGCAGTTTCCGAAATATGTCGGCGGCGATCAGAATTCCGCAGCCAGTTATCGGTGCATCGCTCACCCGCAAGACAGCGTGCTGGTGCCAGCGAGCCGATACCTCAACTAGCCGGTGCCGCGCTCTTCTGGCGCAGGTACAGGCCGCTGAACGCTCGCACCGAATGGTCCGGATGATATGGGATATAACAGCCGAATTCAGGGTTCTCCCAGCTGTCCACCAACTCGTATCCCAACTCATCAGCTGACTGCAGAAATTCGTCTCGATTGGCAATGCGGTAGGGTGACAGCGCTGGTCCCATATTGTGCAGCGTGTAGAAAGTCTCGCGATCGGTGAAGGGAAGCTTGTTGATCAGTACATGCGCAGGCATGGCCGGGAATTTTCGAAAGATTTCCGCGAAGGTCGACTCAGGAAACTGCAGCGAGCCAAACGAAAGGAAAAGAGGGAACTCCTGCGCCCGGCCCAAATCAGTCGTGAAGGTGAGTTGCCTCCGTGCGTCCTTCTCCTCTGCTAATTTCGCCCCCGTCTCCGCGACGGCAGGTACATCGTAGATCGTCCATTGCAAATTAGCTGGATATTTCAAATGGTTCTGAAATGAGTAGTAGGAAATGCCGAGATAGCCACCAAAATCGAATACACGTGGATTGTTTGGAAGCAATTTCTCCAGCCAGAACAAGACCGGGTAATCGCTGGAGCGAACGGAGCTTTTGTATCCTAAAAACTTTGCTGATTCAGGATTGTCGTAGCTGTTGTTGCGGTCTGCTGGAATGGCGGCGTTGGCTGCAGCGAATGAAGGATAGACACCCGAAAATAGGCGCTCCCACGCTGCAATCCGCATGAAATGCTGTTCGTATTCAAAGCGGTGCCATTTGCGAATCAACGGAATCGACGCCTTCCACTTTGTCAACGAACCTTTTCGTCGTCGGCGATAGCAGTACCGCCTTCATGGCCTGTTTCATGGCACCTCAGTGAAATCGGAATCGTTCCAGCCATTGTATGCGACCGTCTATGGCACTCGACATGTTCCAGCGCGCCGGAACACTTCAGTTCGACAAGAAGTGGCCGCAAACGGCGCACTATTGCCCCATGTTGACTTGTAGTTGCGTGCTTGCCAGCACTCCCTGAGTCTGCGTCGAGGCCTGTACAGTCACCTCATCGGAGATCGCGGCTGGCGGCGCCAAATTGGCGCACCCTAATACTGATCCCAGTCCCACACAAACCAGGACTAAGAGAATTCTTCCCCAGCCAAAATGTGCAGCGCGCCGTCTGGAGAGGTAGGGCAACAGCATGGCTCCCAGCGCCAGCAGAAGCAACCCCAATCGCAGCATCGGGATTGTTTTCGCCGGCATCCGGATTCCGGCCACTGTTAAAGTGTGAGGATCGATGACCAGTGTAACGGATTGAAGCGTCGTGGACTGCGCACTGAATACGAGGCTGGGTGGACTAAATTGGCAGGTCGCACCGCGAACCAGTCCGACGCAGGCAAGATTGACGGTGTCGGAAAATGCGTTCATCGGCGTCAACAATAGAGTGGTTCGACCCGTCTTTCCAGCGGAGATATTCAACGATGCAGGCTTGGCCGTTATGCGTAACATCGCATTTGCAACCACTACAGTTACAGAAGAAGAAATTGAGGCGCGAAAATTGTGATCTCCTGGATAGTAGGCTGCAATAACATTCGATCCTGGCGTGAGTTGTTGCGTGGTCAGAACAGTTTGACCATTTGTATTTAACGCAGCCGTTCCCAACTGCGTACTGCCGCTCATAAACACGACAGTTCCTGTCGGCACACCAATCGTCGAGGAGCTTACGGTCGCAGTGGCAACGATATTCACGCCGGTCTGCAGGGTCGTGGCTGATGTCGCCAACGCAACTTGGGAACTTGCCTGTGTCACGGTGAACGGCGTTGTGCCAGTACTACTCGGTTCATTTCCAGCAGGTGAATAGATAGCAGTGACCACATGCGAACCGGCTGGAATCACGGGCAGATGGGTCTTCGCTGCGCCGGATGTGGACATCGGTGCGACCGCAACGGGACTTCCATCGACAGCAAATGCGACCGTCCCGATCGTGACCGGCCCCGTCGCGTCGAAGACGTGCGCAGTCACTTCGAGTGGAATTCCATAAGCTGCCGTTGTCGGGTCCATCGAAACGTTGATCGTCGTCGGTTTAGGCGACGTCGCAATCCCATTTCCCGTCAACTCCACGGCCTGCCGCGTTCCGACGACATTGAGCGAATTGTCGGAGATCCAAGCGTTTTCAGTTAGCGGGCCGGCCATACTTGGGTGGAAGGCGAAGCTGATGTCGCATTCGTCGCCGGGGGCCAGGTTGTCGACAACACATTCGTTGGGATCCGAAGTCAGGACAAAATCCGCTGGAACAGGAGGAGCAGGGTACTGTCCAATCGCGAGGGATTGGTTGCCAATGTTGGAAAGGGAATCCGTTTGTCCCGCTGTGACGCCTCCCACAGTCTCCAATCCAAAGTTGAGCGGTGGGGTGGCAGAGGAAACACTGCGAACCGTGTCGTTCCCAGAATCAGATACCCACACCCGTCCGAGCGAATCGACAGCCACGCCAGCCGGAGACGTCAGCGCAGCCCCATTGGCCGGTCCTCCATCGCCTCCATCTCCAAGCAGGGCCGACCCCACAAGAGTCACGAGTGCGCCGTTTTGCGTAAATAATTTACGTACGCGTGCATTCCCCGAATCCGCAATATACAGGTCGCCGGCAGCATCGACGGCGACGTCTGAAGGACTATGTAGCTGCGCCTGTACGGCCTGCCCACCATCTCCGCTGAATCCGACCGTACCATTCCCAACCACTGTTGAAATCGACTGCGTGACCGGGTCGACTGCTCGTATGACATTGTTTCCTGTGTCAGCTACAAACAATCGGCCAGTTGAATCCAGCGTCACGCCTTGCGGATGACGCAATTGCGCATGTGTCGCATCGCCGCTATCGCCGGTGTATCCCGCGACGCCTGTTCCCGCAACCGTGACGATGATTCCTCCCAGTCCATACACACGCCGTATGACGTTGTTGCCCGTGTCTGCGATGAACAGATCTCCAACCGCATTGGCTGTGATTCCTGCGGGTGCGTTGAGAGCTGCGCTGGTAGCGGCACTGTCGTCGCCCGAATAGCCCGCCGTGCCTGTGCCTGCCACGGTGGAGATCATTCCGGTCGCCAGACTCACCTTGCGCACCAGATTTGCGTGTGTCTCCGCGATATACAGATTGCCCGCGGCGTCCAGGGCGACTGCAGTTGGCTGTTGCAGCACCGCATCCGTTGCGGGGCCACCATCTGCCTGGGCCGGGGTAAGCGAACCTCCGCCTGCAAGAATCGCAGCTGATGCTCCCGCTCGATTTGGCCAAGCCCATACAACGTTGCTGCCCGGGTCCGCCACGTAAAGATTTCCCGCGGGATCCACCGCAATTCGCTGGGGTGCCGTCACAGCAATTCCACCGGAGGCATTGGTTTGATCAAGAATGGTCTGGATGATTCCAGGAAGCACGACTGCCTGGGGCCCAAGGCCGATTCCACGAAGCCCAAGCGAGATCGACGCACCGTTCTGGGTCATCTGCATGGAGGCTGTTCGGAGCCCCGGATACTGCGGTGTGAACGTTATTGGCACAAGACAGACCGACCCAGCGGGATTGAGTGCGATTCCGTCCGCTATGCAGCCAAGAATATTTCCCGCAGAAAATTCTGGTGGAGGCGTGGGCGTTGCAGGAACTGGCATCGACTCCGCCGCTGGAATCGTCGGACTCAATATCGGAGCGGCCGAATTGATTCGTAGAAAGATCGTATGCGTGGCCAGCGTGGTCGAGCCAATTTCAGTAGCAGGGAAGTTCAATCCCTCCGATATGACGCGCACTACATTGTTCCCTGAATCCGCCACGTAAAGGCTGCCTTCATGATCGAGCGCAATGCCGACAGGCGAATGCATTTCCGCGGACGCGGCAAGGTTACCGTCGCCGACGAAGCCGGCCGTGCCGTTTCCTGCGAGCGTGCAGATGAACCCATCCTTCCTGATTTTGCGAATTCGGTTGTTATCGCGGTCGGAGAAATAAATCTGTCCGGAGAAATCGAGCGCTATTCCGGTAGGAAAATTTAGCGTGGCCTGCGTCGCGATTACATTGTCCCCGTTGTAACCGCCGGAAGCCCCCACAACCCCAGCAATCGTAAGGATCATCCCGGAAGAACGATTGACTTCGCGAATCAAATTATTGCCAGAGTCGGAGATGTATAGATTGCCCGCCAGATCCACGGCAATTCCATTGGGATGGTTCAACTCTGCCTGGGTCGCCAGAACGCCGTCGCCCGTGTATCCGGCAACTCCTGTGCCTGCCACGGTTGATATGATGCCTGTGCTCGCAGAAATCTCGCGAACGCGGCTGTCTCCGGCATCGACAATGTAAAGATTGCCGTCGCCATCCAGCGCCAGGGAAGTCGGGCTGTCGAGCGCCGCATGCGTCGCGGGACCACCGTCTCCAACGTTGCCAGGCTCGAACGGCGTGGTCGCGGGATTTCCGGCAACCGTGGTGACCACACCGGTATTCGTGCTGAAAAATCGAACCAGGTGATTGCCTGTATCGGTTACATATAGATTTCCGTGCGGGTCGACCAGAACACTGGTGGGCAGATTGAGCAACGCGGTCCCGCTGGATCCCAAAAGTCCATTCGCAGCCACGGTGGTGATGTTTCCAGTAGCGGCGTCAATGCGCTCGATCTGATTGTTACCCGTGTCCGCAATATAGAGATTGCCGCCTCCGTCGATCGCGACGCCTTCAGGCTGGTTGAGTGGACTCTGCAGCGCAACTCCGGAATCCACCGCGATGCCTGCGATCCCGTTTGGCGAACCAGCAATGCGATTCATCTGCAATAAAACGGAAATTTGTACAGGCGCGGCAAGTAAAGCCGTCGGTGCCACCGCAAGCACGATGGCGATGGTGAAAACGGCTGCAAGTCGCAGCTGAATGGGAGATGGATGAAACATCGGGGAAGCCTCGCGTGCGTCGCAATGGACCGCACCACCGAGTAGTTTCAAGGCGCGAAATCGTGAAGCCTACGAAGTTCGGAAGGGTCTACAGGGGCTCGGTTTCATATTGGGTCTGTTTGGTGAAAAGCCCAAATTGGGACTATCGACACTAGAGTTCTCCATGGTTGCAATGTCCGATAACATGTATTCTGTAATGTTGATCGATCCCACCCTAAACCACGCACTTCCAAACATTTCGCTCCTGGAACTGCTAGGCTAAGTTGAAGGTTGGATCCTTCCCTGTCATGTCGCATTTCCCTATTGCAACCACTGTACTGACCGACGCAATACAGCGGCGCGTCTTTCCGGGAGCGGCTTTCGGAGTCCTGTATCCCGAGGAACAATTTGCGATTGAATCTGTCGGCGGTTTTACCTACGACCCGGATTCGCCCCACGTACAGACAGACACTATCTTTGACATGGCGAGTGTCAGCAAAGCGATGGCGACCGTGTCCATGGCAATGCTGCTTTGGGAACGCGGTCAGCTGGATCTGGACGAGCCGCTCGCCCGACGAGTTCCAGAATTTCTGGAATCGAATTTCGCGACCGGACCTCTCGCGGATCTTCGGCTGCAAGTGACGCCGCGCATGCTTCTGGCACATTGCTCGGGCCTGCCCGCCTATGCGCCTCTATATAAAACCTGTAGCACGGCGTCCGAGTTGCTCACAGCCTGCCTGCATATGCCTCTCGAATCGCCTCCAGGGACGCAGGCTATCTATTCCGACATTGGGTTTATCTTGCTCGGCCACCTCCTGGATCACATTGCCGCTGAACCCCTGGATAGTTTTTGTCAACGAGAAGTGTTCGCGCCCCTGGGAATGAGCTCGACGTTGTACTGCCCTCCCGCGGATTTTCGAGCCTTTATCCCTCCCACAGCAGACAAGGAGAACTTCCGTGGTCGGATTCTGCAGGGCGAAGTTCACGACGGCAATTGTTGGCGATTAGGCGGAGTTAGCGGACACGCTGGATTATTCTCGAATGTGCCCGACATACTTCGCCTGGCAGATTGTTTGCTTGATCGCCGCCGCAGCATTTTTCGACTGGAAACAATTTCAAAGTTCACAACACGACAGCAGATGCCTGCGTCTTCGAGTTGGGCCTTGGGTTGGGATACGCCGACCGCGCCCTCCTCGTCCGGAACATTGTTCAGTAGCCATTCTGTCGGTCATCTTGGCTACACCGGAACTTCGCTTTGGATTGATTTTGACAAGCAGGTGGCCATCGTTCTGCTGACCAACCGCACGTATCCACGCGACCATGCAGACGGCTCTGAAACGATTAAGAACATCCGCCCTCAGTTCCACGACGCTCTCATGCGTGAGTTAGGGTGGGGTGCAGCCGCGAATTCTTCCCCCACCCCTGCCGACGATTAGCTGCTGCACCGAGGGCGCGCGAGGCGATACAATCGAAGGAGAAGAGTCGCACCTGAGGTGGTTTTTTGAAGCTTATGGGAAACGCAACGAACACGATCGATACACCCACCACTCGCGCTGATAGTAATGGGAAAGATTCGATTTCTCACCTGGAGACACTGACGACGGAAAGTGCGAACCAGGCATCGCAGGGCTTTGATACCAAGTCCGCACTGGAGATCGCACGCATCATTAACCATGAAGACGCCAAGATTGCGGCTGCGATTAAGCGGGCTTTGCCGGAGATTGCAGCCGTCATCGACAATGTTGCCCGATGTTTGCGCGACGGTGGTCGCCTAATCTATGTAGGCGCAGGTTCCAGCGGACGCATCGCTGCCCTCGACGCTTCAGAGATACCGCCGACCTACTCGACATTGCCGCAGACCGTGCAGTACATCATGGCAGGAGGACCGAAAGCACTCGCCTCGTCCATGGAAGCCAACGAGGATTCTCGCGAATTGGGGCAGCGGGATATCGCCCGTCGTCGCCCGACTCGCAAGGACATTGTGATTGGAATTTCAGCCAGCGGTCGCACTCCGTATGTGGTCGCAGCGCTGGAGTACGCAAGGGGACGCGGCTCGAAAACCGCAGCCGTCACCTGTAACTACAATTCTGAGCTAACCACCGTTGCCGACGTCACCATTGTTGCCGAAGTCGGTCCGGAGGTTGTCCTTGGTTCTACCCGCATGAAGGCTGGATCCGCGCAGAAAATGATCCTGAACATGATTACCACCGGCGCGATGACCCGCCTTGGTTATGTGTACGAAAACCTGATGGTGAACGTGCACATGAAGAATTCCAAGCTGGTCGAGCGCGGACTTCGCATTCTGAAGCAGGCTTGCAACGTGGACCAGGAAACGGCCATTCGCACCATGAAGGCGGCGGGTAAAAGTGTTCCCATCGCCATGGTGATGTTGAAAGCTGGCGTCGACAAACAGGAAGCGGTTCGCAGGCTGGCAAAATCGGACGGTAACGTGCGTCGTGCGATTGAAGATACGACCCTTGAACTGTAGCGTTCAAAAAGATGCGTTGACGCTGCTGATACCCTGCGCTGCAAAATCAAAAATGCATGGTTAGATGGATCCATGGATAAGTTTGTCATTCGCGGTGGCACACCGCTCCGAGGCACAATCCGCATCAGCGGCGCCAAGAACTCCGCTCTACCCTGTATGGCTGCCGCCATCCTGACAGAAGACGAAGTCACGCTGGAAAATATTCCGGATGTGCGCGACATTGAGACGGAGCGCAAGCTGCTGGTCTCCATGGGTGCCGAGGTTGAATTAGGATACGGCCGCGCTCACCACCGCACCCGCATTCGCTGCGCCTCACTCGATCCGGTTGCGAAATATGAAATCGTGAAGACCATGCGCGCCTCTTCACTGGTCCTGGGGCCTCTGGTTGCACGCACTGGCATGGCACGCGTGGCCATGCCGGGCGGTTGCGCCATTGGTGGACGTCCCATCGATCTGCACATCAAGGCATTGCAGGCGATGGGCGCGGAAATCACTCAGGAGCACGGCTACCTGGAAGCCCGAGCAAAGCGTCTTCACGGCGCCCGCATCGTCTTCGACAAAATCACCGTTACCGGTACCGAGGATTTGCTGATGGCTGCCGTGCTGGCAGACGGCGAGACCTGCATGGAAAACTGCGCATGCGAGCCAGAGGTTACTGACCTGGCAAAAATGTTGACCTCCATGGGAGCGCAAATTGAAGGCGCTGGTACCGCGACGATTCGCGTGCAAGGTGCTGAAAGACTGCATGGCGCGAAGCATCGCATTCATCCCGACCGCATCGAAGCGGGAACATTTCTTGTAGCTGCAGCCATCACCGGCGGCGAGCTTACACTGACGAGTTGCAATCCCGACCATCTGTCTTCCGTCATTGAAAAGTTGCGCGAAGTTGGTGTGCAATGCGACCCAGGTCCCGACTCGATCCGAGTCAGCAATGGAGCTCCGCTGCGTAGCGCCAACATTTCGACGGAAGAGTATCCCGGCTTCCCTACCGATATGCAGGCGCAATTTATGGCTTTGGCCACGCAAGCGGAAGGCACCTCGCTGGTTACGGAAAACATTTTTGAGAACCGCTTCATGCACGTGCAGGAATTGATTCGCATGGGCGCAAACATTCGTGTGGAGGGCCGCACCGCCGCAGTTGTCGGCAAGTCTCCGCTGTCAGCGGCCGCTGTGATGGCATCTGATTTGCGCGCCTCGGCGTCTCTGGTTCTTGCCGCTCTGGTCGCGGAGGGCGAAACAATCATCGACCGCGTGTACCACATTGATCGTGGCTATGAACGGATCGAAGAAAAACTGCGCGGTGTCGGAGCGAAAATTCGCCGCATCGGTAACGTCTTCCGTGAAACGGAAGAGCCCGCCGCAGAAGTGACGGCGTAGCCGCCCCGCTATGCAACAATTCCTCGCTCCATTCCGATTCGGCTGGAACGCCTTGCGCGGATACTGGCTGCGTCCGTGGCGAAGTCCATATCTGCGCTGGCGCATTGAAACCTATTCCGGCATCCCAGCCGGGACCATCAACGCCCAAATCTTCTGGAAGTTTTTCTTTTCAGAAAAAGGCAATCTGCTCCACTTTCTTTTCTGGACGGCGAAGCTGGAATCCTACAAAAACAAATAAGAGGGTCGGATGATTCGCTACGGCATTCTAGGATTTGGATTGCACGGTTGGAAGCGCCTTGTGCCCGCATTTGCCGGTGCGAAAAACTCCAAGCTGACTGGCATCTGGCGCAGAAATCTCGATAAAGCCAAGGCCAACGCCAACGATTACGGCATCGAAACCGTCTTCGCCACAGCGGGGGAGTTATGTGCCTCTCCGCAGGTGGACGCCGTGTTCGTCACCTCGCCCGATGCTCTCCACATGCACGATAGCTTGCTGGCTATGTCGCATCACAAGGCCGTATTGTGCGAAAAACCGCTGGCAATGAATGCTGAAGAAGTGGAGCAGATGCTGGCGGCCGCGAAGACAGCAAACGTTCAGTTCGGAGTGGCGCAGAATTTTCGCTACAACCGCAGCGTCGAGTTGATTCGCGATTGGGTGGAGGCGGGCAGAATCGGCAAGCCTGTCTTCGCC
This sequence comes from uncultured Acidobacteriota bacterium, assembly GCA_963821145.1. GTDB lineage: Bacteria > Acidobacteriota > Terriglobia > Terriglobales > Acidobacteriaceae > JAKAAZ01. The sequence goes on from CAWGCV010000019.1 coordinate 270,513, forward strand.
ACATCGCATTTTTATTTTCAGAGTGCAGAAAGTCAGCGCGCCTGGATCTACAATCCTTCCCTGGCCCGTGGCGGCCCCATCGGTGACGTCGGGATTCACTGCCTCGACGTTCTGCGATATATTTTGCGGGACGACGTGTCGGCGGTGACCACGCTCGCGCATCGCGATGCGAAATCCGGGGGCGTTGAAGCCAACGCTGCCCTCTCTATGGACTTTCGCCGAGGTGCGATTGGCTCTATCTTGGTCAGCTTTCGCTCGCCGTATCGCTCTCTGGTTGAAATTGTCGGTGAGACCGGCGTAATCCGCAGCGAAAACGGACTCACCGTCACCGGTATGGTCGACGTGCAGTTATTGGAAAGCGGCAAGGTTCGCGATAGTAAGCAAGTCACGAATGCGGACGCTTACTGCCGTATGCTGGATGGATTCAGCGATGCCATGGAAGGTCACGGAAGCTATCGCGCACCGGGTGAGGACGGCTTGAACAATCAGCGTGTTCTGGATGCTGCGTATGCCAGCTGGCAGTCGGGTCGGAAAGAAATTATTTCATAGCGCCAGGCGGCTCGTGGTTATCGAGGCGGAGCTCAATCTCCTGCTCGTCGCCACGACGCGCCCGCATCACAAAGACGATGCTTCCCAACACCACTGCAGCGCCCGCAATCATCGTCCACGGCACCGGCTCCATCATAAACAGCGCACCCTCCGCCACCGCAAGTACAGGAACCACTAACTGCAGGCTGGTTAGCTGGTAAGCCTCAATCCGTTGCAGCAGCCAGTAATACAGAGTGAAACTCAATGCGCTTGCGAAGACGCTCAGGAACACCAGCGCGACAATTGCCTGCGTGCTCCATGTTGAAGGTTGGCCGCGCTCGAATACCATGCTGGCAAGCGCTAACCAGATGCCGCCAAAAAAAAACTGAATCGCCGTGCTGACAAACGGATGGACTCCCGCCAGCGCTTCTTTCGCGTAGACCGACGACGCTGCGTACATTGCGACTGCAAGCAGCACCGCGACCGCGCCGACGGCTTGCCATAGCGAAGTCGAAATGGCTCCAGACATCACCAGCCCGAGCCCACCCAGGCCGACAATCATCGCCTCCCACGCTCGCCGTGGAACCGAGCGACCCGCCATCAAGGGAGTCAGGCATGCCGTCATCAGAGGCATCGCGCCGAAAATCAACGCAGTCAGCCCCGACGAAAGCCTCTGCTCCGACCAGAATGTCAACGCGGACGGTACGGCAATCATGCTGAGGCTAAGCAGCAGCGTAGCGTGGAGTCCGCGGCCGGTGGGCCAGGGCAATTTTTTCCATTGGATGATCGGCAACAGAATGACAGAAGCTAACAGGAAACGCAGCGATGCGCTGTGCATCGGCGGAACAGCGACGACAAGAACGCGAATTGCCATCCATGTGCTGCCCCAGATGACGGACAGCGCGACCAGGCCGAGGATGATGCGAGGTTTCATGCGCGTTGAACAGCTACTGTTCCGGAAACAAAAAAAGCGGACTGCTTCATCACAGCCCGCTTCTCAAGGATCAAAAGAATGTTATCGACGCCCGCCGCCACCGCCAGGCCGACCACCACCACCGCCGGGACGCCGGCGACGACGGTTATTACCGCCACCCGGACCGCGACCGCCGGGTGAACTAGGTGGACGTGGACCATCGGCGCGATTGAAGTTGGGCGCATCCGAAGATTCGCCGCCTTCATCATTGAAGTCATCGCCGCTTTCCAGAACGATCGTGCTGCCGTTTGAAGAGGGTTGACGCTCCCCTGCCGCAGCCACGTCTCCGACATGACCACCGGTCGCATTAGGATCCGGCAAGCCCAGCTTAATCCGCTGTTCCTTCAGAACCGCCTTGCGAGATAGCTTGATGCGGTTGCCTTCGATGCCCAACACTTTCACCAACACCTGGTCGCCATCGTTCAACTCATCCGTAACTTCGTGGACGCGATGCTCGGCGATTTCGCTGATGTGCAGCAGGCCATCCGTTCCGGGGAAGATTTCGACGAACGCGCCGAATTCTGCCAGACGAACCACCTTGCCAAGGTAAGTCTTGCCTACCTCGGGCACAGCGGTCAGGTTGCTGACGGTCTCGATCGCGCGGCGCAGTCCATCAGCATCGGAGGATGCGATGTTCACCTTGCCTGTATCGTCGACATCAATCTTGACGCCGGTTGCTTCGACGATTCCGCGAATGGTCTTGCCGCCCGGCCCGATCAGGTCGCGAATCTTGTCGACGGGGATCTGCAGAGTATGAATCCGCGGAGCAAACTCAGACTTCTCTGTGTTCGCTTCTCCAATCACCGCATCCATTTTGTCCAGCAGGAAGAAGCGGCCGGCACGAGCCTGCGCCAGCGCTTCCCGCATGATCTGTCCGGTAACGCCGCCGATCTTGATGTCCATCTGCAGGGCTGTAATTCCGTTGCGGGTTCCCGCCACCTTAAAGTCCATGTCACCGTAGTGATCTTCCGCGCCCGCGATGTCAGTAAGGATGGCGTAGTTCTCGCCTTCCTTTACCAGACCCATCGCAATTCCAGCGACGGAAGACTTCAACGGGATGCCGGCGTGCATCAGCGCAAGACTGGCACCGCACACACTTGCCATTGAAGAAGATCCGTTTGATTCCAGAATGTCCGAGACAATGCGAACTGTGTAAGGCGACTCTGCTTCGGTGGGCAATACTGCGGAAACAGCCCGTTCCGCCAAAGCTCCATGTCCCACTTCGCGACGACCCACGCCGGTCATACGTCCAACCTCACCAACGGAAAACGGCGGAAAGTTATAGTGAAGCATGAACCGTTTGCGCTGCTCACCCTCAAAGCTTTCCAGACGCTGTGTGTCGTCCAATGTTCCCAGCGTCGCGGTTACGAGTGCCTGAGTTTCACCGCGGGTAAAGAGCGCTGATCCGTGCACACGTGGCAACACGCCGACTTCAATCGAGATATCGCGAATCTCATCGAACTGGCGGCGATCCGGACGAATGCGATCCTTGATCACCTGGTCGCGGAAGATGTTTTCGCGAAGCGACTCGTAGTACTTGGAGAGTTTCGCAGGCGCGGAAGAATCATCCGCAGGCAGAGCCGCCTTCAGCTCGTCCTTGATTTGCTTCACCAGCGCATAGCTTTCAAACTTGGGATGCTTGTGCGTGTCGAGCGCATCCTTCAGCCGATCGCCGACTTTGGCATACAGCGAGTCGTAATAGGCCTGGTCAAACTCGACCGGCTTCACGTCGCGCTTCGGCTTCCCTGCTTTTCCAACCAGCTCGGTAATGCCTGCGCAGATCTTCTTGATCTCGGCGTGGCCAAATTCAATCGCATCGACGATGGAATCTTCGCTGACCTGCTTGGCGCCGGACTCGATCATCACGATGCCATCGGGCGTGCCGACTACGGTGATGCTCATATCGCCCGCGCGAAGCTCTGCGTAACTCGGGTTGATGATGAACTGCCCATCCACACGACCGACGCGAACCGCGCCGACTGGACCGCCGAATGGAATGTCAGAGAGTGCCAGGGCGCACGCTGCGGCGTTGATGCCGATGATGTCAGGATCATTTTCCTTGTCTGCGGAAAAGACCAGCGCGATCACCTGAGTTTCGTTGCGGAAGCCTTCTGGGAACAGGGGGCGGATGGGACGGTCAATCTGGCGGCAAGTAAGAATTTCGCGCTCGCTGGGGCGGCCTTCACGCTTGATAAATCCACCGGGGATGCGTCCGCCGGCATACGCGTATTCACGATAGTCGACCGTGAGGGGGAAGAAATCGACGCCCTCTCTAGGATCAGGTGAGGCCACAGCGGTGGCCAGAACAACGGTGTCGCCCAGGGTCGCCAATACGGCTCCTGAAGCCTGCTTGGCCATGCGGCCAGTCTCAAAATTAAGTCGTTTGCCGCCGGCTAGTTCGACGGTCACTTCATGTTTCATAGAATCCTCAAATCTTGCTGTATAGGGGCGTGGGTGCAGATGGGCGGGAACGTGGGGAAGTTGGCAGGCGGCGATGAGGGGTGGGATGTGTACGCGGAAGCGGCCCAACAGAGCCAGTTCTCTCCCGCGTCAATGCCGCAGTGCTTGGGTTCAACCACGTTCGCCAGCTTGAAATCTGCGGAACGTCGCTGCCGCTTACTTGCGGATGCCCAGTTTGCCAATGACTTCCCGGTAGCGATCAGTATCGTGGGTCTTCAAGTAGTCCAGAAGACGGCGGCGATTGCTCACCATCATCAACAAGCCACGGCGTGATGCGTGGTCTTTATCATGGGCCTTGAAGTGTTCAGTCAGCTCCGTGATGCGCTCGCTCAGAATCGCGATCTGCACTTCGGGGCTTCCGGTGTCGCTTGCATGGGTACGGAAGCGTTCAATTACGTCGGTTTTTTTTGCAGGTGCCAGCACAGTGTGGCTACTCCCTCTTCATTGTCGATTACACTGCATAAGTGTCTACTTAAGAATAACATGCTTTGTCGAAACCTGACATCCAAACCAACCGGATCGTCATCCTACGGCGACGACTGAAACCTCGGCCATGAAGACTCGACCGCTCATCACGCTCACCACAGATTTCGGTCTCGCAGACCCTTTTGTAGGGGTGATGAAGGGCGTGATCGCATCCATCTGCCCTGCCGCCCATGTGATCGATATCACCCATGGAGTCAAGGCCTTTGACGTTCTCGATGGAGCCCTTGCGATCTGGCAGGCCAGGCGTTACTTCCCCGCCGAGACGGTTCATACGATCGTTGTGGATCCTGGCGTTGGATCGAGCCGTCAGCCTGTTCTCTGCCGCATGGGGAACGCATGGTTCATCGCCCCCGACAATGGCGTGCTCACCCTGGTGGAACGGGAAGCGCTACGCAACGGCGAAACTGTTTCGCATCGCTCCATTGAAAATCCAGAGTACATGTTGCCCGCGCAAAGCAATACTTTTCACGGTCGCGATATTTTTGCTCCGGCGGCGGCCCATTTGGCCGCCCAGGTAGAACGCGGTGATGGGCGGCCAGAAACATTTGGCCCGGAATTCGATACCCTGCTCCAACTGGACGTGCCCGAGCCGATCCATAACCCCGATGGCTCGATCGAAGGCGCTATTTTGAAGAGCGATAAATTTGGCAATCTGCTCACCAACGTTGCCTCTGAAGACCTGCCTGCAGACCCAGCCAATCTCACCATCGAACTTGGAAACCAGCGCATCACGCGCTTCTGCCGCTACTATGCCGAGGCTCCTAAAGGAGAAATGTTCGCCATTATCGGTAGCTCCGGTCTGCTGGAGATTTCCACGAACTGCGGCTCCGCACAAGAGCAAACCGGGATCGCCCCAGGGACAAAATTCCGTGTGATTTGATCCGGAAAACTGTCATGCCAGATACAGGAGCGATAAGTATGGATGAGCGACGAGCGTTCCGACCAACCCGACGAGACATCCTAAGGTACTCCGGCGCGATGGCCGCGAGTACAGCTTTCGCTTCGGCTTTACCGGGCGAAGCAACGGCCCTCTACGAGTTCGGATCTGAATCTGCAAGGCTACATCCAGATCGCATGCAGCCCCATCCCGCCGCGAAATATGGCTTCCATCGGCTGACATTTTCCGACGACTTTCTCTCTCCCAATACGATCGACGTAAAAAACACGCTGGCACCCGGATACAAGTGGTACATGGCAAATGCCATGATCCCGCAGGACAGCCCCGACGGAAATCTGCATACCGGCGTCGTCCAGTCTCCCGCGTCAGTGTCCGTCGCCAATTCCATCCTCACATTTGTGCCCTCTGCAAAAAGCGGCGGCTGGCTCACCAATGTCGGCTACAAGGGCGCATCGGCTCCACGAACCGTAGGAACCCCCATCGCTGCTACCGGCGGTTATTTCGAATGCCGCACGTCGTTCGATCCTGACTTTACGCCTGCTGCTTCGTTCATCTATCCATTTCAATATTGGCCGGCATTCTGGATTGAGGATATCGATCTCTGGCTGGCGATCAACGATCGCAATCCCGCGATTGGCAACAAGCCAGAGCTTGATTTCTTCGAGTATTTCAGCCGCTCAATTGGATATGGGATGGATATGCACGATTGGACGAACAATGTGCATAGTGCAGGGCTGATTTCCAGCGTCGTGAACGCAAGCCTTGGCTCTCCAGGATTCCAGAAGATGAATACTTTCGGCACCTTGTGGGTTCCTCAAGGCAAAAATAGTGGCAGAGGCATCGTGCGGCGATACTTCAACGGGAAGCATATTGCAGCCGCGGACGTGACCTATTCCTCGACCACCGCATCCCCCCAGGCCACAGGAGGGTTTCCCGGTGTGTTCTCGGATATGGATACCAGTTCGGGCTTCGTGCTGCAGATTGGCAGCGGCCATGGATGGCCCATCCATGTCGACTATGTACGCGTCTGGCAGTAGAACCTACCCCACAAGCCAAGCGAGAGAACTCCGTTCGGGTAGCAAGTCACATCGGGCTGGCCATGTTGCTGCGTTGAAGGTCCAGTGAATGCCTTTCCTACCGTCGCTCCACCAGCATCTGCTCGGTGACCAACTGCGTCATGTCGCGCTTTTCCAGGCCATGCTCGCGCTTGTTGAACTCATCCACCTTACTCGACCAGTTCATGGAGCAGAACTTCGGCCCGCACATGGAGCAGAAGGCGGCTTCCTTGTAATAGTCGTCGGGCAGCGTTTCGTCGTGCATCGATCTGGCAGTCTCCGGATCAAGCGACAGCGCGAATTGCTTGTCCCAATCGAAGGTGTAGCGAGCATGGCTGATGGCATCGTCACGATCGCGCGCGCCAGGGCGATGCCGGGCAACATCGGCCGCATGGGCGGCAATTTTGTAAGCAATAATGCCGTCCTTCACATCTTTTTCGTTCGGCAATCCGAGATGCTCTTTTGGCGTGACGTAGCACAGCATGGCCGCACCGTACCAGCCGATCATGGCCGCGCCAATGGCGCTGGTGATGTGGTCATATCCGGGCGCGATATCAGTCACCAGTGGACCCAGGGTATAGAACGGAGCGGCGTGGCAGAGTTCCACTTCTTTCTCCACCTGCTCCTTGATCTTGTCCAGCTGTACATGCCCCGGACCTTCAATCATGGTCTGCACGTCGGACTTCCACGCGACCGTGGTCAGCTCGCCGAGAGTCTTCAACTCCGCAAACTGCGCTTCATCGCTGGCATCGGCCAGGCATCCGGGACGCAGTCCATCCCCGAGTGAAAAGCTGACGTCGTGTTTCGCCATCACCTTCACGATGCGATCGAAATGCTCATACAGGAAATTCTGCTTGTGATGGTGGGTCATCCACTGCGCCAGGATTGCTCCACCGCGGCTGACAATGCCTGTAATGCGCTTGGCAACCAGCGGCACGTATTGCACCAGCAGCCCCGCATGCACCGTAAAGTAATCGACTCCCTGCTCTGCCTGCTCTTCAATCACTTCCAGGTAAACATCAATGTTCAGGTCTTCCAGCTTCTTGACGCGATTCAGCGCCTCATAAATCGGCACCGTCCCGATCGGCACCGGAGAATGCCGCAGGATCGCTTCGCGGATCGAATGAATGTCGCCGCCGGTAGAAAGATCCATCACCGTATCCGCGCCAAAGTGAACCGAGGTGTGCAGCTTGCGCAGTTCCTCATCGATATTCGACGTAATCGCGGAGTTGCCGATGTTCGCGTTGATTTTGCATTTCGAAGCGACGCCAATCGCCATCGGTTCCAGCTCAGGGTGATTCACGTTGGCGGGAATAATCATCCGCCCGGCCGCCACTTCGTCACGAATCAATTCCGGTGTCAGCTTCTCAATCTGAGCGACATACGCCATCTCTTCGGTGATTTTTCCCTGCCGGGCGAAATGCATCTGCGACATGTTCCAGTCGCCGGTCCGGGCAGCTTCCTCACGGCGTTTCACGATCCATTCTGCGCGTCCGGTGGGAATTTTCGTGGTGGGATTGCCTGCAGTTGTATCGAGATGATGGCCGTTATTGCTCATGTGTACCTCGTGCTCCCGGAGTGATGTTCCCACGCAACGAACAGATCGCTTCGCTACCCTGATTATACCTTGCTGAATTCGACGCTTCGAGTGAGCAATATCACAAGAGACATGCGATCCATGCGGTTATCGTAGGGCAATGCACAGTTCTTTCACATCTGCGCCGGCGCGACACGCGGCTCTGGAAGGCGGTGCCGACTCGCGCATTCCGTATACTCCAAGAGTGCCTGCCGCCAACGCCATTGAACTACGCGACGTATCAAAGCTCTTTGGCACGTTCGCCGCGCTGCGCAAAGTCACAGTCGACTTTCATCGCGGCAAAAGCTATGTGATCCTTGGGCCGAATGGTGCGGGCAAGTCGACCCTGCTGCGGAACTTGGCCGGCCTGACGCGTCCTACCTTCGGCAAGATGACGATCCTCGGCAGCGGCGAAGTCTCTGTGGTCCGCAGCCGCATTGGATACCTCGGTCACGATTCCATGTTGTATGACGAACTGACGGCCATGGAAAACTTACACTACAGCGCCAGCTTATATAAGGATGAATTGCTTCCCGCGGGACGATGGACACCCGAAGAATCACTCACCATGGTCGGCCTCGATCCGGCCCTCGACCGCCCCGTCGGAAAGTTTTCGCAGGGCATGCGGCAACGTGCGTCACTGGCCCGGGTGTTAATGGCGAAGCCAGATTTGTTACTGCTGGATGAACCATTCTCCAATGTCGACATCGCCAGCAGTAACCAGATGCTTCACGTTCTCGACCAACTACGCGCCGCCGGCAACACCATTTTGCTCACCACGCATCAGCCCGATCTGGCGCGCCCCATCGCCGATTGCTTCTGCACCATGGAAGCGGGTCAGATCGCCAGCATGGAGTATTTTCCTCCGTCGAGTCCATCCTCCGGAACTCTATCTGTAGAGGAACCGCGCGCATGAAGACGAATGCATGTCGATTGCTCGATGCGCTGCAGGTTCGCTATGAAACTCGCGAGTATGCAGTCGACCCGGAAGATCTATCCGGTGAAACGGTCGCCAGAAAAATCAACATGCCACCGGAGCAGGTTTTCAAAACGCTGCTGTGTCGCGTCGATCAACAAGACATCGTGTTCGCGGTTCTTTCCGTTGCGGATGAACTGGACTTTAAAAAGCTCGCATCCGCCGTTGGAGGTCGCCGTGCTGAGATGGTTCCCATTAAGGAGGTCCAGCCTCTGACCGGCTATATTCGCGGCGGGGTCACTGTCTTCGCCAGCAAAAAGCCCTATCCAGTGTTCGCCGATGAATCGATTGAATTATTCGACGTCATTTCCGTTTCAGCCGGAACGCGCGGAATGCAAATCATCGTAAGCCCCGCGGATTATCTGCGCGCAGCGGAAGCCAAGCTTGTCGACTTGTCACGCCCGCCAACACCCACAGCCGAAAGCGGAAGCCTATGAGCTACGCGCGTATCGTTTGGGCTCACCTGGCGAAAGATCTGCGCTTGGAGTGGCGCTCGAAAGACGCCATCAACGGCATGTTGTTCTTCTCCCTGCTGGTCGTAGTGCTGTTCAGCTTTGCCTTCGACCCCACCATGGCCGTCTCGCGTCAGATCGCCGGCGGCATCCTTTGGGTTGCGCTGCTCTTCGCCTCGACTACCGCGTTGAACCAGACCTGGACACGTGAACTGCGGCATCAGGTGCTCGACGCGCAACGCATGGCTCCCAGCCCCGCCAGCGCATTATTTCTTGCCAAGGTACTGGCGAATTTTCTTTTCGTCACTATGATCCAGGTAGTCCTCGGCCCGCTGTTCGTTATCTTCTATAACCTGCACGCACTCGGCCAGGGTTGGTGGATGGCCGTCGTATTGCCGCTGGGAACGCTGGCGTTGGTGGTGAACGGAACCTTCTTTGCCGCCCTTTCTCTGCGCACACGCAATCGAGAAATGTTGCTGCCGCTGATTCTCTTTCCCGTCTCCATTCCAGCGCTGCTGGCGATGGTGCAATCCACTTCCGCCATCTTGACTGGAGAATCCGATCCGGGTCTGTGGATCAACATGCTTGCCGGCTACGACATCATCTTCATGACCCTCTGCCTGCTGATGTTTGAAACCATTCTCAACGCTGAATAACTTCGGCCGATGGATGTTCTAGGCCATAGGGCACCGCTATCCCAGGCGCCGCACCAGCAGAAGACTCTGATCATCGCTTCTCGTGCCCCATGCCTTTGCGTCAGCCAGCAACCGGTTCGCAATCTCGGCCAGTGGCCTCCTGTACTCCGTCAACAGGGCATTTCGAATGTACCCATCTCCGGCCTCTTCGCCCTCCCTATTGAATATTTCTGTCAAACCATCCGTCACGATGGCCAACATCTCACCCGGCTTCATGTCCAGCGTGATCGCGCGAAAATTCGACTCGGGCAGTATCCCTACAGGAAGTCCCGGCGTGTCCAATTCGCGCACTTCGCGTCCATCGGAATGAAGAATCGGCAAATGTCCCGCGACGACAATTTCCAGACCCCTATCTTCCACATAACTGATCGCCGCCAGGGTGGCGAATGAACTGGGAGCCTTCAGCGAATAAAAGACGCTATTCACCTCGTCCAGCATCTTGCCTGCCTCATGATTCTGGCGCAAGCTCATTCGCGCAGCGGATTTCAGCATCGCCATCAGCACACCAGAAGAAACTCCATGACCGCTTACGTCCGCTACATAAGCGAACCAGCTGCCGTCTTCCGGCCGAACAAAGGCATCGACCAAGTCTCCACCAACTTCGCCGCTGGGCAAGGACCGGCCATAAATCTCGAACGCTCCAACTCGCAGATCAATCGTGGGGACAAGCGCACGATGAATCTCTGAAGCGAGCTCGATCTCAGCGTGAACCTGGAAGAAGCGCTTTCCCTCGCGTGCCATTACGACGAACACAAGCGTGTAACCGATCACGATCATCAGACACGCCAGTCCAAGCGCTGTATCGAGCCTTGCAATCAGTTCAGAGTGCGCCACCATGGGCAATAACGGTTGCATCTCCACTTGCCTCTGCAGCCACCAATTCAGCAAGGTTTCAAACGGCATGATGGCAAAGATCAAGATCCAGTGAATGCGGATCGAGACGTACGCATAAGCCATGGCGAAGAGGCCGTAATTGATCACCATCGACCAGAAGATCAGGGGTGGAATGTGACGTGGCGAGAGGCTGCTCATCAGCAACCCGATGGTTGAAAACAGCAGGAAGGCGAAACACAGCATCATGACCAGGGAACTGGTCCGCACCTGGCTCCAGGCCTGTTGGCGTCGCCGTAACGCATCCTGGATGTCCGGAAGCTTCACCGTTTTATCTCAGCAGACGAACTACCAGATGGCAACTTGAATTTCGCGCCTGCGATTGAGTTGTAGCAGCATGCCCTTTTCCATTGACCGATGGCTCTCCAGCAATTTTTTTGCGCCCAAAATGGCGAGATTGGGAGCCTCTTGGCGTACACTACTGTTTCGGCGCTTTCGTGCACTCACGAATGAGGAGTTCCACATGAATCACCGTCATCTCATCCTGGCGTATCTGGTGACCTGGCTGCTGCAATTGGGGTATCTCGGCACGGTTCTGGTAGGTTGGCGTCGCCTGCGCGGTTAGCTGCCTTCGCCCGAACTGAAAATGCCGCCTCTGCGCTGAGTTTCTGAAGCTCGCGCAAAGCCGAAAGTATTTCTCATTCCCCCTTAGCTTAGACATAAAGACAGAAAGGTTCGCCATGCTGATTGTCATGAAAAAGCAGGCCACTGCGGAGGAGGTTCGCGCGGTTTGCGACTATATCGAAGGCCTGGGGTTTCGCGCCCATCCGATGCCAGGCGCGCTGCGCACCGCGGTTGGAGTTACAGGAAATCAAGGAGCGATCGGCCAGGATACCTTGGAGGAATTGCCTGGCGTCGCAGAAGTCATCCGAGTCACCAAGCCCTACAAACTTGTCAGTCGCGACGTCAAAGAAGAAGACACCGTCATTCACTTTCCGGGGACGAATGCCAGTATCGGCGGTAAAAGTCTTGCGATTATGGCAGGCCCCTGTGCAATTGAGACTCGCGAGCAGGCATTCGCGGTCGCAGAGCAAGTCGCCGCAGCCGGTGCGCAATTTTTTCGCGGCGGAGCCTACAAGCCACGCACCTCACCGTACGCCTTCCAGGGGCTTGGCGAAGAAGCGCTCAAGATCATGGCGGAGATCCGCGAGACATTCGGCATGCGCATTGTGTCGGAGGCCATCGATCACGAATCGCTGGGACTCATCGAGGAGTATGCCGACATCATCCAAATTGGCGCGCGCAATATGCAGAACTATTCCCTGCTGCGCGAAGCAGGACGCACCCGCAAGCCGGTACTGTTGAAGCGTGGCATGTCGGCGACCCTGGAAGAATTGCTGATGGCTGCCGAATACATTATGAGCGAAGGCAACTATCAGGTGATTTTGTGCGAGCGCGGCGTACGTACCTTCGTCGATCACACGCGCAACACGCTCGACCTGAGTATCGTTCCAGCAGTGCAGCGCTTGAGCCACTTGCCCATCATTGTCGATCCCAGCCACGGCACCGGGAAACGCAACAAGGTGGTTCCGCTGGCCAGGGCTGCAGTCGCTGTGGGTGCCGACGGCCTGGTGATTGAAGTGCATCATCAGCCGGACAAGGCTCTTTCCGACGGCGCGCAGTCGATCTACCCGCAGCAATTCGCCGACATGATGGGCGAGGTTCGCCAGATCGCTCGCATTCTGCATCGCGATGTTCCGGATGGCATCCGAATCGAGCAGGAAGTGGCTGGGCTTGCCGGTGCGAGTGCGCACACTGCAAAAACCAGATAGTCGGCCGGCGGATGACGTTGCTGCACCCACCAAGACATGACAGGAAACAGGCCGGCGATCGCATCGCGCGCTGGCTCTGTTCCCTCTTCCTTGCTGGGTCACTGTTTTCGCTCGCCGGCTGTCATTCGCATGAGTTTCCGGATTATCCCGCCAATTATCGCGAATACGCCTACATCACCAATGGCGGCAGTAACACGGTCACGGTTCTCGATGTCGTCAATCTTCGTCAGGATCGAGTCATCCGCGTCGGCACCAACCCGACCGGCGTGGCTGTGAATACGAAGCGCAACGAAGTCTACGTTGTGAATACTGGCAGCGATTCTCTCAGCGTCATCGACGCGGAAAAGAACGCCGTAGTGGCGACCATTCCGGTTCATCAGCGCCCTTATTTTGTATCGGTCAGTGATGACGGTACTCGAGCCTACGTCGCAAACTCCGGCTCCAACAATGTGTCTGTAATTGATTTGCAATCGCGTCGCGAGATTGCTGTTGTCGGCGTGGGTGAAGGTCCCGGAGTTGCAGTCGTCACTCCAGATGGTAATGCAGTCGTGGTCTCGAACCGCATCGGCAACAGTGTCAGTGTCATCGACCCAAAGACGGATAAGGTTCGCAGTGTTTGGAGCGGGTGCACGGGCGCAACCGACGTCGCCATTCTGCCCGACTCCAGCAAGGCATTTATCGCCTGCTCCGGCGGCCATCAGGTGATGGCGATTGCACTGGCAACACCGTCTTCCGCAACCTCTCATTCACGGATGTCGACTCGACAAATAATTCCCAAGGATGAATTGCTGGCAATCCTCGACGTCGGCAAAACGCCAATTCGCCTGGTGCTGAAACCAGATGGTGGTGAAATCTTCGCCGTGAATTACGACGGAGCGTCCTTTTCCGAAATCGACACCAGCACCAACGAAGTGGGCGGAGCCTACATGGTGGGGACCCATCCTGTCGCTGGGGTCGCGACCGCGGACAACTCCTTGCTCTACGTCAGCGATTTTGATGGCGACTCGCTGGGCGTGTACAGCATCGACGATGGAGAGTTGTTGCCGGTTGCGCCCCGCACCGGCGATGGTCCCGAGTCGATGACATTTTCGAACGCAGGAAATCTGCTGTTTGTCGTCGATGCGCGATCCGGTGACGTCGCGGTCATCCGCACTTCAACCAACAGTCTGCTCAACATGTTTCCTGTCGGCATGAAGCCCAACGATATCACCGACAAGGCCTTCACCATCCGCTAGAAGCAGCGCAACGAATTACGCAACAAAAACTTCGTCGGGCGTCACTCTCGCAACGCCCAACGAAATCCCCCCAATCATTATTTGTGCGAACCATCCGCCAGGCCATCGTAGACAGCATTCATCAGCTGTCCATCCGGCATATCGTTGTCTAAACTCCAGATCATCGCGCCCAGCAGATGCTTTCTCAGCGCATAATCCATCTTCACGTGAATGGTTTCCGGATCGTCATACGTCCAGTATTCGTTGCCGTTAAACAACCACACCACGTCCGTTTTTGGGTCGCGATACTGTTTGTACACCGGCATCAGCGTCACGATATACGAATACGCATCGCCACCCTGATCGACCGGCGTGCCCGGCTGGAACTGCCCGTGGTTCACGTCCGGAACATCCTCCCAGCCATACCCATAAAACGGAACACCCAGCACAATCTTCGATGGCGGAACCCCCGCCGCAAAGTAACCCTGCACCGTCCGTTCAATGGTGTAATCGTCCGGTATCGGGTCCAGCGGCGATTCCGTCATCGGAGCCACCGGCCCCGTCGTATTCTGCCACGGCCCGTTGTAGTCGTACGTCATCAAATTAAAGAAGGTCAACTCCTTGGCCACAGCGGCCAGCGGAATCGGATCATATGCCCAGCTCCCCGCCGGGGAAGCCATCGTCAAAATCAGCCCCGGTCGCACCGCTGCAAACTGGCGGCGGAATTCCTGGAACAGCGCAATCAGGTTTTGCGCATCCGAAGCCACCGGATACTCCCAGTCGATATCGATCCCGTCGAACAATCCCGGCAATGGCTTTACGCTGGGATCGAAATTCCCTTTGATAAACATATTCATGCACGAAGTCACAAACGCTTTGCGATTTCCCGGTTGCGCCGCCTCCGAAAAAGCCGCCGCGCTTGTTTGGATCGACAAGATAATTTTCAGCTTTGGATACTGGCGTTTTAGCTCCGCCAGTTGCTGAAAGTTTCCATGCAACGCCATCGGCGCTGCGGAGTCGTTCCGGCCATTGACACTGGTATCCGCGGTGAACACCTGCTGGATGTCCGCGTAGATGTCCGTAAGCGCGCATTGGTTATCGGCAACAGCTCCAAAGGCATACGTCAGGTGTGTCAGCTTCCTCGCCGTATTACTCGTGACCAGATTTTTGACGTTAAAACCATCGTACGTGGCCCACTCCGGGTAATAGCCGTTGATCACCGTGCCCGGCTGCGGCCCCTTCGTTCCTTCCAGGTCCGCCTGCATGGGGAAATTAGCGGCACGCGGTACATATCGATCGCGCCGCCGAATTTTGTTCGCGCCCTGCTGTACCTGCGCAAAGCTGGAAAGTGTGAGGAAGGTGAAGAGGAGGAAGAGAATTGAGCTTGTAACTTTGTTGAGCGATAGCACGTTTCGCATCGAGAAGCTCCTTAGGCCTGAACTAGCTCGCGATTCTATCGGCGCGATTGCCCTCCGTCAATTGGGGAAAATCAACCCTGCCGCGCCAGCACAATCGTGATGTCGTCGGGTTGTTCTTCGCCGCCAATCCAGTCTTGCAACGCCTGCATCAGGTGGCCGGAAATCTCCTCGAGCGGAAGATGGCGATTGCGGTACACCAATTCCACCATCCGTTCCTCGCCGAAATCTCCAAATTCATTTTCGGGCTCGGTCACTCCGTCGCTGTAGGCGATGACGATGTCGCCAGATTGCAGCGTGACGGCTCCCTCCTCATATTGCATGTCATCGAGCAGTCCGACGACCGTTCCGCCGCGATCCAGTCGCACCACGGAGCCATCCGGACGCAAGACCAGCGGCGGCAATTGACCGCCATTCGAATAGCGAACCGTGCGCGTTTCAACTTCGTAGTTCGCGAGGAAGAGGGTCGCATATTTTTCCGGCTGCGTACTGCGATACAGATGCAGGTTCAAGAGCCGCATCAGGTTCGCAGGGGAAACAAACACTTCGTCCGCTGCACCATTAGACCCGCCAGGGTGCTTCTGTTCAGCCTGAGTTCCTGACAGGATTTCATTGCCGCCCAGGCTAAACGCCCGCACCGCAGAGTGCAGCCCCGCCATCAGCAGCGCCGCGGAAATTCCCTTCCCGCTGATGTCTCCCATGGCCATGCACAGCGAATGGTTGCCCAGCACCAGAAAGTCATAATAGTCGCCACTCACGGTGCGCGCCGGTCGGCATAGCCCATGCAACTCCAGTCCACCGAGGCGCACATCGCAGGAAGGAAACAGATTGGACTGCACTTCCTGCGCAATCTCCAGTTCTCCTTCCATGCGCTCTTTTTCTTTTTGCTCTTCCAGCAATCTCACCAGCGACTCAGACATGGTATTGAACGATCGACTCAGCGCCGCCAGCTGATCTTGTCGCGATACTGGAATGCGATAGTCCAGGCGGCCTTGGTCTACTTCACGGGTGGCGTGGTACAGGTCGGAGACTGATCGGGTGATGGTTCGACTCAACCGGCCAGCCAGCACGATCGCCAGCAACTCCAGAAATGCAAACACAATTGCCGTCAGGATGAGCGCGGTCCGAACGCCTCCACCGATCAGCAACGACTGCTGAAACAAACGCTGATACAGCAACGATGGCCGCGACGTCACCAGGGCAAACACCGTGGTTGGCTTGCCAGTCGACCAGTCGCGCGTGTCCAGCGTGGTCGGAAAATTGATGGGCAGATCGAACATGTCCTCCCTTTTCGGAAGAACACCTCCGGTAATTTCGCCTGCGTCGCGGCCTTCGTTCTCCACCACTGGGCCCAGGCCGGCATCATCATCAGCCGCGGAAGTCGCACTTGGCTTTGGTTTGGTGTCCGCGCTAACGCTGTATTCGGGATGTTGATCCGCTATCGGTAAGCTGGTCTGCAAATGAACATTGGGCCACATCGTCATCGTGCCCAAGCCGCTCACTACCCGCCCTAGAAATTGAGGATCAAGTCGCAATCCTGTAATGACAAATAAGGTGTGCGAACCCACGGGTTCGCGGGTGACCGCGGCGAAATACACCTGGTGACCGCTCAGAATTAATCCATTGAAGCTGCCGTGCACCCATGCCGGCGGCGTCGACACCGTTGTGATGGCATGGGCGGATGGCAAATCTAGCTTCTGCAGTTGCCCGTCCAGGTAGACGCCCACCTCCAGCCCTGGAATGCTCATGATGTTCTTGGCTTCCGGAGGAACTGTCCGCGGCAATTGCAGTCGATCCTCGTCGCTTCTAGGAGATTTTTGCTCCACGAGTTCCTGCTGAATATGCAACGCCAGCGCATCCGTATTGGCAGCCAGTTCAACCAGTTCGGCGTGAATTTCAGAAGTCGCGGCGAAGTTCGCGAACTGCCCGAACAAGACGTAGGCCGCAAATGCGGCTAACAATCCGAAAAGGACAACCGGAGTCAATCCGATCAACGCATAGGTGACAAATAGCCGGTTGCGCAGCTTCCACAGCAGATGCCATCGAACCCATCGAAAGAATCCGGGCAACGATGCCACGATCCCCACCAGGAGCGCGATCCATGGCGAAAGATGAATGTGCTGTCCGATTCCCGGGGTCACGCGCAACAGAAACAGAATTAGCGCTGTGACCAGCGACCAGAAAGCAAATCCTCGTTTCTTTTTCCGGATGAACGGGCGATTGAGCATCCCGCGGATACGCTCATCGATTGACCTGATCCAACGCATCGCTGCCATCTATCGCACCCGACTATCCAAGACGTTAGTTCGAGTGTAACAACCGTCGAGCGCTATCCACTCGCTGATACGTTGTACGTTTAGGCGGTTGTCAGGTCGCGCGGTGTTGCGGTGGCTTCGATAGCTTTCCTGTCCCTGGCCAGCGATTCTGCGCGAAGATACCGATTGGCTGAGAAATGCGCTCCGGCAAGCAGGATTAAGCCGGAAAGAAAGGCCCAGAGCATCAGTCCCACCGAAATCGAGAACGGTCCATACACAGACTTAAGGTCGAGCCACGGGAGGACGAGGATGTAGAGCTGTTTGGCAGCCTCCCACAACACTCCGGTGATAACCGCACCCGGCAATACCGCCATCACCCGCACGTGGCGATTGGGCAGGATCCAATAGATCAGAAAGAAGAGTGAAATGCTGGCGGCAACACCCAGAACTCGTAGCACCGTTCGTTCCATGAAGTGAAAGAACACATTCCCGGTGTGGCCGAAGAAGATCAACTTCAGCAGCGTTTCATGCGACGCTGAGACGGCGATCGAAAGCAATGCCAGCACGCCAACCATGAATGCCAGGCCGAGCGAGATCAATTGATTTCGCACATACGAGCGATTCTCCTTGACGCCCCAAACCTGATTCAGGGCGACCTCCAGAGGCAGAAAAACGCCAGTGGACGAGATCAGAAGCATCACCACCGACACAGCTGCCACCCGCTTCTGCGAGTAGACCAGATACACCATGTTCCGAGTCACGAATTCCTGGCCGGTCGGCAGAAGCACCTGCAGCATCCCACGAATCACTTCCACCATTTGCGCCGAGTGCAGCAGGCGCGCAATCGTCAGCATCAGCACGATGAACGGAAACAGAGAGAGAATCACGTTCGCTGCGACGCTGAATGCGTAGGTGTGGACTGCGGTCCGCGACAAGTAGCGCAGCAACGCCGTCACCTCAGATTCCTGCGGATCGTACAACTCGGAATCCATGGCGATCGAGTCTGGCGGGCTTTGCTGTGACAGTAATGTCAGCATGGGGACGAAGACATTCCAAACTTGAGTGAATTAGCTCAAAAAAATGGCTGGCTACTTCGACTATAGCGTGTTCAACCCCTGGAAATTCGCCCTTCTGCGAGGGGGGAATTCTGATCGCAACGGGCAAACAATTTGCGCGTAGAGTAGGTGGACACAATGGAATCAACCGATTGCAAAAAAGATTTTTCTTGCGTTTCTTTGAAATTCCTGCCATAACAATGCCAGATTCGTCTCAGCCCAATGTAGCTTCAGTTCCGGGCGGGAACGTGTCTGCCAATGTTTCGGGAAGGCCTTTTGTACCAATTGGTTATGTTGTTGCATCACCTTGAACCACGCGCATTTTTTGGATAAAGAGCACTCGCTGTTTCGCGCTCGCGCAGCCTCCGCTGCAATCCCTCCAACCCTCCCACAGGCGCATGCGAAAAGCTGATCAATGAAGGGGATATTTGTGACTGAACGTGGTGTAGTGAAATGGTTTAATGGCGCCAAAGGGTACGGCTTCATCCAGCGCTCTACCGGCGAAGATGTTTTTGTGCATTTCTCTGCGATTCAGCAGAGTGGATTCAAGACACTGAACGAGGGAGACGCGGTCGACTTTGAGTGTCAGGAGGGTCCCAAGGGCCTGAACGCGCTCAACGTGGTTCGCAATCAGGAACAAAACGCGTAACACGATCATGGCTGGCGGTTGGTGCGTTGCCTGCTGAAAATTGGAATTCGATTCCTATCGATCCGCAGGCTCGACAACGTGTAGTCTTACGCTGTCGATTGCAGGTGCAGTTGAAATCGTGCTCGTTAGCTGAGCCGCATTTTCCTGCGCCATCGTTACGTTGCGCTGAAAATCCTTGAACTTTGCACGTTCGACCGGCGAACCGCGAAACATGCGGCGGTAGTCTGCTTCGCCAAGATTCGCCAGCCAATCCAGCGCGGGATTCACCAACTCCGGCCGAGGCTGCAGCTCGGGCCAATCGGTAACTGGTGCGCGTCGATTCCACGGACACACCTCCTGGCAAATGTCGCAGCCAAAAACATTCCTCCCCGTTTTCGATGCCAACTCCTCTGCAATGGGTCCCCGCTTTTCAATGGTCAAATACGCAATGCAGCGGGAGGCATCCATTCGATAGGGCTCCAACGCATTGGTCGGGCAGGCATCGATACATCGCGTGCAACTGCCGCATCGATCCGGCATCGGCTGCACTCGCTCTTCCCGCGGCAGATCCAGCGAAGTCAGAATCACCCCAAGAAAAAACCACGAACCCATCGACTCGTGAATTAAACAAGTGTTCTTCCCTTGCCAGCCTAACCCGGCGTACTTGGCATACACGCGCTCCACCAGCGGCCCAGTGTCAACAAAGCAGCGCGATTCAAATTCGCCAAGGCGGTGCTTCAGATCGACGCAGAGTTGTTCCAGACGCTCGCGAATGACCGAATGATAATCGGTAGGCGATAGTTCCTCGACTGCAGTCCCTGCTGTTCCCTGCTCCGCGGTGGTAGATCGCTGCCCCGACCAGGCATATCGCGCAATCCAGCCGCCTCCCTTCGTCTCCTCACAAGGCTCCGAATCGACGGAGTACGGTTGGTCGCTGTTGTAGTTGACCGCGCAGACAATCACCGACCGCACCCAGGGAAATGGAATTTGCACGGATGATCGCAGCAGTTTCCCGTCCGCATCGCGGCGTTTCAGATATTCCATCTCGCCTGCGCGGCCTTCCGCAATCCACGTCTCGAGATACGACAGCTCAGCGACGCGTTCGCCAGCCAGAGCATCTCGATCTGCCTCGTAAACCGGCGTCGCCGACTCGCGCAGCTCAGCCGGAGCCACTCCAGCCAAATGAAATCCCGCGCCTTTCGCGCATTGCTGAACGATTTGCTGGAAGGATGCGGTCGGCATGTTGAAACCCGGCGATTCACGGCGTTGTTTTGAGTCTATCGGAGTACCCCATCCACTGGTCTCCTCTGTATACCTGAGCAATCGGCGAGAAACGATGCCAAAGGAAAGTTACGAATACAATCTCTTTCTCGATATACTGGGTTCCAATTCTCAGTCCAGATTTTCTTCGTCCACAGTTTGGTTTGCGCCAATCGCGGCTGGAGAGGCACCTTGCAGACCGTGAGCCAGTCGCAGAGAATCCATAACCCGGCTGAAAGTGTGACTTGAATGAAATCGCCGCTGCCAATTCTTACTTTGGCTCTCATCTTGGGAGCCGCCGTGACCTTTTCCTCTACCTCTGCCTCAGCCGCGAACTCTGCGAAACAAGATGTCGTCACGGTGTCGGAGGGTGTCCTCACGATTCCCACCTATCAAAGTCCCGGCCGCTACCTGCAGCCCCCATTGTTTCCGCATTCAACCCTGTCGGGAATCTATCCGTTCACCACCTACCAAATGCCGTTCAAAGAAGGTGGTCCCGTATCGGAGAAATATCCCGCTATTTTTATCGAAAACGAATATCTCAAGCTGACGTACATTCCAGAGTTAGGTGGCCGATTCTTTGCGCTCTATGACAAGCTGCATCACCGAGAGGTCTTCTATCGCAACGACGTCATCAAGCCCGCGCATTACAACGACCGCGTGAATTTCCCGTTATCCGGAATCGAGCTGACGGGTCCCTACGATTCACACTCACTGACGACCCACAGCGAGCCCTATTGGTCCCACACCATCGTGAAGCACAAGGATGGCAGCGTCTCCATCGTGCTGGGCGAACTCGATCCCTTCTATCACATGAACGTGACATTTTCGGCGACACTCTACCCCGGTGTCGCGGCTCTCAAGACCGATGTGTTTTGCTACAACGGCACCGATGGACAAAAGCCCCAGATGTTCTGGACCAGCGCCTCGCTGCAATCGACTCCCAAAACGCGCTTCCTTTATCCCATGACACAAACCGTGGGCCATACCACCGGCGTGGTGTCGCCCTGGCCGATCTATAACGGTGAAGACCTCAGCTGGGATCGCAACAACAAAAATATGCTGGGCGTCTTCGGCATCGACAGCTATGACAACTACGGCGGCGTGTACAAGTTCGACGAGGATTACGGCATGTTCCGATATGCCGATCGCCGCGTCGTTCAGGGGATGAAGCTGTGGACCTTCGGCTATAGCAAAACAGCGACCGCGCTGGAGCATGCATACACCGACAACACCGGTCCGTACATTGAAGCGCAAAGTGGTCGCTATGTCTGGGACGGTCATTATGAGTGGGTATATCCGCACACCGTGGAACGCTGGCATGAATGGTGGATTCCAGTGGCCGGCATCAACGGACTGACGACGCTGACGCAAAATGTCGCATTGAATCTTGAGGTACACCCCGATGCGGCAGGAAAAAATTCCTCCGTCAAGATTGCGCTGTCGCCGGTGCGCCCGATCCACAATGCGAAACTCACGGTGATTGCACGAACTGGCAAACTGCTGGATACCTCAGTCGACTTGATTCCGGGAACCCCTGTGACGAAGACGATTTCCGGCATTCACGCCGATGCCAGCGGTCTTGAAGACATGAATGTCTCGATCACTGGGCCGGATGGCAGCGTTCTGTTGGACTATCATCGGCCGGACAGCAATCCGGGTGGCAATGTAACGCCGTTTGCGAAAGACCTCCAGAATGCTCCCATCCCTCCCGAAAAAATGACTGCGGAGCAATTGGTGCTGGCAGCGATTTTCAAACAAAAAGAAATGAACATCGCTGACGCGACAAACCTGGCAAAGCTCGCGCTCCAGCGCGACCCGGGATACTCCGAAGCCCATCAGCTACTGGGGATTCTCGAGTTCAACCAGAACCATTTCCAGCAGGCCGCTACAGAATTCCAGAAGGCCGTCGATCGCAATCCATATGCGGATGAAAGCTGGTATTACCTGGCCACATGTGAACTGAAGCTCGGCCAACAGAAGCAGGCGGAACATAATTTTTATTTCATATGGCCGAACAGCAGCTACTACGGTGCACGTGAATATCAACTGGGACGCATGTATTTTCTTCGGCATCAAGATTCCGCTGCAGCGCAGCACCTGGCCGGAGCCATCAACTCCAACGGACAAGACATCCATGCCCACTTGCTGCTGGCGATGGCTGACCGAGATCTCGGCAATCAGTCCGCCGCGCTTGAAGAACTCGCTAGTGTCGAGAAGATCGACCCCGCGGATCGCGTCGCGCAGGCTGAAACATATTTCATTACGGGCGACGCGGAATCTATAAAAACTTTGATCGACCTGATGGACGCACAAAGTGAAAGCGCGATTGAGGTTTCCATCTTCTACAGTTCTCTTGCGCACTGGAAGGAAGCCGCTGCGATTCTTAAGCTAGTCGAGCCCCCAAATAATAAAGACCCCTGGGGCACGCCGCCGGTCTACTACTACACGCTCGCGTATGACTTGGAACAGGCTGGGCATTTGCAAGCCGCGGCGGAATACCGCAAGAAGGCGCAGGCGGCGGCAGCCAACATTGAACGCTTTCCATATCGCGCCGAATCCGAAGCACCGCTGGCAGACGCTGTGAAACAGGATCCCAATGATACCGTCGCCCGATTCAACCTTGCCTGCCTGCTCTACTATCGCGGCCGCCACGCGGAGGCCATGGAACAATGGCAAGCGATCAACCAGATCAATCCAGCGGACTTCTCGGCGCGTCGTGCGCTCGGACTCGCGTATCAAGAACAAGGCCAGTTAGATCAAGCCATTCCACAGTTACAAAAAGCGGTTGAGATCAGCCCCAACAACACCATGGCGATGAATGATCTTTCCAATCTGTACGCGCGCAATGGCAAATTCGACCTGCAAGTCGCGTTGCTCGAAAAAGCAATCAAGAACTCGCCGAATGACGACGATCTGTACGAAGGCTTGCTGGATGCCTATCTGCTCGAAGGCAAATTTCAGGCGGCGCAGGACATCATCGATCATCACAACTTCGGGCCGCGTCACCGCACCTACCGCCTTCGCGATGAATATCGCGAACTGGAATATGCCAAGGGCTCCGAGGCATTTAACAAGGGAGACTTTGCGCAGGCGCTGACGCTGTTTCAGGCCGCGCTCAATCCCCCGGCGAACCTGGGTATGGACACATTTGAGTTGCAGTCGACCCCGCGAATCTATTACTACATTGGGCGCACGTTGGATGCCCTGGGACGAAAACAGGAAGCCAAGCAGGCCTATCAGGAGAGCATTCGCGGTGTGGATCAGTTGGCCGGCGGTGGCAGCGATAGCTGGAATCCCGAAAACTTTTTTATGGTGCTGTCACTCGCGCAACTCGGCCGGCAGCAGCAAGCTGCGGAACTGCTGAAGCAGTTTCAGGTGTTCGCGCAATTTCGGCTCGACTCTCCGTATCAGAACCGCGTTGCCAGCGCCCGTTACCTGCTGGGGCTGATCGATCAGTATCAGGGCGATCCGACGCAGGCGCAGAAAGAGATTCAGCAGTCCGCGCAAGTCGAACCAGACTACATTGCACCGACATTTGAATTGCGCGGAGATTCCATCAATCCTAAGGGGACGAACTAGCCTTCTGGCCGCCCACGCGTTATTCCAATGAAAGGACTTATGGATTAATTTCTGTCGCGGAACCGGCGTAAAATAAGTATCGAAGAAAGCTTTGCGAGCACCAGGGAAAAGGGGGTGGGTGCAATGACGGCATCATGGAAATCAGATTCGAATCATCTCGAATGTCGGTGGTCTGATGTTGGAAATCGCGTCCGGTATAGCCCATCCCTGATTCAGAATTCTTCCACCAAATTGGTTCGGGCGGACAATCCACAGCGGACTCTGGATTTCACTGCGAGTCCGTTTGGCGGGAGTGAATGGTACGTATATTCCCAGCATCGCCCGCAATAGACTCGCCGTCAGCCTGATGAGCATTCCCGCTTAGCCTCACTGAGTAACTTCCAAATACCCGGGAGCCGCTCATTTCCTTCATCGGCAATGCAACGGTTCTCCCTCTGCCTTAAATGCGAGGCCGCCAAGATCCTTCGCATTCAGCCGCTTCTCACCGCACGCTGTCGGCAGGTATTGAAATACAGGCCGCAACGAATATTCTTCTAAAGAATTTCCAGGATCAGTGGCTCCGTGGATGGCCGGCGACCCAGGCCGAAGGTGGTAATTTCCACCAGCCTCGTCCACGAATAAGGGATCTCCCGTGATATTGCTTTTCAGGATTGCATCGTCCTGGTTAATCACCTTCCCTCCTCCATAGAAGATGTTGTTCTGTAAGAGGACCGGAACCTTATCTTGCGGACCAATCTGCACAAATGGACCGCCGCCAGGCAAATCATTCACGAATGTGTTGTTCACCACGTAAAGATCATTTCCCGCATTGCCCGGCTCGATGCCCTCTGACATGTAATCCAGCATCGCCGGATTTTGACTCTTCGGTCCCTGCTCAATCAGGTTTCCGATGAAGTACGTGGTCCCGCCATTCGGGACATTTGTTTCGTAGCTGTCCGTGCCATTCAACCCCGCGAATCGGTTGTAGAGAATGTAATTCACCGCCGCGCGAGTTTTCAGCAAATGTCCAACCACGGCGTCATGCGAGTAGTTGAATCGGAAAACCAGCGACGCAGAATGGCCAATATACAGGTTGTGCGAGTAGCCGTCACCGGCACCGTTATGCGCAAATTCGCTGTACTCGATCAGGATGTGGCTGTTGCGAACGTTGCCTTCCAATATGCCGTCCTGATTGTCATGGAAGTAACAGTTGCGCACCACCCAGTCGCGTCCGGCCTCGCGAATGCCGGCAGCATTGTTGCCTCGATCCACAGGAATGTGCGCATTCGAAAACTCAATATTCTCCACCGTGAAATTGTTTCCGTGGACCACCCAGATAGCTTTGTTGTCGGCAATCTTCCCGCCCGCGTCCAAATGAGGACGTTCATCCCCAACGCCACGAATAGTCAGATTGTTCTGCGAGAACATGCAGACATCGCCCTTGTACAGCCCCGGATCGACAAGGATTGTGTCGCCATCTTTGGCAACTTTCAGCGCGTCGCACGGTGTGGCGTACGTCTTATCGTGACCGACGCGAAGTGTGGCCGCGTGCGACCCAAGCGAGGTGAGTCCAACCAGGCAGACGCAAAGTGAAAGAGATAATTTCATCATGGCCTCAAAACGACGTTGCCGATTGCTCTGATTCAAGCAACCGGCAACTTTTCTCAATGCGATCGCAAAACTACTTCGGTCCATCCTCTTGTGGAACTTCTTTACCCTCGCCAGGGAACGGCCATTTCTGGTTCAGCAAAAGTTCCTTTTCACGTTGCGCTTTCGGCACTTTGTTGATCTTCAGATTTTCAAAGAAGTGAACGCCCGTCTTGCCCGCGGTGGCAATATCTACGTCACCATCCTGGTCGAAGTCCCCGGTCACGAACTGCGTTCCCGCGGCTGCCGTGCCGTTGACGGAAATCGCATAGCGCGTAAACTTGGCCGTCTTACGATCGATCTTGTAGTAATAGACAACCAGCGGATCATACGAGCCCGGGTCATTCCCGGAATGACCGCGATACCGTTTTCCGGTTAGCAATTCGGGTTGGCCATCCCCGTCAAGATCCACCAGTTTCAGCGCGTGAATCTGCGAATACGAGTCGTCGATCGTATGGCGAATCCAATGGCGACTCTCGCCGCTTCCCTCCTGCTCCAGCCAGAACAAGCCGTAGCTATGGCCCTGGCCGTAAATAATGTCCATCTTGCCGTCATTGTTCACGTCGTATCCCAGGATAGGAAATCCAGCGTCACCCAAATTCCAGTCAGGATGCCATTTCCATTTGTCATGGTTGGCGTCGATATTCTCAAACCAGCCGTAGGGCGTCAGAACGTCATTCTTTCCATCGCCATTCACATCAGCAATGCCAGTGCCGTGGCCATCTTCCGCCTTGCTCTCTGCCGACACACGATGGACAATTCCGTCCGGATTCCCCACATCCTTATCGCGGCTGTGATCTTCACCCAGGTGATGCACGATCGGCTTCGGCCCGGAGAAGTCCACCCACAGCACTCCGGAGTGGTTGTAGTGCGCCAACACCAGGTCCGGTTTGCCGTCCCCGTTAATGTCGCCCATCCATCCGCCTTCCGTGTCGTAGCTGTTGCAGATGAAATGCCGCTTCCACATCACGCCCTGCTTCTTCGGATTCTCCCACCAGAACAGACCATTCTCGATCCACCCATACGTCACCACATCGGGCGCGCCATCATGATTCACGTCGACGGTCCATTCACCGGCATCGGAAACAAATTCATTGTGAATGCCGACGGTTCGATACTGATGCTGCTTCCACACTCCACCCTGCGGGCCAGGATTTTCGTACCAGTACGCGCCGCTCAGAATATCCGGACGGCCATCTCCGTTCATGTCGAGCGTTGTAATTCCTTCCGCGTGATCGCTACCAAGCTGATGCACAAAGAACGTTGCCTGAGGAACCCCATACGGACCATTGCCGGGCGATGTCAGCCGCGGAGTTTCAACTTTCTGCGCCAGCATCGGCACGGCGCAGGCAAGCGCAACCGCAACGGCACCCAACCGAGGCCAGCAACCAAAACGATTCATTCGATTTCTCATCACAAACCTTTCTCGATTTCTATTGCCGTTGTTACGACACCAGTTCCATCGTCTCAGGATTCCAGTGCTCGATTTTGCCGCTGTAGTAGCTGCGATTGCTCAGCAAGGCAGCTCCGGCCGCACGATATCCGAACACCGCATTTTCAATGACAGGCTTGCGGGTGCGAACCGCATTGAAGAAGGTGACGAAGTGGCTGTAGACGTCGTCGTAGCCGGGCGCAGCTTCATATTTTTCGAAGTTCAATGCGGGCGCCCCATTTGGATGTGTGATCGGATACTTCACGCGGTATTTCTCCACAATTTCCTTCTGCATCGCGTTGGTAAATGTCTCAATGTCGTATCCAGGCTCTGTCTCTCGCGGCGTGCGAGTCACACTGACGCTATCGCCAAAGATTTGCATCGTTCCTTCGGAGCCGGTGAAGATGAGTCCTTCGCTTTCTGCGCCGCCGTTGACAAAATTCACCCGAAGACTCAGGTTGAAAGCTTCCGGATAATCAAATAGCGCCACCATGACGTCAGGTACATTCCGTCCATCTTTCCAGAACCTCAGGCCTCCTGTCGCCATGCCGCGCGTGGGCCCGTGGGCGCCAGTCACAAAATGCGTCCCGCTGAATAAGTGAACAAAAAGATCACCGGCGACGCCGGAACCATAGGCCTTCCACTTACGCCACTGGAAAAATTGCTCTGCGTCGAAAGGAATCTTCGGGGCTGTTCCCAAAAATTGCGGCCAATCGCAGGTTTCAGTCGAAGCATCCAGCGGCACCGTATAGTCCCAGGCGCCGATTGCAGAATTGCGATCCCACCATGCCGTCACCATATTCAACTGGCCAATCGAACCCGCAGCCAACAATTCCTTCGCCTTAATGTAGGCAACATTGCTGACGCGCTGGCTGCCAATTTGAATCACTCGATTCGTGCTGCGCGCCGCCTCAATCATCTCCGGCCCATCCGAGTATTTGTGGATCATGGGCTTTTCGCAGTACACATCCTTGCCCGCATGCATTGCGTCCACTGCAATTTGCTTGTGCCAGTGGTCTGGCGTCGCGATCACGACCGCATCAATGTCCTTGCGAGCCAAAATCTCCTTGTAATCCACCGTGGTAAAGATGCTGGGTCCCCACAACTCCTTGCTGTGGTCGCGCCGGCCCTGGTAGGTGTCGCAGACCGCCACCAACTTCACTCCTGGAACCTGAACCGCAGTCTGCGTAATTCCCTGTCCGCGAATTCCCGCGCCGATCAGGGCAAATTGAATGGTGTCATTCGGCGACACAGCCTTGGCGGCTTCAGCCTGCTCTTCCGCCAGCAAATGTACGTTTGGCCCGACCAGAGTTTCGGCCGTCGCCAGGCCCACAGTCTTCAGAAATGTCCTTCGATTCAAATTGTTCACGATTGATTCCTCACAGTTCAAGAAAAGGCTGGTCTAAGTCCACACAGGGAACAACAACCGAGGCCTTGCTCGCGTAGCCGTTTCGGTTGCAGCGCAGATTGCGGAAGATTGCATGTTATTCGGAACGTATTAACGATAACTCGAAAGGATGGACCCCGCAATGCGCGGCGCTATTTTGCGGTTGTATGTTGTACGTGGGAAGCGGATGCAGAGCAAGACCCAGCGCGGGATTCATCGGCGAGAACAGTTCGTCCCAGTCACCATTGAGCAGCAACGCGTCCTTCGCAAATGCGATTCATTCTTGGAAATTAGCACGCGCTCCTGTTCCAACTCGCTTGATCAAGATGGTGCTTATTCTTTGCTGCTGACGAGAGAGAACATAGCTCCTTGAGGGTCCTGGCCATTGATGATCCAGGCTCCGCCGGGTACCTGCTGCGGACCGTTCAATACCTTCCCACCACTGGCTTCAACGCGTTTGATCGCCGCTTTGATCGAGTCAACATGGAAGTAGAAGTTCCAGCAGGACACGGGTATATGCGGCGCTTTGGTCATCATGCCCCCGTCGCCCATTTGCTTGTGGTCGCCTTCATCGAAGATCCGATAAACGCCCATGGGACCCATGTCCATATCGCTGACTTTGGTCCACCCGAAGAGTTTGTTGTAGAAGTTGAACGCGCCGTCGAGATCCGTTGTGTAGAGCTCGTGCCAGCCGATTGTGCCGGGCGTCGGTGGCTCAGGACGTTGCGGTGATGGCATCTTCGGGTTGGGCGTAAACACCACGATGGCAGCGCCCTGCGGATCAGACAATACGGCGAAGCGAAGCATATCGGGAATGTCCGTGGCAGGTTTCCACAGCTTGCCGCCGGCTTCGACAATCTTTTCGATGTGAGCATCCACATCATCGACCGAGATGTAGCCAATCCAGCCAGCGTGTCCGGTCATGTGCAACATGCCCGCGATTCCAACCTTACCGAGGTTGAAAGTGGTATACGGATGGCCGTCTCCGGAAGGCATTTCCTGGGTCGTCCAGCCCACAACATCGGAGTAGAACTTACCTGTGGCTTTGGTATCGCCGGTCATGATTTCGTACCAGCTAAATTTTCCCTTTGGCGTAAACATGGCTGGATTTCTCCTTGTTGGCGTACACGCCAACGTGTCAGACTATGCGCACTTATTAGCCTTGATACCAATTTGCTCAAAGACATGTCAATCGCTGAACCAGTTTTATTCCGGCCCGATGCTGAGGGTGGCGCGCATGCTGTGCTCTTCTCCTGGCCCCAGCCGTATCGTCGAGCTGAGGACGTTGCTGGCCTCGACACACGTCATCTGCTTCCATTCATCCTCTCCAAGATCGGAAAGCAATGCCGCTCCCTGCTGCCACGGGTTCCAGACTACCGTCGTTCGAGAATTCTCTTTCTCCGTGCTGACGGTGCGGCGAAGAACTGGATCGACCAATTGCGCAGCACTTTGGACATTGAGGTATGCATTGTCAGTTGTGCCGGCCAAAACCAAATCGCCGGACTGTGTCTTTTCGCGATTCTGATCGACATTGTCAAGATAGCTGACGCCGTTGAGTCCACGCACGCGCACACTCGCGACCGCGCCCACCCGAAAATAGGTATGCAGTGCCTCTTCAAATGAAAAAGGCGCCGATCCTGTGTTTGTCGCGGTTAATTGCAGACTAAGAGTGCTGCCGATCGTGACCCGGAGCGCCAGGCGAAACTCCTGCGGCCACCAGCGGCGCGTGGAAGCATCGCTTTCGGTTGAGAAGATCGCGGTCACAGTTCCGTCCGCTTCCAGAATCACGGAATAGAGCTGCCACTCCCGGGTACGCACAAATCCATGGGCCGGTGCCTTAGGATCGTCCGCTTTGGCCCGAAACCACGGGAAGCAGACGGGAATCCCTCCGCGAATCGCGCGGCCATCCTCCCAATGCGAGTGTCGACTGAGAAAAATGACCTCTTCGGCCCCGGCCGGCCGCCACGAAGTAACTTGCGCGCCGTGCAGATAAATCTCAGCCGAAGCCGACTGGGTGGTGACTTCGAGCTTGGGAAGTCCACCGTTTCCAGGAATCACCTGTGCAAGTCCGGAGATCCCGAATTGGCGGTTCAGCGCATCGGCACGCGAGAAATCAGCCATCACAGATCGGATTCTATCCAAGATAGGGTGTCGATGACTCCGACCGGGTTTCGAACACTCGCTGGAAACTGTGCAAACCTTTCGCACGTTCTAACCCACGTCCGATATTTCTCAATCCGACGAGCCTTCTGTTCCTTGAGCCACATGACGAGAATCTCCAATATCAGCAAAAAAGGCTCCCTATTCGGGGAGCCTTTTTTATATGAAGTTTGTCTACTGCAGCGCGAGGAAACAAGGTGTGAGGATGTTTTTTCTATTCTCTCGTTTATTCTGCCAGATTGGACTTAAGTCCTTTGATATCTGGCGGGGACGACGGGGCTCGAACCCGCGACCTCTGCCGTGACAGGGCAGCGCTCTAACCAACTGAGCTACGTCCCCAGATACGCGTCCCGCAGTGGTTACGGTGGCGATCTGCGTTGCAGCGTTAGTGTACCAGAGCACTTGGTGGGATGAAAAGGAAGGGCGGCTGCGAGGCTGGTGGGTTTGGCCGTAGACGCCACGTTGCTTCTATATGGAGCCCCGAAAAGCAACGCTTTTCTCGTCAAAGAAAGTAGTGTCCTTAGCAACCAGTTTGACGCTTATGGTTGCCTTAGCAACTATCTCTTGAGCTAGCTGACCAGCAACGGAAGCGTCTGCTGATTTGTGTAAGCCAGGTCTTCCACGACGACAGAATTGTCATTTACCTGGACGACTTTGTACCGACCATCCACGATATCCCCGACACCGGCGATAAAAATATCCTCGCCATGCATCAGGAAGACTAGCTGGCGCCCATTCTGTTGCTTTGGCAAAACCGTAAAACTTCAAATCGATAGGCGGTGGGGGTGGAGGTCCCGACGGCTCCACAGGGCCAGAAGTGCGTACCGACGCGATCGGCTTCTCAATCGCGGCCTCCTGCACCGGAGGCAGCGAGTCCTTAGAGAAAATATTGCGGCTGGTGCCCGAGTAAACAGTATTCTCCGCCGTCGCCATCCACTCCGGATGCAGCGTGGGATCAAGACTGGTCGCGCTTTCAACATGCTGCGCCGCTTTGCCCGCTGCACCGCTCACCTGGCTCGACGGTGCGGCAGGTGTTGACGCGGTGGATTCAGTCGCTGCAGGCGGCGACGATGATGACCCACTCTCCAGCTGCCACAACGTGTGCG
The DNA here is from genome assembly GCA_963821145.1 of uncultured Acidobacteriota bacterium. Classification (GTDB taxonomy): domain Bacteria; phylum Acidobacteriota; class Terriglobia; order Terriglobales; family Acidobacteriaceae; genus JAKAAZ01. Next base: position 302,395 of record CAWGCV010000019.1, read on the forward strand.
CGATCAGCGTCAGCGCCAGCGACACGAAGGATCAGTGGCGATCCAACGCTTCTTCTTGTCCTCGGTGCCGAGTCGAATCGCCATTGTTTCTCACTGCTCCGTGGAGGTGGTGTCGGCGGAGGTGGTATCCGTGGAGGTGGACGGCAACGCTCCGCCAACGCTCGCCGTATCCGCTCGCAAAAATGTAGTCAAGTGCATGCGCAAACTGACGACGCCGCCTTGCTGACCGTTCAAGGCAACGCCTCTGATCAGGAAAAAAAGCTTATCTCTCTCTAATCCGTTGATGAATCGCACGACGGGTGCATAGTCACCGCTCAAGGTGGCTTCCATGTCCATTTCGACCACGCCCTGCTGCGGTTTGCGGTATGCGTACTGATCACGAGCCAGCAAGACATTGTTCTTCACTGCCAGTGCACCCAGCTCGGTCAAGACCTCGGAGGTGTTGGCCGGAAACCGTTTTTCATAGAAGGCCTGCTGATCCCGCTGGGCCTGCTCAATCTTCTTGTCCAGCCCTCGCAGCGGAGTTGTCTTCAGCTTGATGGCTCGATATTGCGCCTGACTTGCCGCGATGTTCGCCGCATCTCCTTGTTTGGCGCGGTTCCATGCAAAGATCAGACGCACGGCCAGAGTCAGATTCAATACCAGCAGCAGGAGGATCGCCCCGTAGTGCCAATGCTGCGCAGTGATGCGAACGTTCGACCAGTTGGGACGTGTCAATTTCATCGCACACCTCGCTTCCCTGTCGAGCGCGTGGGCGTTGCGGTCGAGTGAGGCTTGGAGGCCGGACCGATTTGCCGCGGATGATCTTCACGCATGATGAGATGGGTTCCCGACTTTTGCGCCTCCGCGTTGACGTCGGTGGAAGCCAGGTTACCTGGATTGAAGCCGGCAATGATATCGACATTCACATCGATCGTTTCCGACATGGTGGGACGAAATCCAGCCTGGCCCTCACCTTGAATGTCGGCGGTCTCTCCTGCGACAAGCGGCTCGATAAAGTGAGGCGACTTCTCCAGGTTGCTGACCAGGGTGACTACTTTGTCGCGCGGTCCGTTGACCCGCAGCCGCATCATCACACGACCCTCTTTTGTCATGTTCGGATCGATGCTGGTCACTTGCACACCCTGGGGCAGCACCCGCTCCAGATCCATCATGGCGGTCGTCCAGGAAAAAGATTTGCGGCGGAAAATTTGATTCAGGAAGTCCGACCGCTGCAGGGTCGCGGCATTGTCCGGCTGTCTCATCAGCGCCTGATCATGCGCCCATTCCTGTTGTAGCTGCTGGGAGGCGAGGTTCCATTTGTGGGCGACTGCCTCCGCCCGATCGGCCTTCACTTCCGCCTGGCGCAGCAGCAGAAAAAGAACCAGCGCCAGCACTCCAAGCACTCCAGCCAGAACGCGCAGGCGCAGCAGCACCGGCCGAAGCTCGAAGAAGGGTCGCGAAGCGAGATTGAGAGTGATCCTCATTAGCCGCGCAGCGCCCCCACCACACTGGTGAAGCGACCAGGGTCAACCTGGCTAGGCACGCCGCTTGCGGAAAACGATTGCGAATTCACAAGAGCGCGCAACGGAATCTGCCAGGCGCCGTCGGCTGCTAGATGTTGCCGCAGCACATCCGTCGACTCCAGCCCCGCCACCCAGACTTCCTGCAGCGGCACATGCAGTGCGTCTTCGTAATAGGCCGCAGCCACCAGGACGGCCTGCGCCATCTCTCCGGGATCTGTCGTCGCGCGATCGGTCGCGCGATACAACAACAACTCCCCGTTGTGAGTGATCGCGGTCGTCATCGAATCTTTTTCGGTGTGTACCAGCAGGTGCGAACCAGTGTCCGGTAGCGCGGCCAGCGCGGCCAAGGTCGCAGGCAGCAAAACGCCAGGCTCCCGTTGCAGGCTGCGAGCCAGGGACTCCACTTCGTCGCGGATTTCCGCCGGCATGGCTGCCGCAATCAACTGCACTGGAGCATCTTTGCGAGTTGCATCGGGTGAGCTCAGCAGCTGGTAGGACACTCCTGCCAGGTCGGCATCGAAGGGCAACATACGCCGCAGCCGAAAACGAACCAGTGGCAGAATTTCCTGCGCTTTCGCGGGCAGCGTGTCAAAGTCGAGAATATGTACGCGGGTGCACGCATCCGGAACGATAAATGTCCAATCGCGTCCGCGACCGTCAAAAGAATCGAGCGCGTCTTTCAGCGCCGTCTGCACCGCGCTGCTGTCATGGAACAATGGAGCCGTGACTCCGGCGGCAATCGATCCTTCCGGCAGCGGAGAAAACACAGCTTCATCCAGGGTTGCTTCCACGCTGGCAGATCGGGCCGCAAGAATTCCATCCGGCGCAATTTCGCAGGCTAACCTTGGACGCACTGCAGTTTGCAGTGAAGTTGGAAAAAGACGCATGTAAGTTAAGCTTACCGTGAAGCTTCAATGAACGTAACTTTGTTAATTTCTTTCAACGTTGTCAGCCCTAATCGCACCCGCTGCAACGCCGACTCCCGCAGAAACGACATACCTTCTGCCCGTGCCGCTTTGCGCACTTCTGAACTCGGCCTCTTCTCCAGAATAATTTCGCGGATTCTATCGTTTAGCTCCAGAAGTTCATGGATGGCTGTACGGCCTTTGTATCCGGTGCCACCGCATTCAATACATCCCGCGCCTTCCTTAAACTCAAATCCGGACCACTCCTGCGTATCCAGCCCGCTCAGTTGCAGCGTTTCCCGATCGTATTCCACCGTCCGTTTGCAATCTTCACAAATCACGCGAACCAGGCGCTGGGCCAGAATGCAATTCAACGCCGAAACGAAGTTATACGGTTCAACGCCCATATTCAGAAAGCGTCCCAGGACATCGACAACGTTGTTGGCGTGAACGGTGGTGAACACAAGGTGACCGGTCAATGCCGAGTTGATGGCGATCTGCGCTGTTTCCTGATCGCGGATTTCACCCACCAGAATCTTATCGGGATCATGACGCAGAATCGACCGCAGCCCGCGCGCGAAGGTCAGGCCCTTTTTCTCGTTCACAGGAATCTGCGTGATGCCGCGAATCTGATATTCCACCGGATCTTCAATGGTGATGATCTTATCTTCATCACTTTTAATTTCGTTTAACGCCGCGTAGAGCGTCGTGGTCTTGCCGGATCCCGTGGGCCCGGTGACCAGCACCATGCCATACGGTTCGCGGATGTAGCGGCGGAATCGGCGAAGATCGTCCTCAGCAAACCCGACAACGTTCAACGTCAGCGAGCGGAAAGTCTCGCTCATCGACTCCTTATCCAGAACACGAAGCACAGCATTTTCGCCATGCACCGTGGGCATGATAGAGACGCGAAAATCGATCAGGCGGCCTTTGTAGCGAACACGGAAACGTCCATCCTGCGGAACGCGCCGCTCGGCAATATCAAGCTCGCTCATCACCTTGATACGGGAAAGAATGGTCTGGTGATGCTCACGCGCAATGGGCGCCATGGCGTGCTGCAGCACACCATCGATGCGATATTTCACCAGCAGGCTGTCATCAAAGGTTTCCAGGTGAATATCGCTGGCTCTCCGCTCTAACGCGGTAAACACCATCGTGTCGACCAGGCGAATGATCGGGCTGATGTCTTCCTCTGACGTCAACTTCTCGATGGACAGCGTCTCGTCTTGATTGTCTTCGGACGAAAGCACGTCAAACGTCAGTCCTTCAGTGGCTTCGTCAAGTACGCGCTGCGATTGCTCCGTCTTCTTCAGAAGATCGGTGATCTGGCTGAGGGTGGCGACCTTGACGCCAATTTTCTGCCCCAGCAGACTGGAAATTTCATCCATCATCATCAATCGACTGGGATCGCTGACAGCGATGATCAGCTTATTTTCCAACTGCTCCAGCGGAACAAAGTTGTAGCGGAACATCATGTCCACCGGCACGGTGCGGAACAGTTCGTGCTGGATTCGAAAATTCCTTAGATCGACAAACTCACAACGGTAGCGCGCAGCAAGTACCTGCGCATGCGCGGTCTCATCGCTGACGATGGCCTTTCCGTTGGGAACGATCGCAATATCCGCCATAGTGCTTCTCCTTGCTTAGTGTTGCATTGCGCCGGCCGCGCCCAGGCTGAAAATCGGCAGGTAGAGCGCGATCAAAATGGTCACCACGACGCCGCCCATCACAATCAAAATTGCGGGCTCAATCAACGACAGCGCCGCGGTCAGCGCCGTCTGTACATCTTCTTCAAAGAATTCCGCGACGGAATTCAACATTCCCGGCAAGGCTCCCGTGGCCTCGCCAACCTCAATCATTTCGATCGACAGCTCAGGAAAAATCTTGGTGCTATTCAGGCTGGTGGCCAGTCCCTTGCCCTCTCGCACGCTGCCGACAGATTGCGTGACCGCCTGGCTGAGACGTCGGCTGCCGATGGATCGGGCCGCAGTCTCGAGCGACGGAACCAGCGGCAAACCTCCCGAAAGCAATGTTGAAAGGGTGCGTGAGAATAACGCTACTTGATACTTGACCCAGATGCCGCCAAAAACGGGGGTTTTTATGCGAAGGGTATCGATCTGGTTGGCACCCGCGTCAGTACGAGCCCAGCGAAACAAGCCAAAGACGATCGCCGCAAATCCCACTAATAGATATGGCAGGTACGATTGGAAGTCTTTGCCCATCGCCAGCATAAACACTGTGATGCCGGGGAGCTTGGTGCCGATCTGATCGTAGAGCGCGGCAAAACGCGGAACGACAAAACTGATCAAAAAGATAAATAAGCCAGTGACCATAATGATCAGCAGAACCGGATAGAAAAGCGAGGCGATCAGCTTCTTGCGGAAGGTGAGCGAAATTCGCTGAAAGGCCAGATAGCGTGTAAGGACTTCTTCCAGGTTGCCGGAACGCTCACCGGCCAGCAGTGAGGTTGTGTAAATCACAGGAAATCCACCTTGAGATTCGAAGGCGGCCGAAAGCGATTGCCCGGTGCGGACGCGCACGGCAACATCCTCCAGCTGGGCGCGCAGGGTGGAGGCTTTTTGGCGCTTCGCCAGCAGATCCACGGAAGACAGGATCGGGAGGCCGGCGCGGATCAGCGTGAGAAATTGCTGATTGAAAATCAGGAACGGCTCCAGTTTGACGCGCTTGCCCGCGCCTGCCTTGCCGGCCAGGCCTTTTGGCTTGACCCAGTACACGTAATGGCCGGACTGGGCGAAGCGCTGGCGAAGCTCTTCGGCGGAGTTTGCAATGTGCACATTCTCCTGCACATGTCCCCGTTCGTCCGCAGTTTTGACGATATATTCCAATGGATCCTAATCCTTTGCCGATGCAGAAACCGCCGCGGGCGGAGCTTGATTCATTACCCGTAGCTGACCCCAAGATATCAGTCTTGCAATGCGCCCGTCTGGCCCGACGACGAAGGGCAGGCTGATGGCGTTCCAGTTTCCGTGGTCAAGTGGCTGCCAGGTATTGCCGTTGTCGTGGGAGATATCGCTGCCCGTCGATCCGGCGGCAATCCAGCTCGCGTCGCTTGGGTTCCACGCGACGGTCGAGCGATAGCCAGCGGGAGTATGCGGCGCGACCTGCCAGTGAATTCCATTCGTCGTGAAAGCCGCGGTACTGGTTCCGTCTTGCGGCTGGGCGTAATCTCCACCGACGACAACGCCGCTGGTCGTGTCGTGAAAGGCAACGGCGAAAATTCCAGACGAATCTTTCGCTCCGCTCGGCAGCGCACGGATGTGTGTACACCCATTCGCCGCGGAATATCCTCCCGGCGCGGAGATCAATTCCAGAGGAGCCAAAACAAACCCGTACAGCCATCCCCCGCTGGTGCCAAACCATATCTGACGATTGGTTCCCGTTCCCGACCCGGAGTTCAATCCCTGTAATGGAACGATTGCCAGCGACTGATTGCTGGCAGCAAAGGCGCCTTGCTTTGGATCCATGGTGCGGAGGCAGGGATTCACTTGTCGCGTCCATTGGCCGCCGCCGTCATAGGTCACAAACAAGGTGAAACTTCCCTGCACCGGATCTCCCAGGATGACGCCGAAACGTGTCCCATCGAATTGCAGGCTGTCCCAAAAACCATCCGCATCGGGATTGGTGAGCACCAGGGTCCAGGTGCGGCAGCCGTCATGCGTGGAATAGAGCTTCGATTCCCCGCCGGGACCGCTCGACATCACCATGGCGTGATCGGCGTCCCAGGCCCATACGCTGCGAAAATCCAATTTCTCAGCCCCGGTAGGAACGGAACAGGGCCGCCAATTCTGCCCGCCGTCGAGCGTCCGGACCACCGTTCCATTGGTTCCGCTGGCCCAGGCGATGTTGGCGGTCACGGCGTGAATTCCGCGCAGGCTGGCGGTCGTGCCGCTTCGCTCCATCTGCCATTGGGCACGCGCTGTCGCAGTTGCGCTGATCACGGCAACCAACGCGAGTCCAGATAATCTTGTCCGCAAGAATTGAGACTGCAAGCCATCACTCCAAACCAATGGATCCCGAACTAAATCGGAGCCAACCCCGTGACCACCGCAACGCCGGGAGGCGGTCGAAAGGAGAACGTGTCTGCGGCGAGCGGCGGATTGGCCAGCTCATTGGTGAGCTGAAACTCCGTGGTCGCGCCATCGGTTTCTTTCCACTGGATGGCATCAATTCTGCCCTCCGCGGTCACCGTCAGCGTCACCTCCGCCACTCTCTGCTCCATGCCTTTCGGAACCCCGCTCAATCGATACCCTGCTCCCTCGGGAGTCAGCGTCAGATCGGTCAGTTCGTTTTCTATGCGTGTATGGCCTAACAAGAAGCGAAGTGGCGAACGAAAATCCTGCAGCTGCTTGGCCGGGTAGCGCTCCGCCTGCGCATCTCCCGGTGTGTAGGAGTAGCCGTACTTTTCATTGATCACAAAAACCTTGCCCGCCGGGTTGGAGTAATCCCACCGCATGCGACCCGGCTTTTCCAGCAGCAGTGTTCCACTCTCGGTGCGTTTCATTCCCATACCCTGGTAGGTTTCTGTGAATTGGACGCGGAGCGAGTGCAGTCGGTTATAGTGCTGGTCCACTTGTTTCGAGATTTCTGCAACGTCGGGCGTAGTCGGAGGTACGGGTGCCGGGCCCCCACACCACGACGGAAGCGTAGAAAGGAGGCAAACTACCAGCAACGCCATCGCAGCCAACCAATATCTCGATCGCGTCTTAAGAAATTTAAGCAGAGTCATTCTGAATGACGGTCGCCACGGCGACAAGAGTGAAGAATCCAGACAATGTTCGCATCGACTGTTAACGCCATCACCCTCTAAATTCTTCGCTGCGCTCAGAATGACGAACCGATGGATGAATGACCTCAAACTAGGAAATCGGCTGGGTGCAGTTCGTGCCGCCCGCTGGATCTGCCTTGATTTCGCCCGTCTGGTCCATGCAGAACCCGCGATGCCCTGTCTTTCCCACCGACTGGGGAACCGCCGTTATCTCAAAGGAGGTGTAGACATCCTGGTTATTGACGTTCACATGGGTGCAATTGGTGATGGCAAATATGTAGCCGCTCTTGAAACCGCTGCCCATATCCTTTGGAATCAGCTGGGCTGCCTGGGCGCTCGGTGCGCCTGAATTCGGATCTCCAGCCAGTTGCGTCAGACTGCAGGAAAATCCATTGGCGGGATAACTTGTCTGGTATTGGATTTCCGCGCTGTTCAGATTGCGCAGTTCCTCCATCGCCGCCGTTTCATTCGCTTCACTTCGCATGTTCATATAGTTGGGAATCGCCACCGCCATCAGGATCAGGATGACCGACATGACGATCAGCAACTCCATCAACGTAAAGCCAGATTGACGCAGCTGCTTTGTGCTGCCTACAAGTAATTCATTTTTCATTTTCAACACCCTGCATTGGAACCAATGCGAATATATTCCTTACTGTATCAGCAGGCAAGGTGTTCGCGCGTGATCTTCAGGCCGTTCAGGTTGCCCAATAGAGCCACGGCAACCGACTCAGGAACAAACAGCTGCTCAGCCATTCGCATCAGGTCTGCGCTCGTGACCTGACCCACTTGCTCAAGAATTTCCGGCACAGCATAGAACCGCTGGAAATACATTTCCTGCCGCGCCAGGTTCGACATCAACGCACCGGAACTCTCCAGGCTCATGAGAATATTTCCCTTGAGCTGGTCCTTGGCGCGCTGCAATTCTTCTTCCGGAACCGGATCGTCTTTCAGACGTCGAAATTCATCCACCGTCAGCCGAATCACCTGCTCCGCATTCTGCGCGGAAGTGCCCGCATACACGCACAGCGAACCAGTATCGCGGAACGAGTTGACCTCGCTGAAAATGGAGTACGCCAGTCCGCGATCCTCACGAACATTCTGAAACAGGCGAGAACTCATACCGCCGCCGAGAATCGTATTCAGCAGCGCGACGGTATAGCGCTGTTCATCATTGACCGCCGGAGCCGGAACACCCAGGCAAAGCTGCAGTTGCTCCAGCGACTTTTTCTGCTTGGAGACAATCCGCGCGTGCACCTTCGGCGTAGCTGCGAATGGGAGAATTAAATCGCCATCGACGGACGGCGATGCCGGCAGGTGCGCCAGCTTTTCTGCAACCAGCGTCACAAACGAATCGTGATCCAGATTCCCCGCGGCGGAGAAGATCATGTTCTTCCCCTGGAATCTGCCGCCGTAGAAGTCGAACAGCATGCTCTGGTCGAACCGCTTGACCGTTTCGCGTGTGCCCAGGATCGGCTTGCCCAGCGGATGATCTTTCCAGAAGCTCTGGGTAAAAATCTCATGCACCAGCATGTCCGGGTTATCTTCATCCATCTTGATTTCTTCCAGGATCACTTTGCATTCCCGTCCGATATCGTCGGGAGCAAAGATCGGCTGCGTGACAAGGTCCGTCAGCACATCGAGCGCCTTCGGCACGTGCTCGTCGAGCACCTTGATGTTGAAGCAGATGGTTTCCTTGCTGGTGAAGGCGTCCAGGTTGCCGCCAATGGCGTCGACTTCCCTGGCAATCTTTTGGGCGGACCGAGATTTGGTTCCCTTGAATACCATGTGCTCGACAAAGTGAGAGACGCCGTTGATCTCTGGCAATTCATCTCGCGAACCCGTCTTGACCCACACGCCCATCGAGACCGAACGGACGTGCTCCATTCTCTCGGTCAGAATCACCAGACCATTCGATAATTCTGTTCGGCGAATATTGCGACTTTGGGCGCTGTCGGGCGAGCTACCAAGAGAACTAAAATGCGTAGTATCCTGCGGACTATCGATCGTGATCATCTGAATATAATTTTTTCACATACTAGGTTGGATTGCGGTCGAGCCCGGAACGGGCTGAGGCTGCAACTAGTTATCCACATTAGATGCAAAGTTTTCCACAATTCGACTCTCTCCCGCAAAAGAATCGTGTAAATTCTACAGAACCACTGTTTTCTCTTTCTTTACAGCAACTTGTAGAGCTAACCGAAAGGTTAGGTTTAGAACAATATCGATCCCGGCAGCTTTGGCACGCACTTTATCAACAGCGTGTCGCCTCCCTGGAAGAGATGACCGCGCTGCCAAAATCCGTGCGCGAGTTGCTCAGCAATTCCGGATTTCAAGTGGGAATGCCGCGCATCGCGCAGGCTTTTGTCTCGAGCGATGGAACCGAGCGATACCTGGTCGCGTGCGCCGATGGAGAAACGGTAGAAACCGTCTGGATGCCCAACGGGGATGACGGCGAGCTTGGGGACGGATCGGACGCGGCCACGGAGGAAGCCGACGCGGCTTCCATCGCGGATGAGGAGACGGCGGAGGCGGCCGTTCCCTATCGCCGGGCGACAATTTGTATTTCAAGCCAGGTGGGGTGCGCGGTGAATTGCCAATTCTGCCTGACGGCGAAGCTGGGCGTGAAGCGCAACCTGACGGCGGGAGAGATCGCGGGACAAGTCGCGGCGGTGCTGAATCGTCATCAGGTGAAGGTTGGCCGAGACCGCATCAACCTGGTCTTTATGGGGATGGGCGAACCGTTTCTGAATTACGACAACTTTATGGCGGCGGTGCATCTGCTGGTCGAAGGGATGGGCATTCCGGAGTCGCGCATGACGGTTTCGACCTCGGGAATTTTGCCCGGCATCGAGCGATTCGCCAGGGAGAAGCTGCGGCCCAAGCTGGCGCTCAGCTTGAACGCGCCGAATAACTCCATCCGCGAGAGCATCATGCCGGTTACGCGCAAATGGAAGATTGAAGATCTGCTGGCGGCGCTGCGAGAGGTTCCGCTGCGGCCGCGGGAACGAGTCACGTTTGAATATGTCCTGCTGGGCGGCGTCAATGACTCCCTGCAGGACGCGCGCGAGTTGAGTGCGTTACTGCAGCGCTCCGGATTGCCATCCAAAGTGAATCTGATCGTCTGGAATCCCGGACCGGATATTCCCTACCGCATGCCGAAGCCGGAAGACGTCGCCGCATTTCAACAGCATTTGATCGCGAGCGGGGTGCCGGCGTTTCTACGTCGTCCACGCGGCCGCGATATCTACGCAGCCTGCGGTCAGTTGAAGCGAACCCTCGAATAGCCGGCGATCGATCACCACTCGTGCGGATGCTTTTCAAACAAGTACATTTCCGCGCCATGGGGGCCGACCGTCGCATGAAACTCATGATCGAAGTTGCCGACATCTTTCTGGCGCCAAAGGTCGCGAACAATGCGTTTTCCGTGAATCCCTAAATCGGACCAGAGCGCGATGACCGGTGTCGCCTGGTCGCCCTTGTTGAACAAGCCCACCGCGAGTGAGCCATCTTCCATTGGCTTCGACCAGACTTCGAGGGTTCCGTGCTGTGAAGCTGGCGCGGCTTGTTTCCCCAGCGGATCCTGATTGACGGCAATCACCTCAGTGTTGGTGAGCAAGCTGAACGTAAAAGGATCCAGCTGCGTCATGTCGCCACCAAAGATCAGCGGCGCATCCATCAGCGACCACAGAGTCATATAGGTGTACTGCTCGTTGTGGGTCAGCGGCGTGGGCATCAACTGGCCGTTCCACTTGATCTTTCCGATCAACAGATTGTCGGGATCATTCCAACCGCCCGGACCGGCCCACTTCTCGATGCCCGCCTGGCCGAAGCCGTAGGCCGCAAGATTCTTCCAGAGCGAACTTTGCGGCGTGTCCAGATACCCGACATCACCGGTGGTTCGCCAGAAATTTCCGCCGACATCGCGGCCCCACGTCCACACATCGCCATTTCCGTACTCACACAGGTTGTAGACGAAGTCGCGATTCTGCTTTGCCAGCTCAGAGCCCATCAACTGATACACCGGTTTCAATTCCGCGACGTCGTTGGGGTTTTTCATCAGCTTTTGATAGGAGCACAGATCGTACTTCAAAAGGTCATAGCCCCATTGCGCGAACAAGTGAGCATCCTGCGCCTCATGCTTGTAGCTGCCCTCAAAGCCTCCGCAAGTCAGCGGACCCGGGGAGATGTAGATACCGATTTTGAGGCCCTGGCTATGCACATAGTCGGCAAGCGCTTCCATATCCGGAAAGTTCTGGTTGGAGCGAAGGTTTCCGTCGACATCGCGTGGCGCGCCGCCAATCATCGGGTCGGGAGACGAGGGCTTGATGTTCCAGCCGTCGTCGATATCGATGAAGGAATAACCGTAGTTGACCAGGCCGCTCGAGATCATCGCGTTGGTCTGCTGACGGACCATGGCATCGCTGATGTCGAGATGGACCATGTACCAGGTGCTCCAGCCCATCGGCGGAGTCAGAGCGATTTTGTCGCCGACAACAATTCGAAAATGCCGCTTCGCGGTTCCCAGGGCATTGCGAGCCTGCAGGGTGATGTTGTAATTCCCAGGGCGAGGAAGTACGCCTCGCAGAATGCCGGTGGCTGGGTCGAGCATCAGCCCTTTGGGAAGGCCCTTGACGGAAAATGTCATGGGCCGATCGCCGGTGGCTGGAATTCGATAGAGAAGCGGGTGACCCGGATGGACGCCGTATATCAACGGTCCATTGATTTGCGGCTTCGGCGAAGGCGTGGGCGTCAGGATGCCAGTCTGCTGCGCAAACGTCGTGTTCGCTGTTGCGATCAAAAATAAGGTGGACAGTACCAACAATCCCGCAATTGATCGAAACCGGCAGACAAATCGCCTCATCTGAAACATCTCCTTAGAATCTGTCACGAGTGTAATGCTCTGGCACGACAGTGCGGCACATTACGCTGATTCTCCGCTCGTCACTTATGCCAGCGCCTTGGGAATCGCTTCTTCCCATCGACCCTGCGCTTTCAGGATCAGCTCCACTACTTCGCGCGCCGAGCCTTCGCCGCCATTCGCGCGGGTCACATAGTGGCAGATTGCTTTCAATTCCGGCGCAGCATTCCCAACCGCGACCGCCAGTCCTGCGAGCTTTGACACCGGCATATCCGGCAGATCGTCGCCAAGATAAGCCACTTCTTCCGCCGTCACGCCGGCCTTCTGCATGCACTCTTCAAATGCAGCGGTTTTTGTGGCTTGCCCCAGATAAACGTAGGCGACAGATAGCTCGTCGGCACGCTGCTGGACGGCCGGAGATTTTCTTCCCGTGATGAAGCCGGTCTGAATTCCCATGATGTGGGCCAGCTTGATGGCCAGGCCATCCTGCGAATTAAATTCCTTCATCTCCGCGATGCCGCCATGATTGGGCAAGGAAATAAGACAGACGCCGCCATTGGTCAGCGTGCCATCGATATCCATGAGAAAGAGGCGAATCTTTTTCGCGCGTTCCAGCAGTGAGGGGCTTGGAGTGGATGTGTCGGACATGCTGCGATTTTATCGCGCACGGGGGTCGGCACGACTGTCCTGCTACACGGTGACTGAAATCTCAATCAAGTTGCGGTCTGGATCGCGCAGATAAATGGAGCGAAGTTTCCCGATCGCACCGTCCCGTTCTACCGGGCCCGCTTCGATATGAACTTTCTGCTCCGTCAAGTATTCGATCACCGTGTCGAGCGATGTCGTCGTGAGGAAGCAAAGGTCCGCAGCTCCCGGCGTTGGGTGCGCCGCTTTCGGTTCGAACTCATGTCCGCGCTGGTGCAGGTTCAGTCGCTGGATGCCGAAGGCGAGCGCCTTGCGGCCGTCCACCTTGATAAGGTCCATTCCCAGGACCTCCGTATAGAAATCGACGGTGGCATCGATGTTGGCCACAGTTAGAACCAGGTGATCCAAGTGCTCCAGGACGAATGCCATATGGCTACCATGCTAGAGCATTTTTCCTTTTTGTAGTGTCGTCTTGGAAGCTATTTTCGGTGGCCTTTCGTCAGTGCCCCGACGAGCCAGTCTCGCAGCCTCCACCTTTACCTAAGGGAAAGGATGAGAGAGTCGACCCGCGGAAATAGACGAAAACTGACAGACGGACCGACTCGAACGGTACAATTTCGCCCATGACGAAAAATCGGAGACTGGTTTTCTGCCTGGTATTGCTTTGGTTCGTTGTGGCCGCTGTCGGAACGGGTTCGGCAACGGCACAACGATGTGGCACCGCAGCCGACCGCGCAGCGATAGTGCAGGCGGTCAACACCATGTTTGTGGCGGCGGCTAAAGACAACATCACCCTGTTTCATTCCGTGGCCTCGCCGGATTTCTATGCGTTCGATAACGGGAAGCAATATCGCGGGGACGAGTTGATGGCCGGGATACAGAAACTCCATGCTGCTGGCCACGTGTATGTCTGGAAGGTCACCGAACCCAGGGTTCAGCTGGACTGCCATCTAGCTGGGATTACGGAGATCAACGTCGGGTCGGTCGATGGCAAGCCGACACGCTGGCTGGAGTCCGGCATCCTGAAGAAGACGAACGGCAAGTGGCGGGTGGAATTCTTCAACAGCGCTCGCGCCGCCGAAACCCCGCTCACGCCCACGCCGCCGAAGTAGTCCAAGCCGCGCCTTCAGCCCGTGACGGCTACTGCTCCAGAATGGTGAACATCGACGACTCGGGTTCGGGACCCGAGAACATTCTGTTGATCGATCGCAATGAGGCCCCGACGCGATCGGACGCGTAGAAGAGATGCCCCGCGGTCAGCGGACCCGCAACCCGATAATGCCCAATCCATGCGAGCCCCATCGAGGCCATGCACCCGCATTGCGAGCAATCCGGTTCTCCACCAAATTGGCAAGGCGTAATCTTCGTCTTCAGATCGGCTGAAATGGTGGTTGTGGTGCGCGCGAAGATGCATTCCTTCGGGCTGGTCGGAGGTGTCAGCATCTCGCGAATCAGTCCCTCTCGCATATCGAGAATGGGGTATTTCACCCGCAGCCGTATCAACTCCGCGGCCACGAACACTCGCTGCTCGCGGGTCAGAATTTCTGGGCCCGTGGCTCCCATCTGCGGCGTGAACAGGCTGAACCAGACCCTGCTAATCTCTGGCCTTGCGCTCCAGAAGCGGAGAAACTCCTCCAGATAACCAGGGCGGTCTGCGATGTTGCCGGTAATGGTGGAGTGAATCGTCACCTTCACCGCGGAAATATTTTTCAGGATGCGCTCATACGTGGCAGGCTTGCGGCGTTCATCATGCTCCGGTTGCAGGCCATCGATCGAGACCGCGACGTTGAGCCGCTTGTATTGATTCCATTTCGCCGGAATTTCACGGAATGCGCTGGTCACAATCTGCGTGTGTACCTTGCGCTTTTCCAACTCGGGCAGAAGCATGTCCAACTCTCGATAGCGAACCAGCGGATCACCGCCGACCAGGGAAACATGCAGTGGTTTCTCGCGATCGACAATTGCGAGGATCTTCGTCACCAGTTCGGTGCCCTTAAAGTCGGACAACTGACGGAGCTTAGTATCGCCGCCCAGGTGCGCCTCGTCGAACGCATAGCATCCGGGGCAGCGCAAAGGGCACTCTTTCGTGATCTCGATGGAGAGAGTCGGTTTATGACCGGTCAGAATTCCTGCCCACGCCTTCCACACCTCGCCAGTCTTCATCCGTCTCCCCCCTTAGGGATGTGATGCAGTGTATCGCAGTAGGACTCGTTTTCACTCACACAAAAAGCTGGATGGGAATTGTGCGCGGTACAATTCCGCCCATGATGAAGAATTCAAGGCAAAGATTGATCACGCCTCCGAAAGGATTCGCGCTGCTCGCCCTTTCGTTAGGTGCGGCCGCTGTAGGAGCCATCGCCATCGGAGCTGTCGCTGTGGGTGCGTTCGCAATTGGCAAACTCGGTGTTCGCCAATGCCGCATCGACAAGTTGGAGATTGGCGATCTGACCGTGGATCGACTGACGGTGCGCGAGCAAGCTGCAGTGCCAGGAAAAGATGGGGCGGGCGTTGCTTCGGCGTAAGGCGCCTGCCTTCCGCCGCTTGAAATAGAAATAGCGCGTCATTTTCCATCGTCATCAGGCTTTCACGTGCAGCCTCTAATGTTCTTTCTAGCCCGGCGCAAGAATTGCGATGCCGCCGGTA
Organism: uncultured Acidobacteriota bacterium; assembly: GCA_963821145.1. Classification (GTDB taxonomy): domain Bacteria; phylum Acidobacteriota; class Terriglobia; order Terriglobales; family Acidobacteriaceae; genus JAKAAZ01. The sequence goes on from CAWGCV010000019.1 coordinate 317,740, forward strand.
GAAAGACATCTCTGGAGGAATACGCATGATGTTGAGCTCACCCATCAACAATGTTATTCGCAAGGCCGCCGCCGTTGCCGCATTGCTGGGCATGGTGGCAGCCCCGCTGTTCGCGCAGGAAAACCGCTGGGACGAGGGCGACAATGGCGGTCAACGCATTCGCCACGTCTTTGTCATCACGCTCGAGAATGAAGGCTACACCACCACCTTCGGCCCCACTTCCAAGGCACCGTATCTGTCGCAGACTTTGCCAGCGATGGGCGCGCTGCTCACCCAGTATTACGGCACGGGGCATGTCAGCCTGGACAATTACATGGCAATGATCAGTGGGCAGGCGGGTACGCTCGATACTCATAATGACTGTCCTACGTATTCTGACGCGGTGCAGACGGGTATCACTCCAGACGGCCAGATGATCGGCACAGGCTGCGTTTTTCCTGCCAGCATCCAGACGCTGCCCAATCAATTGGAGGCAATCGGCAAAACCTGGCGCGGCTACATGGAAGATATGGGCAACGATCCCAGCCGCGAGGCCGCAACCTGCGGTCACCAGCCCCTGGGCAGTCCCGACCTTCAGAACGCTGAGCCACCATCCGCCGGCGTCCCGCAGGGCGACCAATATGTTGCGCGCCATGATCCCTTCGTCTTCTTTCACTCCATCGTCGACACGCCGGAATGTCAGCAAGACGTGGTCAACCTGAACCAGTTGCCACAGGATCTAAAATCTGAATCGACCACTCCGGACTTCGTCTTTATCACTCCGAATGTTTGCGACGATGGCCACGATTCTCCCTGTGTCACTGGAGCGCCGGGCGGCCTGGTATCGGCCGATCTGTTCCTGCGCAAGTGGATTCCGATCATCATGGCATCGCCCGCTTATAAGCAGAGCGGACTAATTGTCATCAACTTTGACGAAGGCGGCTATGCCCTCAGCACCAGCCCGACTGGCGGCATCGAGATCGCGTTTCCTGGACAGTACTGCTGCAGCGAGCAACCGGGCCCCAACGCACCCAGCTTTCCCCAGACCACCACGCTCGGCACCTACACAATTTCCTACAACGATTACGGTGGAGATCGCACTGGCGCTGTGCTGCTGTCGCCGTTCATCAAGCCGGGCACCGTCTCCAACACGCCGTTTAACCACTATTCGCTGCTGAAGACGATGGAAGATATTTTTGAGACCAAGGGTTATCTGGGTTACGCTGCGCAACCGGGATTGCTGGGCTTCTTCGGCTGCGTCAACTCCGATCTGCAGACCCGGACGGGAGATCAGTTTGCCTCCTGCCGGCAGGGCTCGAATTTCTGACAGTACGGCGGTAGAACAACCGAATACGAGTGCCTCAATCAAGGCGATTTCTTTTGATTGAGGCATTCGGCTTTTATGATGGAGGCAAGGATTCTTCGTCGTGGAGAATTCCGCCTGACCCGATATTGAAGTCGAATCGCCCAAGGAGGTTCATCATGGCTCTCAGCTTCGCCACAGACATTCGCCCTCATTTCCGAGAGGGAGACATCAAGTGCATGGGACCCGCAGGGGTCAAGCTCGACGATCCCAAATGGATGTGCGTCCCCGCCAACGCGCAAAGCGTGTACGACCAGCTAGCCAGTGGACACATGCCTCCGGATGCTCCCTGGCCGACGGATCGTGTTTCGCTTTTCAAGAAGTGGATGGAGGCGGGCTGCCCTGCGTAGCTGCAGTTCCCTTCACGTGGCATCATCCGCAGCAGCTTCAGGCAGACTTGGGCCGCTCACGTTCATGTGGCGTGGCGGCGGCGAGAGCGAGAATGGCGGCGGCGAACAGCAGCGTATCCGCGAAGTAGTTGATGCCCTCCACCTGGGCTGCGACGCTGGGATCGAGCAATTGCACGATCAGAATTGGCCCATAGACAAATACGACCAGCAGCACAATCCATGACCCAAGCCAGGTCGCGGCCACGCGCGTTTTTCTGTTGAGCAGAATGGCCGCACCGGCGATGACGAGAATTGCGCCGGTGATGACGCCGATGACCGGGCGCAGCGGAATATAGGTGGGCATGATTTTTTCGAGGGGAACGCCGGGGCAACGCAAGGGGTGCAGAAAATGTTCGACGCCGTAGAAGATGGCGGCGACACCGAGGATGATGCGGCCGACGGTGAGCAGTTTGTTCCGGTGCGGACTGCGCATTGCGCTTGCGGCGAGGAGCCAGCCTCCAGCGGCGAAGGAAAGTTCGCGGAGGACAAACGTCCATCCAAATCTGTCTCTGGGATTGGCGAGAGCTCCGGGGAAATCTGACATCAGGACAAAGAGAAACATCATGCTGCCAAAGAGCAGGCCGGACCAGAAGACCTGAATTTTTGTAGCGATGCTCAACGATGCGGCGAGAAGTGCGACGCCGACGAGGTAGGCCCAGAACAGGCGGAACGGCATGTAGTTTGGCACGGCGGGTAAGACGAAGGCGATGTTCGCGAGATGGAGTGCGCCGAAGACCGCGAGCGGGATGGCGAAACAAAGATTGGTCGCGGCGACGAATTTGTCGAGGCGATAGGCGTGGGCGATGTCTGCCTTTGTGGCCCACAGGGCGATGAGGAACAGCAGGACGCCGGCGCTGCACATGGCAACCACTGTGCGCGAAGCTGCGAAGAACAGGATGAGAAGGGTTACGTGCATGGGCGTGGGCGTTGCGTTCAAGCGCTAGATCATCAATATAGCTTTGAATTGTAGCTCTGGGTAGCGGGCGGAGTTTTTGGGGTTCAAGGCAGGCTGATTGAAGGATTGTGCGGCCTAATTGAAGGATTGTGCAGTCTGATTGAAGGATTGTGCAGTCTAATTGAAGGATTGTGCAGAGCCCATTTCGATCCAGAAGCGGTGCAAGTCGTTGTCTAGATTCGCCTGCCGCGGTCCAGGCGGGCTTTTTCACTGCAAAACAGGCAAAAAAGCCGGCTTTTCTGAAAGCGGCCAGACCTGCAACGTTAGGGAGGGGCGGGCACAGGGTGTCTGTAGTTATTCTACCGTTTTGGGGCTTTATGCTGCGCCAGAGCCAAACCCGCCAAATGTATCTCCGAAGCTGGAGATTACGGTGCCCAAGAACTTTCGCCGCATGGGCGAGGCGCCGCCCACCCGGCACCCGGCCAGCCCAGAGTCGGGGATAGAATATCGTTCATGTCGAACAAACAGGATTGGCCGGACGAGCTCGACGCTCTGGTTGCAGCGCCACTGCATCATCATCTCTTGTTTGAGAATGAGGCGGTACGAGTGCTCGACGCGAGGATCCTTCCGGGTCAAACGGTCCCGCTGCACACTCACCGATGGCCATGCGCCACCTACATTCTCGCGTGGAGCGACTTTGTGCGCCGCGATGGCGAGGGAGCGGTGGTCCTCGACACTCGAATCTCCGGGAAGATTCCCCAGGGAAGCGCCCTGTGGTCCGGCCCGCTTCCGCCGCACACGCTGGAAAACATCGGTGGATCCGAGTTGCATACACTCAGCGTAGAGCTCAAGGGTCTGGATTAGCATCGTACAATCGGTCCCGCAGCGACAACTTCAATCGTGGCATGCAGGGGGGAAGCGTCCTTCCCCGCTTCAAGTTTCGCCAGATATTTATCGGCTTCTGGGGCCGGTCGAGTGATAACGGTCCCAGGCGCCGAGCGCATCCTGGCGGAACAGTTCCCGCTTCCCTTCCAGAGGAAGGGAAGCGTGGGATCACCGGGATCAAGTGCAATCAGGGGTCGGTTCATGGAAACTTACCACTTCAAAACATCTGCGGATTTTCGAGAGTGGCTGGAGAAACACCATGCGGACTGCGATGGGATCTGGTTGCGGATTTCCAAGAAAGGTTCGCAGGAGACATCCCTGACCTACGCTGAAGCGCTGGATCAGGCGCTTTGCTATGGCTGGATTGATGGCCAGAAAAAACCCTTCGACAAATTCTCCTGGCTGCAAAAATTCACACCGAGGCGCCCCAAAAGCGGGTGGTCGAAAATCAACACGCAGCATGTGGAGCGTCTTATCCAGGCAGAGGCCATGACCCCTGCAGGGATGAAAGCGGTTGAAGCTGCCAAGGCCGATGGTCGATGGGAAACCGCCTATGCTTCATCGAGGAGTGCTACGCCGCCTGAAGATTTTCTAAAAGCGTTGAGGAAGAATAAAAAGGCAGAGGCATTTTTCAAGACGCTCAACAAAGCCAATGTGTATGCGATTGTGTATCGACTGGAGACGGCAAAGAAGCCGGAGACCAGAGAAAAACGGATGAAGACGATTCTTGCCATGATGGAGCAAGGCAAAGCATTTCATCCTTAGACGATGGGGGCGATCTTGCTTGCTAGCAGCTTTTCCAGCCATTTGTCGGCTTCCGCGGCGTTGTCGACTTCCTTGACGGTGATGTAGAGAGGAGTTGCCTGGTAGTTGGTCCACGCGGCTTGCTCGTCCTGCCGGAATTTCTCACTCTTCTCTTCCCGCTCGACATACTGCTCGACCTCTTCGGGCATGACCCAATGGGGCGAACGGCGACGCAGCGCGGCGAGCCGCTTGGCACGCTTTTTCGTCTTGGTGTCGAGTTTGACGCTGGTGCTGGAAGTGGTGGGCATCGGGTGCGCCAAGGTGTTCCCTGGGATTACATTAGCACTACAATCGAACGACGCTTTGAATGGTGCGCCCGGCGAGGTAGGAGAATAATGAATTTATCAACCCGATTGAAGATTGCGTGGGCGAAAACGACCATCATAAACAAACTCAGCTTTTTTCTCACCGTTGTGATCGCGGGAGCAAATATCGCGTATGTGATCTATGCGGGCAAGCAGTTCCACACGATGAGTGGGCAACTCAAGCAAATGACCATAGCTACAAAAACATCCGAACAATCTGAATATGTTGCCTGTCGAACGCTGGAGCAAGTTCAAGCCGGTGAGACTGACACCCATGACTTGGCTATTGGCACACTTGCCCAAGCTGCTGCCGTAACCCGCGCGGAAGCGGCTCAACTCACTGTCACCATGGTCGGCAGTACGATCAAGTCGCTAGATGGTGATTTGAGTGCTCCATTCCTTGTCAGCAACATAGGAAATAGCAACGCTTTAAATGCGACCGTCAAATCCGCAATTGAGGTCGTTGACGCAAAGGAAGAACCACAGTTTACCTACGCCCCATCGACCCTGAATATTATGACGGTTGGCTCCGTGAACCGGGGTGAACGTACGCAGGTCATTTTCTACAAAACGGAACATGGTAAGCATTCAAAGTTAACTCGCACGACTATGGCCCAAATTGGGACTGGCACCAAATATGTTGTGATATATGGGCAAGCAAATTATCAGGATATCTTTGGGCTTCCTCACTGGGCAAAGTTTTGCTACAAAGTGCAATTCCCCAACCAGAACAGCAATTCGGGTACCCATAGACTTGACGCTAAATGCGCCGACTATAACGCAATAGATTTAGCGCCTCCAGTCAGGCTCTCTCTTACTCAACCAGTTGCAACCTCTTTGTCCCAGGAATTTGATTGTCCAGAGCCAAAAGATAACAATTGAACCACGCGATGTTATGGCCCCGCTACATCGGACTGAACGGTCGAAGTCGCTACCCCGAGCTCTTTTCGGATTATGAACTTGATGTTCTCTAACTTCAGCGCAATATCTTTATGGTGCACTTTGTAGGCTTCTATTGTCTGTTTTTCTAGAATGTTGCTTGTCGCGCTTCGCAATGCGCCGCCCAAAGCCATCATTGCAAGCCGAGTCTCTATTGAGATAACGAGTTCAGCCACAAAGCTATCCTGCTCAAACCTCGCTGAAGTTGCGTTCCAAGCGGCAAGAGCTTTATTGAAAATCTCAGCCTCGTACACTGAGTTGCCGCGATTCTGCACCCTTGTTCCGATGGTCATGACTGCTTGTTCGAAATCGCTGATCGTTCGCGCAAATCCGATAAGAACATCACGTTTCATCTCCCACTGGCGCTGCCGATCCCATACCTGATCGTCGATTTTTGCTTCAATTTCTTTCGTGATCTGTGTGAGTTTCAAAGTCTGCGCCGCGAGGGCATTGAAATCTTCTTTCGTCGCGAGGTTCTCGCCCTTCTTCTTGAAGTAGGAGCCCAGGAACGCGCCTCCGCCCGCGCAAATTATCGAGAAGAGTGGAATCGTAAAGTCGATCATTCCTTGATGTACCCGTGCTTCTTGGCAAACTCTAACATTTGTGGCAACGCACCGACTGGCACTTCGCCTCCCCGCGAAGCCTTGCCGTCCTTTTTATTGAACCAGGTATACTTGATCGACATTTCCGTGCCTTCGCCTTCGTCCCACGACGCCACGCCTAGCCGCAATTCGTCAGTCTTTCGGCCCTTCACCCGTTCCTTCTGTATCCAGCGCATAAAATCTCCTGTCCGTACTGTGACAACAGTGTCATGACACTGTCAAGGTGAACTTTTAAAAGTCACACACTTTGCGAACTCTTGCAGTTTTTTAGTGTGAAAATCTCTTCAACGCAGCTTTAAATC
>CAWGCV010000020.1:0-359287 GCA_963821145.1 uncultured Acidobacteriota bacterium
GATCGCCCTCTCGCTGAAGGTCAAGTGCACTAGCCAATTGCTCTTCCCTGACATGGCCTTCACCGATAAGAATTTGACCCAGCGGCAAGGGCTCGTCGAGATCGAGTTCGCCCATGTCGGACGAGGACTTCTCCTCTTGCGCCTGCTCCTGTTGTGTCTCGGTTCCGCAGGTTGCAGGCGGTGGCGTTGTTGCGACATGCTGCATTTTGGGTTTTGGTTCCTCGGCTTGCAGTCGAGTCAGAACCTCAATGAGCGGCGCATAGTCAGTGTCACCATCCGATCCTGTCGTCTCGATGGAAGTCAGCATGGTCCGTAGCGCATCCACCATGGCCAGCAGGCCGCTGGTGATCGAAGGAGACAACACCAGCACGCCGTCTCGGAGCCGGCTCAAGAGGTTTTCACCGGCATGGGCGACCGATTCCAGATGAGAGTAGGCCAGAAATCCGCTGGTGCCTTTTACGGTGTGCACCGCCCGGAAGATGGAGCCCAGAAGTTCTTTTGAGGTGGGATTCTTTTCCAGGCTGATCAGGTCACGATCCAATTGGTCGAGATTTTCCGTGCTTTCGACAATGAACTCTTTCACAATGTCGTCCATGCCATCCGCGCCGTTCATCAAAGTTTCTCCTTCACCGAATTCGTGACACACGTCCGCGCCTGCAGCGGGTTGAATCTTCCAATATCGGCAGGGATCGGGCACAGCATGAGCGGGCCAGTGCGCTGAAAAACTCCCGCGTAACCCTGGCCCTCGATCCCATCCGGAAGCTCTACTCCAGAACTCCCATCAAACGCAATTTGTCGGCGATGATGTCTCGGCTGAAAGGCTTCATCACATACTCATTCGCGCCTGCTTCCAGCGCCGCCATCACCTGGCGAGTTTCTGTCTCCGTGGTGATCATCATGATGGGAACAGCACTCAGACGGGGGTCGGAACGCAGCTGTTTCACCAGCTCGAGCCCGTTCATTTCGGGCATGTTCCAGTCCGCCATAATGGCGGAGAAACTCCCCTTTTCGCGCTCGACAACCTCTAGAGCCTCTTTTCCATCGGCCGCCGGACAGACTTCGAAGCCAAGTTCCGTCAACATCTTTGTAAGAATGATTCGAATTGTGCGTGAGTCGTCCACTACCATTGCCTTCGACATACGATTCGCGCCTGCTTTCCTTTCAGAATTCTTTTGGCTAGGCCAAAGTGATCGAACTTTGAACGACAGACGCCGTTCTTCCCTAACCTGCAATGCAGTTTGTTATGAACCGACCAGCATTCGGCGACGGCTTTCCGCCTCACGGTCGAATGGACTGCGTGGAACCAGGTGCATCATCACATCGAGCTTGTCTTCGCCGCAACGAAAACTGATCACCGTCCAGCGATGCCGGCCGAGCGAATGAGCGGTCAGGTCATGCCCAACGATGCACGTGGGCGTGCTCAACGCCATCGGACCAACAGATTGCTCGATTGTTCCTTTCACGTTGCCGATGATGATGTTGGTCAGCTCGCCAATGGCGTCCAATACATCGTCATCGACGGCGGGAAAATCCATCATCAAAAAGCTGGCTGCAATCCGCCGGGCAAAGGATGCGTCACAGGAGAGGCCACCGGTTCCCAGCCATGCCCCCGCCATGCCGACGAAGGAAACCACGCCATCGAAGTGTCCAGGGAAGTCATGCTCGAAGTTGGGCGCACCGGGCACGATCTCCATATCCAGCATGGTGGCGAATACCTGCTCCGTCGCTCGACATATCGCCTCATATAAATCTTCCGGGCTCGGTCCGTTCATCTCGTCCGACATACTCTTCTTCCCTCGCCAACCAATTCCGCTTACCTTGAATCGTGTTTCGACCGTCGACGCTGATAACGCCGCAGATTTGGCTGTCTCCGGAATAGGTACAGTCCGGTTCGGCCGGGACTTAGCAATTTCATCTGCGTATGTTCTGACTATCGACGAATGGCAGGCGAAACGTTAATGGAGCGAGAGCGTTGATAGGAATTGACTGCAGTCGCTGGTGACAGTTTCGCCTTCGCGCTCGTCGATCGGCGGTCACGGCAGTTCCAGGCCTGAACTGAATCGATTCAGATCACGCCCATTCGCATCCTTTGCAAGTTCTCGATAGAGTGGCAAGGACAGAGAAATGCGTGCCCAGACGTTTTGAGCGCAGCGGCACTGGAAAAGCGTTGACTGACTTTATTGATCAGGAGGAAGTGCCTTGACTCGATCGATTCTGCAGCTTGGGGGGACCATCTTTGCCATCGTGACGTTGGTACCGTTCTTGCACGCGCAGCAGTCCGCGAACCGAAGCGCAGGAGCCGTGCTGAAAATTCAGACAGACACGTACGTCGCCCAGGTGAGCCCAACTCTATATGGATTGATGACCGAAGAAATCAATCATTCCTACGATGGTGGCATCTATGCGGAATTGATCCGCAACCGCGCCTTTCAGGACGATCCGAATCACCCTGACCACTGGCGGATTCTGCGGGATGGAGACGCTCGTGCTTCGATGAAGATCGACCAGTCCACCGGGCCCAGCGACGCCCTCACCAGTAGCCTGAAACTGACCGTGAAACGTGCCGATGATACCGACGCGGCGGGAATTCTAAATAACGGTTATTGGGGAATCCCGCTCCGACCCGGTACCACCTACACAGGTTCTTTCTACGCCAAGGCCGATCGCGATGCATCCGGTCCAGTGACGATGAGCCTGGTGAACAACAATTCCGGCGCCATTGTCGCTACCGCCAGCGTGCCCGCGCTTACCCAGAAGTGGAAGCAATATAAGGTAGCGTTGCAAACCGGGCAGATTGCAGCGTCGTCCAGCAACCACCTTGTGTTAACGGTGGCGCAGCCAGGAACGGTGTGGTTCAGCCTGGTCTCGCTGTTTCCACCGACCTATAACAACACACCCAATGGAAACCGCATCGACTTGATGGAAAAACTGGCGGCCATGCATGCGGCGTTCCTGCGTCTTCCTGGCGGAAACTATCTGGAAGGTGACCACATTGCCGACCGGTATCCGTGGAAGAAGACCCTCGGTCCCCTGGTGGATCGGCCGACGCATCCCAGTCCCTGGGGCTACCGCAGCTCCGACGGTCTTGGACTGCTCGAATTTCTGGAGTGGTGTCAGGATCTGCACATGCAGCCGGTACTGGCCGTGTATGCCGGCTACTCCATGGCGCAGGAGCATGTGACGCCGGGACCCGATCTTGCTCCGTATGTGCAGAGCGCATTGGAGGAGATTGAATATGTCAGCGGCGGTCCCGAGACGAAGTGGGGAGCCATACGCGCAAAAGATGGCCATCCCGCTCCATTCCCGCTGACGTATGTGGAAGTTGGAAACGAAGACGAATTTGATAAGTCCGGCAGCTATGATGCCAGGTTCGCGCAATTCTACGATGCGATTAAGAAGGCGTACCCCAAGCTGCAGATAATCGCAACCGCCCCGGTAAAGAGCCGAACGCCAGACGTGATCGACGACCATTTCTACCGCACTGCGCAGGAGTTTTTCGATGACACGCACCACTACGACAACACCGATCGCAAGGGACCTAAGATTTTCGTCGGAGAATGGGCTACGCGCGAAGGTTCGCCAACTCCGGACATGGGTGCCGCTTTGGCCGATGCCGCGTGGCTCACGGGCCTGGAGCGCAACAGTGACATCGTAATTATGTCGAGCTATGCCCCGTTGTTCATCAATGTCAATCCGGGGGCTTCACAATGGGTGCCTGATCTGATCGGCTACGATGCGCTGCACAGCTACGGTTCGCCCAGCTATTATGCGCAGGCAATGTTCAGCAACAACATTGGCAATGAAGTGCCGGCGTCCAGTTTGAATGGAGCGCCTGAGTTGCTATTTACTTCTGTTACGCGAGACACATCGAAAAGAATGCTGTATGTGAAGGTGGTCAACGCCTCATCGAAAGCACAGTCGATCGAAATGCAACTGACGGGAAAAGATAAGCCCGCAGGGACCGCCACGGTGACGACGCTGAGCGGGCATTCGACGGCAGAGAGCAACTCGCTCGCCGACCCCGCAAGAATCGTCCCAATCCAAAGTGAAATCAGTGGCGTTTCTTCGGATTGGCATCACACGTTTCCACCATACTCGATTCAGGTGATCGACGTGACTCTGCAATAGGAGTGATAGATGAACGTTCTTACCGTAGGCCGTAGAACATTCGCGTATATTTGCTTGTTGTGCATTCTTGGTTTTGAGGGGTTGTGTATGCAGGCGGAAGTAAAAAAGTCAGTCTTCGGCACCATGCCGGACGGAACAAAGATTGAAATTTTCAGGCTGCAGGATGGCGATTTGACCGCCCGCATCATGACCTATGGCGCTCGCGTGGTATCGTTGGACGTTCCGGATCGCAACGGCAAAGTAGCTGACGTTGTGTTGGGATATGACTCCCTCGACGGCTATCTGCACGACCCCAAAACCTACTTCGGCGCGATTGTAGGTCGGTACGGCAACCGCATCGGCCATGGCACATTTGTTCTTGATGGCAAGCGGTATGAAATTCCGAAGAACGACGGCGACAATAGTCTTCACGGCGGAACTGTGGGATTCGACAAGCGGGTGTGGACGGCCCATGAGATTCCGAACGGCGTCGAAATGACGCTCGTCAGCAAGAATGGCGATCAAGGATATCCCGGAACTTTGACCACGCACGTGCGCTATACGCTGAGCGCGCATGCCTTGAAAATCGAGTATTCTGCGACAACCGATGCTGACACCGTGCTGAACCTGACCAACCACAGCTATTTCAATCTGGCAGGCGAAGGCAATGGGGACATTCTCGACGAGGTGATGACCATTCCGGCGGATCGCTACACACCGGTGAATGCCGGGCTGATTCCAACTGGCGAGTTAGCGCCCGTTGCGGGAACGCCATTCGATTTTCGTACACCGACGGTGATTGGGAAGCGGATCGATCAGGACAATGAGCAACTGAAATTCGCAAAAGGCTACGATCAGAACTTTGTGCTGAACAGTGCGACCGGCGGACCGGCGCTGCATGAGGCTGCGCGGGTGATGGATCCCAAGAGCGGTCGCGTATTGACCGTCAAAACAACGCAACCCGGCGTGCAGTTTTATTCCGGAAATTTCCTCGACGGTACGGCGCGCGGCAAGCACGGACATATCTACGAGAAACGCGCCGCATTATGCCTGGAGACGCAGCATTTCCCGGATTCTCCAAACCATCCAGAGTTTCCTTCGACCGAACTGAAGCCCGGCCAAATGTTTCACAGCGTCACGGAATATATTTTCTCAACCCAGAAATAAATTCTGCTCGAAGTTGGATCGTACAGTCGGCTGCGTCGACTCCGAGCTTTAGTCCCGGTGGAGAAGCGCTCGCCTAAGTCAGCCGCTAATCTTCTTCCGGCTCGTGGAAATACATATTCCAGTCGAGATAGTTGCTGGCCGCTTCATACACCGCAGCGGCGCTGTCGGAGAAGTTGGCAGCGACATGGTGTTCGAAACCTTCTTCGCAGATGAAGCGTAGCAGGCTTTGCAGCTGCGGAATCTCTACGACGCCAGCGCCACCGAACGTCTCCAGCGGATCGTTGGTAAACTTGCCTCGGCCGACATAGCCGCGCATCTCACCGTTAAAATCATCGGTCGAGAAGCGAGCATAGCTCATGTCGCCAGCTTTCACGCGGCCTACACAGGTGCCAAAGGTGTTTTCCTTGCCCACCGTGCCTGCGATGATTGCCTGAAAATCCATCACGACATCGTTGAAGAAATGTTTTGGCAGATTGGAGCAGTGGAAGCACACCGCCTTGTCCGGATCGTCACCGTAATTGTTATTCCAGTCCAGCAGCGCGCTTGGCGTCTCGGAAGCCAGCGCGAGCGCATGCATGCTCAGCGTGCCGACCACATCCACTTCACATGCGGACGGGATCAGATTCTCACTCATCATGCTCATAATGGTGCATGGGACCACGCCAAAGTATTCCTCCAGGGAGGTCCAGCACTGCACCGCGCTGATCGTCGTCTGCGTCTGCTGCATCCACTGCTCGATCACCCAACCCAGCTTGGCCATCTTCACCAGCGCCGGTTCAGGCACGGCCGATGTTTTGACATACTTCTTGATCGCCGCCAGCTTGGCTTCGACGTTACTGTCGCCATCCTTAAGTCTGTCGATGCGTCCCAGTATCTCCGAGAGATCAATGGGCTCGACTGAGATACCGTTCCTTTCCAGCAACTTCTCGCTATAGCGCACCGTGTTGAATGCTGCCGGCCGTGCGCCAATCGAGCCGATACGCAGGTTCGTGAGTCCCCGCATTACGCGGCAGACCGCACAAAACCAGACCAGATCCTTTTTGAATCCGTCGGAACTGGGCGAGACCGTATGCAGTTTGGTCAGCGAGTATGGAATGCCGTATTGCATCAGGTTGTTGCAGGCCGACATCTTGCCGCAGAAGCTATCGCGACGGAACGCGATCGTCATTTTGGAGCTTTTATCTGGCGTCGCCTGTACCAGCACGGGAACTTTCAAGGTCGAATAGCGTATGGCGTCGGCAATCGCCCGCTCGTCGCCGAAGTTCGGCAGGGTAACGACGACGCCGTCGATTTCGTCGCGGTGCTGACGAAATAGATCGCCACAGCGGCGCGCTTCTTCATGCGTCTCGATGGCGCCGTACTTCGATTCTTCCGGGCTCAACGCGATCACGTGGATCCCTGCACCCTCGAGCACCTTCAGCATCTCCTCGCGACCCTCTTGTGCCAAGTGGCCGGGGAAAAATCCACGATTGCCAACGATCATTCCAAATGTCATCTGTCTACCGTTCTTCATCGCTCTCCTGCCTTCAATTGCTGCTGCCCTGTCGTTGCCGGGGAATATTCTACGATATTTACGATACCGAAAATCAGCATCGGTAGTTCCTGGCAACCGCCCGACCGCGATTTCAAAACCCTGAAAACTCACTCCGTGACTCGTTCCGTATTATGCCACTTCTACTCGATATAAAACGATTTAAATCGCGATTTTCGTCCTCCGTTAATCTAGGCACCCAGGGCATAATTGTCAATTTAGAAAGATGGGTTGCAGTACATTTCGGTATACTTTTGTCCGTTAGTTAACAGTCTACGGAGAATCCGCGAATGCGCCGATCCGTTTTGGTGCTCGTCCTTGTAGTTACACTGCCGCTGTATGTCTATCCCCAACTCGCAACCACTCCGCCAATGGGCTGGAATAGCTGGGATTCCTATGGGCTGACGGTCACCGAGCAGGAATTCAGGCAAAATGTCGATTGGTTGCATGCGCACCTGCAGCCAAGTGGATGGCAATATGTAGTCATCGACGAAGGATGGTACCTGGCCAGTCCACAGAAGACAGATCAGGGATACACTCTGGACGCAAACGGACGCTATATTCCAGCAGTAGATCGATTCCCTTCCGCGGAGGAGAATCGAGGATTCAAGCCGCTGGCCGACTACGTCCATTCCCTCGGATTGAAGCTCGGAATTCACATCATCCGCGGCATCCCGAAAGAAGCGGTGGCACGCAACTTGCCGATCGCCGGATCGAACTATCACGCCGTCGAGGCTGCCGATACCTCCGACACCTGCCGCTGGAACCACGACAACTATGGCGTCAGGAATAACGCGGCGGGTCAGGCATATTACGACTCGATCGCCAAACTCTACGCCGGGTGGGGCGTCGACTTCATCAAGGTAGACTGCATTTCGCAACCCTACAAGATCGCCTCCATTCATATGGTAAGCCGCGCCTTAAAGAAGACTGGCAGACCCATCGTACTGAGCCTGTCCCCTGGGCCGACGCCGCTTGCGAACGCTTCCAATGTAATTCAGTACGCGCAACTGTGGCGCATTTCAGATGACTTCTGGGATATATGGAATCGCGACGAGGCGGCCGGCGATTTCCCGCAGAGCGTGGTGCATCAGTTTCCACTGCTCGCCCAATGGGAGCGTTATGCCGGGCCCGGTCATTGGCCGGATGCGGACATGCTGCCGATCGGCTGGCTCGGACCTCAACCCGGATGGCAGCAGGCACGCGCATCGCGTCTGACGCCGGATGAGACGAGAACAGTGCTCACGCTATGGTCGATCGCGCGATCGCCCCTGGTCCTGGGAGCGAATCTAACCCGCGTGGACAGCGCAACTGAATCAATGTTGACCAATCGAGAAGCTCTCGCGGTTGATCAGAATTCTACGGGCAATCGAGCCGTGCTGCACACCTCAACAACCTGGGTATGGACCGCACGAGCGACCGCTGCGAAAGGAGAGTATGTCGCGTTGTTCAATGTAAGTGATACGAGGATCGACCTGCATTACACATGGCACGATCTGGGCATCAGAGCAGGAAAGCACATGGTGCGCGATTTGTGGCTTCATAAGGACCTGGGGGACACCGACGGAATCCGGGTCGTGCTTGCGCCACATGCCTCAGCCCTGTACCGCGTGGAATAGCACGTTGTACGGGGATACGTAGTAGGCAGCCACTGTCTGGATTTGCGACACGACTTGTGAATCTTTCTCGGCACTCGGCAATTTCGACCTGCAATTCCCAAAGATTTCGGGAATTGCGTCATGATTTGGCCGTGACGTCGGCCCATAACTTGCGCAGCCGGATTGGGTGCCTGGTTACCTCTGGACCACTTCAAGCGATTTAGTTGGCCTAATTCGGCATATGCGTACTATGATTCGACACTGAAGAGTCCTGCTGGTAATCTTGTGTGTACTTTCGAATTGAAACGATATGAGCCAACGTCAGCCGCTTGACAACACAGCGAGTACAGCTCACAAACCTGCACGAACAACTCTAAAAACACTCGCCAATCATCTCGAACTTTCTCCGACAACGGTTTCGTTTGTCATCAGCGGATCGCCTTTCGCCGAAACGATTGCAAAAAGTACACGCGAGAGAATCTGGGCGGCTGCGGAAAAACTGAATTATCGTCCCAACGTTTTTGCGCGATACCTGCACACCAAGCGGACATACAGTGTGGCCGTGCTGGTCCCCGATGTAGGAGATGAATATTCCGCTGCCTTGATCGGCGGGATTGAAAGCTGCCTGTCGAAGAAGGGCTTTTTCTATTTTGTCGTCAGTCATCGCGGCGCGCCCGATCTTTTGAGAATGTCTCCTGATACGTTGCTCGATCGCGGTGTCGAGGGAATGATTTTCATCAACACGCCGTTAAATCGAGCGCTTCCGGTGCCGATTGTCGCCATCTGCGACATCACTGAAGGACCCGGCATCACTCGCATCAAGATTGACAACGGTAAGGCCGCGACGCTGGCAATCGATCACCTGATGAAGCTTGGCCATCGCGAGATTGCGGTTCTGAAGGGCCCTGAAGGAAACGGCGATACAGACGATCGGTGGGGCCAATTCCAAAAAACATTCAAACGGCACGGGATTAGAATCCGTCCCGAAAATACGGTGCATCTGGGTGTCTATCCGGCCTGCAACGAAAAGACGATGGCAGAAAACGGCTACGTCGCAGCCCAGAAACTGCTGGAACGTAAAAGAACCTTCACCGCGCTGGTTGCCTTCAACGATGCTTCCGCTATGGGTGCGATTCGCGCATTGTCCGACGCCGGGTTACGAGTTCCGGAAGATGTCTCCGTCATGGGATTCGACGACATTCCGCAGAGCCTGTTCACGGTGCCGCGCCTGACGACCATTCGGCAGCCTCTCTCCTACATGGGAGAACTGGCCGCGAATACTCTGCTTGAAAAAATCTCCGGAAACAATGGCGTTCCCAAGGTGCTGAAGATTCAGCCGGAGCTGGTGGTCAGGGAAACGACTGCCCCGAATCCCCAGCTGGCTCACCAGAATTCCTCCGTTGGCAGGACTTCGAGGCGCTCGCGCTAGCTCCCCGACCTGCCGATTTTCCTGCGGCAATTCCCTTGAAGAATGTCAAATTCGGATATCCATTCTTCTCCCGCCGTCTCGCAGATTCGCAGCCATCTAAAACGTTTTTTCTGCTCATTTTGAGGCAGATTCCGCCTTATAATTGACCTCGCTTGTTTGGTGGGGTCGATGATGTTCTGTATCTACGGAATCAGCTTTTGCGATCCCCACGCAGAACGCGGACACGCGAGGGGAGCTTTCTCGCTTTTGAGTTAGGTCGGTCGCGGTACCGATACAACCAGACAAGTAGCACGCATCGGCTTTGAGAGGTATTTCCATGCGTTTGTTCACGTTGTTGCTGATCGCCGGATTTGGCCTACCGTCGCTGTCTTTGGCACAAGACCCCTATCAATATCCATTTCGAAATCCAAATCTGCCGACGGAGCAGCGCATCGACAATTTGCTTTCCCTGATGACGCTGCAGGAAAAGATCGATGCACTCGGCACTGATCCCGACGTGCCCCGCCTGGGCGTTCACGGCTCTGGCCAGATTGAAGGCCTGCATGGCGTCGCTCTCGGTGGGCCGGGAGGCTGGGGTCGGGTATTCCCCCCAGGCGTCAGGCACGGTACCCCGGGCGTACATCCGCTGAACAAGCCATTGGAGACGACGCAATTTCCCCAGGAAGTTGGCCTGGGTGAGACCTGGGACCCTGCGTTGCTCGAGCAGGCGGCTACCGAGGAAGGCATCGAGGCGCGCTACATTTTTCAAAGCGAAGACCGCGGTGGCCTTGTCATCCGCGCACCTAACCTGAATCTTGAACGCGATCCTCGCTGGGGGCGCTCTGAGGAGTCCATGGGCGAAGATCCCTACCTCGTCGGAACCATGGGCATCGCATTCGTCAAAGGTCTTCAAGGAAACGATGGCCGCTATTGGCGGACCTCCTCACTGCTGAAGCATTTCGTGGCCTACAGCAACGAAACCAATCGCAGCGGCTCCTCTTCCAATTTCGATGCGCGGCTCTTGCATGAGTACTACACCGTGGGCTTTCGCATGGCCATTGAACAGGGCGGCGCGAATGCTTATATGACCAGCTATAACGCGGTGAACGGCATCCCTATGACCGCCAACCCAATGCTGAAAAATCTAACCATGAAGAAATGGGGATTCAACGGGATCATCTGCACGGATGCCGGCGCCCTGACGTTCATGGTGACTGCTCACAAATATTCCCCCAACGGGGACGAGGCCGCTGCCGCTGCGATTCACGCGGGCATCAATCAATTTCTCGACAAGTATCGGCCCGGCGTCGAAGGGGCGTTGCAAAAGAAGCTGATTACAGAAGCGGACCTTGATGAAAATTTACGCGGAGTCTACCGAGTGATGATCCGGCTCGGCTTGCTCGATCCGCCCAGCCTGGTTCCATTTACTTCCATCATCGCGAAGAACGGTCCTGCTCCGTGGGAAAGCGATGCTACCAAACAGCTCGCGCTGCATGTCACTGAGGAATCGATCGTCCTTCTAAAAAATTCTCGCCATGCACTCCCGCTGGATATGTATAAGCTGCACTCCATTGCCGTCATCGGTCCGCGTGCTGATGAAGTGGACCTGGACTGGTACAGTGGAACTCCTCCATTTATGATTACGCCACTGCAGGGCATCCAGAGTTATGTTGGGTCTTCCGTTAAAGTGAATTACGCGGCAGATAATACGAACGGTGCGGCGGTCCAGGCGGCGAAGAAGTCCGATGTGGCGATTGTTTTTGTTGGCAATCAGCCGACTTGCGGCATGGGCTGGGGTCATTGCCCCGATCCGACGGAAGGCAAAGAAGCGTTCGACCGCAAATCGATCAGTATGAATCCCGATCAGGAAAAGTTGATCGAGGATGTGTACGCCGCGAATCCGCGAACTATCGTCGTCCTGGTATCCAGCTTCCCGTACACCATCAACTGGGCGCAGGAACATGTGCCGGCCATTCTGCATATGGCGGCGAACAGCGAAGAAGAAGGCCCTGCAATCGCCAATGCGCTGTTCGGCAAATACAATCCAGGCGGTCGTCTGGTCGTTACCTGGCCGAAATCCATCGATCAATTGCCGCCACTGATGGATTACAACATCCGCGATGGCCGCACCTATATGTACTTCAAGGGCGAACCGCTCTATCCATTCGGCTATGGCCTCAGCTATACCAAGTTTGGATACTCCCACCTGGCTATCAGTTCGCCATCGATCAAGAATGATGGACAAGTGACGGTGAGCGCGGATGTAAAAAACGAAGGGGAGCGAGCCGGGGATGAAGTGGTGCAGATGTATGTCAGCTACCCGGATTCCAAAGTTTCTCGACCGCGGGAACAGCTGATCGGTTTCCAGCGAATCCATCTGGAGCCAGGCGCGAGCCAAACCATTCGCTTACCACTAGCAGCCAAGGGCCTGGCCTACTGGGACGAGGTTGCGGGACATTTTGCTGTAGAGCCAGGAACGGTCAAGGTTTTGATTGGTAGCTCATCTGCGGACATCCACTTGCAAAAGTCGCTTGTTGTCGCGCCAGCTCAGCCTTGAGCGATTGATTCTGTCGGAGGATAATATTGTGCTGCATCGACTCACTCGGATTTTTGGTACCCGCCGCACGCTGCTGACCGTTTGTCTTCTCTTGTCGTCTACATTGCTGATGGCGCAGGGCGGAATCGTCGTCACGAAAACTACAACCGGGGCGACGGTCAAAACGCCGACCGACACGCTGCACTTAACCGTGTGCGGCGCCACTTCGATCCATGTCGTCGGCGCGCCCAACACTGAAGACGATGGCAATGTACTGGCCGGAACTCCTAAAGAGCCGTGGATGGTGGATGCTTGCACGCCGGCAAAGTTCACTTTCGACATCCCAGCGAAGACTTCCGCGGCACATGACGATAAGCGACTGTGGAATCCCGTGGTTGCCACTTTGGACACGGGCAGCGTGCGGGTGCTTATTTCGCTCGACAGCGGCAGTCTCGAATTCAAGGATGAGCAAGGCAATCGGCTGCTGCAGGAATTTCAAGATCGACCGCGCACCTATCGGCCGGTCACCCGCAATGGTGAGGCCCTATTTAGTGTGGAAGACCGGTTCTATCCGCAAGTACGAGAGGCGCTCTACGGATTGGGACAGCACCAGAATGGTGTATTTAACTATCGCGGCACGGTGGTCGAGCTGGCGCAGGCCAACACGGATGTCGATATTCCACTGCTGGTTTCAACCAATGGATATGGGATTTTCTGGAACTCCGCGGCCATATCTTATTACGACAATCGCTTCCCCTCGGAAATGCGTTTCAGCTCCAATGCTTCGCACGCTATCGATTATTACTTCCTCTACGGCCCCGACATGGACCAGATCGTCCATCAATATCGTGTGATGACCGGCCACGCGCCTATGTTCCCTGAATGGGCCTATGGCTTCTTCCAGTCGAAAGACCGTTATCAAAGTTCCGATGAACTTTTGAAGATCGCGAATGAATATCGCAGCCAGCATGTTCCTCTCGACGCAATTGTGCAGGACTGGTTCTGGTGGGTGAAGCAGGGCGATCCTGAATTCCGACCCGATGCCTACCCAAATGTTCCTGATATGTTGCAGAAGCTGCACGACGAGCATGTCCACGCCATGTTGAGTGTTTGGGCTGTTTTCAATCCGCAGTCGAAAAACTTTCAGGAGATGAAGCAGCGCGGACTCATTGTTCCCGGGACCACCGATTATGATGCGACTAACCCTGCGGCAGGGAATTTCTATTGGAACCACCTTGTCGGCAAGCTGTTTGCACAGGGGTGGGATGCGTTCTGGCTTGATAGTTCCGAGCCGGAAATTGCCTATCCGCACGGTGGAGAAAGCGACGCCTCACTCGAAGACCGAAAACTCTTCATCGGCAATGGCGCCCTCTACACAAACGTTTTCCCTTTGCTGCATACCGGCAACGTGTATCAGCATTGGCGCGAGACCACGGACAAAAAACGCGTGTTTATCCTGACACGGTCGGCCTTCGCGGGACAGCAACGCACTGCAGCCACCACCTGGTCAGGCGATGTGTTCAGTACCTTCTGGGCATTCTCTCGCCAGGTGCCGGCAGGCTTGAACTTCGCGCTCTCCGGCATGCCGTATTGGACGACGGACATCGCGGGTTATGGTCCGCCGCTGGCTCGCGACACGCACGACCCGGCTTACCAGGAACTGTATGCGCGTTGGTTTGAGTACGGTGTCTTCTGTCCGATCTTCCGTACCCACGGCCACCGCGCTAACAATGAGAACGAATTGTTTTCGTATGGTCCGGTCACGCCCATCTTGATTCGATATGACAAGTTGCGCTATCGCTTGCTGCCGTACATTTACTCGCTGGCGTGGCAGGTTACGGACCACGATTCGACCATCATGCGACCGCTGGTCATGGATTGGCGCACCGATCGGAAAACGTGGAACATCGGCGATGAATATATGTTTGGCCCGGATCTGCTCGTTAGCCCGGTCACACAAGAAGGAGCCACCAGCCGATCGGTCTACCTACCGGCATCTCCTTCGTGGTACGACTTCTGGACGGGAGAAAAAACGAGTGGAGGCCAGCGCATCGAAGCCAGCGCACCACTGGATCGAATCCCGGTCTACGTGAGGGCTGGATCGATTCTTCCCATGGGACCCGAGGTTGAATGGGCAACCGAAAAACCGGATGCTCCGATCGAACTGCGTGTCTACCGAGGCGCTGATGGCAGCTTCCAGTTATACGAAGACGCAGGCAATACCTATGCATACGAGAAGGGCGAGCACTCTGTCATCCCTATCCATTGGGATCAGGCAACAGGCGCCCTGACGATTGGTGCCCGTGAAGGATCTTTCCCGCAGATGACGCGGGAGCGGACGTTTAACGTTGTGTTCGTGGGTGCGAATCACGGCTCTGGCATGGTAGAGACAGGGACACCGGACAAACAGGTGCAATATACCGGTGCCGCGATTACCGTGACTCCATAGCTGCCGATTGCTCGCGGTCGAAACTCGGCGACGATAGAGCTGTGCTCTTATTTCGCGGGTGAAGTGAAGCGAGTTGTCTTGACGATTCCCTTCCCTTCGACGATGGTGTAAATGGCATCGGCCGGGACGTTGTTGAGGACCTGCTTTTGCCCGCTCGGCCATTCTATTTCCACTTTGCTCATCACCGCATCTTGTCCCAGACCAAAATGCAGGCGGTTATCGTTCGACGAAAGGTAGCTGCCCCCGCCGTGGACTTCGTCGATTTGCGTCATCTTCGGGGTCACAACGGTGACGCGTGCGCCTATCGCCGCGCGATTGCTTTTCGTCCCAACCAATTGAAATAAAACCTTGTGATTGGAGTTTTTCGTTTCGTTTAGGAAAACGGAGGGCGGTGCACCAACGTTATAGACAACCACATCGACATTGCCATCATTATTAATGTCGCCGAATGCGGTTCCACGTCTCGATTGCAACGGTCCATCATTCAAGCCGGCGATATCCGCGATTTCCTTGAAGGACTTGCCATCGATGTTCCGGTAGAGCTGGATCGGTTCGCGATATTTCAACTCATCCGGCAGCGTATCGACCAACGGGCTCACGTTCCCCGTCGCTACAAAAATATCCGGCCAACCATCGTTATCAAAGTCCGCAAACCCACTGCCCCAGCGCACAGGAGAATATTTGAGCTGGTCAATCTTCACATCCCAGGTAGTATCGACAAACCCTTCGTCTCCCATATTGTGGAAGAGAGTCATCGGCTGATATCCATATCGAGTGACAACCAGGTCGAATTTGCCATCGCGGTCATAGTCGCCGAAATCTCCCGCCATGTTGCCCATGGGGTGCCCGTCCTGACTCAGGGCGACTCCCAGCAACATCGCATCTTCTTCGAACTTTCCGTTGTGCAGATTATGATAAAGAAAATTCGGCCCCTGGTCGTTGGCGACAAATAAATCGGGCCAGCCATCGCCGTCGTAGTCTCCCCAGGAAACTCCCATGCCAAGCCGCTTGTCTGGATTACTGACGCCCGCCTTCACGCCTACCTCTTCAAACGTGCCGTCACCCTTGTTGTGGAATAGCATATCGGATTCGCCTTCGCTGATCGGAACTTCGATCGGAAGGCCTCGATACGACAATGCCTTGGCACCCGGCTGAGGAAGATGGTGGATATCACTATTGACGTATCGCGACACAAAGAGATCCAGGTGGCCGTCGCGATCGTAGTCTCCCCAGGCCGCTCCGACGCTGAAGCCGCCGCCAGCGATCCCCGCTTTCTGGGTGACGTCTTTGAATTTGCAGTTGCCCATGTTTTGGTAGAGAACGTTGTGGCCATAACCTGCGACATATATATCGGGCAGACCATCGTTGTTGAAATCCCCAATGGCCAAGCCCATGCCCCAACCTTTTGTGGTCAGCCCGGCGGTCTGGGTGACATCCGTAAAGTGCAAGCCAGCGTCCTGGTGATAGAGGGTGATCATGGGATCACCGCCATGCAGGAAATGATCGATCGACGAATCATTCACTGTGACAATGTCGAGCTTGCCGTCACCATCGCAATCGAACAGCCCGATTCCTCCGCCCATGGTCTCCAGCAGATATCGCATCTCCGGCGACGTATATGGAACTTTCGTGATGCCGACCTCAGACGCGACATCGTGAAAGCGTATGGGCGCTGGCGTCGACGGCGCCGTTGCCGGCGGCAGGAAAAGCGCGAGAAGAAATAGTGCCGAGTGCATAAGTTGATGGTCCGTCGACAGTCTTGGCGGTAGAAGCAATTTCCATTGAAACAGAACTATTGCCTGCTTCCTTTTTTCTGATTGTGTCCATCTTGCTTTGTTCGCTCCAGGCTGGTCGTCAGCATGGAGCGCGCGCTTTCGTCGGACGGGTGAGATTGGAGATATCGTTGCAACGGTGCGACTGCCTGCTCATATTGTCCGTCGAGAAATGCCGCCCGTCCCCGGTTCAAATCCAGTCCTTCCAGATCGGGCGCCCATTTCGCCGTGTCCTGAAAATAAGTCGTGGCCTGCTTGTAATCCTTCTGGATCGCAGAGATTACTCCAAGATTGTTGTAGGTGTCGGCGATGGCTGGTGCAAGCTTCGCCTCAATTGCTTTAGCCTGCTGCAATTTCTCCGCATCAATCGCCGCGAGACGGCTCCTATTATTGTTTGGAAGCTGCGCCAGCGCCTCTCCATGTGCAGGTCCAGCCGGTTTCTCCTGCTTCGCTTGATCCATCTGCTGGAGCAATCCATTTGAAATTTGTATCTGCTGCCTAGCTTCCTCCACTTTTCCAGACTGCATCAAAATTCGAGCCAGCAAATAGTGGGCGCGTTGCACCTGGTAGTTGTTTCTCGAGGGATCGCCAGTCAACTCGATTGATCGCCTCAATGCCGCTTCCGCTTTCGCTGGTTGATTCATCTCCATATATAACTGGCCTAGCATGAAATCGATGTCTGGATCTTGCGGCGCAAGGGTGCTGGCGCGAAGCAGCTCCGTCTCCGCCTCTGGAAAATCATGTTGCTTCATCGCGATATATCCCAGTTGAGAATGACTCAATATGTCGTTGGGATAAATTTCAAGTTCTTTTCGGAACTCAGCCGCAGCCTTGGGAAAATTCATCTCTCCCATATTCTGTAGATAGGCTGCCCCCAGCGAATAATGCGCGCCGGGTAACTTGTCATTCTCGGCGATGGCCTTCTTGAATTCCTGCTCGGCCTGCTCAGAATAGTCGGTTTCGGCATATTGGAGCCCAATATCCATATGTAACTGGGCGGTATCGCCAAATCCCTTCAGCATTTCATGAAAGATAGTCGCAGCCTGCGCCTCCTGCTTTAGAGTCAGGTCGGCCCGCGCCAACGCAAGACCGTCGGCATAGTTGGGATCGAGCGCCACAGCAGCTTCCATCTGCTTCTGCGCTTGCAGATCCTCTTTCTTCGTCAACAACACCCGCCCCAGTGCGAGGTGGGCCGACGCATTGCGAGGAACCCGCGCCACGGCCTCCTGTGCCAGTTCTGTGGCCTTCTCCAGGTCGCCCGCGGCAATGGATTCCTGCACGTAGTCCAGACGCATCTCCACGTCACCGGGATCGAGCAGCAGGCCCTCGTCAAACAGCGAAGCCGCCTCGCCGTAGTCACCGACAGCGGCGAAGTTTTGCGCCAGCAAGTTCAAGGCATGCGCGACGAACAGCCTGGAATGGGCTGCCGCCACCGCCATATCCCCTTGCGACATCGCTTGCTGCGCTGCCTCGTAATCCCGCTTCAAATCCGAACCAGAAAGACGGCTCGCCTGATATGCGCGGGAAGGGACAACATATAGAGCTGCGAGAAAAAATACCGTAACCGGCAAATGATGCAGACGTCGGTTTCTCAGCGAAAGCTTCATGCAGGGACTGGGATTGGCAGCGCCGAGAGGTCAACAGAATTTCTCGGGCCGACTTTGATAGTGAGGCAAGTATAAATCGCGCCTTGGAGAATGGGCTTGTCCTTTTAAAACGATAGGTAACGACTCAAAAAAAGTTGGGGCATCTCTTGCGAGATGCCCCAAAGTACTGCGGAGTTTGGATTAGAAGTTATATTTGACGTTCAACTCCATAATTCTCTGGGAAGGGGCTCCGGCTTTGGTGTCCAACACGCCCCAGGTTTGAGAATCGGCAGCCGTATTCAACGTAATCGCCTTAGTGGCGTAGTCAACGTTGTATCGCAGCTGCAGCTGATTTCCGCTGCTGAACTGCGGCAACGGATGATTCAACCAGTTGAATGCAGACGCCCGGAATTGAATGTTTTGGGTTCCTTTGATCTCAAACGTTTTGTAAATCGCCAAGTCATTTTCGATATACGCTGCGTTACCCCAGAACGGAAAGTGTTGCCCTCCATACTGGCCGATCGCCGGAGCTCCGAAGCAAGCTTGATTCAGTAGTTGGTTGCTCTTCAGCCCCGACTTCGGGTTGCATACCAATACTGGCATGATGTTGAGAGCAGCATCTGTTCCATAGTAAGTCGCGGAGCCAATGTTCGTGGTAATCCCGTCGGCACCGGCGTTCGCGGGAAGGCCAGTATAGGTTAACCCCAAACCGAAGTTCCCCGGAGAACCGGTCTCCTGCTGGAGACTTCCGCCCGCTTGCCATGACGTGATGCCGGAAATGGTCCATCCGTTGGCAGCGCCACGCAACACAGCATTGCTTCCGTGAATCACCTCTCCGAACTGGTAGATGTAGTTTGAGTTGAAGAGGAATGGCCTATCCACATTCAAGACACCGTAGTTGGCGCGGGTGACGAATGGGTCGACCTGGAATGCTGCCGTGCCCAGTTGCTTCTGCCAAGTGAAATTGAAGTCGAAGACAAACCTGCCGGACCGTTTTGTCCAGGAAGTCTGCAGCGCGTTGTAATTCGAAAAGAAAGTCGACTGATGCATGATCACCTGACTGGTCGCATAGGCGTACCCGTACGGGTGGTAGTCAGCTAACTTGTTGGGGATCTTGGTTCCATCAGTTTGCTGACCGACGTTCTCCGGATTGTTCGAAGTCAAGTTAGTCTGCGGGTCGGGAAGGAATAGCGCACCGATTGGCGTTTTGTTCTGGTCGGCCAGCGCCGGGAATGCCGAACCGTTGCTGGACTCGCCGTCGTTATCCATCTGGCTGCTGCTGCTGCCGACGTAGGAGACATCCAGGAGAGAATTCCACGGCAGTTGCTGGTCGATGGTCAAGTTCCAGCTGTAGGTGAGAGGAATTCCGTAGTCGGTCGGTGATGCGCCAGTGTATGAACCATAGGTTCCCGGGGTACACGGGCCTGAGGCATTCATCCCCGTGTTGGGGTTACAGAAACTCGCGCTGCCCGCGATTCCTGCTGGCGCGATACCGGCTGCCACGCCGGCGGGCGTGTTGATGAAACCGATCTGCGAAGTTAGAACTTCCCTGTTGCCTGGCAGGTTATATTGCCGGATATTCTGCGCGGTTTGCAAGTCGGCAGCATAGTCGTTGTACTGGTCCGCCCAACGATACGCTCCCCACCCGCCACGCACCATCGTTTTACCGTTTCCAAACACATCGTAGGCCATGCCGAAACGCGGAGAGAGGAAGGCCAGCCGGTTCGGCATGCCGCTGAGCGGTACACCTGCATCGATGCCTTTCCAGTAGAAACCGGGCTCCGCTTTGCCGGAGTAATAGTCCGACGCGACACGATCCGCATAGAAGACAGCCATACCGTTGCCGGTGCGGTCATACCAGTGACCGACGTGCTCAAGACGAGCGCCGATTTCTATATTCAGCTTGTTGTTCACCTTCCAGTTATCGTTCCCGTAGAAGGAGACGATCTGATAGGCCATGTCGCTGTTGGGTGACTTGTTGGCTTCGTTGTATCCCGTCACTGATCCCATGACGAAGTTGGCTGTTGGGTTGTTCGGAGATCCAACGATATATCCAAGAAATGGATTTGGGGCCTGGCCGCCGAAACTGAAGATACCGTTCTGCTGCTGGCCGCCACCCTGGTAGTTCGCCGTGTTCTGCGTGAATGCGCCAAATTTCAAGGTGTGGGAACCGACAACCTTGGTGAAGTTATCGGCAAAACTGGGATCCTCTTTGCGGACCTGATAGACGCCGGAAGGCTCGTAGTCATCGCCCTGAGAGAAATCCGGGAAGGTGAAGTTGCCGGCGGAATTATAGGCAGGAGCCAGCTTCGATCCAGGAGCGAATACTTCTCCGTAACCTGGGCTCGTGGGGTAGCCGAATGTTGTTCGATAAGCTCCCGACGTATTCGCAGGTTGATTCGGCAGGTTGCCGTAGCCCCAGCTCGCGATGAACTCGTTGGTCGTGGAGGCATTGAACACATGGATGAAGTGACCGGCAGCGGTCTTGGTGTAGGAGTACTGATACAAGCCTCCACCGGGATACGGAACCGAGTTGCCAGGGGTCCAGTAAATGTGGGCGCCGTTCCCTTGATCAAGGGATGAACTGTATTCCTGGTTGTAGGAGATATAAAACTTGGTATTCGGACTCATGTCATAGTCAACGCGGATCCGATATACCCAGCCATTTACGTGGTTGATGATTGGCTCGTAGTAGTTGTATCCGCCAGGGGTGGTCTGAGGATTGGCGTTCGCCTTGGGCCAGAACGAGGACAAGGCCTTCGACGCCGGGTCAATCAACGTTGCAGGAATGGATTGGCCGTTGCTGTATCCCGTTGTCGCGTTGTAACCGGGCAGGCTCGCTGACGGCAAGGCCGTTGTCCCATCCGCGTAAGCGGTGCCAGCCAAATCATTACACCATTGGCCATTTGCCCCAGTTGCGGAAAAACCCTTGGGGCATAGCGCCTGGTTGTCCGCGTTGTCGTTCGTGAAGTCACCGGCCATCATCTCCGGCGAGGGAATGTAGGACTGAAGTACGTTGGCATTTCCCTGGTTCTGCAGCCATCTTTCATAGCCGCCCCAGAAGAACAGCTTCTTGTTCGTCTTGGGAACGTATCCGCCGAAATTACCGCCCGGATAGTAGTACGCGGCTCCGCCCTTCGGTTTTCCCTGGTGATTGCTCTGCCAGTCGTTGGCATTCAAAGCATCGTTGCGGGCGTCGAAATACGCTTCGCCGTGGAAGTGGTCGGTACCGGATTTGCTGATAGTGCTAATGACCACCGGGCCAAATTCCTGGTCTGCACCGAAATTCGATGTCAGCACCGTCATTTCCTGCACCATTTCAGGGTTGATGGTTCCGATCGAGCCGCCCATGTCTCCTGGATCAATTACGTTGACGCCGTCCGACAGCAGTTGTTGCGGGCCTCTATATTCGGCGCCGCTCACGTTTAATCCATTGCCGACGGAACTGGTCTGCGCGGTCACGGTAAGAGCATTGAACGACGGGCCGTTGCTTAGACCATTCGGAGTTTCGACAACTCCCGGTAATACTTTCAGCATTTCTGTGACGTCGCGACCTTCGAGGGCGACGTTCTGAATGTCCTTGTAATCGAGGACTTCAGATCGTGAGCCGGTAGTCATTGGAATAATCTGAGTCTCGGCCTGGACAGTCACGCTTTGAGTGGCGCTTCCTACCGCCAGAGCAAAGTTCGGAATCGTGCGCGAGTCACCGGCGTGCAAAACAATCCCAGTGATTTCTTTGGGGACAAATCCCTTCATCGTTGCCTTGACAGTGTAGGTTCCCGGAACAAGAGCTGGAAACGCAAAAAAGCCAGTCGCGTTGCTGGTCACCTGCCGTGTATCATTCGTGGCTTCATTGGTCAGCGTGACTTGCGCTCCTGGAATGACCGCTCCGGACGGATCCTGCACGGTGCCGGAAACTGTAGCTTCTGTCTGCGCGTGCGCGAAAGGTAGAAAAACTAAAAGCAGTGCCATGGCAATCAGGATGCCTACACTGCGTTTCACAAGGGATAGGTTGACGTTCGCAGGCCTGCCGAACCCATAAAACTGTTTCATCTTGCCTCCAAAGCCCCGAGGGGGTACACGTTCATGCGACTTTTCAATCGTTGACTTTCCGTATGGCAAAGAGCGACCGCTGAAAACACAGCACCGACTAAATCGCTTTACTTGGCCGCAGCAATGTTTATTCCAATCGGACATGGGTTGTCAAGATGTTTTTTGGGTTTCTAAACTGTTTTAGTTACCAGCGGGGAGCACCTATTTGCCGGATCGCAGATTTGTCGAGGGATGTGAAATGAGGAAAAATACTAGACAATCGCTTTTCTAGATATGCCCCATAACTGCAGCATCATGGCGATGCTGATTTCTGACGTAAGAAAACGGGCCGAAAATGTTAACTGGATATAAGTAAAACTATGCGCCAGGATGGCGAAACTGCGGCGAAACTCAACTGGAGCGGGGAGGAGGGGACGAGTGACCACTTCGCCGACGCGAATTGGGGCTACAGGATTTGGGATTTGGACTCACCTCCGACATCGCAATCGGGGAAGTGCGCGCCGAGTTTTGCACCTGTCGAAACGTGGCTCGGCAAAATCGCGCTCAGGTCAGTTTGAATCTGCATCAGGCTGCGGCTGTGGCCCGGTAAACGGGGAGCAGCAAGGCTTCTGGCTCGGAAGTAGTTGCATGAATTCCACCCGCACATCGTCCGGGTCATACAGGTTGAGCTGATACTTTCCATCGCGGCCCATTTGTTTATGCGAGGCCGGGGAGGGCTTCCATCCACGTTGCGAAAGTTTGGAAACCACCGTATCGATGTCCACCACTCCCAACGAAAAATGATCCACGACGCCCAGCTCGCGGTGGCTCGGATTTGCAGGAACGTTCAGCATGTACTCGATCCAATCCGTGCCGTCCGGCACCTGGATCGAGACAAAATCCGTGACGCCGTCTTTCATCCCACCTTTCCAATAGGGCCTGAATCCAAGGGTTTTCTTGTAGAAGTCATCCTCCGCCGCTACGTCGTGAACTTGAAATCCAGCATGAATCATTTGAGAACTGATGGCCCGCGAATCCGGAGTCGAATGTGCAGGCAAAGGACCACGCTGGATAAATTCGATCGTGTTCCCTTCCGGATCCTTCACGCGAAAGCCCTGGCTGCCATCCGTCCAGCGCGTGATCGAAGCAGGAACGGTCACACCCTGCTGGACCAGGTACAACCGCATCCGCTTCGCGTCCGTTGTAGCAAATGCAACGTAGCGGAAAGGATGCTCGTCGGCACTCCTTGCTGGAAGCACTTCCACCCACTGCTTCGGCACGCCATAAAAACGTAAACCATCCGGGGCTTCGATGGATGGAGATGCCATCCAGCCCAGCGTCTTCTCGTAGAATGCGCGATCCGCGGGAAGGCTTTGCGCCGCCAGGCCGATGCCGGCAATGCCTGTGATTGCCGGACGAGTCACAGTAGTTTTCTGCGAGAATGCGAGCGGACCCATGCATGTCAGTAACGCCAGGCAAAGAAAGTTTTTCACAATAGCTCCCGTATTCCGTCGGTTTCAATGTACCCCTAAAGCATACTGCCGAGCCCAAGCTTTCAGCACGTGAAGGTGTTTACTGAAACGATTTACTATTCGCATTCTGCAATGGATTTCATATATATTGAGGTCGCTCAAAGCGAACCTTTCACGTGAGTTCTAAGTTTCCCCAGGAGTGTCCTCGGTGAATATGAAATCGGTGTTTTTCTTTATGCTGACGATCGCTTTCTTGCCGTCAACCGGCTTCGCGGCTGCTTCTGCTCCGGGTGCTCCTCATCAGAATTTCCGGGTCGCGGTCTATATTCCAGTGCAAATCGTCGAACACATGAAAGATCGCCAATGGCTTGAAACTTCCTGGGCAGATATCAATCGACAAGTCAAAGTCGACAAGGTTTACATCGAAACCTATCGCAGCGGAGTGATCGCCGACGACACTTTGATCGAGTCCGTGAAGAAGTTTTTTCTCGACCGCGGAGTTCAGGTTGGCGGTGGCATCGCGTTTACGGCAGCAGATGCGAGACAGTTTCGCTCTTTCTGCTATACGAACCCGCAAGAACGCGACTATGTCCGCCGCTTATCCGAATTAACAGCCCGTCACTTTGACGACATCATTCTCGACGATTTCTTTTTCAACAACACGAAGACTGACTCGGACATCGCCGCGAAGGGCGACAAAAGTTGGACGGCTTTTCGGCTCGCCTTGATGGACGAGGTCGCACAGAATCTGGTCGTGAATGCCGCCCGATCCGTCAATCCAAACGTAAAGGTGACCATCAAGTTTCCTAACTGGTACCCGCATTTTCCCGGCCTGGGATTTGATCTGGACAAGGAACCGAAGATCTTCAACTCAATCTACACCGGCACGGAAACGCGCGATCCGGTAGCGACCGATCAGCAGCTGCAGCAGTATGAGAGCTATCAGATCTTCCGCTATTTCGAAAATATCAAGCCCGGCGAAAACCTTGGCGGTTGGGTTGATACTTACGACGTTCGATACATCGACCGCTATGGCGAGCAGTTGTGGGACACCATCCTCGCCAAGGCTCCTGAGATCACACTGTTCAATTGGGATGCGCTGCTTAAGCCTGCGATGCCCGGAGATCGCGATGCATGGAAGTCCCTCGACACAACGTTCAACTACGGCGCGATGCTCGCATGGCATAAGGCATCTGGCGTTCCGGGGGCGCCAGATATGGCCACGGCCGCCGGCTATTCACTCGCGGAAGCCGATCATGTTGTTGGCCAATTAGGAAAGCCGATCGGCCTGAAAACTTACAAGCCCTATCAATCCAGCGGCGAGGATTATCTTCACAACTATCTCGGGATGATTGGAATTCCTATCGATATGTACCCGACCTTTCCGACAGATGCAGATATGGTTCTCATCACAGAATCCGCAAAGGCGGATCCGCAGATTGTCGACAAGATCAAGGGACAGTTGCACGCCGGCAAGAACGTCGTGATCACGTCCGGCCTGCTGCATGCGCTGCAAGGGCATGGCATAGAGGACATCGTCGAGATGCACGAGACCGGGCAAATGCTCGACGTGAATCAATATTGGGGCGCCTTCGGGCCGGGAGGCGGAAACAGCCTGGGAGAATCTACACCCATCCTGGTTCCTCGCATCAGATTTCTTACCAACGACGCGTGGCCAGTAGTGCGAGCGACGGCCAACGGCTATGCAGCTCCTTTGCTGCTGATGCATCGCTACTCGAAGGGCACGCTTTTCGTCCTCACCATCCCGGAAAACTTCAACGATTTGTACTCGCTTCCGCAGCCGGTGCTAACAGCTCTCCGGAGTTATTTGCTGCAGGGTTTCCCTGTGCAACTAGATGCGCCCAGCCAGGTAAGCCTCTTTGTTTATGACAACAACCACTTTGTAGTGCAGTCGTTCCGCGATGCCACTGTCACGGTGACCGTTTCAATTCTCGGGTCGTGCCCAACAATTCGAAATATTTCCACAGGTGCGACCATCTCTGGCGAGCCGGTTCCAACACGACCCAAAGGACAGATGCCACTCACCGCGAAGCGCACCAGCTTTACGCTGACGATTCCGCCGCACAGCTTCGTCGCATTCGCCGAAGAATAGCCTACGGATGAAACATTGACAGCGGGATGGCATCGGCCATCGCACGATACCCCGCCGCTGACGGATGCAGATGATCGCCGGAATCGTAGCTTGGCAACAGGCGGTCGGGATGATCCGGGTCCCGCATCACCTTATCGAAATCAATGACAGCATCGAAGTTTCCTGGAGCACGAATCCAAGCATTGACGGCGTTGCGATCCTGCTCGTCTCTTGCCGTTGGATGGTAATAGTCGGAGCCGGCGTACGGCGTAATCGTCGCCCCGATGATTTCAATCCCACGCGCATGCGCTCGCAAGATCATTTGCTGATATGCGGCCAGAATATGAGCAACCAACGCCTCGTGCTCGGCAGGTGGCACTTCTCCGAGACGTGTCAGACCTCCCAGATCGTTCACTCCCTCAAAAACAATCACGTAGCGAACACCGGTCTGGACAAGCACATCACGATTGAATCGTGCCAGCGCATTCGGCCCCAGCCCATCCAGCAGAAGATGGTTGCCGCCGATGCCCTCGTTCAGTACGCCGATCTGGTTTGTTGTCGGAGAATCCTGCAGACGTTCGGCCAGATCATCCGTCCAGCGATTGTTTCCATTTGTCGTCGACCCGTGACCATCCGTGATCGAATCTCCTAACGCCACGATAGAAACTGCATCCGCCGGCCCCGCCACATCGACACCGGCAATCTGGTACCAGTGATCGACTTTTGTCGCATTTGGAAACGTGGCCGCGGACACCTGGTTGCCATGCACCACGTAGGATGTGGCGCGCGAACCCGGATGTCCTGTCTGCTGCACGGGCGGCTCCTGCAAATGAAAGGTGATCGCCAGATTGGACAGCGCACTCACCGGATAATCGACCGGATCGGAGATATATTCGGCTCCAGCCGGAATCACTACATCGGAACTTCCGCCGAACATCAGCGCTTTGTCTGTTGTCGGGTCAATTCTGTCATCAGAAGTCGAGAGCGGCCGCGCGATGTGGACGGAATCAATGTGCAGAGGTGCTGTGCCGGACGCGTTCGACAAATGTACGCGCAGCTCGGAACCACCTACAGACAAATGAACTATCTGGCGTAGCGTCGCATCGCGCAACCCATCCTGAGGAAGCGCATTCGCCGGTCCCGGAATCTGCTGCGACGACGCCCATGTTCCCACCCAGTGCATGCCCCGGGGTGGCGTGTTCTGCGTGAAAGCTGGCAGCAGCGCGAACGCGGACAACCAAATGGCGAGCGTGAAAGTGACTTGATATCTAAATCGCATTAGAGTTGATCGTTTTCTGCACGTGGACTAGGATAGCCCTTGTTTTCTGCCGCGACCAAATTTTATCCGGAGGATCAGGTGCGCATTATCCCCTCGGCTCAAGCTATTGGTCTTTTCTGCTGCAGTCTTTTCTTGGCGGCGACCGCTGGCGCCGCGACTCAGAAACCTGTATCGACGGACGGTTCTGGAGCCTTTGCCACTGGACACTATCGCAATTTGTTTCACGAAGCCGGATATTCTCAGGCGCAAATCAACGGCAAAATCAACGCTGCATTCGACCAGCTATTCCACGGCGATCCAAAGACACAGGCGATTTATTACTCCACTGGTAAAAATGCCGATGGCCCCCTTGCGTACATCACCGACGTAGCCCATCACGATGTGCGCACTGAAGGAATGTCCTACGGCATGATGATCTCGGTGCAGCTCAACAAAAAAGCCGAGTTCGATGCGTTGTGGAACTGGGCCAGGACGTATATGTATATCAGCGATCCAAAACATCCGTCCTATGGATACTTCTCGTGGTCCTGCAAGCCCGACGGCATGCCGAATGAGGAGACGCCGGCGCCGGACGGAGAAGAATATTTCGCGATGTCTCTCTATTTCGCCTCGGCGCGCTGGGGAAACGGGAAAGGCATTTACAACTACAAAGCGCAGGCCGACGCCATCCTGACAAATATGCGGCACCACCCTGTTATGTCTGGACCAACCAAGTTCGGGCCGCGCACCGTCGGCAGCATGGTCAACGAGCAATACAAGATGATTCGATTTGTTCCCGGAATTGGCCGCGGTGACTTCACTGACCCTTCGTATCACCTGCCTGCGTTCTATGAATTGTGGGCACGGTGGGGGCCGGCGCCCGATCGCGCTTTCTGGGCTGAGGCCGCCACCGTGAGTCGCGGTTTCTTTTTGAAAGCGACAAATCCCAACACTGGCCTCGCACCGGATTATGCCAACTTCGATGGCACGCCGCACGGGACCAAGTGGAATCCCATGGCCGCTAACTTTTCCTTCGATTCATGGAGAACGGCGAGCAATTGGTCGGTCGACTGGTCGTGGTGGGGAAAGGCCGCCGACGAGCATAAACTCAGCGACCGCATCCAGAAGTTTTTCCTCTCTCAAGGCATCGATACTTATGGAGATCAATACACACTGGATGGACATGAACTCGAAGCTCGACATTCGACCGGCTTAGTTTCGACAAACGCAGTCGCGAGCCTTGCAGCTACCGGTCCGCAGGCGAAGCAATTTGTGCAGGCCCTTTGGAACGCTCCCATTCCCAGCGGAGAGCAGCGATATTACGACGGCATGCTATATCTGATGAGCTTGATGCATTGCGGCGGTGAGTTCCGCATCTGGACGCCGAAATAGTCAGCGCATGCGGGTGCGCATTGTCGGATCGCGGCTCGAGCGAACTGAAAGAAAGGAGGTAGGTCGATGGTCAGCCAGCAATGGACATGTGCCGCTGAATTACCTCGTCTGCGATTGCCATTGCTGTTTATCTTCGTATTCTGCTGCACCTCCCTGTTTGCATTCACGATCGGCGATGCTTCCTACATTGCAGACGCCCCATCGTCGGGAAGCTTTCCCATTGCAGCTAACGGCCACGCCAGCCCAATCTATGTGGACGCAAATGATGACGCCGGCGTCGTCCGAGCCGCGCACGATCTACAATCCGACATTCATCGCGTCACCGCAGAGACACCGAACATCACGCATGGCGCTCCATTGCCAGCCAATGTCATTTTGATCGGGACCATTGGCAGTAGCACAATCATCGATCAACTCATCCGCGACAAGAAAATTGATGTCGGCGCCATTCGCGGCAAATGGGAATCGAACCTCATCCAAGTGGTGTCGCATCCATCACCTGGAGTCGAAAGTGCTCTCGTCATTGCCGGCAGCGACAAGCGCGGAACGATCTTCGGAATCTACGACGTTTCCGAGCAGATTGGTGTTTCTCCCTGGTATTGGTGGGCCGACGTGCCTGTACCGCATCGCGACGCGCTGTACGTCAAGTCGGGAAGATATGTCGAAGGCGAACCCGCCGTGAAGTATCGCGGCATTTTTTTGAACGATGAAGCGCCTTCGCTGACGAATTGGGTTAACGAGAAATACGGCGGCTTTAATCATTTTTTCTACGAGCGCCTTTTTGAATTGCTGCTCCGGTTGAAGGCGAATTATCTGTGGCCCGCGATGTGGAACAGCGCGTTCTACGAAGACGACCCACTGAACGGAAAGCTGGCGAATGAGTACGGCATCGTCATGGGCACCTCCCACCACGAGCCCATGATGCGCGCCTTCCAGGAATGGCAGCGCCATGGCACGGGCCCGTGGGATTACGCGACGAATGCGGCCAATCTGGATGCTTTCTGGGAATACGGCATCCAGCGCGGCCGAAACTGGGAAAGTACCATCACCATCGGCATGCGCGGCAATGGTGACGAGCCGATGTCGGCGACAGATAACATTGCGCTGCTGGAAAAAATCATCGCCGCGCAACGAAGCATCATTACGAAAAACACGACCCCTACGCTCGCCGCCGATCCGCAGGTCTGGGCCCTCTATAAGGAGGTGCAGAGCTATTACGAAAAAGGCATGCGCGTGCCCGACGATGTGACCCTGTTATGGAGTGACGACAACTGGGGAAATATTCGCCGACTGCCCACTCCCGCAGAACGCAAGCGCTCTGGGGGCGCGGGAATTTATTACCACTTCGATTATGTCGGCGATCCGCGTTCTTATAAGTGGCTCAATACCTACCCGATCACCAAGATATGGGAGCAGATGGATCTGGCCCATGCCTACGGGGCAAATCGCATTTGGGTCGTGAATGTCGGCGACCTGAAGCCGATGGAATTTCCCATCGAATTCTTTCTGGATTACGCGCGTGAGCCCAACCGATGGAATCAGGACAGTCTTTCTACCTACACAAAACTATGGTCCGCGCGGCATTTTGGGCCTGAACATGCCGCGGAGATTGCGGACCTCATCTCGAAATACACCAAGTACAACGGGCGCCGGAAGCCGGAGCAACTGGAACCGGATACTTTCAGCCTGATTCATTTTCAAGAAGCGGAGCGCGTGGAATCCAAGTGGCAAGCCATCACGACACAAGCCGAGCGGATCCAGCAGGAGCTTCCACCAGCGTACCGCGATGCCTTTTTTGAACTGGTGCTTTATCCGGTGAAAGCGTCGGCCATCGTGAACGAGTTGTCCATCACGGCCGGAGAAAATCGCCTATTCGCAACGCAGGGACGAGTTAGCGCCACCGATCTGGCGACCCGAGCGCGCACGTTGTTCGCCGACGACGCGGCGCTTTCTTCGGAGTACAACCACCAGCTGGCCCACGGCAAGTGGGACCACATGATGGACCAGACCCACATTGGCTATACCTATTGGAATCAACCTCCGTTGAATGCGATGCCGGCTGTGAGCGAGGTGCAACCTGCATCGGGCGCGAAGATGGGAATCGCTGTCGAAGGATCTGCAATTGCTTCCGATCGGGCGCTTGGATTTGCTGGCGGCGGTTTGTCACTACCGGGCTTCGACGCCTATAACCAGCAGACGCGATTCATCGATGTCTTCAACCAGGGAGACCAGCCCTTCGCTTTTACCGTGTCCGCCGACCATCCCTGGATTGCTGTGACTCCCGATCGTGGAACGGTCTCGAAAGATCAGCGCCTGCTGGTTCACATCGATTGGAATCAGGTTCGTCCTGGAGAAAATTCCGGCACCGTTTCCATTTCCCAGCGTTCGGGTCCAACGATCGCAGTCCACCTTGTCGCTTCGAATCCGGCGACACCCTCGCGAAAAAATCTAGACGGCTTTGTCGAGAACAATCGTTATGTCTCGATCGAAGCTTCGCATTTCACCAGCAGCACCAGCGATGGAGCGACGCATTGGACGAATCTTCCAGATTTCGGAGAAACACTTTCCGGGATGACGATCTTTCCGGTAACAGCGGCGAGTGTTCTGCCGCCTCAATCAGCGGCATCGCTCGAGTACAAAATGTATCTTTTCGGATCCGGTATTTTCCATGTCGAAGCAATTCTCGCGCCTACGCTCAACTTCGTACCTGGACGCGGCCTCCGCTATGCCATCTCATTCGATGATCAGCCCCCTATCGTCGTGGATGCGCTTGCCGACGACTCTGAGAAAGCGTGGGCCACCGCGGTTAGCGACGGAGTTCGCAAAGTTACGTCCACATTGACGATCGCGCAACCTGGCTACCACACGCTGAAATTTCAAATGGTGGATCCGGGCATTGTGCTGGAAAAACTCATCGTCAGCCAAGGCGAGGTCCCATCCAGTTACCTGGGACCTCCAGAGAGTTATCACAATCTCAGCACGACCGAATCAAGCCGACCATAATGACAATCGATGTGGAAAACGCGTCCCTTACTCTCGACGTCTCCTCGACTAGTTACAGCGGTTACTTGCGACCCAGCGTTCGCTGGCGCTCAGGGAAAAAATATAAGACTATGCATTACCTTCTCGGGTACGTCACAGGTCAGGATGAAATCGCTCTGAATCCACTGGATATTGAGTCGCTGCAACCTTGCGCAAGCGGGGATTCGGTGGAGCTGAGAACGAAAATAGCACACCATCCTCCCAAGCTTTTCAACGTGTGTTCATCATTTGGCGCATCGCAGCGCCTACTATGTTGATACCAGACCGCTGAGGGTACACCAGCGAAGGACAGCAGCGCATGACGCCTCTTCCGATTCGCCTCCGGCTTACACTTTGGAATCTCGTGGTACTTTTTTTCGCCGGCATCGCAGTTTGTGTTGCGACATGGTTCCTGTTACAGCAAAGCCTTGAGCGCGCTGCAGAGGTTTCCCCGGAAACCCTGGGACAATCACCTGCAGTGCACGCTGCGGTATCGCAAGCTATATCAATCGCTCTCCCGCACATTTTTACCCGCGACCTTCTAATACTGCTACCGCTGCTGCTTTTTCTAGCGGCCGTTCTGGGCTATTGCATCAGCCGCAAGGCGATGTACCCGGTGGCTGACCTGGCACGGCTGGCGCGACAGATTTGCGACCATAGCTTGAATCTCAGAATCCCCGTGTCCAAGGCGAATGACGAGATCGCCGACATTTCTAAAACGCTGAATCAGATGATGAACCGCGTAGATGTGAGCAATCGCAGTATTCGCGACTTCACCGCAAATGCTTCCCATGAACTCCGCTCACCTGTCGCGTTGATTTGCAGCGAGGTGGACGCCGCTCTTTCGTCCCCTAGAAGCAACCAAGACTACCGCGAGTCTTTTGCAAACTTGCAGCAGGAAATCATCCACGTGAGTGGCCTGCTCGACAACATGTTGATGCTGGCGCGGGCGGATGCAGGCACAGAAATTCTGAATTATGAAGTGATTGACGCCGGCCGATTAGTGCGACGCATCGGCGATAAGTGGAGTCCTTCGATGCGGCAAGCTTTGCTGGAATTCCATGTGGAAACTTGCAGCGCTCCGGCTCTCATCCGCGCGGATCTTGTAAGTATCCAGCGGCTGCTGAATATCCTACTCGAAAACGCTTGCCGGTATACGCCGCCTGGCGGTTCAATCAAGTTGCGAGCCACAGCTGATACTGAGCGTGTGTTGCTGGAGGTTCGCGATACTGGAATCGGAATCTCCGGAGAACACCTGCCTCGCCTCTTCCAGCGGTTCTATCGCGTGGATTCCGTCCGCAGTCGTCAGATGGGCGGATCAGGGCTCGGGCTTGCGCTTGCAAAATGGATCGCTGACCAGCACCAGGCAACATTGATCGTCGAAAGTGAGATCGGTGTTGGAACTTGCTTTCGTATCGCGATTGAGCAGCAGCGTTGCCCAGAGGTTCGGGCGAGAAAAACGCTCGTGATGGCCGGCAGCGTTTAACACAGTTCCTCGCGCGCAACGCGCCCCCCAAGACAACAAAGCGAAACCCGGCCTCTGCGGAGAGACGTATCCCGGAAGCCTAAGCCTTGTCATATCCAAGGCTTACGTTGAAATATGAATGTTCGCTTGTATTGTTTGGTGCCGAAGAAGGGACTCGAACCCCCACACCCTTGCGAGTACATGGACCTGAACCATGCGCGTCTGCCAATTCCGCCACTTCGGCCTGTTTTCCAGAGGCTAGCTGCCCGCCAGAAAATAAGCGGCAGTCCTTACTCTTACAAAGACAGCAGATGCTGTCAACATTTGGACGCAGAAGAAATTTCCTCTGCGAACGGCGAACCGCCCGCGAACGATACATTTGCAAACATCGCGGACACGAGTATTCTGAGATTTCGTTCCTGATGCGTAGTGTCGATGCGATGCGCACACGCGAAACCGAACAATCCACACCGAAAGGCTTTCGGCATGACGAATCCTTCACTCGCCAATCCCGCCAGTATTCCCCCTGAGCTCTCCACGGAGATTCGTCGACTCATGCATGACCTGAGCAATGCGCTTGAAATTGTATTGCAGGCTGGATATCTGCTGACCACTGCAGACACGGAGGAACCGGTTAAGGAGTGGATCGGCCTGCTGGATGGAGGCGCACAACAGGCCTTGAAGATTCATCAACAACTGCGGGACTACATCCGCATACACAGTTAAGAGTGCAGCGCGGAGTCAGCCGCGATCAAGCCAACTGCGCATCCAGCGTGATTTCGGCAGCCTTTAACAGGCGTGAGATCGGACAATTCACTTTTGCTTCATTCGCAGCGGTAGCGAAGGCCTCTTTGCTCGCTCCAGGAACTTTGGCACGAGTCGTCAAATGAATTTTGGTCACCGTTGGACCCGTCTGCAACATTTCCAGTGTCAGATCCGCAGTCGTTTCCAATGACTCGGGCGTCAAGTTCGCCTTGGTCAACTGACCACTCAGCGCCATCGTAAAACAGCCGGCGTGGGCCGCGGCGATTAACTCTTCCGGATTCGTTCCCTTTCCGTCTTCAAACCGGGTGTGAAAAGAGTAGGCGGTATCCTTCAAGACTCCGCTCTCGGTTGAAATGGTGCCCTTGCCGTCTTTCAGCGTTCCCTTCCAAACTGCGCTTGCTTTCCGTTGCATGTATTTCTCCTTGGATTCATTTGAGGATGGGTTGGGAACCTGGGTTCCGCGACCCGTGGTTGAAAGTCCAGAATAGCAGCCGCGCATCGCAGAGTCGAACCCTGCAACATTATGTTGACATCGCATATTACACGCGCGTTAAGGACATTTTTTCAGATGTAGAAATGACACAGCGAGCTAGTACAAAGTGAAACGCGACGCACTCGCGTTCAACAGAGATGGGCCGCAATCAGTGAATATCGGTGGGACCGAACGGTCGAGGCTGGAGCGGCAATTCGAAGGAAAACACAGACCCGTGTCCCACCTGGCTGGTTACGTTGATCGTGCCGCCGTGGGCTTCAACGATGGCTTTGGCAATCGCCAATCCCATCCCTGTTCCATGCACCTGGTAGCGCTGCCCCGTGCCGCGGTAGAACTTGTCGAAGATAAAGCTTTTCTCCAGCATTCCGATTCCAACTCCTCGATCGGCGACACTCACAATCAAAGCATCTTTGTTTTCTTCCGCACTGATAAAGATCGGACTTCCGGGCGGAGAATATTTCGCGGCGTTTTCCAGCAGATGATGCAGCACTTTTTCGATCATGCGAATATCGAACGGTACGGGCCGCAAATCCTGCGGAAGTCGCACGGTGACCGGATGCGCAACGACGATTTCCTGTGCATTCTTGACAGATTGATCCACCAGTTCCTGCACCGGATGCAACTGCAGATCCAGTTGGACTTCGTGAGCATCTAACTGCGCCATCTCCACCGCCTCTTCAATCAAACGGTTCAGGCGTCCGCTCTCTTCGTCGATGATGGAAAGCAATTCGTTCCGCTGTTCTGTCGTCAATTGCAGGTCCGAGCGCAGACTGCTGACAGCTCCCATGATTGACGTAAGGGGTGTTCGCAGCTCATGCGTGACGGAGTCGAGAAGCGCGCTGCGGATTCTTTCGCTTTCACGCGCGGCTTCAGTCTTTCCCAGTTGCTCGACGGCTCCGGCTCGCTCAACCGCAATGGCGACCATACTTCCCAGCGCGTCCAGGCTTTGCCGTGAAGGGCACTTCCCTAGAATGCCCAAAGCCCCGATGGGACGCACACCCATCATCAGTGGAACCAGGCAGATTCGTTTCTCTTCGTTCCGTTGAATGTCACGTTCGCGGGAGGCGGCACGAAGCATTTCGTCGCTGATCACCTCACTGCTTCGCCCGGAATGATAAACGCTGCTTCTCGAACTGACTAGCAGCGCCGTGCCCTCAGTAAAGAACGTGGCTGTAATAATTCTGGGAATTGAATTCAGCAGATCGAGAATATTATCGGTCGTAAGCAGTTGCCGGCTGAAGTCATACAGGCGTTCCATCTCAACCCGCTGGCTCTTGGCTTCTTTCGCTTCATCCCGCGCACGGTCAGAAAGCCGGCTGGATAGAATGGCAGTCACCAGAAAGGCGCTGAGCGAGACCCAGTTTTGAGGATCGGCAATGGTGAACTTTCCAATCGGCGGCAGAAAGAAAAAATTGATCGCCAGCGTGGAGATAATCGACGTGAAGACGGCGTTCGAAAGTCCCCACCTTCCAGCAATAAATAAAACGTATAACAATAATGTGAGGGAAACTGTGGTGTGATTAACATGCAGCAGAGAAAAATATATCCAGACAATGACGCCCACAGCCATGGCCGACAACGCATACCGTATCGCCGGAGATGGGGTTTGTCGCAGCATCATCCCAATTCTACTCAGGTCGTGTAACCAATGACGCCGCAGTCCGGAAATGTAAAGCCCGTCAAGACACCCGAGCAGTGGCTGGAGACAACAGCGCCGGAAAAGACCGCAGGTATTTTCAAAGTCTTTCTTGGTTATGCGCCCGGTGTCGGCAAAACGTTCAACATGCTCAGCGAGGCCATCCGCCGCCGCAACCGAGGCGAAGATGTGGTCATCGGATTCATCGAAACGCACCAGCGACCTCGTGTCATCGAGTTGGCCAAACAGCTGGAGGCGATCCCTACCCGCAAGGTGGAGTACAAAGGCACATCCTTTGAAGAATTAGACCTGGATGCGGTCCTGGCGAGGAAACCGCAGGTCGTTCTGATTGATGAGCTGGCGCATACGAATATCCCAGGCAGCAAGCACGAAAAGCGTTATGAGGATGTTCTGGAAGTCCTGCAGCACAAGATCGACGTCATGTCGGCGCTCAATGTCCAGCATGTGGAGAGCCTTGCGCCCACGGTACATAACATCACCGGCGTCAGCGTTCGCGAAACTGTCCCCGACTGGGTGCTGGATCGTGCGGATGAGGTCGTCCTGGTCGACGTGACCCCGGAAGCGCTGCAGACCCGCATGCGGCGCGGCGATATCTATCCGGCGGAGCGTATTGAAAGATCGCTGGCAAATTTCTTTCGCCGCGGCAACTTGCTCGCCTTGCGGGAACTGGCGCTCAAGCGAGTCACTCACGCCGTCGATCAAAACCTGGACGCCTATCTGCGTAGAAAGCAACTAGGGCAGGACTGGGTGGTCCAGGAACGCGTCGCCGTTTGCATCAGTTCTAACCCCGCATCACAACAATTGATTGCGCGCGGCGCCCGTATGGCTGAAGGCATGGACGCAGAATTTTATGTTCTACACGTCGATCTGCCAGACGATTCTATTGAAGAGAAGAGCCGTAATCTGGCGGCGAATCTTCGCTTTGCGGAAAACCTGTCAGCTCGAGTTTTTCATGTCCAGGGCGGCAAAGTCGCCAGCGCGATCGCTGATTTTGTGCGTGAACATCGCATCACCCAGATTATTCTTGGCCGCTCAGCGGTTCGAGGGTGGCGTAACTATCTCTACTTCATGGCCATCCAGAAACTGCTGCGCGAGGCTCCTCACGTCGATGTGCACATTGTGACCCAGGAACCGCATTGAGACCTCGATGACGGATCTTTCACCCCAACGGCGAGATGCAACAGAACCAGCCAAAATTCTGATCGTCGACGACGAGGCGCAAATTATTCGCGTCCTGTCGATGGCCATCACAGCCCAAGGCTATCGGGTCAGATCTGCGTCGGATGGAGAATCTGCGCTCAACGTGTTGAAAAGCTGGTCCGCTGACCTGGTGATCACCGACCTCTCCATGCCAAATATGGATGGCGTGGAGCTTTGTCGCGCGATTCGAAAGCAATCCGACGTGCCGATTCTGGTGTTGTCTGTGCGCAACCAGGAAAAG
This sequence comes from uncultured Acidobacteriota bacterium, assembly GCA_963821145.1. Lineage (GTDB taxonomy): Bacteria > Acidobacteriota > Terriglobia > Terriglobales > Acidobacteriaceae > JAKAAZ01. The sequence continues at coordinate 37,243 of CAWGCV010000020.1, forward strand.
ATAAAGGTGGAAGCTCTGGACGCTGGCGCCGATGACTATGTGACCAAGCCCTTTCAAATCGACGAACTTCTGGCGAGGGTTCGCGCCGCGCTCCGCCGGTTCAAAAACGTGAAAAAAGAAGACAAAACTGCCGAGGTGGTGATTGGAGATTTTCGCATCGATCCAGGATCGCGACAGGTCTTTGTGCAAGGCGCGGAAGTCCATCTGACGCCGAAGGAGTTTGACCTGCTGCACGCAATGTCGATGTCTCCTGACCGGGTCATCACTCGCCGCACGCTCATGGTCGCAGTTTGGGGCGGTTATAACGTGGATCAGCCTGAATCCTTGCGGGTCCTCATCGGACAACTTCGCCGCAAAATCGAGCCCCAGGATGAGCCGCAATATATTCTGACCGAACCCTGGGTTGGATATCGGTTTGTCCCCGACGGTGCCCGTTCTCAGGCATCCTTATAACTTTCTTACGACCTTCTTACGCCCTTTTTATGCCCAAGAGAGTGAACTAACTACAGTTCGAGAACAACCGAACTGGGCAGGTAATCATGTTAGGGGCACTCTTCATCGGAACGGGCTTTATTGTAGCGATGGCATTCTTGCTGTTTTGCTACTGGGGTTTTGCGCAGGCAAAACGTGAATCGACAACAAAGGGCGAGGACATCGTCCATCCTTTGACAGACAACCACTCTTCCACCAACTCCAACAAGTCTGGACCTTCTGCGACGATGTGCGTTCTGAGTTTGGCGCTGATCGCTGCGACCGCCTACGGGCAATCTCCAACGAGTTCATCGGCTAATGGCACGGCAGACACATCCTCCTCCACGAACCAATCTTTGCCGTCGGCTCCCACACCGGTAGCCGGCACACCAACCAGCGATGCTGGTTTTTTTACGCGGCTGGGCAGAGCCTACGTTGCGGACTGGGGGGGTCATCCGGCAATTACGCAAGCGACGTCACAAGATCGCCGGGGAACACCCGCACCGATTCCTTCTCCACCATTCCCAAGCTCGGACTGGCCCATTGGTGGCACCCCCGTGATTGGAGCTTCAGACGGTACCAGCTATCCGCTGATGCAGGCGATCAATCAAAATAAGAGCCGAGCCAAAATCTACGGCTGGTTGGAAGTGGGCGCGAATGGCTCAACCAACAATCGCGGCAATGCATCGAAGGGCATTCCAGCCAACTGGCCCAGCGCCTACGACGAATATCCCAACACCATCCAACTCGATCAGGCTGCACTGTATTACGAACGCTATCCAAATACCGTGCAGAAGGACCATTTTGACTGGGGATGGCGGCTTACGGCTCTATACGGGGTGGACTATCGGTTTACGACAGCAAAAGGCATGCTGAGTCAGCAGTTGCTTGTGAAAAATGCCATGTATGGTTTCGATCCGGTGATGTTTTATACGGATCTTTATTTCCCGAAAGTGGCACAGGGGATGAACGTCCGCATTGGCAGGTACATTTCGCTGCCGGACATTGAGGCCCAACTCGCACCCAATAATTACACCTACTCCCATTCGATCCTGTATACGTTCGACTGTTATACCCAGACCGGAGTGAATGCCACCGTCAAGGTGAACAACCATTGGACGGTGCAAGCTGGGTTGTCGCCTGGTTGCGACGTGATGCCATGGACCACAGACGCCAAAGTAACCGGCAATACTTGCGTGGCTTACACGTGGAGCAATGGCGGAAACGATCTATATACCTGTGCCAACTCAATTAACGATGGCAAGTATGCCTATAACAACCTGGCTGCCTACTATGAGACCTGGTATCACAAATTCAACGCTTCTTGGCACACAGATACGGAAGGCTGGTACCAGTACATGAGGGCCGTACCGAATATGTATTGGTACAACGGGACCGATCCGACGACCGGCATTCAGTACGCCAACACACCGGCAACTCCGTGGCCTGAAGCGCAAAATTATCGTCCCGGAGGTGGTGCCGCTACCTTGAACTTCGGCGCAGTCTGCGTCGACCCAAGACTGGCTGCATCGGCACAACCTGGCCGCTGTTTCGCGCCGGAGTGGGCCATCGTGAACTATCTGGAACACAACTTTATGCACAATCAGGCCTCGCTCAACATCCGTAATGAGGTTGTGGACGACATCAAGGGTCAACGCACCGGCACGCCCGGGAAGTATGAAGAGCACATGGTGGGCTTCGACTTCTGGACGGGTTCCACGATCACCTTCCGACCCGAGGTAAGTTATGTCCATGCATTTAGCCCATATGGGTTAAGGGCGTTGAATATCTCTCCGGGCTCGGCGGTAGCGAATTTGCAGAACGGTATACATCAGACCGGAAAAACCCAGGACCTGATTCTTGCTGCGGATTTGATCTGGCATTTCTAGTGGGTGAAGCATGAAAGTCGAAACCACATTTCATCGCGAGTACGGTTCTTTCGTCCGGGACACAGGGGTCGGAGAAACTCCAACCCCTACCTCGGCACATATGAGGGGCGAGGACGCAGAGCAGGGGTTTCTGTGCCAAAGCAGGCACAGGTCTAGGCGCCCCCTCAACCCCACCGCTTCACATCGGCTGGAAAGGGGTGCCTTCTACGATTGCCCGTGTTTGAAAGAATTCATATTCCAAATGAAAACGCATGCACCTCACGGGGAAATTGAGCGTTATCGTGAGGACATGCGGCTTCTACTGATTGTGCTACTTATCGCTCCCATGGTTCGGGCTCAGGACAATTCGAAGTCCCCTCCCTCCGGAACCCCTTGCGCGAATCCTGAGATGCAAGAGCAGATCAACCGGCTTCAGCAGCTGGTCCAGCAATTGCAATCGCGCGTTGAAGTTTTGGAAAAAGAGCACGGGAACGCCGCACCCATGACTCCGTCCTCCGCCGCGTCAGCCAGTCAGGGAACCCCTGTGCAGCCGGCGTCGCCTGCAACCCATCCCGCACCTGCTGCAGTTGCACACAGCGTCACAACTACGCCGACTTCCATGGCGCCCGCCACTACCGCGACCACGGCGAAAACTCAGGCATGGGCGATTCCGAGTTTTCTTGATGGAACAACACTAAATTTCACACTCGACGGCTACTATGAATACAACTTTAATCAGCCCATCGGACAGATGAATCAGCTTCGCGCCTACGATATTTCCAGTAACAGCTTCAGTCTGAACCAGGCGGATATCGTGCTCAACCACCCGACAGATGCGGCCCACGGAAAACGAATCGGAGGCCGGCTCGACATTATGTTTGGTCAGGCAACGGAAACCCTGCAGGGAAACGCGAACAACGAGTTGCATCCAAGCACCTGGAGAAATGTTTTCCAGGCGTATGGCACCTACGTCGCGCCCGTCGGCAGCGGTCTCAACATTGACTTTGGCAAATGGGCAAGCGCCCTCGGGGTCGAGGGCAATTACACGAAAGACCAGCTCAACTATTCGCGTTCGTTTTATTTTGACTTCCTGCCGTACTACCATATGGGTTTTCGAACGGCATATACGTTTGACCCGAAGCTGACGGTCGCGTATTGGCTGGTGAATGGAGCCCAGCAGACAGACGCGTTCAGCGGATTCAAATCGCAGAACTTCGCATTCACGCTCCATCCGGTCAGCAATCTCAGTTGGCAGATCAATTATTTCTTCGGGCAACAGCAGCGGACTTTTGTGCTCAGCGGAAATCCAGACTCGACACAAACGGCGACCCCAATCATTCCCACGCCGAACGGGAAAGAGCATATCTTCGACAGCTATGCGACCTGGAATATCACACCGAAGTGGACCCTGGTCGGCGAAGGCGACTATGTGATCAACCGCGTTTACAGCGAATCTGCCCCGCAACATGTTTCCGGCGGCGCGGCTTACCTCAACTATCAATGGAACCCGAAATTCGCGCTCGCTACGCGTTTCGAATACCTATCGGACCCGCAGGGATTGTTTAGCAACGCATCTCAAGCACTGAAGGAGTCGACGGTAACCGCGGACTATGAAGTGGCGGATGGGTTCAAAGTGTTCCTTGAATGGCGCAGGGATTTCTCAAACCAGCCCTATTTCCACACCGCAACCGTCAACCAACTTGTGCCGCAGCAAACCACCGCTGGATTCGGCCTGGTCTGGTGGTTCGGGCAAATGCAGGGCGCTTGGTAATCGTATTAGGAGGAAAACATATGACCGATCTTTGGGTGGTTTTGCTGTCGCTCCTGTTTTTCGCAGTAGCAATTGGTTACACGCTCGGATGCGAGCGCTTGAGGTAAATTCCATGATGATTGAATCCGCAATCCTGCTTCTTATTTCGTTATCCATGCTCATCTATCTGGTGTTCGCGCTGTTGCGCCCGGAGAAGTTCTAGCCATGACGGCCAATGGATGGTTCCAGATCGCCCTCTATTTTCTGCTGATCGTGTTGATTGCGCGACCGCTCGGCATCTACATGGCCAATGTCTTTGAGCGCCGCAAAACATTTCTCGATCCCGTGCTGGTTCCAATCGAACGCATCCTTTATAGGTTGACGGGCGTCGAAGCGGATAAAGAGATGCGCTGGACCGAGTATGGCATCGCGATGCTTCTGTTCAGCCTCGTCTCCATGCTGGTCCTATATCTCATCGAGCGTGTACAGGCGTGGATGCCATGGAACCCACAGCACCTGCCGAATGTGCCAGCGGTGTTGGCGCTGAACACCGCCGCTTCGTTCACTACGAATACGAACTGGCAGTCGTACGTGCCCGAAACCACGATGACCTACCTGACCCAGATGGCCGGGCTCGCCTACCATAACTTTGCATCGGCAGCCGTCGGCATCGCACTGGCCATTGCTTTCATACGCGGTATTAGCCGGCGCGAACAAAATACTCTCGGTAATTTTTGGGTCGATGCAACGCGCGCAATTCTGTGGGTTTTGCTACCTATTTCTATCGTGTTTGCTCTGGTGCTTGTCTCGCAAGGTGTCGTACAAAATCTGCACCCCTATAGCACTGCACACCTGGTGGAGTCGCAAAACGTTGTAGCGCCTGATAGCGCAGGAAAGCCTGTCTCTCAGGTGATCACCACACAGACCATCGCGCAGGGGCCTGTGGCGTCGCAAGAAGCCATCAAGATGCTAGGAACAAACGGGGGCGGTTTTTTCAACACCAACAGCGCTCATCCGTTTGAGAATCCTACCCCGCTATCAAACCTGCTGGAGATGCTGGCCATCTTCGCGATCTCTGCGGGACTGACCGTCACGATGGGGCGCATGACTGGCTCTCCGCTTCACGGCTGGGCTGTTTTTGCAGCCATGGGAATTTTGTTCTTTGCCGGCGTCACCACGGCGTATTGGGCGGAGGCGCGCGGCAATCCGTTAATGCATGGCGTTGCGCAGCAAACAACAGAAACGCAGGCCGGCGGCAACATGGAGGGCAAAGAAGTCCGATTCGGAATTGCCAACACGGCGCTGTTCGCGACCGCAACCACCGACGCGAGTTGTGGCGCCGTCAACGGCATGCATGACTCGTTTACCCCGCTGGGCGGAATGGTCCCAATGGTCAACATTATGCTGGGAGAAATCATCTTCGGTGGTGTCGGCGCCGGAATGTATGGCATGTTGATTTTCGTTGTTCTCTCCGTGTTCATTGCGGGATTGATGGTCGGCCGAACGCCGGAATACCTAGGCAAGAAAATCGAGGCCTACGACGTAAAAATGGCGATGCTCTACGTCCTCATTTTCCCGTTGCTGATTTTATGTTTTAGCGCGGCGACGGTTTTGCTGCCGCATCTGGGACTGAGTAGCATTAGCAATCCTGGGCCCCATGGCCTCTCGCAGATCCTGTACGCGTTTTCCTCGGCGGCCGGCAATAATGGCTCGGCTTTTGCCGGACTGAATGCCAACACGAATTACTACAATCTTGCCCTCGCGGTTGTGATGCTGAGTGGACGATTCCTGATGATTGTGCCCATGTTGGCGGTCGCTGGAAACCTGGCGCGAAAGAAAATCGCTCCCGCATCGGCAGGCACGTTTCCGGTGACAACGCCGCTATTCACGATTCTTCTGACCGGCGTAATTGTCATCGTCGGCGCGTTGACCTTCTTTCCAGCGCTCACGTTGGGTCCAATCCTTGAACACCTGCTGATGTACGCAGGAAAAACTTTCTAGTAAGAGCATGCCTGTTCGGAGAAATAAGATGGCGAAACCAAAAAGCACGCATCAACGATCGATCTGGGATCCTCAGATCGCACGCCGCGCCCTGATCGATTCGTTGCCCAAATTGAACCCGTTGAACATGATGAAGAATCCCGTGATGTTCGTTGTCGAAGTCGGCAGCGTGATCACCACTGTGCTTCTGTTGCAACATATCGGCAGACATGGATCGGCAATCATTTTCAATCTCCAGATCACGCTGTGGTTATGGTTCACAGTTCTGTTCGCCAACTTCGCAGAAGCCATGGCAGAAGGCCGCGGCAAAGCACAGGCAGATGCACTGCGCCGAGCCAAGTCCGAGACCATGGCGAATCGCTTAAACGATAAAGGCGCAATCGAACAGGTCCCCAGTTCCAAGCTTTGCTCCGGCAATATTGTCATCGTGTCTGCTGGGGAAATGATTCCCGGCGACGGCGAAATCATCGACGGCGTTGCGTCCGTTGACGAGTCCGCCATCACCGGCGAGTCAGCTCCCGTCATTCGAGAGTCCGGGGGAGACCGCTCGGCGGTTACGGGAGGAACTCGCGTTCTCTCCGATCAAATCAAGATTCGCATCACTTCCAACCCGGGCGAAACCTTCATCGACAAGATGATTGCCCTGGTCGAAGGCGCCGAGCGTCAGAAGACCCCGAACGAAATCGCATTGAATATTCTGCTTGCCGGCCTCACCATTATTTTCTTGCTCGCAGTTGTGACACTGCAGCCGATTGCCCTCTACTCGCACTCGCCGCAGACAGTCTTTGTGTTGGTTTCTCTGCTTGTCTGCTTGATTCCGACAACGATTGGCGGATTGCTTTCCGCGATCGGGATCGCCGGCATGGATCGGCTCGTCCAGCACAACGTGCTGGCCATGTCAGGACGCGCGGTAGAAGCAGCCGGAGACGTGAATACGCTGCTGCTCGATAAGACCGGAACCATCACCTTCGGCAATCGACAGGCGACGGAATTTCTGGCGGCGCCCGGTGTCAGCAAAGACCAGCTTGCCGACGCCGCTCAACTGTCATCGCTTGCCGACGAGACGCCGGAAGGCCGCTCCATTGTTGTCCTGGCGAAAGAGACGTATGGATTGCGCGGACGTGACCTGGCAACAATGCACGCGGAGTTTGTTCCCTTCAGCGCCACCACGCGCATGTCCGGCATCAACGTCGACGGGCGCACCATTCGCAAAGGTGCAGCCGATTCGATTGCAACGTATTTGCAAGCCTCCGGCGGCATCCTCGCCGATGAGGTCCGCGCCGATGTGGAGAAAATTGCGCGTAGCGGTGGCACACCTCTCGTGGTGGCGGAAAACAATCGCGCCCTGGGAGTGATCCATCTCAAAGATATTGTTAAGGGCGGCATGCGCGAACGTTTCGCTCAGCTGCGCGCCATGGGCATCCGCACCATTATGATCACGGGCGACAACCCACTGACGGCGGCGGCGATCGCTCGCGAGGCCGGCGTTGACGATTTTCTGGCGGAAGCGAAACCGAAAGACAAGATGGACTTGATTCGCCGCGAGCAAGCCGAAGGCAAGCTGGTCGCAATGACCGGCGATGGCACCAACGATGCTCCCGCGCTGGCCCAGGCGGATGTGGGCGTTGCGATGAATACCGGCACGCAGGCCGCAAAAGAAGCGGGCAACATGGTCGATTTGGATTCCAACCCCACCAAGCTCATCGAAATCGTGGAAATCGGCAAGCAGCTGTTGATGACCCGCGGCGCGCTGACAACATTTTCCATCGCCAACGATGTCGCAAAATATTTTGCCATCATCCCCGCAATGTTTGCCGCAACATTTCCAGTGCTCGGTGCGCTGAACATCATGCATCTGCGAACGCCGCAGTCAGCCATTCTTTCGGCGGTCATTTTCAACGCCGTAATTATTGTTGCGCTGATTCCGCTGGCGTTGCGCGGCGTGAAATATCGCCCGATGAATGCAGAAGTTCTATTGCGCAACAACCTTTTGATCTACGGACTGGGGGGCATCATTCTTCCCTTCCTTGGTATCAAGCTAATTGATATGGCGATCACGGCCATGCACCTGATTTGAGGATCGATATGAAGAAGCAATTCATCACGGCTTGTTTGTACACTCTGGTAACGACTGTTCTGCTCGGGCTCGGCTATCCACTCGCAGTTACTGGGCTGGCGCACCTGCTGATGCCGGCGAAAGCCGACGGCGAACTCATCACAAAAGATGGTGCCGTTATCGGGTCGAAATTGATTGGCCAACCCTTCACCAGCGCTGGCTATTTTAATAGCCGACCGTCTGTCGCGGGAACTGGATACGACGCGTCAAATTCCTCCGGTTCGAACCTCGGGCCGACCAACGCTACCTTGATCGCTCGTGTGGAACAGAGCGTGCAATCCTGGAAGAGCCGCGAAGCCAAAGCCGGAAACGGCAACGCAAACGTCCCTGTCGATCTGGTCACAACCTCTGGTTCCGGATTAGATCCGGACATCACGGTCGCGGCTGCCGAATACCAGGTTCCTTCCATCGCGCAAACACGTGGACTCCCTCAAGATCAGGTGGAGCATTTGGTACAGGCTCACATCGAACCACGACAATTCGGATTTTTGGGAGAGCCCCGAGTCAACGTTCTGGAGTTGAACTTGGCGCTGGATGCAATGACAGCATCGAAAAAGTAGGCGCGCAGGTAGTAGGCGCATCTTCAGCGGAAGCGGCCTTATATTCAGTATTTCTGTGCCTCAATCGTGCGGGTAACAGAGTGTGGCTCTGCCCAACTTGGCGGTCTTCATTTAGAATCGACAGTGTCACCGCGCCGGGATGGCGGAACTGGCAGACGCAGCGGACTCAAAATCCGCCGACCTTCGGGTCATGGGGGTTCGACCCCCCCTCCCGGCACCAAACAAAACAAAAGAGATATTGGAGAATCGGCCCTCCGCAGGAAGCATTCGCCTTGACCCCGGTGATACTTAGGGTGATACTTGTTGTCACGGGTGATCCATGGCACGAACGGAGCAGCGGGAAGAATCAAAGGTACGAGGAGTCTGGGAACGGATTCCTGGAAGCGGCGTGTTTTGGGTTAGGTTCCGGGATGCTGATGGCAAGCTGAGACGGGAGAAAGCTGGACGCAAGAGTGATGCAATTGACCTCTTCAGAAAGCGCACCGAAGAGCGGAGAGTAGGACTCAAACTCCCTGAGAATCTCCGCGCTGTAGGAGTGCGGTTTGGCACTCTCTGCGATGACATCTTGGTTTATTCGCAGGCTCACCACAGGGATCAAAGGAACATCACTGGGCGTGTGGCGATAATCAGACCGGACTTTGAAGGTCGTCACGCCGATGGGATCAAACCCGGAGATATCGACCAATGGTTATCTCGAAATACAAAGACTCCGGCAACGAGCAACAGGTACCGGGCTTTGTTCTCGCTCATTTTCCGTGAGGCCCTCCGGAATGGTAAGGTCACCAGCAACCCGGCCCGACTGGTCCGACAAAAGCACGAAGAGAATGGCGGCATCCGATGGCTCACAGAGAAAGAAGAAAAAGCTCTACGTGCCGTCATTGATCCGGTACACCTGCCAGAGCTAGACATTTCCCTTGGGACGGGGATGCGCTTGTCCGAGCAGTTTGAGCTAACGTGGGAGCAGGTCGACTTTGTTCGCCATGAAGTGAGGCTGAGCAAGACCAAGAACTTTAGTGGTCGTTCGATTCCAATGAATCGCACCGTAGAGGCTGCGTTCAAGAAAATCAAATCGAGAGCGGCAACCACGAAGCGGGATGAGAAGGTGTTCGCTGCCTACCCAAGGAAGTGGTGGGAGGATGCCATCAGCAAGTCGGGAGTTGTTTCCTATCGCTGGCATGATAACCGGCACACATTCTGCTCACGATTGGCCATGCGCGGCGCGAATCTGAAGGTTATCCAGACCCTCGCGGGTCACAAGACAATCAGCATGACGGCCCGCTACGCACATTTGGACGACGCATCGACGCGGGCTGCTGTTGTTTCCTTAACGTCGAAGTGATTGCCGGACGCGTATCGCACTAAAGAGGCGCGAGTGACCAGGACTTTGCGTCCAATGCGCCGCGTGTCCAATCGCTTGGCCGCGATGATGTAGTCGATTGACCGCACGGAGATGGAGAGTTGCCGAGCGGCTTCCTTGCGATCGTACAAGATGCGTTCATCGGCGGCGGCCTCGAGGGACTCGATCGTTCCTGGAACTGGCGCTTCAGGTGTAATTTCCATATCTACCTTTCCTCGGAGTTTCCGGCGTGCAAATAATCTGTCCGACTTGGCATGGTAAAACGGGATGTATTTCTGTCTGTCGGGATTTGGGAGTCCACGTGGCCTACGCGACCTGCCCGGTCAAGATTTGCCCCCCGTACCCTTTACGTACTTGCCTGATCTGCCCGTTGTTCAGCTACCGTACCAGAGATCAAATGTGTCAAGCTCCCAAGGCTCGGGCGCAGCATTTTTGCGGCAATTTTTAGCTCGTAAAACAGCCGGTTCCTGCGTCTTAAGTCCTTTATATTCTATGACTTAATGTGTGGTTAAAGTGCAACAAAACTGTCTCTTTTTTGCGAATTGTTTGTCTGTGTAGAGTTATCCATGGCTGCGACCTTTCATAGGGTTTGGTCTAGAGATTTACCCCACCCCGGTATGGCTAGTATGTGTTTGACATTAAACGAGTTAACGTGAAGCTGTCGCGTTGAATTGCGATATTGCAACGCAATGTTGATGTACGGTGATCTACACAGATCGATACTGCAAAGTACGACGCGCCGCCGTCGCTTACAACTGCCTCTCTTGCCATCTGTCGGGAGCTGCAACAGCTCGCTGGGTGGAGGTGATATCACGGGTGGATGTTTTCAGCGCGAGTTACGGCTCGCGATTCGCCACGCTGTTCGTTACTTCCCGAAGATTCCGCCGGAGCAGCTGTCTCCTGTGCCTCCTAACGCGACACATTGTTCCATGAGCGCGGTAAACTCTTGGGTAATTTCGCGAAACTCTGCTATCGACCGGCCCGTACAACCATTGATAATCGCGGTTTCCTGCTCCGGCGACCGGAGGCCACCGGCGTCAAGACAGGCATTAAGAAGGAAATGTTGCACGTCTGGGTCATTCGCAAGTTGTAAGTATTTGGCCGCAACTACAGATTTCGCTGTGGCTTCGGCGAGCGTCTCGGGCTTTATAGTTTGTGCATTGCCCGTGCCCATGAGCAGAATCAATGTTGCGAGCGCCGTTAGCGTTTTCATGTCGTCCTCAATTTGTGGTCTGCTCACAATGTCGTGAGAAAGTTAGGCGGTTGTGAAAAGAGATAATCTCTTCACATATACAGAGGTATCTACTTAGAAGAACCATAGCTGTGACTGAAAACAAAAGGCTTATGTTTGTCAAAAACCAGTCATGATTTGTGAAAATGAAATGCAGATCCTTTCACTTTTACAAATCGGGCCCCGTTGAAAGATTTACCTTTACGCCTCCAGTCCGCCGTGTCAGAAAGTAGTGCTTCTTTTTTTATAGAGCGTCCGGCTGGTCAGCCAGATCAGCCATGCGTAAAGTCACGTGTCTTTCCAAACCGTTCACGATACACAACAGGTTGGTCATATCCGAAGGTTGCTTCCACAAGCACACCCATCCGCAGCATTGCCGGTGAGGTTAACTTGGGTTCCTCTTTCTGGTTTTCCTCCGGCTTCTCAACCTCGTACAGTCCTCGTTCTGGGCTAAACGAGAAGTAGAAAGTTTCGCACGGGCCATTCCTCTTCAAAGCATCGAGTCGTCGCGCGGAGTTGTTGTCCGTCTCATCCGTGAGGCTTATCAGAACAACGGTTTCAACTTTGCGACCAAGTGCAGAAGATCCGAACAAAGAGTCACGTCCATAGTAGCGATCTTTTCCCTTCATTTTTGGACTGCCCACGGTGGCCACAATAGCAATATCAAACTGTAGTGCGACGCGTCCGAGGTTATCCAGGATAGGTGCCACGTCGCTCATCTTGTTAGCGTCGCCAAACCAAAGATCAATGCCTTCGATGTACCAGCATTCGACGCCTGGACATTGTTCGATGAGAGATGCCAGCGTCTCAGCCGGATCGCGATTTTGCTGCTCCCGCGTAAGCCCGACCAGCCGATCAATCGACTCCTGTCCCAAGTGTTGTGCCTTGATGGTTCTCATCGTGGCCTTCTTTGAGCGGTCGTGCAATACGGTCCGGTAATCACGCGGCTTGTCTGCCGGGTGACCCCAGACGGCTTCACCACGCCGTACGCCTTCGAGCAGTGGCATCATCCAACTGGATTTGCCACGTCCGCTAGCGGCGCCGATAAGACTCAGCTCACCCTTGGCGGGCTTGGCCGCCACGATGTACTCGGTGGGAGAATCGTCATCAATCTCTTGGTGGTCAAACAGAATGGGGGTTTCACGCGCAACAGCTTTGATAGCCCGTGCAATTGTGTTCTCGCGGTGATCCTCTCGGTCCCACTTCTCGCGATACAAGCCGGACTTTTCAAACTCGTCATTCATCTTGAAGGCATTGAAGTCAAATTTCTTCGCCAAGAGACAGCAGAGCGCATAGTCGGCCTTGCTATGATCGTCGCCGTATGCGCTGATGTCAACGTCCATGAGCTGCTGAAGGCGTTCCGCCTCGGATATCGAAACGGATACTACTAGACCGGGCTTTCCTGGCTTTGCAGCCCTCACGCGGTCGTACAACGAATTGAGTTCGTCCTCATGCCACAGAATGTCGTTTGGCGTCTTTGTTAGATGGCGTCCGGTGAAGGTGAAATATCTTCCGGAGTCGTAAATCGCTATCGCTTTGCAACCGTCGTAAGGTTCATGCAAACCCTTGCGACCACGCAATCCGCCAAGCACAAGAATATGGGTTCCCGTCCCTGAGGGGCTGAATTCGGAATAGCTGTCCAGACCAATGACAACTTCACGCGATTCTGTTGTGAATTTGCTTGTGTGCGCATCGCAGCACTTATCAATATCCACGCCACTGAGTTGGACACCATCCACCGTACCAAATACGAGTCCAACACCGTCGAACGGATGGCCGCTCGCGAGGGCGGCCTCATAGCGGCCAAAGCTGCTGAGCAAGTGACCCACGTAGATGGGTCAATGGAACTCGCTTTGATACCGCTTGCTTGATACGGCGTCTTAGTAAGTGCAGTTTCGCCGGACCTTGGCTCGAGACGCCACAAAACCCAGCGCTGTTGCGCCTTCAATTCATGAATAGTGAGGCTACTCATTCCCCACCCCGGCGAAAGATGTCCTGCGCCGCATCCACAAAATTCCACAGGTCCTGGGTGCCAACCAAGCCTTCTCTTGCAGGTGTTGTGTCCAATGACCTAGCCACGCGGTGAACGTAGGAAACTCACAACCGGCGTCGACAGGAGACTGGTTACTTTGGCGTTGTTAGCAGGATAGGGACAAATGTCCAGACTCGGTAAAACTTCCGTATCCAGCGTCCAGCGTCCCCATTTTGTCTTCGTTTTCATTTCCTCCAGGGCCTGTTCCACCTGTTCTTCTTTAAATAGAATAAATAAACATTCATTGGTGGTGGTGCTGCTGATGTGATGATCAGAGTAATTGATCTGATGTTGGAAGGTGCTGATGATAATTCGAATCAATTTCACTCATTGACTGATGATGTTCTAGTCATTTTTCCAATCATCTGAAAGGATCTGATCATAGGGAATGTTTCCTCTCTCACATTCATCGAAAAGGGATTGTGTTTGGCTGCTGGAGAAGGAGGACGGAAAGCGGGCTCCACGAGCAGGGAGAGCTGGTCTACACAAAGAAGGTGCATATTGCGGAAGGATAGTAGGTGCGCCGGCCGTTGGATGTGACCGTAAACACGTCTGGCAACGTAGATCCGAGGACTCAGCGACGTCCGCTATCGAGAAGATGCTTGCACTCTGACCGAATTCGCGGCGCATTCGGTAACCGTCCGAAATCACCGATTGCGGTGATACACGATAACTCGTAGAGGGGAGCGGTAAACACCGATCGATTCTCGAAATAATTTGAATTTCGATGAGTGCATTTACGATTATGCGTTCCAGACGTGTTCTGGGACTCTGGCGCGTTTTCAGGACTGGTCCGCAATCGAGTCGGCAGTTCCCGGCCTTCCTGTATTTCAGAAGGGTTCGCTCGAAGCGTGAATTGAGAACGCTCCATCGCTCCAGGCGATCGGCATATGGTTCTGTCGTCGCCATACCTGGGATCAGTCCTCTTAAATCCCCGTAAATCCGCGAGTGGGAAATCCTGAATGTATTGGAAATGTCCTGGTTCGAGCGACGGTTTTATCAACTGCGAATGCTGATTGGGCGCAGGTGCACTGAACGAAGAAGGGCACCGGCGATCAATGCAGAACCCTCCTACTTTGGTTCAGCGACCGCGCATCGACGCGGTCTACCGCCTTCTCGTGTTGTGTCTACTTGGACACGACGATGGGGCTTCTTCCGGTGTCCATCGGTGAGCTTCCTACTGTGAACGGTGAGCCTGAAGCGGCCTTGATAGAGGTTGGAGTGACGGTGAATACGTAGAGCTTGTCCTTGGTATTGCTAAGGGCGTAGAGATGGTTGCTATTGTCCCAGTGAATTTCATCAATTTCTGATGTCGTAAGTACCGCGCTGTAAGGTGTAATCGGACTCGCCCCGTTGAAATGGAAGACCTGTACTCCAGTTGTTCCTGCTACAGCCAGTAGTTTGCCTGATGGGGACATATTCAGGCCGTTTTGCGAACAACATCCAGCCCCCAAGCCTGTGCGAGGCATATTGGCCGCAGTAGATGTAGTGGAAAGATTACCCTGGCTGTCGACAGTATAGCTGGCAAGCTGGGCGGGGTTATAGTCACCGGGATTACCGTTATTGACAGGAGCAGCAACTATTGCTGCTAAATGGTTGGCCGAGTCAGCAGAAACATAAAATGGGTAATATCCATCCGGTTCTGTCGCAGAAGAAGTCATATACGACAAATTGAACGTCCAATTCTGCATTTCCCCATTGCTTCCTACGCGATATCCCATCCACGCAGGAGGCTGCAACCCGCAACAACCAAAGTCACTCGCGGCATAGGCGAAGGTGTTGTTCGCGGTGATGGTTGGTGCCTGCAAAAGCCCCGAACCGTCATTGGTTCCGGTCATGATGTTGCCATTAAAGGTCAGACCACCTGTTGTTGTAATGTCGTACGTTTGAATCGCAGCGGAACAGTCACCAGATAGAACAGGAAATACAACATACAGGCGTTGACCAGTATGAGCTAGAGTGGCGAGACCCTCGGTTGCGACCGCCCCGCAATCCGCCTCATAATATTTCCGTGTATCGATCGATGATACCGACTTGCCGATGGCGCCATTCGAGGCGACAAGATACGAATGGACTAAATACGTTCCTAAGCTGATGAAATACTTGCCATTACTGCCAATAGCCAGCCCCGCAGGCTGGTAAGCAGAACTCGATACACGAGTCAGTTGCCCCGTTGATGCGGCGTCGTAAAGGTAGACACCCTTGGTTGTACCTATGTAGACATAGGCGACAGGAGCAGCAACTACGGCTGGAGTGACTTCAACCGGTGTGGTTTGTGCGAAGGCTAGTCCTGTCGGAAGCAAGGCAAGACAGAAGGTGAGCTTAAGGCCCCTGACTGCGTGTACCATGGTATGCGTCTCCTGAGCGAATTCATGTTGTGTTGGTGTTCGATGCAGGGGGGACTAGCGAATTCAATATACGCGCCACGGCTGGATATGGTCACCAAAATAGCGGAAATACGGCTGAGTGGACATTCGCCGTTTCTTCGCCTACTCTGATGGAGCCATGCTTCAGGATCCAGACACCGCCCGCCAGGCCTTCGTCATAGCGTGCAAAGGTTGCCAGCGCCACATACCTGCGCCAGTCGAGAAGTTGCCCTCAACTTGGATCATCGCCACGTGCCCGCTTTGCGGAGAGCAGCGCCGATACTTACCAGACGATATTTTCCAAGGCCGCGTGTCTTCCGCATTGATGAAAAAACCTGTGCAGTCTACCGGGTGGTGGTGAGTCAGGGGCGAGATGAAAAGAGCAATTGCATACGAGGAGCAAGGAACGAAGAAAGCAGGATCGCTTCGCATCCACGGTTGTCATTGCGGCCTCGATCATCGCGGCTGTACGGCTTGCGCATGATGACATCAGCACAACAACGCCAGGGCTGTTGAGCGCGGTTGCGAACAGCGTGAACCTTGCAAGGATGATTCTGAAAAGAGTGTTGAGAAGCTGATGGGAGAGGGATAAGCTGAGTAAATCCACAGTGCCAATATGGTTTAGACTCCGTGTGTGTGAAGGGAGAAATCTATGGCGCAGTTGACGTTGTATCTGCCGGATGGAAAAACAATCAAGTATGACAAGGTGGCAGAAGTGGGTGTTGAACACGGTGCATTGAGCTTCAAGGTAACGGAGCCAAAAACCCACACGAGTTATTCCACGAAAAAGATCATTACTACGCTTCCGTATCTGCTTAACGAGTAGGTATTGCAGGTCGCGCTAATCCGAAGTCTTTTGACCTGACGACTCCTTGACCGCACTGCGGTTATAAAATCCCGCCACACGAACTGGTGCGAACCGGCTTCAGCGTGGTTCGCTGTTCGCAGTTGACGGCGTTTTCAACCCGTTAGCCGTAAAATCCGTCCTTCACGTCGTGAACTTCTGCTTGCCCCGAACTTCGGCGTAGGTGTACGTTGCCCAGTATGCTGGAAACTGTTGAGAGAGTACGCAAAGAATGGGCCGTCATAAAGGGAGCACCCTACTCTTGCCTGATAGTAGCCTTGATAATGTTGGGAGCTATTTGGGGAGTGTTCGCCTTTTCGTACCACATGAGTCTAGAGAACGCCCAACAAGAGACCCACCACTGGCAGAGCGAGGCCGAACGCTGGCAAAGCGACGCGGGTTACTGGAAGGATTTTGCTCAGAGGCCAGTAACCGGTGTGACGCCGAATTCGGTCGAGGTCGTACCCCTCACCACCAGCGTAACTCCCCCAGCTACGAAAAACCCGGCGGTGCCCCCCAAACATGAGGCGCAACTTCTCCCCGGTATCCCGAAGGGCGCGGGAATATTTGACCCAAACTCAGGAACTCGAAGCCAAACCTGCAACACCGGACCTTGCGTGAATGGAGACAACAGAAAAGCCACCGTCACCAATAATTATGGGCCAGTTCCCCGAGTGCTAAACCCGTGCAAGCTACCGTGCTTGCCCAGAACCTTGGACCTCGACCCCTCGGCTTCAGCGGTATCCATTGCGTAGCTAATGACAATGAGGGTTGCAGACTGGCCAGTCAACTATTATCGATTTTGCGAGCCAAAGGCTGGACCGTCAGTGGTCTGGGAAGTGCCGCATCTACCAATCCGCCATCAGGACTGTTGTTGGTGGCGAGTGCTGGGGATGTTTCGTCCCCGCCAGAGGGTCTGCTGCAGACCTATGAAGCCTTCAAGAAAGCCGGTATCGACATCCGTGTGGTATGAGTGATAACCAGCCCAAAGGGAGTTTCTTGCTATTGGTGGGCAATAACCAGGCTCCGGAAGTCCACTAAACGCAGGTTCATCTCCCCGCTTTATTCAGCACGCAGGGGAAGTACTTTCGAACAGAAGCCATTTGGTTAGCCGGGTTTTGGTCAAGGGGTGGGTTTCTTAATATGATGAAGCCTTTGGTGTCAAAGGTGTGTTCTTTTGACGTGTCGACTGTTTCAATGGCATGGAATTGTGGAGGGATATTCGCCAGAGTCACGCTATCTCTACGGTGTAGAACTGAATCTCCACGACCGTACCAGCCTCGCTCGAATGAAAATAGATTGTATGCGAAATGTTGTCATCCTTCTGTTCTATAGGAGGGAGTGCCGCAGGAGGAGATAGCGCGTTGTTCAGTGAGGGTCATGAGTTTGGCTAGCTGGGCTTCGCTAAGCTTAATGTCCTGCTCTTGCTGCTTGACCAGCTTTGGGTCGGCTTTGCGTAGGAGTTCACACTTAATCGCGGGTTCCGCAACTCCGGTACTACTGCAATCCCATACTGAATACTGCCGGGGAGTTGAAGTGAACTTTGTGGAGAATGATCCGTTGTCCTTTAGATCAGGATTTTTCTCTTCCAAATATATGTCCGAGACAACATGAGACATGATATGCCGCTGTCAATGTCTTCCACCTTCAATAAAGGCGAGGCACAGTAGAGATTTCCCACATGATAAATGCACGACATCTGTTGCCCTATCACCATGGGGTCTTCACTGTGGACATTCACTGTTTTGGTTGTACTGCCGCAGCCTAAGAGAAACACCGGCAACACACACACAATCAAGAGCAGTTTCGCAAACCTCATTACACCCTCCCAAGAAGAACTACCCATTACGCAGGCTCTCATGGCTATAAAGCAATTAAATTACCTTGGAGACAAGGATTTTAGGCAATTATTTTAGGTAGAGATTCGTTGTCCACGCCGTGATCATTGCTACCCATATACCACATTGCCCTTGCTATTCCGCATTGTTATGCTGAGACATGGCGTGGCGCGATGAATCCGATCATCCGTTTGCGGGAATTGCCGAAAAGCTAAAGCGGGCCAACCAGAACATCAACCAGTTGAACTCCGAAATCAATCGATTTATTCAGCGAGGGCAATATCCGATCCTTCCCGATCCAGACAGCGTGGAGTGGGAGGAAGCAGTCACCTACCACAGGACCAAGCCGATTCCGTTGAGTTTTGCCGTTCTCACAGGAGAGATTATTCACCACCTGCGTTCCTGTCTGGATCATGTGAGTTGGCATTTTTCTGACTCTGAATCGAGAGCCAGCGATCCAAACGGAATTGAATTCCCCATCTTCGAACAGAAGCCGATGAATCGTGAGCAACGAGAGAAATACAAGCGGAAGGTGCAGGGAATCAAGAATGATAGAGTTCTGAAACTGATCGAAGACCTTCAGCCGTTCAACGCGGGGGCCGACGCAGCGGATCATCTGCTCATGATTCTCCACAACATGGACAGATTCGATAAGCACCGGGAGTTGATGATCGTTGCTTCCACTGCCAACGCGAGAATCCCACCCCCAGTTCGCCGAGTTCCAAGACGAAGAATACGGCTATACGAAGCAGGCGAACTCGCCGACTCCGACCATGCCATGCTGATCCGAGCAGCACACAAATATGGCATAGTCACCCCAGGTGTATCTTTCAGATATTTTGGTAAGCGTGAACGCCATTCTCTGCTGAGAGGATTAATTGAGATTTGGAACGAGGTAGATACCCTTATCGATGCTTTCGCGGCTGAGGCCTGATGCGTGTTGGACATTGATGACCATGTGGCCAACTAATCCGACGCCGAATTAATCTCGTCCTGAGTACCCTTGGAACGGGCCTCTCGAGGCTAACTTATTTAGCCTTCTTCTGAGCGCGCCAGCGCTTCCGTTGTGCTGCTGCAATCTTCGCACGAGCCTCTGCGCTCATCACCCGTCTTCTTGTGAACCGGTTTCTTGGAAAGAGAGGGTATCCCTTCTCCGCCACCCCCGAGCAGGCGCTTCACCTTCTGGAGGCGGGGGAATCTTTTTATCGATTTCTGCCAACAGTTCCGTGGTGTTCATCTATGGTGGTCCCTCCCGAGGTAGCGTACCATACGCCCACGCGACCTGCTAAGTTGTTGTCAACAGATTAAGAGCCCGCTTTGCTATCGGGATTATTCCTCTGATCAACGTGTTCATGATGAGTCAACTTCATCGAGAATTTGGTGAGAGAATCGTCAGGGCTTAGATAAAGGAGCCAAAGTTAGTGGTTGCGCTCTCGGCAACAAACTAAATCACGGATTGAGCTGTTATCCCAAGGAAAGCTACACCCACCGAATAGCCTGTCACCCGTGGATACCCGCGATCACTTTACAAGTCAACTTACCCGTAGCATAGCTGCTAACATTACTCCGTGTTCAACTTTGGAAGACCGAAAACTCCAGGCCAATGGATTGCCCACACCGCGGGAGCGATCGTGCGCTGTTCCTCGTCTGATGGATGCTGGGGGCATATGTTCTTTAATCGCCTTCACGCCAAGATCGAGCCTGGCGCACGCCATTGGTAATGGGCTATCAAGGGATACGTGGCATGATTGCACACCACGAACTGGTCGGCGTGGGAGTTCTGGCGTTGTTTGGTGTGGTGTTCCGTGCGCTGGCCCCGGCAAAGCAGGCTACTGTGGACCGCATTGCGCCGTAGAGTTGGGACAAGAGGAAGATTCAGGACGAAATCAGCGATTTCTAGAGCAGCGCAGGTGCAGCGACAATGATCCCACCATCTGATTATCCAAACAGTTTGTCGATGCGGCACGAATTTTTGAGTGTATCCGCGCGGGGCAACGTTTTCACGGTTTCGGAAAGAACTTGCGTCCATGACAATGTCTGAATCGCTTTCCTGAACCACAGTGGCACTTTGAATTTCGCGACGGGATAGTGCCTTCTCGTGCCCGACCTGTGTGATCGACGGGATACTCGAACTCGCGTCCTCGAGTGAGTTTTGTTCGTTTGAGTATTCCCAGTCGCTGTTGAGCATCGCGAGCCTCCGCCTCTGCCTTTGCATCCCATCCAGCAGCGTTCAGATAAAAGAGGTCCTCAGAGCGTCGCGTTCCATCGCCTGATTCAGTAGCAATCCCGATGATGTCAGTCGAATCACGCCACTTTATTTTGGCTGTATGGCAGTAATCTGCGAGCAACCCAAATCGCTTCTCGCGGTATTCCTCATCCGAAACGTTGGGTGGATGACGAAGGCAGAGGAACACATAATAGGGGTCTGTGGGCCTTGTCGCGACCATGACCCGAGCGTCCCACAAGTTTCCAGATTTCACGCTCCGTTTCAGAACTTCGGCGAGACTTTCTGCAAGCATGCGTCGCCGTGTTCTCGGCTCGCGTGCCATCCAGCGGTACATAATTTCCTGATCCCTGATTGGACGTCCGCTGTTGAAATGCTGGGTTCCCGCCATAGCGTGGAACACAAATTTTTCAATCAGTTCATCCCATGCATAGCTGATCCTGTCGCTCTGGATTTGGGCGCGACGTTCAGGGCTATTCATGAATCGGTCCCAAAATCCCTCATCGAGGCGAATCCAATCAAAATCTCCGGGGATCGTGAAGTCATGTTCGCCCTCCGCGTTAAGTCTCCCAAGGTAGAGGGCTAATAATTCCTCTTCCCCAGGAGCGCGTACGGGCGTTCCACTAACGAGGAAGCGTTCCTTGCTCGTTAGGTACGCTGTAAAGTCGGTGATCGTATCCAACGTTTTCATCACGATATTCAAAGTTGTGTCATCGAATATGTGGACGAAACCCTTTACGGGGGCGACGTTACCAACGGTGAATGGCCGGGTGGTGTGGGCGTCTCCCGTCACGGTGCTGTCTATCATTAGACTGCCGCTCCCACCGAGAATCCTCTTACACTGCCGCGCTCCGTCGTGTGCCACAACGATTCGGTGGAAGACGGCCGTCTCGATAGGTGGGAGTGCAACGGGAAGTGGAGTTTTACAATCCCTGTCGAGAAACAAGTTGTTCGGGAAGCGCCTTATCCATCGTTCTGCTCCGAATACTTGTTCGGCGGATTTGAGTACGGCTTTCTTGCACCATCGGCTCCAATCAAGCTCCAATCTGCCCGTGTCTTTAAACTCGCAGTCTTTATCGCTGAACACGAGGATATGGTTCTCAAAGATCACCAGAAGGTCGCAGACTTCCTTCCCGTCGCCTTTGCGGCCAACACGACCTTGATCCCGATAGACGGAGAGATAGCTCCACAGAGACAGAAAAGAATTTCTGCACAGCTTTGCCAACCGTCTCTCAGTCGGTGTCACGCCGTCGCTTGGAGTTGCGGCGCTGGATGTTTCATGGTCGGCATTCACTGTGATCCCCACATTTTCCCTGAGGATAGAACGAAGCTCCTGTAATGAACCACTGCGCGGATTCTACAGTCACTTGATCCCTCTTCTGAATCTCTCGCATTGCTTCAGACTGTATCGGCTTTCTCGTCCGGCGATTATGAGGCGGCCCACCTATTGATCGCGATTTATTTCGTCTTGGTAGCGTGTTCGTGTTGAAGGACTTGGGACAGTAGAAAATAGGCGCTGTGCACAAGTTTTTGCGGTCGTTCGCGGACAGATTGAGAGGTTCGGGAACTGATCGTCGCGGCGTCAAGGGATCGAGAATCCCATGTCTCAGAAGCGAGAGATCGGACACCCATAATTCGGTGATGTTGGATCATTGCTGCTACCAGGGATGGTTTGGGTTGGTGACTAAGTAGAGATCGTGGTGGCTGATGTGGGGCTAATTTCGATCAGATAGTCGGAATCGAAGTCGTAGCGGGCGCAAATTCGTCGCCGGCGAGGCAGGCCCCCGCGAAGCGCGTCGAACGGTCGGCTATATTTCGCTTAGTAAACAACCGAAGAACTTTCAGAGAGGTGTGTGAGGTCAAAATGTGCTCTACCCTTGGATCGTGGCGATTCCTCAGTTCATGAGCGACGCCACTCGATCTATTCTGGAGCACACACTCTCGCATCAAATCTGTTTATGGAACCGAAGCTCACCGACATGTCGACGTGGACTGGAGAAACGGGAAAGGATGGTTTGCGTTCCTTCACCGACGTGGACGGCAATTTTTGGCTGGAGCAGAACGCGACCAAGGCCTCCAAGTGGGCAAATCTCGCCAGAAAAGGACATGACGTTGCGTGGGAGTTCGGTGCTAACCGCCGCTATATAGGTCGTATGCTGGTCGATGGCGAGATCCTCACGCCGTCAGAGGCTACGAAGAAGTTCTTGACGGCTGGGTCCAAGGCTTCGTCGGAATGACGGCTCCCCTAGGTTATCTGCGATACGTTAGTATGGGCTGACCGCGGACGGCGATCGTGTAATTGCCGGTCGATCAGTCGGAGTCGAAGTTGCGGGCACGAATTAGTGGGCGAAGCAGGTCCATGTGAACCTCATCGCGCCGCAAAAGGCCTCTATTTGTGTACTCGACACAAGGTGACTCTTCGTTACAAATCCGGCCTCGAAGGGTGCATTGGCGATCTGGCATCAGCTCAGCTCTTTCCTACTTACGTCGCACTCGTGCGACGCGTGAACTCACTTTTTGCGTGGCCAACGCTCACGCCTATAGCTGTCGAACCGGTCCGTATCCAGTTCTTCGAGCAGGTCATCCTCTGCGGTCCGATGTTTGAGCGGTCGATTCGCCCACAGCAAAACGAGCGAGCCTCTGTAGGTGGGCATTCTCACGCATCCCTGGAGAAGCGTTGACTCCATATCTTCGGAGAACGCAGGAATCCACTCCGAGGCTCTCACCTCGATCATCTCCTCTAGAGGCGTGTTGCAGTCGAGTAGACCAGCATCCAATTCTTCGCCGACTTTGATCCAGTGCGGAAAACTTGGAGAAGGGGAAAACCAGCCAACACGCGAGTCTTGTACCCAAACTCCAGCACAGCTTTGCGTCGCGACTTCACAATACTTCCGGATCGTGGCCGTCAGGCTGGCTTCAAACTCCGCAGCAAGATCGCTGACGAGTTTGAGCGAAGGCCATTGCGTTCCAATGTGAGACTTCATCTCCGCGCTCGGGAGCAAGAGCTCCGAAGCGAACTCGTCTGCCTCGTGCTCAGGATTGACTTCGAAATTGGTCCAGTTCGCAATCTCCTTCGCACCGCACGACATGCTGTCCGAGTCTTTGTGGAGGAGGTAGTGCCCAATTTCATGGGCCGTGGTGAACCGCTTTCGAGCCGGCTCTCGGATGCCTCGTTTCACTAGAATGCGACCGCCTACTCCAGAGGATCGACGCACAAGTGCTCCGTCGAAACCATCCGAGTCCACCTCTTTCACCGAGAGGCCGAGCGGCTTGGTGATGTCTTCGAAGCGGAGAGCTCCCTTGATCTGCAATCTGCGTCGCAGTTCGATCGCGACCTCTTTGTTCATCGAGCCTCTCCCTTCATCATTCGTCGGAAGAATCGACGTCCTCTTGCTCGCTCTGAAGAGGTCCTTGTCCGCCGCCGACAATTCCTTCTTGTTGCGAAAAGCAAATTGAGGCTGCCTCGTCTGGGCAGGCAAGGTCGTGCTCAAAAGTCTCCGCGGACTTCGCCTTTGCAGTGTCCAGAAAGCTACCGACCAGATTCTCCGCCGTCCTTACTACAGCCTTGGCTTTTTCCGCAGCGCTCGGAGGTCGGAGGGCTCGTAGCGTCTTCTCCAGATTTTCTGGAACGTCTTTGTCCAACGTTCGGTAATGATGATTCGCGTAATCGAAGAGCTGTTTATGGACGTCGGCTTGCAGCTCTGCAGGCATCGATTCCGCAAGCCTCTAGCTCTTCGTCGAGCTCCTCATCGGTGAGGTCCAATTCTCGTCCAAATAGGGCTTCGAGACTTTCCTCGAACGATTCCGCGTGGCGATTCTCCTCGTTCTTTTTCTTCATACCTTGCTCCTGCGGCGCGATGCGGTGAAGCCATGCTTCCCAAGTCGCCGGGCTAGCTTTCTCCTGCGGTTGTAAATGTCGGTCACCGGAACTCCCAGCAGCGAGGCGATGTCGCGAGCTGCCGGGATGGTGTCCTCAAACGTCTCGATCGCGACGACGTACTCCTTCAAGTCCTCGTCGTCTGCGGTGCACTGATCCAGCGCCTCGCGAAACGCGTCGTCGCGCAGCAGCGAACGGAGGTCGAAGAGGCTCTCCGGCTTCGATTGGGGAGAGGCATCTTCGGTGAGTTCGTCGGCCTGCATCGTCTTGCCGCTCCGAGCCGTTTTTACCGCATTCTTCCGCAGCGTGCTGATGATCGCGTTCGTCATTACCGTCATCAGAAACCCCGGCAGCGCCTCCGGCGGCCCGCTGAACTGAAGCTGATTCGTGCCCCAGCGGATGAGTGTCTCTGCGGCGAAGTCGGCTGGGGATTTGCCGGATTCCCCGAGAACCCAGTCTTCGCCCTTGGACGCAGCGACGCTCAGGACGCGGCAGGCACGCACCGTGAGAATTCTGAGTAGCCTTCGGTATTCCGCATCGTTCATGAACGGCCTCGAGCACCCCTATCTAATCATTAAAGCGCCGGTCCTGATTTTTTTTGCCATGGCGTGGCGAAAAAAGGGAGGAGCGTGCGCTTTACCCAGTGAGAGCGGCTGCGACCGGCACCAAATGCACGCAAGCCGCATAGACGGAGAAACCGTATGAATCGTGAAGGACTCAACCAGGAACTGGGTGTTGTTGAGCAGGCAGTCACCATCGAGGCGGTCGAATTGGCTGCGATTGAAGTCGAACTTGCGGATATCGAGCACTGCTGCCTGCATGACCAGCCGGTGCCGCCTGCCCGCTCTTACCGTATCAAGGTGGACGACAAGTACCACGAGTGGCCTAAGGCCCACATCACCGGGCAATCAGCTGCTCCACCTGGCGGGGCGCGATGGGCAGCTCGTATTCGAGGTCTTCGAGAACTTCCGGCACGGAGAGCCGGAGCTGATTTCCCCCCATGCCGAAGCAAATCTCCGCAAGCATGGCGTCGAGAAGTTCACCACGGCCCCCAAGATCGTCCAGGTGACAATCGACGGCAAGCACAAGACCGATCCAGGCCGGGACGTACACCGTGACCGAACTTAAGCGGGTTCTCGGGGTCGATCCGTCCCGCGTGTTGGACGAGGTCATCGGTGGCGAATTCAAGGAACTCCCCGACAACGGTACGGTCCACATCAAGGGAGGCGAGATCTTCGTCAGCCATGTGCGCCAGGGGCAGTCGTCCTAATGGTCGCCCCGGAGCAACTCGACGAACTGCGGGCGGCCTTTGGCGACGTGACGGAGAAGGCGGAAGGTGGAGTCGATTTCGTCTTCCTTCCTCGCCTCGTGCTTCCCGAAGGCTGCACACCACGCGAAATGCAGGCTCTCCTCTGCCTGGGCCAGCACGGAGGCTACACCGACCCGTCTTTTCCTTGCAGCAGGCGGTGTCCGGTAGGGGCGCGAACTGGAGCTCTCACGTTGTGCTGGGCAGACCTTGGTGGACATGGTCATGGAACCAGGTGCCGGCCCACCTGCGCCCTGCGGAAATCCTTGCCGAGCATCTCCGGGGGCTTCGATGAGAACGATCCTGAAGCTGACCGCGACACTCTACGATGATCTGGTCCAGCGGCTGCGCGAACCGCACGACTTCGCGGCAGAGCGAGTCGCCTTTCTGAAGTGCCGCCCGGCGTTGTCGGCCACGTCACTGCTCCTGCTCGCGGGAGGCGTCCATCACGTCGAGGATGGAGACTACGTGGACGATCCATCTGCGGGTGCAACCATCGGCCGCTCTGGCCTTCGCAAAGCGTTGCAGACGACCTATACGGAGGCCGTCTCGATGGTTCACGTTCACCTCCACGAGCATCATGGACGCCCCGGCTTCAGCAGAACGGACCTCCGGGAGAACGCTTTGTTCGTACCGGATTTCTGGAATGTTCAGCCCAGCCTTCCTCACGGAGCGGTTGTGTTCAGTCTTGATTCAGCGGTCGGTCAATGCTGGATTCCCGGCAGCCCCTCGCCGTCCGGCGTGGAGGTTGCGATTGTCGGAAGTCCGATGCGATGCACATGGAAGGTGACAAATGGCTGACAAGTTGAATCTGCGAGCGCCAGTCGTTCCTCGGGGCAGACTCGGAGATCGTGTTGGGTCGCTCCAGAGCCGCTCTCGTGGGTTTGGGCGGCGGAGGTTCCCACGTCGCGCAGCAACTGGCCCATATCGGCCTGGGCAAGTTTCCTGCCCATCGATCCCGACTTCATCGAAGACACGAACCTCAACCGGCTTGTCGGTGCCACCATGGAAGACGTCAAGCTCGGTACTGCCAAAGTGGATATCGCGGAGCGCGTCATCAAGGCCGTGAATCCCGCCGCCGAGGTCGTCAAGCGTCTGGCGAGTTGGACCGAGGTCACGGCTGAGCTGCGCGACGTCGATGTCATCTTCGCGTGCGTCGATTCGATCGGCTGTCGCAGCGAACTGGAGAGCCTTTGCGCGACGGTTTCTCATCCCTCTGATCGACATCGGGATGGATGTCCACGAGTCGAACGGGGAATTTTCAATCAGCGGTCAGGTGATGTTGTCGATGCCGGGTAAGCCCTGCATGCGTTGTATGGGTCTGGTCACCGATGACGGCGCTGGCCAAAGAGGCCGCACGGTATGGTGCGGCGGGTGGAAAGCCGCAGGTCGTGTGGCCGAACGGAACCCTCGCTTCCATCGCCGTTGGCTTCTTCATGAAACTCGTGACGCCATGGGAGACCCACAAGGCAACGCCGTTGCTCTTGGAATACGATGGCGATCTGCAGACAGTGGTGCCCAGCAACAAGCTTGCTTATCTGCCTGCGAACTGTAAGCACTTCGATTCTTTGCATGAGCTCGGAGACCCATTTTGGACTCCCGATGCCTTCTCGACTGTCGAATAGGTACATGCGGATG
The DNA here is from genome assembly GCA_963821145.1 of uncultured Acidobacteriota bacterium. Taxonomy (GTDB): domain Bacteria; phylum Acidobacteriota; class Terriglobia; order Terriglobales; family Acidobacteriaceae; genus JAKAAZ01. The sequence goes on from CAWGCV010000020.1 coordinate 64,722, forward strand.
CAATCACAGCCTGTTCAATCTGCCATAGAAGCCGGAGATTAGCGACGTTTGCGCTTTCGGTACTGCAGCGCCTGTGCATACCCAGACTCGAGAAAATCCCTATACATTTCGTCCCTGTCAGATTTGTCGCCGTCGAACGGGTGGTCCGATCACATTCCGGTCTCGGCAATTGGCTCTTGTTGACCCGCTAGCAGTTGCCCTTTGTATTTTTCTTCATAGAAGACAGCACCGACTTCGGCGAAGGTAAAGGACAGGCCTTTGGCATATCGCAGTTGTCTGCTTGCTATTTCGGCCGCGTTCACATCGAACAGCGCAATGTTCTTACCATTGCCAACTTGGCTCGTATACATGATTCCGTCGTATCCTGCTGCTCGAAAAGCTTCCGCGATGTACTGGGTAGGAGCATAATCCGCAACGTTTTCGGCTTGAAATACCGGCAGCGAGAACGCCTCGTTGAGGACATACCAGCTATTGCTCTCCAACTGTTCCTGGGTTTTGATTTCGAGATTAAAGGTGGCCGGCAACGTGCAATCGACCACCGTGACCTCCTTAAGCAGGATCAGTTGAGAAACAGTTAGAACAGAACCCGCCCAAGGACGAGTCTCCATCATGGCGGTTTCGACATTTGTTGCCATGTAGAGACATGGAATGCCCTTCGGATTCACGCGCCCTTCGTAGGCCTTATCGCTGAGCGGTTTCATGCGTTCGATCTCGTGCGGTTCAATTGACTCTTGGAAAAAGACGTCGTGCGCGTGTACACCTTCCTCGGCAACATAGCCCTGCGCCGAACGCCATAGAACCTGGCCTCGCGGTATCGTGGTCTTCCGCTTCCTACTGGTCTCCACAATGGCATTCAGGAACTTTTGCTGTCGCACATCCAAAACGTATCGGGATTCGCTTCGAATGTAGTTCGCAAAATACTCGTAATCTTCGCTGGTACGAAACATCCTCAACGACTCCGTGGCTCTCACATCTTGGGTATTTGTTTCCAAAGGTGCAGGCTCTGAGATGATGATATACGTCCAGTTTAATTGGCGAGTTCAGCCAATGCACTCATCGACTCGAGTTTTCCTGGCCGCGATCGGTGCTGAATGGATTAAAGATCAAAAACGCGCGGCTCTGGATTACGGCCGCTTCTAGGGATCGTCGGATAGGGTGGCGGAGTAGAGATTGTAGTGGCGGACGTAGGGCTCCATTTCGATAAGGAAGTCGGGGCCGAAGCCGTAGCGGGCGCGAAGTCGTCGCCGGCACCCATGTACTCGTCGCGTCGCCTTGTCGGCTTTATTGCAGTTGGTCAAGATAAGGCGATCCGAGCGATATCGGGATTGGAAAATCCGGAGTTGGGCGGCATCCACCTCCTGAAGGCGCAGGAAGGCAAGAGTCGGCTGCGAAATTGAGTGGGACGCGTAGGCTCGGGTGGCCCCGGGAATGTGGTCGCTAGTGGCGGCAGGATTCGAGCCCCTAAGACGTAGACAACCTACTTCCAGCGGAGGTAGAGTGTCTACATCCATGAGCGAGAAAAGTCCCTACAAGAATCGGATCGAACTGCTGCAAGGCACGCTGGACATGCTTGTACTTCAGACCCTGCAATGGGGGCCGCAGCATGGCTATGGCATCGTTCAGGCATTGCGTCTGCGGTCTGGCGAAGTTCTTCAGGTAGAGACGGGTTCGCTATACCCAGCTCTTCATCGGTTGGAGCGACAAGGCTGGGTACGATCGGAGTGGAAGCAATCAGCGAGTAATCAAAGGGCCCGATACTACCGAATTACGGCAAAGGGTAAGAAGCAACTGGCCTCCGACCTAAGCAAGTGGCAACGGATCGTCGACGCGATTGGATCGGTCATGCATAGCAAGCCGGAGCAGGAGGCCAAGGCATGAAGCTGCATTGGGGAATCAACCGTTTTCACCGTAAAGATGAGTTGCAGGAAGAAATTGAAAGTCACCTGCAAATGGCGGTCGCAGACCGCGTAGCACGAGGTGAGGCGGAAACCCTCGCACGCAGCTCGGCGGTGCGAGAGTTTGGAAATATTCCGTTAATACAGGATGTGACTCGAGCGACATGGGGCTGGCTTGGGGCCGAACGACTGCTGCAGGATATTCGCTTCGCAATTCGGCAGCTCCGCAAGTCGCCCGGATTTACGGTGACGGCTGTGCTGACGCTTGCGCTCGGCATCGGTGCTACAGTCGCGATTTTTTCCATGGTGTACGGCATTCTGCTGCGTCCATTGCCATATAAACACCCGGGCGGACTGTATGTGCTCAGCGATCGGTTGCAGGGAGTGCCAACTGGCAATGCGTCCGGAGAGGTGGGTGTTACGGCTCCCGACATCGCCGCCTACCAGCGGGATACCCATGCATTTACGAGCCTAGGCGTCTATAAGTGGGTCTGGCCATTTCAACTCGCGGAGGGCGGGAAGACGACTCCTCTGGACACCTGCCCAATCGATGCAGGCCTGTTCCCCACGCTGGGCATATCTCCGCTGATGGGCCGCACTTTCACTCAAAAGGAGATCGATAACAACGAACAGCTCGTTGTCCTGAGTTATTCGGTATGGAAGCGGTTGTTTAGCGGCGATTCCAAGATTCTCGGAAGAAAAATTGTCCTGAATCGAAGCCCATACACCGTGATCGGAGTTATGCCGCGCCAGTTTGAATTTCCAATTCGGCCGGGACATATAGATAACGGTGGAATCTGGATACCGCTCCAACTGAACAAGGCTGAACTGATGCAGCCCGGCTGGAGAGGCCTGCAAATGATTGGTCGTCTCAAGCCTGGCATCACGCCTGCACAGGCGCAAGCGGATGCGAATCGCGTGGTGCGCGAAACTGTGCGCGGCTACCCGGCTTCGATGGCGAGCCTCCATATCAGCAGTGTCGTGCGCTCCTTCGTGGACGAGATGGGGACGCAGGTCCGACCGCTCATTCGGGCTTTCTTCCTGATTGTCTGCGTAGTCTTGCTGATTGCATGCGCCAACCTGGCGGGGCTATTGCTGGTCCGCGCCATCCGTCGGCGCCGGGAGACGGCCGTCCGGCTGGCTCTGGGATCGAGCGCCGCCACATTGATCCGGCAATCGCTTGTAGAGGGTTTAGTTCTCAGTGCGGGTGGAGGTTTGCTTGGCATCGGGATCGCGGCTTACGCGCTTCGCGTATCGCTCACTTTACTGCCGGAAAATATGCCGCGCATCGATGAAATCGGATTGAATTGGCCGGTGATCGCCTTCGCCGTTTTGCTTGCCATCGTGACAGGAGCTGTCTCGGCACTCGGCCCCGCCGTCGCCGCCATCCACACCAACATGAACGAGGCGTTGAAAGACGGCGGCCCAGCGGGCGGCGTTACAGGTGGGCACGGCAGGATTCGCTCCACGCTTGCAGTAGCACAGATCGCCGTGGCAATGGTGCTGTTAGTTGTTTCCGGCCTGCTGCTGCGCAGCTTTGAAAAGATGGAGAATGTCGATCTAGGATTCAAGCCTGAACATATTGTTACAGCCATCTATACATTGCCGAAACAGAAATACTTGACGCAAGCGGATAGCGACACGTTTCGAGCCACCCTGACGCAGAAATTGCAACAGCTTCCCGGCCTGGAATCCTTCGGTCTGACGACGTACTTCCCGGAACAGTTCGGCGGAGGTGACTCCGGCTTCATGCCGTTCGTCGTCAATGGCTATGTTTCACCGAAAGGCGCGGGCCCCAGCCTTGCTACCGCTGCAGCGGTCCAGGGTGACTACTTTTCAACGGTCGGTATTACGTTGCGGCGAGGCCGCATGTTTACCGATGCCGACAATGACAAATCGCAGTTAGTCGTGATCGTGAACCGACATCTGGCCGAACGTTTCTGGCCCGGACAGGATCCATTAGGCAAGCGCTTGCGTATCGGTGAGTCGCAGATGGAAACACCATGGCTCACTGTGGTTGGAGAAGTTGCCGATGTGAAGCAAGGTGGTCCTGACCATCCGACCTCCGATCAGTTTTATCAGCCGCTCAGTCAGTTCCGCGCTTCTCTGGGGGCAATGGCGAAACCGGACGAGATCGTCGGCAATCAGCTGTCGTTGGTGATGCGCTCGCCGTTGGATCCTAAGGTGATGAAAACCTCAATTCGCAATGTCGTTCATTCAATCGATCCCCAGCTTGCCCTTTCGGAGGTGGAGAGCATGGATGAGGCGGTGGGAGAGACAAAGGCCCCACGCCAGTTCAACACCACTTTGGTTACGGTGTTTGCTGCTGTCGCGGTGTTACTGGCCATCCTGGGGATATACGGAGTGATTGCGTTTTCTGCTGCGTTGCGCAACCATGAGATGGCGATCCGCATGGCGTTGGGTTCCTCCCGGTGGGGAGTTGTCCAATTAGTGCTTGCGTCCGCGGCGCGGCTTGCGTTCATCGGATGCGCGATTGGAATGGCTTGCGCGATGGCTATATCGCCCCTGGTCCGGATGTATTTATTCCGGGTCGGCCCGTTCGATCCGCTTGCACTCATGGGCGCTGTCGCAGTTATTTTGGCGCTTTCTATGGCCGCATCTTATTTGCCTGCTCGACGTGCAGCCTCCATCGACCCTATGCGGGCGTTGCGCTCCGAATAAGGAGGGTTTGCGTTGCTACCTCGCTCAGACATACTCGCTGCGGGCTTCGGATATTCCTGGGAACGCGAGATGTAAATGATCTTATTAAAACCTTCCAATCCCGATTGCCAATTTGACTGAGATGAAGTCAATCAGCTGCTGTCCGTCCGTGCTTCTGTCTATGCAAGAAACACCTCTGGCAATCTGGAAAAGACGCACGCCGAGAATTTAGAAAAGGGTGCCTCCGTTGCGTGTGGCATTAGGGTGAGACAAGAATGCTCGAACTTTGTCACGTGTCAAAAAGGTATTCCGGTATTCCGGCAGTGGACGATGTAAGTTTTACAGCGAAGCCGGGTGAAGTGACGGGCTATCTCGGGGCAAACGGATCTGGAAAATCCACCACAATGAAGATGATCACAAATCTCATTGAGGCAACGTCCGGGGACATCTTGTTCGGGGGCGTCCCTATTCAAACAGATCCAATCAAGTATAAGAAACGCCTCGGGTATGTGCCCGAGGAGCCTTATCTCTATACGCACTTGAGCGGAGAAGAGTATTTGATCATGGTTGCTCAGCTACGCAACCTGGCTCCCGAGTACTTCTCTGAATGCATCGATGGGTTGCTTCGGCTGTTTGGGCTTCATGACGATCGATATTCCCCGATTTCAGCCTACTCGAAGGGCATGCGACAAAAGATCTTGCTTTCCGCGTCTTTAATGCACAACCCAGACCTGCTATTGCTAGATGAGCCGTTCTCCGGACTGGATGTTGGTTCGGCTCTGGTGCTGCGGAGCCTCATTCACGAGCTTGCGGGGCGGGGCAAGGTAGTTCTCTTCAGTTCCCATGACCTCGAAACAGTCGAACGAATCTGTTCCCGGGTGGTCATTTTGCACCACGGCAAGATCGTAGCCGACAACTCCATTGAAAATCTTAGGTCATCGATGAAACTTCCAACCCTGGAAGGTATTTTCTCCCAACTAGCGGTTGAACGAGACACGGCAGCAATTTCGCGACAAATCGCGGACCTCATCCATGCGTGACGCAAATCAGGTGAACAAGTCCCAGTTCCGCATACTCTTCAAAGTGTTTCTTTTCAGAATTGTCGATCTAGAACTGCTCTCGGAGGATAGCGATTCGACCAAGCTGCTAGGGCAAGTTGGGGCCTTACTTGCCGCTATTAGCTTCGTCTTCACAGCTCCTTTAATCCTTGTGGGAGGGCTGCCACACGAAACGATCGTCACTATGGAACACGTACTGATTGCTACGACAATGGTCGTTGTCGGTTTGATTTCTGTCTTAAGCTGGGATTCCACGTTTCCAGATAGGCGTGATGTGTTGGTGCTCGGTCCGTTGCCCATCCGATCTCGCACTATCTTCTTAGCCAAGGTGGCAGCTGTCGGCTCTGCGCTTAGCCTTTCGATTCTCGCATTGAACGTCTTTGCTGGTTGCGTTTGGCCGTTGACCTTTTTCCCCAGCGAGAGCGGTCCAACGGGTCTGCTGAGGTCGCTCACCGCGTACTGGACGACCATGTTTGCGTCTGGAGCGTTCGTTTTCTGCTCCGTTCTCGGACTGCAATGGTTCGTCGCACAACTCTTTTCGCGTCAGCTCTTTCTGCGGTTATCGGCTCCTCTGCAAGTGGCGCTGTTCTGCCTCTTCCTGACCGTTTATTTCCTCGAACCGCCATTGGAAACGGTGATTCAGCTTCCTATACCTGAGGCTCATAGGCTGCTCGCATGGCTACCGACTTACTGGTTTTTGGCCCTGTTCCAAGATCTGAATGGGGCACCGGATCCGGCATTTGCACCGCTAGTAGGCCGCGCTAGCATAGGGTTGGCCATCGCTATAATTGCAGCTGGTATCGCCTACGTCTTCTCATACTTGAAGACACAAAGGCTGGCAGTGGAAGAGCCGGACATACGGCCTCACTCTAGGAAGGGGGCGTGGCCACTGAAACTCGGCAGTTCAATTCAAACGGCCATTCTATTCTTCAGCCTTCGCACGTTGCTTCGCAGCCGGCCTCATCGCATCATCCTCAGTTTCTACTTGGGAGTAGGCTTCGCCATAGCGCTTGTTTTCGCCCGACCAAGTATCAGCTATCGGGAGGCACAAGGGTCCCTATCATCCGTTGGAGACTCGTCGTTGCTCCTTGCGAGCCTTCTGATGCTGGCGATCCCAACGGTTGGAGTCCGTATCGTATCGTCCATGCCGATTTCGCTTCGGGCAAATTGGGTTTTTCGGATAACCGAGATGCACAATGTGCTGTCGTATCAAGCCGCTACTTGGCGCACATTGTTTTGTCTCGGATTGTTGCCGACGATGATCGTATCCGCACCAGTTTTTCTATATGCATGGCCTTGGAGATTAGCGATCGCGCATCTCTTGGTCCTGTTGCTCTTGGGAATCACCCTCATAAATTTGTGTCTCTATCGATTTAAGAAGCTGCCGTTTACGTGTTCATTTCTTCCTGGCAAATCGAATATCCAATATGCTTTTTGGATTTATGTCTTAGGAGTCTTGCCACTCACATACTGGGGTGCACACCTAGAATCTGTGGCGCTCCATCAAACAGGAAAGTATCTGGGACTAATTGCCTTCCTCTCGACCGCCGTACTTACCTCCAGATCGCTCATGCTTAGATCGGTGAGATCATTCTCGTCATTGCAGTTTGAGGAGATGCCCAAACCTGATTTGTTTAACTTAGGTTTGCCGCGCGACGCTGCGAGAACCAGGCAATCTAGCCCGGAGGTTTGATTCCACAGGGATCCAGGATTCACTACGATTATCGGCGAACTACTAGAACGCTCTGAGACGTGGGCGCCAACGAGTGCATAGGTCGATGATCACCATCTGAGGCCCACCTGCATGTAGAAGCGAGCGTCCGGATTGGGCCTTGATGGCTCGGATGGGGACTCAAGTGCCCATTATGTCCTTCAAGTGGACACTTGAGATCAGGTGATGGTTAACGCAGAATGCGAGATACAGGGGATGCACTTGGTGATCAAACAAGAATCCCCATCATCTTCACGATTGCTAAGGCATTCGAGTGGAGCGAAACGCCGATTTTCAATCGATAGTCGAAACCGAGAGGATCGTCAGGGTTCGTGCTCTCCATATGCAAATTCAAGCCGTGAAGATTTGCTATATCTCCAATTTCGGTCAATGCAAGGTCGTGGGTCGAGAGAGCACCGATAGCCCCACCCGCAATTAATGAACGAATCACGGTTTCTGCGGCTACCCTTCGGTCTCGCGAATTTGTACCGCTCAGTATCTCATCAATGAGGAAAAGGACCGGCAACTTCCCGCGCGTCAAATCCAATGCTCCTTTGAGCCGTTCGACTTCGGCCAGGAATTTCGATTTCCCTTCGAGCAGCGAATCTGTTATAGATATCGAAGCGCCGATCGCAAATACCGACATACGCGCGCTTGCGGCACAAACCGGTGCGCCGGCTGAGGCAAGGACCGCGTTCATACCGATTGCCCGCAGAAAAGTACTCTTACCCGACATATTGGAACCGCTTACTAAATAAAATCGACTTGCTCCGTTCAGAGCCACGTCGTTGCCCACGCAAACATCGTCCGCAATCAATGGATGGCCCAGCGCACTCGCTTCGAGCAGCGGAACTCCATCCTGTAATTCGGGAAATACAGCTGTCGGATGTTCGTAGGCATAGCAAGCTAAAGCGTTCAATGCGTCAAACTCTGCCCATGCGTCGAGCCAGGATTTCAGATCCTCTTGATGCTCTGCGCGCCATCGCTCCACCGCAAGGACCAACTGCGTCCCGGCCGCCAGCAGGAATGAAGGCAGATAGACCCAATCCAACTTTCGCTGATGAATCCTGGAAAGGAGCCATTCAAGCTTGCGAAGCTTCGAAGGGGCATCCTGGCGACGCGCAACCTGGACCAGGGAATCCAACTTTGAGCTGTGGAAGTGCTGATGTTGGATTAGCTCAAGCCCCTGCCTTAATACGACGAACTCATTGGTCAGAGTTTCCAGTTTTTTGAGCTCGGGACGAACCCAGCGGCTCTTTCCCATCGTAATCGTCATCTGCAATGCAGCCAATGGAATCAGAAACGGTGCCAAGCTGCCCCAGCTGACGACATTCGCGAGCCCCAGCAATCCCAAGGTCACGCAGATCGGACCGGATGCGATCAAGAATACTTGGATCGACCGGCGGACGCTCCGAATCGGCATGTTGAGCCAACTCGCGGAGCACTAAGCTGTTACAGTCCTGAAATTTATACTTGCCCAGCACAGCAATCTGCTCGCGTAGAGAAGTTGCGTCCTTGAGCTCCATAACTGCTGTCTGGCGGCTTCTCACTTCTTCCAATTCCACTGGGTCCAAAAGGTAAGCGGCCAGGCGTTCCGCTCCTGCATCAGATCTCGTCGTGCACAGAAGCTCAAATAAAGAACCTTCTCCAAGGATGTTCAGGTCCCATTGGTACAGGTGATTCTTCCGCGCAAATTCCTGGCCGGTGCGCCCTTTCCAAGCCAACGCCCCGTTAGACGGTCTATGCCTCGTTCATAAAAATCGATCTCATGCGCCAGTTCCAGGGACATCTCCCCGAATTTGATGTGTCGCCGCAGCGCCATAGAAAAACCGATCAGCGGAGCGACTGAGAGAAACAATGGGATCGAGGAATTAGCCCGGGTTGCCGCCAGAAAAGCGAGTAATAGAACGACAAAGCCAATAACAGCCGCCAGAGAATTCGATTGTCGCAACCGCACATTCCGTATTTTGGTTTGGAGATCCGTGAGTTTGCTCTGATATTCAGCGAGTACGGGATTTGCTGGTGTTGCGTCTACCAGATTCTCAATGCAGGGAATCTCCATGAAATACACCTCTCTCTCTCCCTTACCAAATGGCGGGGTCTGTGGTGGAAAACAAACGGAGGCATGACTGAACTAGCAAGTCATACGAGCAACAGAAGACTACAGAGAGAGGGTAGGACGGCGGTCTTTGAAAGCGGGGTGAGAGGCTGGGTGGTGCTGGCAGGACGACTTCTGCCAATAACTGCTTGATGGTCGCACGCACCGGCACAAGCAAAAAAAGAAAGGCTGGTAACGATTGGATGAATGCTAGGGTAGCTCTGCGGATGTCGGGCGATCGAGAAACGACAAACATCAGAAGGCATGCAACTATCAGCGAGCCAATCAACTTGCCAATGCCGTCTATCACAAGGGCAGGTCCACAGTGCAGCAGCCACACTATGAGCAGGCAAATGGAAGTATTTTGTAATGCCTGTCGATTGAAATACTGACCCATGCGCGCCTCGCGGTTCAGTATACGCTTGCACCTACCTATCGAGAGTGAGATCGGCGACGGAGCATTCGTTGATTCTTGACTCCCTGAACGCACAGCACTCTCGATTAAGATTGTGCGTTCCGCTAAGAATTTTCTTGCTAATTCCGGCGCTTCGGGAAACCTTTCGCCACTTATATAGGACGTAGGCTCCGTACGCGAATTGCCCTCCCCAAACGAAAACATAAATCAGGATGAGGTTCCGATGGCCCAACGGTGAGTCGATGGCCGGATCGTACGGAAAAATGCTGGCGACGAGCGCGAAGACGCTACCCATGTTGAACTCCTTCGAATTCCTCGACCACCACGTCATCGATTGCGGCCGATTGCTGTCGCTGTCGCCGCAGCTCAGTTGCGTAACGGATACTGACAATCAGTCCAGCCCAGGCTACCCATGCAACGGAGTTCCACAACACAGGCCACGCAATATTGGCTGCTACGCCGGAATTGGGTCCGCCACCGAAGACCGGGGCTGGATGCTGCGTTCGCCACCATCGGTTCGACATGTACACGATCGGAATATCGCAAAAACCAAAGACAGAAAGAACGGCGCAGATCGTTCCGGTGTCAGAACTTGTGCTGAAGTCTCTAACCATCAAGTAGGCAACGTAGATCAGCCACAGCATCAGCGTGGTGGTCAGGCGAGGATCCCAGGTCCACCAGATTCCCCATTGTTCTCTCCCCCATAGAGAGCCGGAAATCAATCCGAGAGTACAAAAAAGAACGCCCATTTCTGCGCTGGCGAGCGCGAGCGCGTCCGCCTTCATCGCGGATGCAGGATTGCGAGATCGAAGTCGCAGGTAGGCCAGAGAGGCCGCCAGATTGAGAGGTAAAAAGATGCTCGCGCCCACCCAATTGGGCAGATGCGCATAAAATGCCCGAACCATATTGCCTTGCGCGGCATCAGGCGGGGAGGCCACCAACGCGAGAAACAAGCCGTACCGTAGCAGTCCCAGGGTCACAAAGAACCAGATCCACCGAATCACTTTTCCTCTGCGGCTCATTCCTTAGCGGTCCTTTCACTTGTCAGAGTTATTTTCTCATCCATGGATCCCCGTTGCGATGCGGAGATATGGGAGTGCGTTCGTCACTGCCGCAAGATGCTGTCGTTCCAGAGATTCGGGACGCAGTGAGGGCGATTGGAGACTTGCATGCAATAGTCGAATTGGTTTCGCCGGATACCGCTCGGAGCGGTTTAAGACTACTTTGCTGGCAATATTGTCAGGTGCTGCGATGTTGCTCTTGACGATCGTTATCAAGGGGTACTGGCTTATTCGGTCAGGCAAAGAACGGGAGCGGTCTGGCCGACCATCGGAGTGGCGGAGGCGCTGGTCTGTACGCGACTACTGACCAGCTTCTTGTACGGCATCTCCGCCGTTGATCCGTTTACGTTCGCATTGGTTCCACTAATACTGCTGGCGGCCACGACTGCGCCTTGTTTGATTCCAAGTTTCAAAGCTCCGGCCATCGCTCCGATGAATGCCTTGCGTCACGAATGATTGAGCAATTCGATCCCGGAGTAAAACGTCGGAGGTTGAAATTCACCGACCGTTCGGTTTCCGCTCAGCTTCACTCCCAACGCAGGTTTGGACTATATCCTGATGCGCCACCAGCCGCGCTGGCAGCACGATTGCCAATATGATGGGAGCAAACAGCAACAACGCTAATGATATGTCGTCGCCTTGGAATTTCTGTACGGTTGCGACCGTCGGAAGAGTATGTCAGATTTACCGATTTGCCGTACGGCGAGGATCAAATCTGAGGGCGCCCCATGCAAGTTAGCTTCTGGACCCGTCATCATTCCCACTGCATGTAACACGCACGTCGGAGGTTACTCCGGTAATTCGCTTGTTAACTGCTGAGTTGGATCAAAGATTCTAGTGGACATCGCGCGGGCAGCCCTGATACTTTTCAGGACACATTCGGCGCAAACCATGACATGTCTCAGACTTGTTTTGCTGAGCAATATATTTGACAAGCGCTCATCTGTAAGTATCCGTCGCTTCCGTTGTTGAGAACCACGATAGGTGGATGAGAATGACACGATTGAACTGCTTCAGCGCTCCCTTGATTCTTAGCTTGATTCTTGTATTACCAACCTTAGCCCAACAGTCTTCCTCAGCAATTTCTCCCCACGTGCAGCGTGATGCTCAGGCGATGACGATCGTCAACAACTCTCTGGCTGGGATGGGAGGACAAGCGGCACTCGCGTCAATTCAAGACGCGGACGCAGTCGGCACCTGTAGCAATCAGGCTGTGAATGGGGCTACAAACACGACTACGCCGTCTACATTCGAGTGGGTAGTTGCGGGCGGTGCATATCGATATCAAACCATCGAAAATGGGCGAGCAACAATCACCGTCAGCGGAAATGGCCAGCCATCACGGTCTGAGGCTGGCGTTATTGAGAAAGTATCGCCGTCAGATGCTCAGGCAAGCCTTTCTTTTCATCTGCCCGGTGTTCTCTTACTGCAAGAGTTAAATAACCCTACGTATTCCTTTCAGGCAATGGGAGTCCAGCAAACCGCACAGGGCCCCGCACAAGAGGTGGCGATTTCGATCGCTGGTCCAGAAAGACCTGTAGAAGGGTCTACCCAATTATGGTATTTCAGTACGATTAACAGCCAGCCACTTCAAGTGACGTATACGATGCCATCTGAGCAGGCTCCTGAGGTGGGTGTTCCTGTGATAACCTCCTTTTCGGGATACTCGGCCGTTGAAGGTGCTCTGCTACCTTCGAGAATCACAATCTCCGTTGGAGACTTCTCGATCGTCAATTGCACTGCAAGCTCGATCCGCGTCAACGTACATCCTTCTGAAGCTACCTTCGCTTCTGCGGCGGGGGGTGGACTGTAATGCGCATATCAATCCTCTGCAGCGCGATCGTGCTCCTCTTACTTGGGACGGCGAGCATCTATGGACAGGAGTCGGCTCAGTCCGCTGATCTAGCCGGGGGATTTCAACCCTACCAAAGCTACCATGGTGGCGACATCGACAATGTGGACTTAATGAACGGAAATTTAACGGTAAAAATTCCGCTGATCTCCTATCCACAACGCGGCGGCAAATTGAAACTGTCGTTCTCGCTGGTATGGAATGGCAAGCCTTGGACTATTATCAAAGTCTGCGTGCCCAAGCTACCATGCACAATTCATTGGGGAATTAATGGGAATCTATCTCTTGGCTATCAGGATGCTGGAGGCATACCGCAGTCGGGTTCGGGGAGCGCCGTCGTTGATGATCAAGACGTCGAGACCGAGACTTACACCTTTATATATCAGACAGATCCTGTCTCGAAGCAATACTATGACAGATACATCACGATGTGGAGATCAAGCGATGGCGCTGTACATGCCGGTATTCAGACATCGACGCCTCAAACGGGCCAAATCAGCGATGATGGAGCGGGATATTTCAATGGGTACAATCAGCTCGAAACATGCTCAGCATATTGCTATACGCTCGATTCCGGGGGCACCGTTTATCATCCTTCTACTGGCGTCCTTCGCCAGGATGCAAATGGCAATCAAATCACCACCGACAGTCAACATGATTATGTAGATACCGTCGGGCGTGTTATTCCGCCGCCTCCGACGGCCGCAAGTGCATCCACCTCAGGCAACTCGTCCGGGTGCACGGGACCGCTGCCCACATATTCAACTGCACTTTGGCAGATCCCAGGTGTGAACGGCGGCACGCTAACCTATAAGTTCTGTTATGCGCAGGTGGCGATTAGTTTACCAGCGGCAGATGGCGCGGTTGCATATACAAGTACATCCATAGATTTGCAAAGTATCGTGCTTCCCAACCTTCAGACGTGGACATTTGAATATAGCGGTACAGAAGCCGGCGACCCGTCCGGCTTAAATTATGGAGATTTGACAAAAATCACTTTCCCCACCGGAGGTACGCTGTCTTATACCTACGTAAATAGCCCGCCGGCAGACGGCTCCTACGCGCTTAATGTCGCTTCTCGGACCGTGAACGCCAATGATGGCAGTGGTGCACATACCTGGACCTATACTGGGTATGCTCAAGATGGCGGGGCATCTACGCAAAATTTGACCGTTGGTAATCCGGATGGCACTCAGGTTGTGCATCAATTCACGGCTCTTCAAGGGGCTGCATGGTATGAGACTGCCACAAAGTATTACCAAGGAGCTGCAGGATCTGGAACGTTGCTGCGAACCATGCAAACTGCCTATCAAGCGATCATTTGGGCGAATACGGCTCCAGTCTACCCGGAAGCAATTAACGTATTTCCAATTACAAAAACAACGATATTAGACAATGGGCAGCAATCAGTCGAGCAGCTCCAGTATTGTTGTGCTGCCACGGTCACAGGCGCCGGGGAAGGGACAGGAATTCCGCCCGGCAGTACGCTGACCTACGGATTGCTTTCCGACGACAAGCAATATGACTATTCGGGGTCATTGTTGCGTGACGAGCAAACCACCTATGAATGGCAAAGTAACAGCGCATACACAAACGCCAATCTTTTGCAGCTCATAGCTTCGCATACCATTCTGAATGGCAGCGGAACGCAAGTCGAAGCCACAAATCATACCTATGACGAATCGCAGTACCTGGTGGCGTCTGGCGTGACCGAACAACATGTGACGCCAACCGCTTCGGTTCGCGGAAATCCGACCACAACCGTTGAATGGTTGAACACTGGTTCGAGCCCGACAAGCCACACAGCATGGTATGACACAGGTGAAACGCAGCAGCAGATCGACCCACTGTCGCATGCGATAACCTACGCCTACTCACCCACGTATTTTGGGTCATTACCAACCCAAGTCACCAATGCGCTGAACCAGTCCACGACCTACGCCTATGATTTCAACACCGGGCAGAAGACTTCAGTGACAGATCCCAACAGCCAGACGACCACCTATAGCTATAACGATTCTTTGGGCAGACTGACTGACATCCTCTATCCAAACCTCTATCCAGGAAGCGGTACGCACGGAGAGACAAAATACACATACAATGACTCAGCGACGCCAGTCAACTTTGTAGTGACAAAAGTCGTCTCTCCGACGCTATCTCTCAGTGAAGAAGTTGATGTCGACGGTCTAGGTCGCGAGTGGTATACGAAGTTCACCAGCGACCCGCAGGGCACCACCTACACCGCGAAATCCTACGACGCTCTTGGCCGCCTGTATCAGGAGTGGAATCCGACGCGCTGCAGCCTCCCTGGGAGTTCGTCTTGTTCCGGAGAACCAACTTTTGGGATTACAACCCATCTCTACGATGCCATCAATCGTCCAACCGTCTTGATTCCTCCAGACGGAACCTCGGGTGCTGACAATGTAACAACAACCTACTCCGGAAACACGTCGACAACGGTAGACCAAGCGGGAGTATCAAGGACCAGCACAACGGATGCGTTGGATCGGCTAACGCAGGTAACAGAAAACAACATGGGCTGGACGACGGCCTATACGTATGACGCTCTCAACAATTTGACTTGTGTCGAGCAGCATGGAAATGTGTCCAGCACAGGCTGTTCTTCTTCGCCGTCAAACGACCCAAGCAGTCTATGGCGAGTCCGAAGATTCAGCTACGATTCGCTTTCCAGACTGCTGACGGCAAAAAATCCGGAGACCGGCACAATCACTTATGGGTACAACGCTGATAGCGTTTTAACAAGCAAAACCGATAATCGCGGCATCATGATTACGTACACGCCGGATGTGTTGCATCGGATCACGCAGAAGACGTATTCGGACTCTGAGCCGACGATAACCTTTTCCTACGATGCCACGGGCACGAATAATTATGGTGTCGGTAGGCGAACAGGAATGACTGATGCCTCGGGCTCAACAACCTGGACCTACGATCAATTGGGGAATGAGTGGTCGGAAGCCCGAACGATTGGAACAGTCCAGAAAACGATCTCCAAGCTCTATAACGCAGACGAGTCCGATGCGCAAATCACCTACCCGAGTGGGGCGGTGGTGACATTCACGCCGGGAGGCGCTGGAAGGCCGCTGGCCGTCACCGACACCACCCACCAGATCAATTACTCGCAAAGTGTCCTATATGCCCCCTCTGGTCTCGTGAATAGCGCTGTTTATGGCTATCGCAGCGGATTCGCCGGAATCACTGAAACCGACGGATATACTAGCCGACTGCAACCTTCCGTGCTTTCGGCGGCGAGCGCTTCACAGACCGTCCTCAGCCTGAGCTATAACTTCGGCTTGGGCGTAAATGACAACGGAAATGTCTATCAGGTACAAAACAACAAGAACAATGCTCGAAGCCAGACCTTCACCTACGATGGTGTCAATCGGGTGCTCACGGCCAAGACAGCGAGCACGTGGGGAGTCAGCTTCGTCTATGACCCCTGGGGTAATCTCTACCAGACGAACGCGATCACTGGAACTTCTATGAACCCGATGTCCGTCAACCAGCAGGCGAGCGGAGCGAACCAATTCATGCTGCTGGGCTACGGTTATGACACGGCCGGTAACGTCCTGAATGATGGAAGCACGGCGGCCTGTCCGGGACCGGCTGCATATAGCTTTAATGCTGAAGAGCAGGAAACCTGCGCCGCAGGAATAACTTACTCCTACAACGGCGACGGGACCCGGGTGAAGAAATCCAGTGGGACACTCTATTGGGGCTCAGGTTCACTAGCCGAGAGTGACCTTTCGGGTAATCTGACCAGCGAGTACATATTCCTGAATGGCAAGCGGATTGCGCGGCGAGACGTCTCCACAGGAAATGTCTATTATTACTTTTCTGATCATCTTGGATCTTCCAACGTGGTGACGGACTCAAGCGGGAACATCCAAAATGAGTCGGATTACTATCCGTTTGGTGGCGAAGGTGTCATTACCCAAAACCTGACCAACCAGAAGTACAAGTTTACCGGCAAAGAAAGAGATACCGAATCAGGGAATGATTACTTCGGGGCCAGATACTACGCAAGCAAGATGGGCCGCATGATGAGCCCGGACCCAGGCAACATAGGAGCAAATCCTGCAAATCCCCAGTCCTGGAACATGTACAGCTACAGCCTCAACAATCCGTTGACCTTTACGGATCCAACGGGGCTATACACCTGCGCGGATAGTGCAAAGTGCGATTCCGCAAACGACAAGGCTTTCGCATCCGCGCTGTCTGCCGCTCGAGATGCCGCGAATAAACTCACTGGGGACGATAAAGCGGCGGCTTTAAAGGCTATTGGTTCCTATGGAGATGCGACGAAAGATAATGGCGTAAAAGTCGGGTTCGACAGCTCAGTCAACGGTGGACTCACCCAAGTCAGCGGTGTAGCCAATGGGAATAAAAGTGATCTCAATCCGAATGGACAAAATATAAGCGTCACTTTTAATTCAAATTTTGCGAATGATGCGTATGGCGGTGCGGATTTAGTCAGCCACGAAGGATCTCATGTCTCCGACGGATCAGCTTGGGTCGCATCTGGGTTTTCATCCAACTTCGATCCGACATATCACCAAGGTGAGATAGATGCCAACCACGTTCAGTTCAACATCATGAACTCGATCAACAATACCAATTTTCCGAGTGGATGGACTGGAGCAAGTCTCTATGGCGGTAGTCCCAAATGGGATCAGGGCAATACGTTCAAAATGATTACGCCTGATCTTGGGAACGCCATTCGCAAATCTTACGCCGCCCAAGGGATAGACGACTCGAAACCGTCTCTACAGAAAGGAGCGGTGCTTCCAAAATGAAGATTAAAACAATCACAACGACGCTTCTAGTATGTCTATGCACTCTCGGGTTTGGGCAACTGGCTGCTCCTCGTCGAATCGAAGATTTCCGGATAGATTCCACCAAGCCATACGTCTATTTACAACTGCTTTCGGTCGGGCCTAGGAAGCCACTCGAGCCGGGCGAACCGGATATGGGTATCAGACTGCGTCTAGTCAACAACTCCCGTTTGCCAATTTCAATCATCACGCTTTCGACTAATGAGGAACAGAAAGTGGACGGATACAACGTTATTGATGAGGTCATACCCGATACGTGGGGAGTGGGCGACGGTCCTGGCGGCGGAGCCACAGGGGTCCAACATGATCAAAAGAGCCTAACGGGCATCATCCGGTGGCCGAACCAGACGGAGCAGGAGATTAGAGGGGCAGAAGCCGCCGCTAGGGGTGCATTGACTGGAAAGGCAAGTAGTCAGTTTACTTCTCGACCATACGGCTACAACGATCAGCGCTTTTTGGGGCGGAGATACTTGACCATTATCCGACCCGGAGATGCAGTCACATTTAGCTATCCCAGCAATCATATCAGCGAGATGTGGCATCTCGAGGTTCCTTTTCGGCTGGCACTGCCCTCGACCGGAAGTTTGCGGCCTCCATATAGTTACGTTGCCTTATATTGGACCGATCTCTCGGAGTCAGATCGTACCAGGCTGAAGAATAGTGCCGTTAGAATGCATTGATCGCACACACAATTCTGCGTCTTTGCAAGAGGGTACACATATGATTGTCGGTCATGCTGAGGGGTGCGAGTACGACGCGGTGCCCAACAAGTTCACCGGCAAAGAAAGAGACGCCGAAAGCGGGAACGATTATTTTGAAGCGCGCTACTACGGTTCCAGCATGGGAAGGTTCATGTCACCCGATCCGATCAACCTCACAGAGGAGCGATTGCTCAATCCTGCCAACACGCTGAACAAATATATCTATGGCGGGAACAACCCATTGAAGTACATAGACGATGATGGCAAAGACATAACCGTCTTTTATGAAAGGCCGTCTCTGTTTACTCTGAGTGCCGGACATATCCTCTTCACAGCGGAGAATCAGCAGACGGGGGATGCAGCAGTGATGAGTTTTGGGCCGATCAGAGAAGGTTACTCTGATACCGTAGACACGCTTGCCGGTGACAGCATGGTGAGTACTAGCGAATTCGGCCTTGCTGGAGTCACCGCAGACTCGCTGAGACAGCAGTATGCGTCACTTACCATCCAGACCAAACCAGAAGAAGCGCAGCAAGTGATCGACTGGATCAAGCAGCATGGAGGTGTAGAAGCTTTGTCAGGCGGCTATATGCTTTATGATCAAAACTGCACGACGGTCTGCCGCGAAGCTCTGAAGATGATCAACAAGCTGGCACAGGGAAACAAAGATCTGTCACCTACGGAACTGTGGAATACTCTCTTCACGAAATATGCAGATCCCTACTGGCATAACAAGTTTGGATGGACGGGAAGTCATCCGGGTGTCAACTACGGACAACCACGCGGAGGGTACGACGTCTTCCAGCTCTTGGATATTCTCTCGAAGCAATGCACTGATAGCTGGGATACCAGCACGAACACTTTGACTAGCAGTTGCCACTGAGCGAAAGCCCGGAATGGAAGAACTGATGCATACAAACACGCTATCGGAAGAGTTCCGAGAAGCTCGAATGAGACGAGTGCGCTCTTGGACCTACTGGATTTCGGCGGTCATTTCGACCCTGATCTTCCTGTTTTTTATGTCAATTATGATGACAGTGCCTGGAGTTCCAGCATCTGAAAAGATATGGATGCTGTCCGTCGCAGGTATCGCCTTAGCTATTCCATTGGTTGTGGGGATATGGCGGTTCAGTAGCACGGAGGCTCCTGCGATGGTGTGGCCTCTTGGTCCTATCGCAGGAGTAGTGTTGCTGTTAGAGCTTGCAGAATGTGTGTTGAGTGTCGTGCATTTAGCGATCAGAGTCTATCTGTGATGCGGGAGTGCACCTATGACAGGAATCATCGTTTGTGCATCTCGCTATATACCGGCAAAGAACGAGATACAGAATCCGGTAACGACTACTTCGGGGCAAGGTACTACGCAAGTACGATGGGCCGGTTCATGTCGCCCGATTGGTCGGCGAAAATCGAGCCAGTTCCGTACAGCAAACTTGACGATCCGCAGAGTCTCAATCTCTATGCGTATGTGCGGAACAATCCTCTCAGCAGAGCTGATCTTGATGGGCACTCGGACTATCTCTGGCAGAAGACTAAAAATTGGGTCGAAGGCAATGGTTTCAAGACCAATGCTCAGGTGCAGGGGTTAAGCGTTGCTCAGACTGCGCAGACCCATACAGGGAGCAATGACTGGGCTATTAACTCGAATAATTCGAGCGGTAAAGATGTGGGGCATCCCCAGGACTTCCACTCCGGACAGGATAAATGCAACCAGTATGTCGGCGATACGCTGGCGGAGGCCGGTAAAACGAGGCCAGAAATCACTGATGCGAACGGGAATACAAGGATGCCGAACGCTCATGAGTTGGCTGATCCGAGCGTTCATATACCCGGCTTGTCAGATACGAAACCGCTGAGTGATGCGAAGCCCGGAGATGTGATCGCACAAGAACACGGCGATACGTATGGTCACACTGGAATCGTTGTCGGCCCAGGACAAACTTCATCAGCGAATGCCACAGGAAGCTACGGTGGGCAAATCACTGTAAATAACTGGGGTTTCCGGCCTGCTGGACAAAATGGCGAGAGCGGAACCGACCCTGCTCCAGTCGTGCGTACACCGCAATAGGGAGAAAGATCATGAAGACTGTTTTGCAAGTTCTTTTCGGCTTAGGTTTGGGCGTGGTCGGTATAGTCGCGTCGTTCTGGCTAGGACTTTTGGTGAATGGTCAGCCAAACTGGCGAACGGCTGGATTGGTTCTCTTGCTTCTAGTGGTCACGCAGTGGATCTCGTTCCTCGCCTTCCTCCATCACGTCGTGCCGGAGGTTCTTGTCGGCGTAATTCTGTGCGGTATCGTCGCGAGTTGGCTCGTCCTTTCTAGCCACTCGTTCTTTTGGGAGGTTCGCTACGCTGACGGTTCGAGTCCGATTACTTGGCGTTCTTGCGTTATGCTTACGACGCTACTCGCAATTACACAAGGGGCATCGTTTCTTGTCTTCCGTTGGTTCAAGGTTGACACGGAAAAGTTGCCGAAAAACGGGGATATTACCCACAATACGCGAGCATGACCAACTTCCAGTGCATGTACGACTGCACTTCACAACAGGTGCCGTTGTGCATTTTGTCTCGTTATACCGGCAAAGAAAGAGACTCGGAGTCGGGACTCGACTATTTCGGTGCTAGATACTTCAATTCCAATGTGGGAAGGTTCGTGTCTCCAGACTGGGCAGCGAAAGCTGAGCCAGTGCCATATGCAAAGCTGGACAATCCTCAGAGCTTGAACCTGTACGCCTATGTGCAAAATAACCCGTTGTCGTTTGTTGATGCCGACGGACATTACGCAATGTTTACCATGGAGAACTCCTGGCCGACGTCCGGTCCCGAAGCAGCAGTGGCAGCCCAATCGGAGGCTATGAACTTAGTAACAAATGACGGTGCGGGTCAACTATTGGCCCGAAAGCAGAGCCAGAATTCGACGAGCACAACTCAGGGCGAAAGTACAGATTTTGCAAGCGTTTCGAACTATCCGACTGGTGCCGGGGGGTTCGGCCATACTGGTATACAAGTGGATAGTGACGACACTCAGGGATTCTCTACCGCCGATCCACACGTTTCTTGGTACAAGCGATTGTTCGGAGCGCCGCAGGGAGCGATGGAAGACGATCTACAGGCACACACCAAACACGGGGAAGTCGCTCCGCATTCCTATATCCATATCCCAATCACGACTGCACAGGCTCAAGCGATGCGAACTGCAATGGCTGATCGAACAGCAAATGCCGGACGGTACAACTTATTGTTCAACAATTGTGCAGGTTTCGTTGAGAGCGTTCTTCGCGCCGGAGGAGTATCGGGTGTACCACACGGCGAAGTATTTGTCCCAGATGTTTTAGACACAGTACTGTTGGTGGAACGTCATTGAGAGCAACGAGTGACTTGGTGACACGAAAGTGTTAAAGCACGCGAAGCGGAGGTGATACATGAGCTGGATGCAAAGAAGCAGGCTGATTGGAACACTCTGCGGAACTCTAGGGGTGTTTTGTCTCGTGCCCAGTGCCTCTGCTGGAAGTCACAGGGATCACCCGTATAGATATTCCGTCGTGGATATGCCCGTATCGCTCGCGGTAGGAACTGTCCGAACACCAGAGTTTCCAGTTGTCGGGCATTGGTATTGGATCATGCTTCAGGTAGAGAAGCCTCTTCCGTTCCAGCAAATGCAATGCATGATGGGCGTTACCGCAAGTCCGCTTGAATCGGAGGATTGCAGTAGCAATGATCCAGTGCTACGGGCAAATTGGGCGGTGTGGGATGGTGAACACGTAGTTTACCAGGGATCGAGCACAACTAAGGCTGAGGCTAAACATACAAACAAGTACATCTTCAAATTCCTCGGAAGTTTTGCGGGGGAGGCTGGCAAAAAGTACGTTGTGGAAGTGAAATTCACCAAGGATGGAACGCCGCTGAATGTCGCAAGTCCGCACTTGATCGTTATCAAGCAAGGCGATGAATGACGGCTGTTGTCGTGCATCCGGCGGTTCTCTGATCAGCTGTGCCCACCGAAGAATGAGGCGGTTGGCTCAACTTCGGCCGCGCCCGAGTGACGGATACCTATCCTCTGACCTCCGTGCTGTTGAAACTACGCTTAACTGATCGAGCAGAACTGCGCCATTTTGAGGACAACTTGGGTCTCCCTAGGGGGCTTAAAGAAGCAAAGTCTCGTCGCCATTTGTTCCGGTGTTTGGTGCGTCATTTTTGCACCGGTTTGCTGCGCCGCTATTCCTGGCGGACTTATCGAAGTCTCCTCATACCACGCGGTCTGTATAAGGTAGTGGTCATTCGGCTGGAGGTGAATTCTGGGCGTTCGATATATTGGCCTGGTAGGGTGCGGGCTCTAGATTAGGTGATACTTGTGGTGATACTTGACTTTGGACTTTGGGGCTGTTGCGTGCAACCTAGTGCAAAGATCGTCCAGAGTGTAAACATATTGAATAGAGTCAGTTAACGTCTTTGTGCTTCTCGGTGCGACATGATGCAAAAGTTCCATTTTCTGACTCAAAATCCGCCGACCTTCGGGTCATGGGGGTTCGACCCCCCCTCCCGGCACCAAATACCTAGCTTTCGTATCCGTCGATACGGAAGCTATTTTCGTTTGCACCCAAAGTCTATGGCTGCGCGGCGTTCCCCTTGCCAAGACGCGAACTGAGCTCGATCACCTTCCGCAAAACCCTTGAGACGTCCCAACGCCTCATCATTCCGATCGATACCCTGGCGGGCAAAACTTGCTGTCGGTCCCCCTAAACCGATAGCGAAATTGTTACCCGTGACGGCCTTCGCCTTCCAAAAGCATTTCCCTCATGCTCAGAAGACGTCGGAGAAAATCTGTAGTGCGGAAAATGGCATTTTCCGCATCCTTCCTTCACCTGACTTTCATGGGGCTCTTGCAAGGGGTTGCTTGGGGTCCTATAAGTTACTACAATCTCGAGGGTTGTAAGATAGCCAAAAGCGATTTTGAATGGACACAAGAATAGTGACATCAATTCCGCCGTTCAAATAGCGGTGGTGTCTCGCCAGGTTTTGAGAAGCGTCTTGAATTTTCAGCCAGTAGCGCCCCGAGTAGCAGAGCCCGGGGGAATCCAGATGCGGCCGTGAACGCCGCCGCCATAGCAGATTGTTCAGCCGGAGTTCTGAGCGCGTGATCACGATTCGCGATATAGCTAAAGCGACTGGACTATCGACAGCCACAGTATCTATGGTTCTCAACAAGGCGGGCCGCCGGATCCCAGCTGCGACCCACAGGCGAGTGGAGGATACCGCGCGCAAGCTTGGATATTCTCCGAATCTTCAGGCGCGATCGCTCAGAAGCAAGCGAACCCACAGCGTCGGAGTCCTTGTATTCGACATCACGGACCCTTATTGCGGCCTGATCGTGCGGGGTATAGAGAACTCCTTGGAAACTTTCGGATATATGTCTGTAATTTCCGATCTTCAAAACACACCGCGCCGACTTCCTCAATGTTTGCAAATGCTGGTGGGTCGCCGAGTAGATGGAATTATCGCGATTGCAAACCCTGTGCTTTTCGGGGCTGACCTTTCCAGAGCGATCCAGCCATTTCAGGTGCCAGCAGTCGTCATTGGAAGCGAGCCGAAAAATGGGTGCTATGGCTCTGTGATCGTGAATAACGCACAAGGAACGTGGGCGGCGTTCGAACATCTGTACGAACTCGGCCATCGAGAAATTGCTGTCATCAAGGGACCGAAAGCTATGAGCGACAGCGCACCTCGCTGGGCTGGAATAAGGGACTGTGCTCGCGCGAAAGGCATTCGCATTGACCGTTCTCTGGTGGCGGAGATCCGCGGGGACAACTCGAGTTACGAGGAAGGTTATGCAATTACTGAGCGCTTGCTAGCCAGCACAAAATCCTTTACCGCACTGCTGGCGTTTGACGACCTGACCGCTTTTGCCGCAATTGGAGCTCTCAGCAATGCGGGGCGTCGAATACCGGAAGACTGCTCCGTGATTGGGTTTGACGACATACCTGGCGCGGCATTCTACAATCCTCCTCTGACCACGCTGCACCAACACCTGGAAGAGCAGGGTGGCATCGGAGCAGAAATGATGGCCAGACTACTGAAAGCTGGATCTGGCGGCCAGTATGAGGTGGTGCACAAGAAGATCGAGCCGAACCTGGTGGTACGAAAAAGCACCGCGAGGATATCCCGATCTGCAAATCGGCAAATGCGCAAGTGAATCCGCGAGCAAGATTTTCAGTTGACATTGTCGCGCCTTCTAGTTAAACATTTAACCTAAGAAATTAAACCTGATTCGATCCATCCTTCGACTGAAGATGCCACTGCCGCTCAAAGCCGACGAAAGGTAATTCTGGGACTCAGGAATGTCATACATCTTGCAGTTCGTGCAGAAATTTCAGCCATCTGCCGCTGAGCATTTTTTTAGACTGGAAGCAGAATTTAAGGAATTGGAGCGTTGCTTCCCGGAGTTTCCTCAAGGCAGGCGATTCCAGCTGCTTTCTCAGGGCCAGCCGACCAATACCATGGTTTGGGAGGGCGAGTTTGCTTCACTGGATGATGTGCAAAATGCCCTGAAGAAGCTGGCAGACGATCCGAACCATACCATGCTTTTCGAGAAGCAGTTGCCGTATATTGTCGAGATGCATACCGATATTTATCGAGTACTCGAACTATAAAAACATGAAAGACCGCCAAATCCAGGCTACGTCGAACAGCGCCTTTGTCGATCCGCGCCAACTCCTCGAATGGTGCAGGATTCCAGCGGATAAACTGCCGGACCATCCCGACCTTCGAATTCCCTATCGGCAAGTCCGAGATGCAGAAGAGATGGGCCAGTTGATGGCGGAGGAATTGGCCGAGGTCATCGACGACAATAACCAAAAAGGGCTGACGACACGAGCCATCATTCCATGCGGCCCCAAATGCTGGTATGCCCCGTTTGTAACACTGGTGAATGCTCGGTCTTTGTCCCTCCGGAGACTGGAGGTATTTCACATGGACGAGTGCCTAGACTGGCAAGGTGGGTTGCTCCCGGTCCATCATCCATACAATTTCCGTACCTTTATGGAAACGCATTTCTACAGCGGAGTGCAAAGTGGGTTGGCGGTTCCGGAAGAACAGCGGCATTGGCTTACGCCAGCGACGATGCACGTGGTGAAAGCAGCAATTGCCACCGCGCCCGTCGATATCACAGTGGGAGGATGGGGGCAGGATGGCCATGTTGCCTACAATCAGGCCAAACGCCATCCGTTGCACCACTGCGACATTGAGGAGATTGCGAACAGCACGATTCGTATCCAGGAAAATAATATCGACACCATCCTAAGTCTCGCGCAGCGCAGCTTTGGCGCGGCTTACCAGTTTGCACCTCCAATGTCGATCACACTTGGACTCCGCGAGTGTCTCTCCGCAAAGAAAGTTCGTCTGTACAGCGACACCGGATCGTGGAAGCAAACCGCATTGCGGGTCGCGCTATTTAGCGAACCGGTCGCGGAGTATCCCATCACGCTATTGCAACGACACCGAGACGCGCGCATCACAGCGACACTCGAAACGGCGCGCCACCCGATCAGCGAGAACCCGGACTGGGTGTTGATGTGAAAGGCGAGTTGCGGCCGAATCGCTCGACTGGCTTCACGCAAGTTGTCGGTGTGGGCGGCATTGGAACGGGCACTATCGTAGCGTTGCACCAGAACCACACACTAGGGCGCAACGAAAGCCGGACCGGAGAATGGATCGACGCCCGCGACTACTGCAAGTTGCATATAGTCGAGCATTACATCGCTGCATTGTCGGATTCCAAAACCAACCCTGACAACTTCAAAGTATTTGCCGTCGGGAATGTTGGCGATGATACCGCCGGCGCAACCCTGATGAACGAAATGTCGGATGTCGGGATCGACATACGCTATGTGCGAGTCGAACCTGAACGGCCCACACTTTTCAGTATCGCGTTTTCCTATCCGGACAAGTCGGGTGGGAATATCACTGCGTCGAATTCCGCGGCGTGCAAATTGAGCACCGATCAACTTGCTGAATGCCGCAGCGAGATGCAGCGGGCCGGCGCCAGAGGGATCGCTCTCTGCCTTCCGGAAGTGCCGCTCGGTGCGCGCAGTGAATTTCTGCGGATCGCGACAGAATGCGGGAACTACCGGGTAGCCTCTTTCACCGCCGCGGAGATGGGGAAAGCCCGCCGGATGATGGCGCAAGTCGATCTACTCGCGGTCAACCAGGAAGAAGCTGCCTCATTCACAGACGAAAACACGGACGGCTGCGGCGAACAGGAGTTGCTCGATGCTTGTTGTAAACGAGCCAGTGCGTTGAACCCTGCGATGAAGATGGTGGTGAGCGCCGGGGCAAACGGAACGCATGTGCTGGAAAATGGCACGTGGTCGCACCACAAGGCAATCCCGATGGAGGCAGTGGCCACCGCTGGAGCAGGTGACGCCATGCTGGCCGGCATCATCACTGGGCTAGCCGCAGGCATGCCCCTAACGAATGCTTCGACTGGACTAGCCGAAGATTGCCAGGCGATCGATCTGGGGCTCGCGCTGGCGGCTCTTAGCGTCACATCAGCGCACACCATTCATCCTGGCGTAAGCCGAGAGAGCTTTTTGGCCTTTGCCGCGAAAAAAGGAATCCCCATTCCTTAAGGATCGATCCTTACAATCCCCGTCTCACAGTCGATGATGTTTTACGGACATGCATCGCGATCTGACATCTATTCACCCATCCCACATGTCGCCGCCTGATCGACGTCGGCCGGACGCAATTGCGGGTTGGCCTGAAGATCGGACGCAGAAGAGCACACCGCGGGGACCGCCTTGAAGTCTTGCCAAACAAGATGGTAGTTTCTCGCCGGAAGATTGTGGGCTGCAGCAAACTGATTGCGCGCGTCGGCAATTGCGTTCACCCACTCTCCAAACGGAAGAAGTTTCTCGCGATAAACAAGATACGACATATCGGTTGTTCGATCAGGCAGATGATCTTTCACATCATCTAATTCATGCAGGAATGTGCGCGCGTTCGCCCCTTCTGCACGCGGGAACCACCGCTCGTCCCAGGTTGCAACCGAATTTGTTAGAACTTCGTTGCGCTGCTGCCAGATTGAAGTTGCCGTGTCCAGCGCACTATCGACTTCGCTGAGCGCCTGCTTTGGATCCTTGTCCTTCGCTCGTGACGCGGATGTCAGATCGATATCCATGCGATGTATCTCCGCGATCATTGCCAGATTCTGGCGGCATAGTTCCGCGATTGTGAGATAAACCTGGAGATTATATCGATTGAACTGCGAGCGCTGGATATTCTCGTGAAGCAAACCAAGTAACACTTGGTTCTGCTGATCGCCCTTCAGGGCCAGAGCGATTCTTCGAGAGTTATCCTTCGACCATGTCGACGAATAGTTGAGGGCGTTATCGGGAACGGGCGGCAGAGGCAATGTCTGGTCGTGCGCAGGGTGCGGTGGATTGAAGATCGCGTACGACGATCCCCATATTGGCTTCCGCGCTTTCGATTCCATTGGGTCCCAGCTGTCATTCCATGATTGCGCCTGATCACTCATCAACTGATACACGCGATCCATGTTGACCACATTCCTCCCATAGAACAGGGAGTAGAACGAGCTCGACAATTCCGCGGCACTCGGCAATCCCGGATGCCAACCCGCTGCGACACCGGCCACGTACCCTAACCAGAAAGTCTCCGGGTTCACCCCTTCATCCGCCCAGCCTGCCTCTACCTCACCGATCACGCTGGTATTCACACGCGATGAGTCGAAGGAGATTTTCTTCATGATGTCATCAACTCTAGGCAGCCCGGGATTGTCTTCGAACTCATCGTTCGATGCGCCGTGCAGACGATCGCTCTTAGGAAGGATGAAGTAGTCGGGAAAAAGCTTTTCTTCGCCTTCTGTTGAAGTGAAAATCATTTGCTGAATACCGCGCTGATGAAATGCTTTGTCGTAGGCCGGACCATATACTTCGCCATTGATGACATACGGCGGCAGCGACGATAGGTCGCTAGGCTTCATCGGATACTCGCCCCAGAAAACAACTTGTCTCCCATGGTCGTGCAGGTAGCCGCCGGACTTGTTGACAAAATACGCAAATACCTGGCCGACCGATCCCAACTGCTTCGCCAGGTCCGCTTCGTTGCACTGTGAATTATGTGCAAGGCCGAGGTAGTAAGGTTCATCCGTCGATAGGTAGAAATACTTCACTCCCTTGTTGGCATCCAGCAAGTCCTGATACATGCTCTCCAGCAGCTTGTATGAAGCCGGATTGGTCGCGCATATCTCATAGTTACTATCTGGATATTCCCGCAGCTTTTGGTATTCCGGGTGCTTCAGAATAAAAGCAATGTGTGCGGGACCATCCAGATAAGGGATCAGTTGGATGTGATAGCGCAGACCATAGTTTGTCAGGTCCTGTAACTCGGCAGGGCTGAGCGCATACGGCTCGACAACAGCGGGCGCGCTCTTATATTGAAAATGTCCGTTCAGCTTGATCACAAATCCGTTGATCTTATAAAACGCCGCCTGCCGCAGATCGCGCTTCAACTCATCGACGTGCTCCAGATGATGATTGTCGTCCCAGTAAATATGTCGAAGCTGCAGGTCCGGCCAGTCGACGATACTTCCTTCCGGAAACCATAATGTTCCCTGATCGCGCCGCAATAGCTGGATCAACGTTTCCACACCATACAACAGGCCGGTGGGAGCATTGGCGGTGATGGTGATGGCCCGTTGTTGCAGATCGACCCTGTAGGCCTGCTCTTTTATTGACTCACTGTTCGCATCCAGAGACTTTCCAATCTCTACACTTCCCGGGTGGATTCGCAGCGTCACCGTGCCGCCCGAGTTTCCTGGCGAGCCAAGCCGCACATTGAACCGGGAGGCCAGATCCTCCCGCAGGGTCTCCACTGCAACATCGTCCTTGGCAACACCACTGTCCAGTTTCACCTGCCAGGCCGGGCCAAACGAGAAATTCCCTGCTCCCAACGTGACCTGCTGCGGCTCCGGTATTACCGTGTAGCCACGAGCAAACAACGGAGACACCGTCTGTGCTTGCCCAGTGGAACAAAATAGGTAGACGACTACTGCGGCGATTAAAGAATTTTTCATGGATAACCCTCTCGAAAGAGGCAGTAAGATGCACCACACGAACAGAGCTTGACCTACTGACTCGTCGGATCTCTAGAACGAATGAATCGCTGTGTTAGGAATTCGGTTGGAGATGCGTTGCGCGCCCTCCAACCGACCGACCAATTACCAAAGAAGTTTTAACGCCAGCTGAAGTTGCCGTCCGGTCCCAGCGACGGTCGACTGAATCTGGCCGAACGCTGAGCCTGCATTTGCGTACGTGTTAGGAAGAGAGAAGTTTACCTGATTGAAAGCATTGAAAGCTTCCGCCCTAAATTGCAACCGGAAAGACTGCGGCAACGTGAAATCCTTCAAGATCGAGGCATCCGTATCCGCATAGGCAGGCCCATAAATAATTCCTCTGCTGGAGTTGCCATAAGTGCCGAGCGGCTCGTTGTTGGGATTGACGAAAGCTCCCGTGTTAAAGAACTGGGCTACTTCCGCCGACCGGCTGGGATGGCTGATGTTGACAGTTCCTGCATTATTGCCCGGCGCGTACTCAGCATATTGCCCTGGATATGAGCCGGTTCCATCGACTGCTACATCCTCTCCCGCATAGACGGTAATCGGAAGCCCACTCTGCACAGTCTGAATCGCGGTGACCGTCCATCCGGCAAGCAAGCTGTTTGCCACGTGGTTTTGGAAATGAAATGGAAGTGGATAGAGCCATGAGATATAGAAGGAATTTCTCCGGTCGAAATCGGACGGCCCGTATGCTCTTCTCAGATTCAGCGGATCCGGGATATTGCCGCTGGAATTGTTGTTGGAAATGAAGTCGAGCGACTTGGCGCGGGTGTAATTCGCAAGGATGGTTGCACCATGCCCGAAACGCTTCGTCCCTTGAATTTGCAGTGAATTGTAATTGCTGAATGCGTAGTTCTCGTATAGATTTTGCGACGGAGCGAGAATCCCCGGCTCATACTTCGTGCGATCGTTGACGTTCCCTTCAGAAGGGGGATCTCCGGTAATTGGATCGGTTTTAAAGAGAGCCGGATTGTTCGTTACATATCCAGGAATACGGCCTCCATGATTTCCCACGAAGGAAACCTCGACCATCGCGGATGGAGTTATCTGTCGCTGAATCGACAAATCGTATTCCTGATACAAAGGCGATCTAAGATGGGTGCCTGTATATAAACCGCTCAGCGGCAAAGGAAAAAGAGAGCAGCTATAACCGGGATAGGTGGGGATTTTTACGCAACCAAACTGCCCCGTCAAAGTTACAGGTGGATTGGTTTCTCCAACTGACGTAAAGGGATTCGCGACATCGCCCAAAGCCACTTGCGTCGTTCCCGCATAAGGGGCGTTGATCTGCGCGACGGAGTCGGCATTGATGGCGTTGTAGAAGATCCCATAGCCGCCGCGGACGCTGGTTCTTCCGTCTCCGAACACATCCCATGCAAAGCCAACGCGGGGCGCAAAGTTGCCGAGGTTCGCATGCGAAATTCCATTAGTAATTCCCGGATCACCGGGGAACAGGATGCCGATAGGGGCGGATGGCTGCACCACCGACTGAACTCCTGGTTCGACGGTGGTGAGTTTATTCCCGGCGGTTTTCCATGGCAGGAAAGGCTCCCATCGTAAACCATAATTAAGGGTGAGCTTACTAGAAACTCGCCAGTTATCCTGCGCATAGGCGGAATTCCATGCGGTCCGGTTGTCGTTCACAGCCAGCCCGAAAGCCACGTTGGTTGTGTAGTAGGCGCCGAGCAGAAAATCGGCATTCGGATCTCCCGTGCGAGAGCCTGTGAACGAAATGCTGGGTGGCGGCTGATACGCCTGGTAAAAGTGGTCCTTCAGCAGGTCGTAACCAAATTTCATGCTGTGCCTGCCTCTGGTCCAGGAAAGGTTATCGGAGATTTGCCAATCGATTCCGGAGAACTGAACGATATAGCCGCCGCCCAGAGCCCACTGATTACCAACGTTCACGGCGACAGCGCCCGAGGGATTAAAAGCCTCTAAATAGTCCGGCATATTGATTCCCAAACTCGAGTTAGAGATGGAAGTACTGAACGCCCCGCTCGATACTGAGTTTGTAATACCAAAGATGGCTTGATTGATGATCGAGGGAGTGAAGGTGTAGATGTCGTTGACCACTCCATTTTGCTGCTTGATTGTGAAAGCTTCGCCCATATATCCGATGATGTTTCCGCCGGCGATTGGAGTTGAATAGCTGGTATTGTCCTGATAGTAGTGGCCAAGAATAAGATCTTTATTACTTTGATTCCAATCCACCCGCAACATCCCATTGTTATCCAGGATCGGACTGGGCGCCAACGAGACGACTTGCCCGGTTGGAGAAGAAGGAACATACTTCAGCAAATTGGTCGCGACTGGACTAATGCAACCCGGTGCGATCACGTTATTTACCACGCATGGGGCGCCTGTTGTCGGATCGGTATAAGGAAGACCTGTCGCAGAATCGATCGGATTGACCAGGGTGACACTATCTCCAGTAAAATCACCGTTCCTTTCCGCTGCGCTGGGAACAACGGCCACGGTGGGCGTGGTTTCCTGATGGTTAGTCAGCCCCTGATAGGAACCAAAGACGAACACTTTACGCTTGATGATTGGGCCACCCACGGCGGCGCCGAACTGGTTTTGCACTTCTGACGGAACGCTTGTGGCAAAGTAGTCTTTCGCGTTGAATACTGCATTCCGCAGAAACTCCCAGGCTGATCCATGAACATGCTCGGTTCCCGCCCGGGAGACAACTTCAATCTGAGCACCGGAGTTATGACCGTATTCCGCTGAAAAGTTACTGGTCAGGATACGAAACTGGGCAATCGCGTCCGGCGGCGGCAAATTGATGCCGGTGTTGCGGGATGGATTGTTGAATACAGCACCGTCGAAAGTATAGACAGTTGCGTTCGGCAGACTGCCGTTCACGTCCATCTGGGGGCCACCGCGGGCATCGCTCTGCGTCTGTGGCGCACTTACGTTGGTGACGCCCGGTATCAGTGCGGCCAGGGACATGACATTGCGCCCGTTTAAAGGCAGATCAACAACTCGTCGATCGTCGATAAGGCCAGAGATCGTGTTCGACGTCGTATCCACTAACGGAACTGTGCTCGATACGTTAACTTGCGTCTGCACGGCGCCGACGGTAAGTTGGGCATCTGCCCGAACATTTTGTGAAACCGTCAACTCAACTCCCGAGTGCACTTCACGTTTGAAGCCTGTGAATTCGAACGTGAGGGTGTAAGTCCCTGCGGGCAGAGCGACGAAATCGTAGAATCCCTGCGCGTTACTCTGCTGAGTGCGGGTTGTTTGCTGTTGCGTCATGACTGCAGTTACGGTTGCACCCGGTACAGCCGCGCCGGAGTTGTCACGGACGTATCCGGATATCGTGCCCGTGCCCTGTGCAATGGCACTGGGAACTATTGAGAGGAGAACAAAAACAAGCAGACATGCGCCTGGTAGCAATCCCTGCCAGAACGACTTGCGCAAAGGAGCCACACTTCCAATCCCCAACCGGAAACAGAATTTATTGCGAGTCATCATCGCACCCCCCACTTAAATGTTCCGAGCTCTTGCAGTGCAGACACCTCCGCGACGACTTGATTCGCGTGTTGGAGACTCAGATTGGCTAGTCCAAGGAAGCAGCCAGGATGGACGCTGGATCCAAGTTTTGTGATGGGTTAAATGTTTAACTAGGTTTCGCAGGATTGTCAAGGAAAATGGATCGAATTGTTTACTTAAGCGAATTTCGAATTGCTCTATTGGGTTACGGACTGACGAGAACAGCTTTCGAAAGCTTCAGTTTGGATCCTCACTGTGCTTGGAAACCTGGGTTGCAGGCATGTATTTGTCGAACCATGAAACAGCGCGTTCCAACACGTCGCGTTCATCGCTTGGCTTGGAAAATCCGTGGCCTTCGTTGGGATATACCACCAACTCCACCGGCACATGCATGGTCTGCAGGGCGTGCCACATTTCGAAAGACTGGGGCGCGGGACATTCTCCGTCGCGGTCGCCTACGACAATCAACATTGGAGTCTGGGCATTCTTGATGAAGTTGATCGCCGAACTCTTTGCGTACACCGCAGGATTGTCATAGACGCTGGCGCCGAAGAAAGGAATCATCCACTGATCAATGGAATTCTCTCCGTAATAGCTCTTCCAGTCCGAAATGCCCGCGCCAGCGACCGCCGCGCGAAAGCGATGCGTCTGCGTCACGGCGAACATGGTCATAAAGCCGCCGTAGCTCCAACCGGTGATGCCGATACGATTGGGATCGATCGGCATTTGTTTTGTCACTACGTCGACACCAGCCAGCAAATCTCGTAAATCGCCATAACCGAAGTCTTTACGGTTGGCAGCTGTGAACGCCTCACCTTCCCCAAAGCTGCCACGAGGGTTCGGCATGAATACAAAATCACCAAGTGTGGAGAATGCAATTGGAGGATTGTAGCTTGTGAGCGGCAAAGGCCAGTGAGGCAAAAGTTGGTTGGACGGGCCGCCGTGGACCCACAAGATCAGTGGGTATTTTTTGTGTGGATCATAATTCTTCGGGTAGATCAGCCAGCCTTGCACGCGAAAACCTTCGTTGTTCCATGTCAAACTTTGAGTGCGTCCCCAATCGCGTGTCAAAGAGTCGTTGAAGTGTGTTATCTGGGAAAGATGGTTCAGCGGCCCAGCCCACACCTCGGGTGGTTCATTGAAGCTGGACTTGATCATCGCAACAACAGTGCCGACACCGTTGCTTTTGGAGAATGACAGGCTGAAACGTCGGACTCCGTCGCCAATGGTGGCGGGAAACATCACCTGGGCGGACTTCTCCTCCACGCCGGTTGCGGGATCGATGATGCTATACCGTGCTTGCCCATCTACAATCTCGGTAAATCCAAGGTGGCGACTGTCCACCCAGTGGGGCCATGCAGGGCTCGACTTGCGGTCCGGGGTTAGATCTCGAAGTTCCTCCCCGGTGGACGAAATCCTGTAGATGTCGCCACCGGTTTCACCATAATCACTCATCAATCCGCCGATGAACACAATCGTTTTCCCGTCGGGAGACCATCGTGGCTCCGCGATCTGCATAGTCGGCTTCAAGATCGAGTGCGGCGTACCATTTCCCAGCGTTTGAACATAGAGCTGAGCCACCCACCAGTTGTCCTCTCCAGGAGGTGCCGCGGCGATATAGGCGAGATCCGTTGAGTTTGGCGACCAGTCGAACTCATAAACATGCAAACTCGCAGGGGTCACCTGGGTGATCTTCGGCAATTGCCGACCAACAGCGGGAACATCGAGCATTGCAATTCGTTGCACCTCTGCCATTGTGCTGGCGC
Source organism: uncultured Acidobacteriota bacterium (assembly GCA_963821145.1). GTDB lineage: Bacteria > Acidobacteriota > Terriglobia > Terriglobales > Acidobacteriaceae > JAKAAZ01. Next base: position 99,423 of record CAWGCV010000020.1, read on the forward strand.
TGATTACGCCAATGGCCGGTTTCATGGCTGCCAGTGCACCGGGCGGCCGGGTAGCATTTTCTACGAAGAGGAAACCGATTCGCTTGCCGTCAGGAGACCATGCGAGATCGTGAATATAGCCCTTCAACGACGTCAACCGCCACGGCACCGAAGCCTCGCGAGAATTGGATGGATCGAAATCCACATTGGAAACAAATACCTGCTGCTGGCCGGGTGTGGCGCAGTCAGATACAAACGCAATTTGTTTACTATCGGGCGACCAGGCAACGTCACCTTCACTGCAAGCGGGTTCGCCTGGGCTCGCAATTGAGAGCGAGATGACTTGCGTCGAGGCTTCTACAGCATTGAGCCTTCGAACGCTGATGCGATTGCCCAAATTGGCAACCGGTGCAATCCACGCAACGATGCGGCCGTCGGGAGATATCGCCGTCTGTCGAGGGACGCGGGTGCGACTCAGAGTTTCCAGTAGTGTGGAAATCGCCTGCTTTTGCGCGGCGTTGGCATTCACGGAGTCGGCTGACTGTGCGTAAATCCACAGGGGAGAAAGGCACGCGAACAACGTTGCGCAGATTGCAGCTACAACGAGGGCCCGCAAAAAAGAAGGAGACCGGAGTGTAGGCGTCATCGACCGCTATGCTATCACCTCAAACGTGCCGGCTGTGATCAGCACAAGATCATGATGCCTCGCCGCAGAAGGTTGATGACTAAGATCTCGATGCGTGGAATAATTCGTGGCAAGCTGCCTTATGGAATACTTTCTGCTTTTGGTTTTTGCGATCCTTTGGTGGATTCTCCGATCGCGCGACCGGCAAGACCGCGAACGGCAATCTTACTATCTGAACGCTCGCCTCTCCGAACTCGAGGCGAAAGTGAGGGGCCTCGTCGCAAACACCGCAACCCCAACTTCGCCTGAAACTACCCCCCCAGCTGCTTACGCAGCCCCACCCCCGCCGATGACACCGCGGCCGGAAGTGAAATCGAGCGATGTCTGGCCTCAAGGTCCGCCAATCCGAGAGAAGATACCCAGCGAGCATCCGGATCCGGTCTACCAGGAAGTGATCAGTCCCGCCGCTCCTATGACTTCCGGCGTCGGAGCTGGCGCAGGTAACGACGGTCAGACACCACCGCAGATGTTTTCTTCTCACAGGACTTTCGATCCGACCGGCCATGATGCACCCGAGCATTTGCCCTTAGGCGGCCGACTCAATAATTTGGAGGAACGGCTCGGGACAAATTGGCTCAACAAACTTGGCATTGTGATCCTGGTTTTCGGGGTTTCTTTATTCCTCGCGTTTCAGCTCAGGACACTGGGACCTCTGGGTAAGGTCCTTGTCGGATATGCAGTCTGCGCCACTTTGCTGATCGGCAGCCTGGTTCTGGAGCGCCGACACAAGTATCGGATTTTTGTTAGAGCGGGCATCGGCGGCGGCTGGGCACTCACCTTCTTTACAACCTATGCGATGTACCACATACCCGCGACTCATGTGCTTTCCTCTCAAGGCATTGATCTGGCGCTGATGTTATTCGTCGCCGTCGGCATGGTCTGGCATTCTTTGCGATACGAATCACAAGTGGTCACCGGCTTAGCCTTTCTGCTCGCCTTCTCGACCGTAACTATCAGCCATGTAACTGTCTTCAGCCTTGTCGCAAGTGGCATCCTGGCAGTGGGTCTTGTCTATGTCACGAGCCGCGAACATTGGGTTGAACTTGAACTAGCGGGCCTTGTCTGCGTTTATCTGAATCATTTCCTTTGGCTTAAACGGCTTCTCCCCGCGACGGGAGGGCCAGGACATCCATTTCCAGAATTCTTTCCAAGTGTTGGGCTGATTGTTTTCTATTGGCTAGTCTTTCGATTGGCTTATGTTCGGCGAGTACCGCGAAGCGATAAAGAAGAATTGGTCTCAACCGTTGCCGCCGTGCTGAACTCAGCCGGTGTTCTCGTTCTCTTGAGATACCAGTCATTCCATCGGGAGTGGGCATTCTTGGCGCTGCTTGCATTTGGGGTTGCGGAAATGCTGCTCGCATTCTATTCGCGGGGTAGGCGGCGGATTGCTTTTATCGTTCTATCGACCATCGCTTCGGCCCTACTGCTCGCCGCGATTCCATTTCGATTCAGCGGTTCTAACTGGTCTGTGCTCTGGCTGCTGGAAATGGAGACTCTTCTGTTCTGTGGCCTCCGCATGCGCGAAGCGGTCTTTCGCAGGCTCGGCATTCTGGCCGGATTTGCTGCTGCGATCCAATTGGCAATCAGCAGTGTGGCGCCGATTTACATCTGGCGCCAGGTCCATCTCGATTCAGGCAGACACGTCGCGGTTGCCCTCGTGCTCGCGTGCGGCGCCATCCTGTATTGGCTGAATGCCCAGACGCTGCCAAGGTTCTGGAAAGAACTAGTTTCGGACGAGCCTGACAGGTTGGCACTTCGCTTTACATCGTATCTGGGCCTCGTGGCAGCCGGAGCCTGCCTCTGGGTCTTTTTTCCGGCAAGCCTGACGGTAGTTGCCTGGATGACCCTGGCAGTCATTTTGGGATGGACTGCCGACAAGGTGGACTCGGTCGATCTTGCATTGCAGTGCGATTTGATCGCTGCGGCGGCGTTCCTCCGTATATTGGCCGTCAATCTGTTGATAAGTGATCATTGGGGACCGCTCTCGCAGCGAGCCGTCACAGTGCTGGCGGCAAGTGCACTCGTCTACGTATGTACATGGCGCAAGAAGGTTATATCGAACATATCCCCGGTATGGATACCGACCGCTTACTCCTGGGCGGGTTCCGTGTTGCTAGGATTACTAGCCTGGTATGAACTACTCCCGATCAGTGTTGCAGTTGCGTGGGGAATTCTTGGGCTCGTGCTTTTTGAGATCGGCTATATCAGGAATAAAAGCTATTTGCGCTACCAGGGATATGCGCTGCTGCTGGCAAGTTTCATACGAATCTTTTTCGCGAATATGAATGCAGGTAGTCCAACCCACTGGCTCACACCGCGCGTTTACACAGTGCTGCCCCTTGTTGCCGCTTACTACTGGACCTATGAGCGTCTGGAGGGATGCGAAAATTCCACACGCCTTGATCGCATCTTCGGACTTGCGAGTGCCCATCTCGGTTCGATCGCGCTAGCGGCTCTAGCGTATTTTGAGATCAGGTCCCCTTGGGTTGTCGACGCATGGGCCGCTCTTGTATTCCTGACCATCGTTGCTGGATGGACTCTCAAACGGCAGGTCTTCGTCGCCCAGGGGCTAGTGCTTGCCCTTGCAGTTTTCTTGCGCGCGATCCTCTATAACCTTCACGCGGCTCCTCTCGCAGGAAGTTCCTATTGGGAAGGCCGAATCGCATGCATCATTGTCGCCTGCGCAATCATCTTTCTCACTCTTCCCATGGCGTTCCGAATCCGGCGCTTGGAGGCACAAAAGTCAGTTTCTTCAAATCCACTGATCAGGTGGTTGCATTTCGCGATTTCCAGGCCGGAACAGCTTCTCTTTTTTACGCCTTTGTTGCTGGTCACCGTTATGCTTACGCGTGAAATGCGTGCAGGACTTATCACCGTTTCATGGAGTGCGCTGGGAGTCGCGGTATTCTTGATCGCGCTGCTGATCCGTGAAAGAAGCTATCGGCTGGCGGGGCTTGCCCTATTGTTGCTGGGAGTGGCAAAGATTCTTTTCGTCGATGTCTGGAAGTTGGCTCCTGCCGATCGTTATATAACACTCATCGTCATGGGGGCTGCGCTGCTCCTTGTGTCATTTCTCTACACGCGCTATCGCGGGATATTGTTGAAGTTTCTATGAAGCGCTGGATTCCCTTCGCGATCATTCTTGCTGCAGGCTTGCTGGCTATCCTCGTGACCGAGCGAGACAAAGTCAGCACCCGTCCTAGTGCCGACGCCATACTCTCGGCAACGGGCGACGCGGAGAAGGAAATCACCCGCATTCCTGCTGACATAGACCCGTTGCCACAAGCGGAAGAGATTCGGATCGGCAATGAACTTGCGCGTTCTTACGAAGCAACCTTGAAGCCATCTCATGAGGACAAGGAATCTGATGCGAAGGTCGAAGAGTATCTCCAGAAAGTAGGAAGTGTTGTTTCTGCGCATGCCAGGCGTAAGTTCCCGTACCGGTTTCACTATGTGCCTGAGCCGAAATTTGTAAATGCGTTCGCATTGCCAGGCGGCCATGTCTTTGTGGGCGAAGGGTTGCTTAGATTGATGCACAGTGAAGACGCGCTGGCCGCGGTCCTGGGGCATGAGGTCGAACATATCGATCTCGGTCACTGTGCGGAACGGGTCCAGACAGAGGCACACCTGCGTCATTTGGGAACACTCGGCGGTATAGCAAGTTTGCCGGTGGGTGTATTCACGGCAGGCTACAGCAAGCAGCAGGAATTGGAGGCGGACCGGTATGGGACGGCGCTTGCCACGGCAGCCGGATATTCCCCCTTGGGCATCCTCCAACTTTTGTCCGAATTCGAGAGTCTCGAACACCAGGCTCACGATGCGTCCGGATTGCCTGCATCACCTGGGGACGAAGCCGCGCAGGTCTCGTTGCAAACGTTGGAGGGATATTTCCAGAGCCATCCTCCTGCGGCCGAACGAAAAGAGCAGATTGAAAATCTTATCCGGTCGGAGCATTGGCCGCTTTCTCCAGTGCGGCCATTGTTGTACAGTTCGGCGTGGGGAAATCCAAAACTCCATGGCGAGGTCTTCACCCAGCAGGACGGTTCACAAAAGTGAGGGCTTCAACAAAAATATGGCCATTCTCCACTGGAAGGCTCGGAAGCCGATCCAATGGAAAATGGCTGGGGTTAAGGGTAGCAATTAAAATGTGTAGACGCCGGATATCTGCAGCTGTCGCGGATTGGACGCTGAGCTGGTAATTTTGCCATATTGGCTGCTACCTGCCCGCGTATTGGGAGCTGCAAGGCTAACCATATTGAATGCGTTGTAAGCATCAATGCGGAACTTGAAGTATTGGTTTCCCACGGTCCGGAACCCTTTGAAGAGCGACAGATCGACGTTTTTGTAGCCAGGGTTGCGTTCTGAGCCGTTATGGGCGTCTCCAAATTGGCCGCTCGCCGCGATACCGTAGGCGCAAGGTGCACCCAAACTGTTGATGACAGCGCCGGATTGCGTACACGGTGTGGCCGACGGATCTGTACCGAACCAGTGCAACGACGAACGGTTCACAATTTTCATGGGAAAGTACTGGTTGAGCCGAGCCGCATAGTTGTAGTTGCTGTTATCCGCCGCGGCGTTCAGGCCGGTGTTATGACCGGTGGAAGTCATCGTGGCAGGAAAACCGCTGTGCAACATCGCATTCGCGGAAAGTTCCCATCCCCCCAGTGCCTCATCCGTCAAGCGATTCCAATCGCCCCCGTATTTCTTTCCATGACCGAAAGGAAGCGTGTAGACCGCAGTCCCGCTAAAGTTGTTCGGGACATTAAAACTCGAAGGGCCATAATCCGCCTCCGGGTTGTACGCATTCTGTGCGAAGGCGAAGGTGCCCCCGTTGCCAATCCCATCGACGTTAAAATACCCTCCCGGGCTATCCGACATCGAACGAGACCAGGTGTAGTTCAGTGTGTATTCCAGACCGTTCGTTTCCTGCTGATGAAGAGTGGCCTGCAAGGCGTTATAGTTGCTTTTTGCTTCCGAAACTGTCTCGACGATCTGACTGTTGCCACCGACCACTGCATAATAAGGTGCAACTAAGTCTACGCATCCAGTTGTATCGGTCCCTGGGCAGGTAGCGGGAACAGGAGCGATGTACTGGTTCAGCAATCTGGGTTCTGCAATATGCTTGCCGATCTGGCCGACATAGCCAAGTTGAAGAGAAGTTTTGCTTGCGAGCAGATACTGCGTTGTCAGGTTAAACTGCTGCACTGCGGCCGGGCGGAAATTTGGGTCCCACACATCGAACTGCGATGAGGGTGGGGTAACGCCCGTTCCCGTGGTAAGGCCATTTGTTACGCTGATCGGGTTTCCATTGGTGGTGTCGGTAGGCCCATGTTGCAGGTTGGTCACCGATGTCAGGAATGGCGGATTTTGCGTCATGCGTAGGCCGGTGCCAGTACCTTCATCGTCGTCCGTAATGCTGTACCCGCCGCGAATAACTGCGCGAGGACTCATCTGCAAGGCGAACCCAACACGCGGCATGAACTGGTAATAGTACGGGTTCACAAGCGCCCGGCTATTGCCATTCTGTCCCGCTAACAGAAGATACGGTGTGGGATCCGGACCGGTCGGTGCCACCGTCGCGAAACGAGCCTGCGGCAGATTGATGCTCGACATCTTGTTGTGAGCCTCATACATCGGCTGATCGTAGGAATACCGCAGCCCAAGATTTACGGTCAGGTTTGGACGAATTTTCCAGTCGTCCTGCACGTAGAAAGCATTGCGCCATTGCCGCGCACCAAACAGGCCGCCGACACCACTCACGAGAGCGACTTCCGCCTTGTCCAGTTCGAAGTCGGCAAGACCGTCGCCGTTGGAATAGATCCCGCCGTAGGCGTTGTAGTTTGCGGTGTAATCAGCGAAATAGGAGAGATAGCCGTTCAGTCCGCCCAGGTTGCTGGGAGAGATGTAATTCTCCTGGTAGCGGACAAATTGCGCACCCGCTCGGGTGATATGGTTTCCATGCACCCAGGTAAGGTCATCTCCATAGTCGAAGTTATTGTCTATCGTCTGCGATCCGGCGGAAATATCGGTGCCGAAACTGCCCGCGGTCGAACCCTGGATATACATCCATGTAAATCCAGGCAGGGGCTGGGTGCCGGGATAACCGATATTCATCAAGTCATCTCCGTGCGTCCCGAAATTACCGCTTGGATCCGAAGTTTCTGTATTTTGGATGATGCGAGAATATCCGGCACGAGCTTCATTCACCAGCGATGGCGAAAACGTGTGAACCCAGTCGACCACGCCCATCGCGAATGGGTAGTCGTCTGTGATGGGGAACTCGACCGGAATCACAGGATTGGACGGCGTATCGTAAGCGTCTCCGTAGGTGCCTTTGATCATCAACGTATCGTGGGCGCTGAGGGTATAGTCCAGGCGACCATCGCCCTGATTGTTGATGTTCTTGTTGGTGACCGGATTTCCGTAGTTATTCGCATGCACGGTGCCGGGGTTCGCTGGGCGGTTGGGCAACGGCAAGTACTGCGGATTGGCGAAGAGATAAGTGGCCACCGGATTTACGATGGCGGGAATCGTATTGTTTGGATACTCGGTTTCAGCGAGCAGTCCGTTTGACGTGTCGAAAATTGGATCGCCTTCAACGGTTGCGATTTCCGAGAAGTCACCAGTGCGCTCCAGGGCTGTGGGAACACTCGCGAACGCCAGGCCGTTGCTGCTATACCGCAATCCTTCGTAGTCGCCGAAGAAAAACAGCTTGTTCTTGAAGATTGGTCCGCCAACCGCTCCGCCGAATAGGTGTTGATGGAACTGTGCCTTTGGGGCGTTGTTGTAGTTATTGGAATAGGAGTTGGCCGCGAAGTTCTGGTTTTCGAAAAACTCGAAGGCACTTCCGTGGAACTGGTTGGTACCCGCCTTGGTGACATAAAGGATTTCAGCGCCGTCTACGTTTCCGTACTCTGCGTCGGAGTTTCCGGTAATGACACGCACTTCCTGCAATGACTGGGGGGAGGGGTTATAACCGCTCAGGTTTTCCGTGGTCTCGTTAATTTCGATGCCATCCAGGACAAAGTTATTTCCCTGTTGACGGTTCCCGTTGAAAGACGGGATTTGATCCCAGGAGGTGATGCGATACGCCGAATTCATGGAAGCAACCGTAGGGTTCAGAGCGCCAGGTACAAACATGGTGGCGTACAGCGGGTTCTGCCCAGGCAGTGGCATGGTCTCCAGGGCATGGGCACTGATGCTTGTGCCTAGCGTGGCATTTTCTGTGTTCAGGATTGCGCCGGCGCTGGATGCCACCTTGACCGTCGTGGAAGCGCTGCCAACCGTCAACTTCACATCAATGTTTGCGATCTGGTCGATCTGCAGTCGGAATGACGCAGTGGAGGTGGTGGTAAATCCGGTCGCCGATGCCGCGATCGTGTAATCTCCAAGATTTAAAAACTGGAAATTATAGAGACCGTCAGTGTTCGTGACGGTTTGTTTGGCCACGCCAGTCGCTACATTGGTTGCCGTAACATTGGCCCCAGCTACCACTGCGCCACTCGGATCCGTCACTGTTCCACGGATCGACCCTGTAACCGTCTGGGCGACAGCTGTCACTCCACAGCAGAACAGAACGATAGAACACAGCCACATCGAAATCTGTTTTCTTCTCACAAAATCCTCCCAAAAAACATTTCAATAAACTTCCGAATTCGGACCTGACTGCGGAAGTGCCAAATCGATCCAGTGCAACCTGAGGAATACAACTTGTGCACTGCGCCTGGTCAGTTGATTCATGCGTTCACTCGGTGAGAAACGCCGATGCGATAACAAGCGTTCGCCGCTTCCCGCTCAGCAAAGGCGTCTTGCTTGCGTCTCGAAACCCGGCCGGCTTCTTCGAGGTTTCCCCACACACAAACCCTTGGCCCAGGAACGGAATACTTTCCGCTCTACACCTCAGCCCACCTCTCGATCAGGTTGGGCCTAATGTAGACAGCGGAGATTCAAAAGTCAAGATATTTTTCTTGATATTGATGTAATTTGCATCCGCTCCGAGACATTTCCTATCGATTGAGGCAAAAACGTCACGCAAGGAAGCCCTTATTGCACATCTCGAAACGGCCCGATTGCCTGGAAGAAACAGCGGTTCACCGAAGAGGTGAGCAACTGACTTCAGACATTTCTTGCCTGCGGACCTAATGTCGGGATGCCGACGTTAGAAGCTACCATTGGATGGAGATCAAGGCGTAGGCTTGGATTTCCGCTATGGTGAATGCAGCGCCAGAGCTATCGCTGCTCAAAACCAATGATCGCGCAGCGTCAGACTCAGGAGTGTAGAGCGTCGCCGATCGCGCCTTCTTGTTTTGCGGTAATACAAGGCGCACGCGGATGTCGGAGATGGTGGGACTCGTGGCCGCACCATAATTCACCAGATGCAGAAGCAGTCTTTGATCCTGCCTTTGAAGTGTGCAGTTTGCCACCAGAAAATCAGGGCCCTCAACAAAGATTGGGAACTCGTCTGTTGCCGCCCACTGAGCTGCGTCGACGATGTCTTTCCAGTTTTTCGGTCGCTTCCAGTAAACATTCGTGATCGCAAAATAAGATTCGATCGTCGGCTTCGCTCCGTCAAATTCAACGGCCGGAATATACACGACCCTTCCTGCGCCCAACTGAGTCCGGGTTGGAGCACCAGCATGCCCCGCTTGCGATTTCACGCTTTCCTGATAGACGGTTCCGCCGACCTGTCCTTCTACGAGTTCGCTCAGGCCCGGCTTTATTCTGACGCGTCTCCATTCGTCATAGAGGCCGGCCTCCTCTGTGACGACCAGTCCACCTCCTTGTTCGACATAGCGACGGATAAGAGAAATCTGCTCATCCGAGAGGCATTCAGAATTCGGCAGGATCAGGACCTTGTAATCGGCGAGGCTCCGCAGATGCTCATCAAAAATAAGAGCGAACGGAACCCTTGATTGAATCAGCGCCTGTTCGACCAGGATAGCGCTCAATTGGACGGCGGCATTGTTATAGGTCAGCGATGCATAAGAACGAAACACCGCGACAGGGGTTAAATCTTCGCTGCCCTGATACAAGTCCTGGTGCTTACGATAAAAGTCGATATAGCGCAGGGTCTCGGGTTGCAGCGGATTACTCCCCACAAATCCCGGCGTTTGATTGAACGCAAGGCCCTCCGCCATTGCCACTTTGTTGTCTGCGGTATACGTCAGCAGAACGTTCTTATAGGTTCTGGCGAGTTTGTAGGTTCGAATCTTTGAAACCAGCCGCCCGTCCGCTAAATATGCCGGCAAGTCGTCTTCTTCGCTCCAGAAGCATTCCGTGAATCTCAAGAGTCTGGCGTGATCGACGGCCGATGTCCAGGGCCGGTTCTGTCCATCGATGCCACCGGGGTTAATCTCGATCGCCACTTCAGGATTGAGAGACTTCGCGTACCCAGCAATTTGTTGCAGCGCGTCCGCCATCTCCTGACAGCGGAAGTCCACCCACTCCTGAATCGCCGGATCGTAGATAATTTCCATTCCACCCGCCGGATTATCACGATTCCATTGGGGTGGATTGACGAAGGAAACGTTTTCAAAACCGAATCGTTCCCGCCGCTTTTGGTCGCTGTATTTGGCCTGCAGGAATTTACGAAATCCCTTGACACACCACGGACAGTGGCATGAATCCGGCTCAGCATTCAGATCGAAATTGTCAAAGTGGATGAAGTCGGTCTTCACTTCCTCAATCGCGTAGCGAACAACTTTCTTCAGGTAGTCGAGGTATTCCTGGTTCGAAAAACAGGGGCGGTAACGAAAAGACTGTTGATATCCATAGGGCAGCAGAATGGGAAGACCAGCGACATCTCGCTGGATCCAGTTCGTTGCGCGCGGTTCCTCCGCAAAAAAAGTCTCGTACATCATCGTGTTCCATTGGATATAGGTGTCAACCTTCATGCCAAGGCGGTGCGCGATCGCGACTGCTCTTCGCGTATCCTCCATGTCCGCGCTTTCCGCGGCCATGCCAAACCCTTTGTACAGGTGAGTATGAAAGACTTCGACTCCCTGGGTGTGCAGCTTTTGGATCAGCTCCTCGCTCTGTTCATATTCGCTGACTTGGCGAGCGTCGAGATTTTGCCCTCCACGGCGTACAACAAATATGTAGGGTTCATGGGTGCCGCCCGCGTCAATCACACCTCGGCGCGCCCACGGTCCTTGCGATGCCGACGAGGCCGTTGCTCCAGCCAGCGAGATGCCAAGTTTTCCAATCGTCGCCGACGCCGCGATCGCACCGATGAAGTCTCTACGGTTCAGAGCCATTGCATTACTCCTTGTTGAATATTCCCGGCGCTCGGACAGTCGCCTTTTCGCACATAAAGGCGTGGACTTGATCACTCACGGTCCGCATCCGCAGCAGCATTCTTTCCGAATGAAGATATTTTGCACCACTATATGATATTTTTCCTTTGAAGAATAGATTGCTACACTTCGCGAAACACATTTAGACGCATCAGAATCATTCGCCTCACCTCTCGGCGTACTCATTGGCGGTGGACCCGTGCGATGATCGTATTGAGGTATTGAAATCTGGTTTGAGTATGAAGCAAGACACGAATCCGAACAAAAACAGGATCGGACTTCGGGAAATTGCAGCCGAATCAAACGTCAGTGTTGCCACCGTCTCTCGCGTCTTGAACGGAAACAGCCGCGTCGATCCAGCCATTCGCGATGTAGTTTTGCAAACTGCAGCCAGGATGAAGGTCGACGTATCGCAGCGCAACAAGACCAAGGCCCTGGCTTTCCTTCTCAGCAATCGCGCCATGCTGCACGCGTTCCATTCCAGAATCCTGCTGGGAGCGGAGACATATTGCGCCGCTAACGGCTGGGACATGATCTTTCTTTCCTACAAATATTCCTCGGATGTCCCTTGGAAGGAACTTCATCTTCCGAAAGTCATGCAGCGTCACGATGTCGTGCGTGCGGTGATCCTGGCAGGAACCAACTCTCCCAATTTGCTGGAGCTTTTCGATCGCAAGGGTATCGTCTACTCCGTCTTCGGCAACAATATCATCGGAGAACCACCAACTCTGAAGGGCGACGTCGTGTATTCGGACGATCTCCAGGGCGGCGAGGACATGACAAAGTATCTGATTGGACTGGGTCATCGCGACATTTGGTTTATCGGAAACATCCGCCTTCCGTGGTTTGCCCGGCACTATGAAGGCTATCGCCGCGTGATGACCGCGGCCGGATTGGTTCCACGCCTCAGCAGTCTGGAGTTTGAAGACGAAATTCAAATGGGATATATCAACACCAAATCAATTCTGGCGAATGGCCAGCCTCGATGCACCGCCATCCTCGCCGGAAACGACCAGACCGCTCATGGCGTCTACAAAGGATTACGCGACAGCAGGCTGAAAGTTGCCGACGATGTAAGCGTCGCCGGTTGCGACGATACCGCCAGCGTCGTGCTCGATCCCGGACTGACGACCACCCGAGAATTTCCTGAACAACTGGGTCAGCAGATGGTGAAACTGGTGCTGAATCGAATTGCGCAGCCGGGTCTTCCGCCTCAGGTGATAACCATCCCAACTGAGCTCGTCAAACGAGAATCCTGCAGCCGGATTCTTTCTACCTAGGCCTCTTCGCCAATCGCTGCCGATGGCTAAGGACCTTTGACAGCTTGCCAGTCGGTGCTGGAAAAGCTGCGAACTTGCGTGACAGTTGTCACTGCCAAATTGGGTCCAGTATGCTCCACTGTCTTCCTCGGAGTCCAAGCCACCCGACACTTGCTTTTTCAGGGGGGAATTCCATGCAACATCCAACTGCATCCGCTTTCGTGCCGCACCCTGTGACCCAGATCAAACCGCTGCTCACATCTTTTGATTCCGGACAGGAATGCAGCCTGGAACATTGGCTGGAGGTTACCTGCCTGGTCGAAAGAGAAGAATTAGATTTGAATGTCGAGTTCTTCCTGACAGATCCGGATCGTCCTGAACTTATCGTGCACTAACACGCGCACTAGGTCGGCCTTCGCGCGCGCCTAGCCCCCAGGCCGAGGTGTACAGCGTGCAAGCGCGCCCATACGAAGCAAGATGCGTCACCGCATAGCGACAGCTTGGCGATTTAGAAGTGGAGCCCTCCCCCACAAATCAAAACCTCTCCCGTGACGTAGTCAGACAGTGGGCTGCAGAAAAAAAGTACGGCTCCGGCGGCTTCCTCCGGCGTACCCAACCGGCCTAGCGGACACGCGCTTTTAACCGAATCCAGTAGGCTCGGCTGAACCCCCAGACGAATATGGTGGCCGTGCATCTCCATTCCAGCCGCGGCATCGGTAAGCGGCTGCACCAACCGAGTACCAATCAAACCAAACCCTACCGCATTCACGTTGACGTTATATCGTCCCCATTCCTTGGCCAGGGTTTTTGTCAGACCGATGATGCCGGCTTTTCCCGCCGAATAACCAACCTGGCCTGGGTTTCCGTCTGTTCCGGCGATGGAGGTGATGTTCACAACTTTGCGCATCACTCGCTGGGATGCCGCAATCTCTCGTTTTGCGGCTGCACGGATGAACATCGACGCCGCCCGCAGTAGACGAAATGGCACGACCAGGTGAATATCCAGCATTGATTGAAATTGCTCATCGGTCGTTTTCTGGATGACATTGTCCCAGCTGTAGCCGGCATTGTTCACAATAATGTCGATGGCGCCGAACTCCTCGATCGTCGCCTGGACAATCGAGTCGGGAGTTTTGGGATCGGTCAAGTCGCCTGTGACGTGCCGCACTCGATCCGGTTTCGCCAGTTCAGCTTCCGACTCCAACAGCAATGCCTCATCCAGGTCGTTCACCATCACATTGGCGCCTGCTGCCACCAGCCGTTTCGCAATCGCGCGTCCAATACCGCGTCCGGCACCAGTCACCAGTGCCGTTTTGCCCTCCAATGTAAACGGCATTTCGGCATGTTCCATCTGTGTCTCAAGATTCGTCGTTATCATTTCTTAGTCACCTCTTGCAAGACATGCGCCACGCTGCATCGCAGCAATTATAATGCTGCAGTGCGTATATTTCCATAGACGATCTTTATGGATCGTCAGTCGCCGTTAGAGTCGTTGACGCTGCAGGATTGCCATCCCATGAAACTCACAGTTGAAAAGGCGGCAAACGTGATGCGTATCACCGCATGGATTATTTTGCGCGCCTACTGTTGCAGCAAGTGACGCGTTCGATGTCCATATAGACGCCTCACAAAGTGGTAGATCTCCGGCGCATGCTGCGTTCTATTTTCTACACGGAGACCACTTGCACTGCTCAACCTTTCGAATCGGGAAAGGTCTTCACTCGCTTTTCATTCCCCTGCTTCATCGATGTGGATGCTTCGCCAGGCCCAGTGCCGGCGAGGAGCGTATTCGCTGTGAAAAGCTGCGAATCAGTACGCGTTGCCGGAATTCAGAGCCGGGTGCGGAAGCTTTCGTCGCGAAGCTCTCGCTCGATTTCCCGACTCATCCTCTGCATTGGCAGGGGGAAAGGACGAAGAACATGAACCATCGAGAGGTTGTTGTATTGAGTGCGGTCCGAACAGCCATCGGGAAATTTGCCGGCGCCTTGAAAGATATTCCCCCCAGTGAATTGGCCGCCAAGGTTGTTTGCCAGGGGATGCAGCGGTCGGGACTTACGGGTACGGACATTGGTCACATCATATTTGGAAACGTCATTCATACGGATGCGAAGGATATGTATCTGGCGCGAGTGGCGGCTCTGCGCGGTGGATTGCCGGTTGGCACCGCCGCTCTCACCTTGAATCGACTGTGCGGCAGCGGTCTGCAGGCAATTCTGACAGCGGCGGAGACAATCACGCGAGGAGATACCGACGCGGCAATCGGCGGTGGCGCTGAGTCGATGAGCCGAGCCCCCTACTGGCTCCCCGCCATGCGCTGGGGAGCTCGCCTGAATGATGCAGCGGCGGTCGATGTTTTAGTGGCCGCGCTGACCGATCCCTTCGAGGAAATCCACATGGCGATCACCGCGGAAAATGTTGCGCGGCGCTGGGGAATTTCTCGCCTAGAGCAGGATGAGCTGGCGCTGGAGAGTCATCGGCGAGCGGTTAGCGCGATCCAGAACGGGCGCTTCAAAGGCCAGATCATTCCAATTGAATTAAAACTTCGGGGAACGACAAGTTTATTTGATACGGACGAATCGCCGCGGGCCGACGCTACCATGGAGGGCCTGTCGAAATTGAAGCCTGCCTTCGACAAAGAGGGCACGATCACCGCAGGCAATGCTTCCAGCGTCAACGACGGCGCGGCGGCTGTGGTCTTGATGGAATTGCATGCGGCAGAAGAACGCGGGTTGAAGCCGATTGCTAAATTGGTCGACTGGGCGGTTACGGGCGTGGAGCCTGGATTGATGGGGATCGGGCCGGTATCCGCGGTCAAGAAACTGTACGAACGTACGGGGTTGAGCACGGAACAAATGGATGTCATCGAATTGAACGAAGCGTTTGCAGCCCAGGCACTCGCGGTGCAACGCGAATTGGAATTTCCTCAAGACAAAACAAATCCAAACGGGAGTGGAATTTCTCTCGGACATCCGCTGGGCGCCACCGGTGCAATTGTGACAGTGAAAGCGCTGCACGAACTGCACCGAATCGGCGGTCAATATGCGTTAGTCACAATGTGCATTGGTGGCGGACAAGGAATCGCCGCCATTTTTCAGTCAATCAACTAGGAAAGGAGCTATGCCATGGCAGCAGCAACTGTATTCGAAGTAGTCGTGCCGGCATCGAAACCGTTAACCGGCAAAGTCGCATTCGTCACAGGCGCATCCCGCGGTATTGGGCGGGCAATCGCATTGGAATTGGCCAGTCGCGGAGCTACTGTCGCGATCAACTGTTGTTCTGGCGTGCGCGCCGCGGATGAAGTGCGGTATGAAGCGGAACAGATGGGAGTTGCCAGCGCAATTTTCCCTGCCAACATATCGCAAAAACTGGAGGCACGAAGAGTGGTGCAGGATGTGTTGCAATACTACGATCGCATCGACATCCTGGTGAACAACGCCGGCATCACTCGGGACCGAAGCATGCGCAAGTTGACAGACGAGGACTGGACCGAGGTTATCGAAACAAATTTGAACGGCGCCTTCTATTGCACCAGCGCGGCGATCCCCGCGATGATGCAGCAACGATTTGGTCGCATTGTGAACGTGGCTTCAGTCGTCGGCCAGGCGGGCGGCTTTGGCCAGGCCAACTATGCGGCCAGTAAGGGCGGCATCATTGCATTTACGAAGGTACTTGCGATGGAGCTGGCGAAATATAACATTACCGCGAACGTTGTCGCGCCTGGATTTACAGCCACAGACATGCTCAGCGGCATCCCCATTGAGCAAGTGGATCAGATCAAGGAACGAATTCCGATGCACCGATTTGCGCAGCCATATGAAATCGCAAAGGCGGCAGCCTTCCTGATTTGCGATGGCGACTACATCACCGGCCAGCAGATCAACGTGAACGGAGGCATTTACATGTAACCGCATGTTCCGGTGTTATTTTGAACGGGCAGCAAGCCAACGATCGATATGGGGCCAGGTTTGTTTGTGTGCGCCGCTTCCCGCCATAATGCCAATGTGACCTCCGGGGACGCGGTACACCTCTGTGTCAGTACTGCCAACTTTCGAAAGGATCGCTTCCGATTGGCACGGCGGCGTAATGTGGTCACCCTCAGCAATGACAGTGAGCAGGTTGGCGCGGACCTGTTTGAGATCCACAATGTTGCCGCGGATGGATAGGGTGCCTTGCATCAGGCGATCGTTGCGATACAGATCCACAATCAGCTGGCGATAGGCGGCACCCGCCATGGGAATGTTATCCGTCACCCAGGTGTTCATGGCGTGCCACGATTCCACGACGCGCGGATTGTCGATGTTGTCCCAAAGCTTCAAATAGTTACCGATGTAGTTCTCCACCGGCTTCAGCGCCTTGGCGCCGTAGTCGATCATCTCTCCCGGTACGTTCCCGAAGGTTGCCACAAGTTTATCGACATCGAAGTATTTTTCGTCCGTCCAGCGTGCAAACGTCAGGCGTTCGCGATTCGAGAAATCCAATGGAGCGGTCAGAAGTAGCAGATTGCGCAGT
This sequence comes from uncultured Acidobacteriota bacterium, assembly GCA_963821145.1. GTDB lineage: Bacteria > Acidobacteriota > Terriglobia > Terriglobales > Acidobacteriaceae > JAKAAZ01. The sequence continues at coordinate 116,150 of CAWGCV010000020.1, forward strand.
CCATCGTCGGGTCGAAGCGCGGCGTAGATCGTGGTTAGAATGGCGCCGATACACCAACCCAACAAACTGAATTCGGAGCAATTGGAGATTGACTTCATCTTGCGGATGGCTCGCGGCATGTAATCGAGCGTATAGTTGTCGAATTTCAAATCTTTATCTTCCAGGCCGGGAACTCCCCAATCCAGGAGATAGATGTCGTAGCCGTGGCCGACCATATATTCGACGAAACTGTGGCCCGGACGCAGATCCAATATCGAGGGTCGATTCATCAACGCGAACACCAGCAAGAGTGGAACGGGATGACACGCCTCGGCAGGAAGTACCGGAAGGTACCGATAAAGTCTTGCCTTATTCAGCGTCCACACTAACTCCTTGGGTGTTTGAGCGATCGGGGCTTTCGTCGTCATGACCCGGGTAAAAGTCTCAAGCCTGGGATCCAGAATCGACCCAAGGTTGGGCAATTCCGCAGCTTGTGCCATATCAACCCTCTAACTTTTTCTGGTGCGCGGGTGCGTAGACCCGGTACCGTTCGCAGGGGTTCGTTGAGCTGGAGAAGGGTTCGCGGTTTCCGCTGGCTGCTTCGCGCGCGACAGCTCGAGAATTCGATCCAGCTTCGCATCCATGTCATCGCATCGCGTCTCAATATTTGTGAGGCGTTCAGCAAGAACAGCCACCTGTTGTCGCGATGGAAGCGAAAACTGCTCCAGGGCCTGCAGCATGGCCTTATCCAGTACTTCTCGTGCCGGAGCCGTGAGCGTGAGATATCCGTTGAGCAATGCGCCTGTAGCCTGCGCATACTCCTCGCTGTTAACTGCGTTGATCATCACCTTTGACATCGAATCCAGATACGCATCGCGTACTCCGCGAAGCGCTTCAAAGGGATCGACCGGCTTGGCGTCTTGCCCGTTTGCAGTCATGTTCAAACCCACCTTTCAAGCCGTCTCAAGCATATACCTGGGCGGGTCGGTCCAACGGCGAATCCCAGGACCTCCTCTGTTGATTCGCCTGTCGGCCCCCCGCCCCGGTTCGTGCTATGTCGACTGCCGAGCAATCAATGTAGAATCTGGGTCGACTTTTTGGAGATGTCCAGCAGTTCCTTGTGCGCTCCGACAACGGCTTCAACGCCACGCTGCATTGAGTCAACTGCCTCCCCAATAGGAACGCCAGCATCTTTGAACTGCTTCCTGGCGTTATCCAGTGCGACAGCGGTCTGTTTCGCTGAAAAGTCGATGGCGGTCTTCTGCATTTCGACAGCATTTTCTATCGATGTGCGCGCAAACTTTGTTCCGGACTCGATTGCTTTCGTTACTGTTTCGGCGCGCTCGCGAACCAAGCCGGCCCATGCATGGCTCTGTTCCACCATCAGGTCGATGGCCGCCTTTTGCGCCTCTACAACGCGATCGAAGGCTGCGCTGTGCAGGTCCAGAATCTCTGGACCGAACGGCGACGTTTTCGCGTGTTTCTTCCAGGTGCTGATCATCTCGGCGTTCTGCTCGGCAGCCAGATCGACCGCCTTCTTTTGGAATTCCGCGAAACGCTTCACGTTCCGCGTATAGAGCTGGTTCAGCGATTCGATCAGATTCACTTTCTCTTCTGCGGCCACTGTCGCAGGTCCAACCGGTTCTGACTCTGTCGGTTTCATAACATCCTCCTTGCATCCTATGTCATGCTGCGCAATATGCTGCAGTGCAGCATATTCATAATGTAATCCCGGGATACCCGGGTGTCAAGGGTTAAAATGAACCCACCTGATATGGCGCAGAAGACGGTCGTAATCAAGAAGTATGAAAATCGACGCCTTTACGATACGACGAATAGCCGATACGTAAATCTGGAAGAAGTGGCGCAAATTCTGCAGCAGGGGAATGACGTTCAGGTGATCGATGCAACCACCGGCGACGACATCACCCGGCTGATTTTGACGCAGATTATTGTCGAAGACGCCAAAACTCCACAATCGAATTTCCCCCTCGATCTGCTTCGGCAAATGGTGGTGGCTTCCGGGCGTGCTACCCAGGAAAGCGCACTGAACTATATGAAGGCGATGCTGGACCTGTATCAAAACAGCTATCGCGCCGTTGCTCCCCAGTTGAATCCGTTTGACTTTATGCAGTACGTGCAGTCGAACCGCAGCACACCTGGAAATGTGCCGGTCCCTCCACCCGCAGACGCTCCGACAGAGCCGGGTAAGCCCGATGCCAGCCCAGCGGACAGCGAAGAGGTGAAGGAATTAAAGACTCGTCTGGCAGAGTTGGAGAGACAGGTTTCAAAACTTGTTCCCGGAAAATCGAAGAAGTAGCCATAGCCAACGCGAACCGATTCCCCGGTACCGTCCACGCAAGATATCTGCTGCCTACAATGGATTCAGCACGGTCTAAATGTCCAGCGACACCCACTTCACAAATCTGCGTTTCGATGCCGCAGCGCTTCGCCGTTTCAGCATCAAGGCCGTGGACACTGGTGGAACCGCTGCCAACGGGTTCGATCGGATTTGTTATCCTTTACGCTCATGAGGCGATTTCTGCTGTCGATTGCTTATGTAAGCTGCCTTGTGCTCCCGATGCGCGGGCAAGTTTCTCGCCCGTTACATCCATCTTTGATCTCTGCCGTATGGCCTGCAGAATGGATCGCATGCCCGGATGCGCCACAAAAGGACGCCGGAGTTTTTTACTTCCGCAAAGAATTAAACATCACTTCCCTTCCCGCCCATTACTGGGTGCATGTCAGCGCGGACAATCAATTCCTGCTGCACGTGAATGGTAAGTTCGCGGGAGTTGGCCCGGCGCGAGGCGATTTGTTCCATTGGCGGTTCGAGACCATCGACTTGGCGCCGTTGCTCCATGCCGGAAACAATGCACTCTCGGCGATCGTGTGGAACTTTGGCACCAAGGCCGCTATTGCGCAGATGAGCAGCCGAACCGGGTTTCTGCTGCAAGGAGACACCGCAGCCGAGCAGTCCGCAAATACGGGCTCCTCTTGGAGGGTGAAACAAGAGCCCGGCTGGGGATCGGTTTCAGATGAGAAATTCTCCGGCTACTTTGGTGCCGGCTTCGGAGAACGAGTCGACGGACGGCAGCTCGATTGGAACTGGGACTCGCCGGATGCGCAGAACCTCAGCGAATGGCGCCAACCGGAAATCATCGGTCAAGCAGCTACCCGCGGCGCGCTTTCGCTGGATACAAACTGGGAATCTGTCCCCGACCCGTTGCCGGCGATGGAACACCGTTTGGTCGCCGCTGGAGAACCGGTTCGAGTAGAAGGATTCTCTGCGCTGCCTGCGTTTCCTGACAAGCCGCTTACAATTCCTGCGAACACGCACGTTACCCTGTTGCTCGATAATCGTGTGCTGCAGACTGCATATCCTGTCCTGACCGTGAGTGGAGGACGCGATGCAAATATTCGACTGACCTATGCGGAAGCCCTGTATGACGAGCAGGGACACAAGGGCAATCGTAATGAAATTGCAGGCCGTCATATCCAGGGTCTGTACGATGAATTCATCAGCGGAGGCGGCAGCCAGCGCGCTTTTACCTCGCTGAACTGGCGAACGTGGCGCTATCTACAGATCGATGTAACAACGAAGTCCACCCCGCTCCAGTTAGACAGCCTTACGGCGTGGTTCACCGCCTATCCATTTCAGATGAATGCGAAGATCTCAGGAGATATTCCCGACCTCGACGCGATTTGGACCACGGGGTGGCGCACAGCGCGCCTCTGCGCTCACACAACCTACATGGACACTCCTTACTGGGAACGCCTGCAATATGTCGGCGACACACGCATTGAAGCGCTGATTTCCTATGTCGATTCCGGTGACAGTAGGTTGGCGCGCCAGGCCATCACAAATATTGATGATTCCCGCGTTCCCAACGGACTCACCCAGAGCCGCTATCCCTCTTCGCTTCCACAGTTCATTCCGACCTTCTCCCTCATCTGGGTCGACATGCTCCACGATTACTGGATGTATGTCGACGACCCAGCCCTGGTCCGCGCCACCTTACCGCACACACGCGGCGTGCTCGACTGGTACACCGTACACCTGCGTCCCGATGGCCTGATGGGAAAAGTGGATTGGTGGGAATTCGGCGACTGGACAAGCGGATATAAGGGCGGAGAGCCCCCGCAAGATGCCAATGGCGGATCGACTTTTCTGACGCTGCAGTATATGCAAGCGCTTCGCGACGCCGAGGACATGGAAGCAAAATTTGGGCATCCTCAGCGCGTGACTGAATACAAAGCGCTGTTTGCCAAAGCCGCGGCTGCTCTAAATCGTTCCAACTGGGACACGCGGTACGGCGTATTTGCTGATACGCCCGGGAAAAACAGCTATAGTCAGGAAGCAAATATTTTGGCCGTCTGGCTGGATGTCGTTCCCAAGTCCGAGCAGGCTGCAGTCCTGCGGCGCATCCTTGGCTCGCGGGAGAACACCACAACCACGGTCGATGGCAAGCAGGTTCCTCCCATATCGCAAATGACATATTACTTCCGGTTCTACCTGGCTCGCGCACTGGAGCACGCCGGACTCGGAGACCTGTATCTGAATGAACTGACTCCGTGGAGAACCATGTTAAAGATGGGGTTAAGCACATGGGCCGAAACTCCCGAACCGACTCGCTCCGACAGCCATGCCTGGAGCGCCAGCCCGAACTACGACTTATTGACGATCGTGGCTGGCATCCGCCCCGCTGCACCGGGATTTGCGCGCGTTGCTATCGAACCTCATCTGGGGAAGCTGACACATCTGGAAGCTTCCATGCCGCACGCGAGTGGGGATATTCAAGTTGCTTACCGCCGGGTTGTGGGTTCCTGGCTAGCGTCCATCGATCTGCCAAAAGGCTTGACTGGCGAACTCATCTGGTCCGGAAAAACTTATCCGTTGCACGGAGGGACATGAGGAATTTCATCTGCCGATTCCTCACTCGATAGCAGCTGACCCTGCACATCGCCCGTAGTGGCAAGTAGACGTATTGCATCGACGCAATACTACCTTTCCTGGCGCAGCGAATCGTATCCTGACGCGGATCTTCATCATGACGTCGCATCTCGCGAATATCGGATCACTTCGACCGGAGAAGTCGCCATCAGACCTTCATGAACCATGGCATCCAGGTGAGGAATGAGCTTCCGGATCTGCTCCTCTGTATCGATGATGCTCACCATGATGGGAGCGTCTTTTGAAAGAGCCCAGCGGCTGGCATAGTGAATCCGAGTGCTCGTGCCATATCCTTCAATACCGCGATAGATCGTGACTCCGGCGATCCCAAGCTGCTGGCACTTGGCGAAGATCGCCTCGTGCAGCGGCTTGCCATCCCACTTGTCGGCCTCGCCGAAATGGATCCGCAACATACGCGCTTGAAACTCTTCTTTCATGGCTTGGTCTCCGTTACCGCCGGCGTGTTTGCACATTCTCCTGCTAGCTTGGCTTACTTTGCCTCGGTGGAGCGATAGGAGTATTTGATGACATCGACGTCCGAGAGCACGACCAGGCCCTCCTGAACCATCTGCTCGACTCTCGGAAGAAACGCTTGCAGCTTCTCGTCGGTATCAACGACCGACAGCATGATGGAGCTATCATGCGACAGGTGAAGCGGCTTGTCCTTGTGAATTCTTCGATGCGCTCCATAACCCAGGATGCCGCGATAGACGGTGACCCCGGCGATATCATTGGCTCGCATCGCCTCCACCAGAGCCTTGTAAAGCGGAATGTCCTTCCAGCGATCCGATTCGCCGATATAGATTCGCATTAACCGCGCCCGACCTTCAATCTTGAGCGGCGCGGCTGCCTGAACCTTCTTCTCTTTCGAACTTTGACCTGCTTTGGCGACGGTCGTCTCTTGCACTTCGATCATGCCGCTGCCAACCATTTCCTCCAGCTTGCCGAGTAACTCATCCACTTTTTCCCTCGACTCGATGAATTCAATTTTCATCGGCAACTGATCGGATATTTCAACGAAGTTCGACGAATGAAGGTGATGATCCGCGCCAAATCCGGCCACCCCTTTCAACACTGTTGCACCGGAAACTCCGCGATAGAAAAGAAAATCAATGATGCCGGAATACGTGGATGCTCCGTGATACGTGGAGCCCTCGTTCAGGTAGATCGAAACTTTCACCGCTTTGCCTGCCTGCAACATGTATCCCTCCCTACCTGGCTCGCGCATCGCCAGTTGAATCTTCCAGCAGAAAGCGCTGTAGCATGTTCGACATCAGCCACGCGTCAACAAAGTGCAGTCGATTCCCACTCATGAGATTACCTCCGCAAGCAAAACACCGCATCCAACCGCGACCAGGCCTAGCAGCAGGCTGCTGAAGGCATAAAGCGCAGCCGAGGAGAAATCGCCACCACGCAGAGTCGCAAAGGCCTCCCACTCATACGAAGAAAACGTACTGTATGCCCCCAGAAAGCCGATAGGCACCAGGAATCTCCATGCAGGACTTAATCCTGTTCGGCGTGAGAGAAATGTGAGCGAAAAGCCAATCAACAAACACGCGGACATGTTGACGAAAAATGTTCCATAAGGAAACCGCGCACCCATTCGATTGGCAATCGTGGAGTCTACCCAGAATCTGGCAATGGAGCCGAACGCTCCGCCAACCGCGATATAAAAGTATTTCAACAAGCTCATCCTCCCTCCGCATGCGATGCCGCCTGTCGGCACGCGCTTGAATGCCCTTAGCTTTCGGCGCGACCGTCAAGTCTGGTCCCTAGCTCGTCGCGCATGTAATGCTGCAAGCCTTCTACCGCCGAGCGCAGCTCCGCAATCACTGCATTCAATTCGCCAACAGCGTCGTCGGGCACGGCACCATAACCAAGCATGTGTCGCGGTCTCATCTCTTCAATTGCGATATCGACGAAGGAAAGGTCCGTCATCACAGCGCGCGTTGCTGGAATTTCCGGTGGCTGCGGTTCCATGTGCTGCCACGCGAGGGTTCGCATTAGCTGCGAGCGCACGCGGTGGATATGCTCTTCGATTACCCCTGACTGCGCGGGCGTCATGTCCACCACATATCGAGGAAACGGGGACTTCGATGCGGCCGCATGCAGAACGCTCTCGATATCGCTGAGAAGCCTGTCGACATATTGGCACGACACTCTGAGATGTCGCTGCTGCGGTTCGTTTAATTGTCCAGACTGTCGTCTCATCGCCGGATCGGGCGAGAGAACCCATGCACGTTTCATGGATCCGCGAACTCCAATTCACTTGTAAATTCAGGGATCGCGCCGGGACATAGCTCCGCAACAGGCTTCCCTGTCAGGAGTTATCATCTGTCCGGCCTATTGGATTGGACAGCGGTTAAAGGTGAACTCCTTCACCTAACCCACACTCTTTTTGTAGATCATTCACATGGCACTGTCAACGGCGAGGAACCCGCGACAACACCCCGACTGTGCGAGGGCGATGACATGGATAGATCAATCCACTGCTATACACTCAACGGTGATGCAGCCGGTTTTGGATTCCATTCGCGTCGTCGAAGCCACCGAGGCATTGGCCGGACCGTATTGTGCCATGATGCTGGGAGACTTCGGCGCCGACGTCATCAAAGTCGAACGCAAAAAAGTGGGCGATCAATCCAGAGGCTGGGGTCCCCCATTTTGTGGCCCGCAGTCCGCTTACTTCCTCGCCGCCAACCGCAATAAGCGCTCTCTCACACTCGACCTTGACCATCCCTTTGGGCGCGATGTGATGCGGCGTTTGCTGCAAACCGCGGATGTATTCCTGACCAATCAGCCGAAACTCGATTCGCTAAAGCGAACATCGCTCGATCCTGAAACTCTCTGCGCCCAGTTTCCGCGGCTGATCTATTGCGCGATCTCAGGCTATGGTCTTTTTGGCCCTAGGTCGGGCCTCGCAGGTTACGACATCATCGCGCAGGCGGAAAGCGGCATTATGAGTTTCACCGGCGACCCCGACGGGGAACCCATCCGCTACCCGGTCGCCTTGGCCGACTTGATATGCGGCCTGTATTCCGCGCTCGGCGTTCTTGCTGCGCTATTCGCCCGAGAAAAATCGGGACGCGGTCAGTTTCTGGATATGGCTCTCTTCGATTCACAGCTTACCCTGCTGGCGAATATCGGAAGTAATTTCTTGAACGCGGGCGCACTGCCGCAACGATGGGGGAATGCTCACCCCAGCATTGTTCCCTACCAGTTGTTTCGTGGTGCCGACCATCGCCACTTTGTTGTCGGCATCGGCACAGAACCACTCTGGCTGAAGTTCACAAGAATTCTTGGAATTGAGGAAACTGTCGGCCGCGATCCGCACTATGCTTCCAACCAGCTCCGCATTGAACACCGCACCACGCTCATCCTTCTGCTGCAGCAACTTTTGATGTTACGCCCGGCGCAAGAGTGGGTTGCCCAAATGGCTGAAGTCGGAATTCCGGCAGCCATGGTGAAGAATGTAGATGAGGCTTTTTGCGATCGTCAGGTTCTGGAAAGAAAACTAATTGTCGAGTTTGAGCACCCAGAACTACGCGCCGCAAAAAGCATCGCCAATCCCGTTCGACTCTCGGCGACACCAGTTTCCTATCGCCTGCCGCCTCCGTTGCTTGGAGAACACAACGAAGAGTTATTAGTGAGCCTGGGATTTACGTGCCAGCAGATTGCAGAAGCCTCTGCGGGGGGTGCGATTTAGATAGCGCGCTTTACCCCGCGCCCGATTTTGATTCTGCACGTCCATTTTTATTCCAACGATTGTGCCGCGATCTTTCGTAGTTCCGGCAAAACTCTTCCCAGTTGCACGGCCGCAGCGTCTCGTTTCCCCAGTGCGAAATATACATCGCGATAGAGCGGGTAGAGCCGTTCATAGATGGCGACGCTCTTCGCTTCCGGCTCATAGGTTTTGTGCGGCAGACACAATGCATCCTGCGCGGCTTCGAGCGAAGGATAAGCACCCGCAGCCAGGAATGCCATGATGCCCGAGCCCAGACTCGTCGGCACACCATCGGGCACCAGCACCGGCTTCCCCAGCACGTTCGCGTACACCTGATTCAAGACCGCATTATTCTGTGGAACACCGCCGGCATTTATAACGCGTTCAATGCGCACGCCGTGCTCCGCCATGCGGTCAAGAATAATGCGGGTGTGGAAGGCGGTGCCTTCAATGGCGGCGAATAATTCGTCCTGTGCAGTGTGCAACAAATTCCAACCAAGCGTAACTCCGCCCAGCTCGGCATTCACCAGCACCGTACGGTCGCCATTGTCCCAGCTCAATCGCAGCAGGCCGGTCTGGCCACCGCGATATGTCTCCAGGCCCTTCGATAATTCCTGCACGCTGGTTCCCGCACGCCGCGCGATCGCATCGAAAATATCTCCAACCGCAGAAAGTCCAGCCTCTAATCCCGTGAAAGCAGGATGAACACTGCCAGGAACGATGCCGCACACACCCGGAACCAAAGTTGTCTCGCGAGAAATTGCGATAATGCACGTGGACGTTCCGATCACATTGACCACGTCACCCTCGCGAATGCCTGCGCCGACCGCATCCCAATGCGCGTCAAACGCGCCAACAGGGATGGGAATACCAGCCTTCAACCCCAACCGTTCTGCCCAGAATGGACTGAGGTGGCCAGCGACATGATCTGAGGTTTTTACGGGACTCTGCAGCTTCTCGCGAACTCCGTCGAGCAGCGGATCCACCGAAGAGAGAAATTCCTGCGACGGGAATCCACCCCAGCGCTGGTTCCACATCCACTTGTGACCCAACGCGCAAACGCTGCGTACCACCTTCGCAGGATCTGTCACGCCGGCCAACGTGGCCGCAACCATATCGCAATGTTCGAAGGCGCTGGCAAAGTGCGCGCGCTTGTCAGGATTGTGCCGCAGCCAATGCAGTAATTTGGCAAATCCCCACTCGTGGGAGTACACGCCTCCGCACCACTCGATCGCCTCCAGTTGTTGCTGATGCGCGAGTGCGGTAATCTCTTGCGCCTCCGACTTGGCGCGATGATCGCACCAAAGGTAATACTCGCCCAGCGGTTGCATGCGCGCATCGACAGGAACCACGCTGGACCCAGTGGTATCGAGAGCGATGGCCGAAATCGATTCACCGGAGACACCCGCAGCCTCGATCGCCTTGTGGCACGACTCGATGAGCGATCGCATCTGGTCCTCATGGGACTGGGTCGCGTATTCCGGATCTTCGCGCTTGCGATGCAGCGGATACTCGACCGAGGCAGTCGACAGCCGCGCAGGATTCCCGTCCTTCTGATCGCTGTCGAAGATCGACACACGCACACTCAGCGTTCCAAAATCTACACCTGCAACAATCGCCATTCTTATTCTTCTTCCATTTCGGGAAATTTATTCAGTGGAGGGAGGCGCAGCGCTCACTTTTGCTCCCTGGGAAAAAACCTCAAGCAGTAAAACACTCCCAATATAAAAATCATTCCTCCCCACCACACCGCTGCATGCAGATTCGCCAACACCACCACACTTCTCTCGTGGGTCAACCATGCATACACGCCGTGGCCGCCGATCAGGGCGCCGTAGATGGTCAGCAACACTCCCACAAAAAACCAGATCGGAATATTTCCCGGCACTCCAAGACTGCGCATCCCAATTCCTCCGAACCTGCCGCCCTGCCTACCAGAACAGGATATTTAACCCGGCAAACAAAACCACTACGATCACCGCCCAGAACCATTGATTGCGAAAGAACGGCACCGGCTCCTGATACGGCAGCTTGGTAATTCCATACACTAAACCATCTAATTCCGCTTCCGGCCGGGGCTGCGTAAACATGCTCACAACTACCGTAACCGCGATCGAAATCAAAAAGCTCCACAACGCACGATACAGATTTTCCGCCATGCTTTTCGCATCCGGCGAAATCGCCACCATCGACAAGGCGGAGGGATCCATCCGCACCCAGACAAACAAGCTGATGGAACTCAATATGCCCAGCAACAATCCCCAAAACCCGCCGGCCGCCGTCGCGCGCTTCCAGAACATGCCGAGCAGGATGGCGCCTAACAGCGGCGCAATGAAAAAGCTGAACAGCGCCTGCACATAATCCATGATGCCAGCCGCATGCATTACCAGGTAGGCCGCGCCGATCGACACCACAACACCCAGCACCGTAGCCCACCGGCCAACGGCAACATAATGGTGATCGGTTGCACGCTTGCGGATCAGCGGCTGATAAATGTCATACGTCCACACCGTCGCGAACGCACTCACGTTGCCGGCCATACCACTCATAAATCCCGCCATCAATGCGGTGATTCCTAATCCCAGCAGCCCTGGTCCCAGGTAGCGCACCATCATCAGCGGCAATACTTCATTAAAACTATGGGGATTCGCCGCACTCACATGATTTTGCCCAACTAGATGCATTAGCGTGCCGTTTGGATTCTGTAATACCACCAACCCCAGCAGTCCCGGCAGGATCACGATAAACGGCACCGCCATCTTGAAGAACGATCCGATGATGGGGGCCATTTGCGCCGCGCGCAAATTTCGCGCCGCCAAAACTCGCTGTACAACCAGAAAATCCGTAGTCCAGTAACCGAATGAAATTACAAATCCCAATCCAAACACGATGCCCGTCCAATGCACCCCCATCGGATTCGCGTTGAAATGCCCCGTATCGCGCCACAGGTGAACGTAGTCCTGTCCCCGATAATTGCTGGCGATCTTGGCTACCATCTTGTGCCAGCCGCCAGCCTCCACCAGGCCAAGGATGGGGACCAGCAACGCTCCCGCCCATATCAATACAAATTGCAGCACCTCGTTGTAAATGGCGGAACGCAACCCTCCCAGCCCCACATACACGGCCACCGCCAGCGACGACATCAGAATGCTGAAAGTAATATTCCAGCCCAGCACCACCTTCATCACCACAGCCATGGAGAACATGTTGACGCCGCTCATCAAGATCATTTCAATGGCGAAGGAGAAGGCGGCGACAATGCGGCTCGATTCGCCAAAGCGCAATTTCAAATAGCCGGGCACGGAGTGCGTCTTGGAGACGTAATAAAACGGCATCATCACCAGGCCAAGAAACAGCATGGCTGGAATGGCGCCAATCCAGTACCAATGCGTCGCCAGAATGCCGTACTGATAAGCGGACCCAGCCCAGCCCATCAGCTCCAGCGAGCCCATGTTCGCACTTACAAAACTCAGCCCGGCAATCCAGGCGGTCATCTCTCGCCCAGCAAGAAAAAACTGTTCGCTGGTGCTGCTCGCCTGACGAAGGTAGAAGCCGATAAACAACACCATCGCGAAATAAATTGCGATCACTGCGATGTCGAGCGGTGTCAGATGCGCCAATTGTCCACGCAGCGGCGGAGGGGCGGCAACCGCAGCCAAAGATAGCTTTGCAGCGATGCCTGCGTTGAGCGCCAATATCATGCCGCGCTATGCCTCGCGCTCACGTGCATTCTCGATCGTTTGCCCGTAGGTGGCATTGGCTCCGTGTTTTCGCGTGTGATGTCGATCCATCAGGTGCTGCGGTATTCCAGCGGTCGGACCCGCCAGCATTTCCGTGTGCAGCGCCAAGCGCGCCACATACTCTAGCGCGACAGCATGATGGACCGCGTCGTCAATCGTTCTTCCCCAGCAAAAGGGCGCATGACCGGCTACTAGCACTCCGGGAATCGACATGGGATCGAGACCTTCGAAACATCGAACGATCACCTCGCCGGTGTTGTGCACATACTCATTCCCCACTTCATCCGCTCGCAACATCTCCGTTACCGGAATCGGGCCATGAAAATAATCTGCGTGCGTAGTGCCATAGCAGGGGATGGGCTTCCTAGCCTGCGCCCACGCCGTCGCATACTCGGAATGCGTGTGCACCACGCCACCGATCTGCTGAAATTTTTGATAGAGCAACAGGTGAGTCGCCAGATCGGAAGACGGCTTCATTTTGCCATCGACAATCTTCCCTTCCATGTCGGTGACCACCATCGCTTCAGGAGTCAGGGCATCGTAGGCAACACCGCTCGGCTTGATGACGACCAGCCCATGATCGCGCGCAATACCGCTGACGTTGCCGAAGGTCGAAACCACCAGCCCTTGTCGCACGATTTCCTGATTCGCGCGAAGTACATCGCTCCTGAGTTGCTGCACTAACATTCGACACCCCGCTGCGTATACGATCCAAAGATACAGGTTTCCCGTCAAGAAGGAGGGTTTTTGGCTGTTATTCTGCCAATTCTCGTTGCGTTCTTATTATCTGCGTTCTCTCTCGCTGCGCAAGCCACAGGCGCTCGTACGACCGTGTCCCTCGACGGAACATGGAAGATTGCGGACAGCGTTGCACCGGACGCACAGCCCACAGTCTACGATCATTCGGTTCCGGTACCGGGGCTGGCTCATTCCGCCACTCCGCCCTTCAAGAACGTCGACGAATTCCAAAGCCGCCAACTGTTATCGAACCTTGTCGATCAAGGAATGTACCCGAAGGCAGACTTCGACAAGCTGGGCGACAGCAAGGGGATCTCTCGTCAGCAGCGTAACTATTTCTGGTATCGCAGAGCCTTTATCGCGCCGCCGCAACGATCCGTGGCCCTGCTCAAAGTGAACAAGGCGCAGTTCGGCATCGTCGTTTTTCTGAACGGCGTCAAACTCGGTGAGCACGATCCCTGCTTCACCTCCGCGACCTTCGACGCCACTCATGCCATCCGTTGGGGAAAAGAAAATACTGTGGTGATCCGTGTCGGAGCCCATCCCGGCGTTTTGCCCGCCAACGTCTCCGAAGGCACAGACTTTGAGAAGAATCGCTGGACGCCAGGAATCTATGACGACGTTTCGCTGATGGCGATGGATAATCCCGTCATCACCAACGTCCAGGTCGCGCCGAATATCCACACCTCCCAGGCTCTCGTTCAGTCTGAGCTTCACAACTATAGCGATCATCCGATCCGGGCGGATGTATACCAGTCCATCACAACGTGGAAGGGGTCCACTGCCATCGCGACCGCAAATTCATTGAGCGTGAGCCTCGCCCCCGGCGAAACCAGGCTGGTGCAGCAGACGATTCCGGTGCCACACGAACACCTATGGTCACCTGAAGATCCCTTCCTCTATAAGGTCGAGTCGCGCACCAATGGCGATTCCCTTTCGACCCGATTCGGCATGCGCGAATTTCGCTTCGACACGGCCACGCAAAGAGCGTATCTGAACGGCAAGCCATTTTTCATGCGCGGCTCAAATATCTGCCTGCACCGTTTCTTTGAAGATCCTGACTCGGGAACGTTGCCGTGGGATGACGCATGGCTTCACAAACTTCTGGTCACGATTCCGAAACAAATGCATTGGAACTCGTTTCGGTTCTGCATTGGCCCGGTTCCGGATAAGTGGTTGCAGATCGCCGACGAGTCGGGCCTGCTGATTGAAAACGAATACATGATCTGGGTCGACGGCCACGGATTGAAGAATGAAAACTACGATGTGAAGGAGCTCACCGGCGAGTATCGCGACTGGATGCGCGATAACTGGAACCATCCAAGCGTTGTCATCTGGGATGCGAACAACGAATCCAACGCCCCAGAGTTCGATGCTGAAATTATTCCCGCCGTGCGCGGATTGGACCTGTCCCATCGCCCGTGGGAGAACAGCTATAACGCGCCGCAAGGTGCCGACGACCCCGTCGAAGACCACTCATATCCGTTTTATTCGACTGCGACCTCTGGAACGTGGAAATTCCACATGACCGACCTGGAAAGTCTTCCGGGTATGGTTCCCAATCTTTACAACTTGAAAACCGCCCACGCACAGATCATCAATGAATACGGCTGGCTGTGGCTCAATCGTGACGGCTCTCCCACACTTCTGACGGACAAGCTGTATCCCATGCTGCTAGGTCCGAACAGTACCGCGGATCAAAGATTCGCCATGCAGGCGTACTTACTCGCTGGAGAAACGGAGTTTTGGCGCGCCTATCGCAGATACGCGGGCGTACTCCATTTTGTATATCTGACAGCCAGCGATCCCCATGGATTCACTTCGGATAACTTTCAGGATGTGAAGACTCTCACGCTCGAGCCGCATTTCGCCGACTATATGCACCAGGCATTTCAACCGCTGGGAGTCTACATCGCATTCTGGCATCCGGAATTAGATACCGGAGAACCACGAAATATTACCGTGATGATGGTGAATGACGCACCCGAAGAAAAACACGGCTCACTCCAGCTCAAGTTTGTCGGCCCAAATGGAGCGGCATCTAACGCCACACAAACTCCGTTTCACCTGAACGCTTTGGGCGCCGAAAGCTATTTGATGACTATTCACGCACCAGACCACGCCGGAAAATATACGCTCGAGGCGGTCGCGACTGCTTCCGATAACGCCAGCGATCCAAGTCTAAGCCGCCGCTGGATCACGATTGTTTCTCCCGCGACAAAGCCTTAGCGCAATGGGCCGAGATCCACACCAATTTGCACGGCCTGGTAGCGCGGCGATGGCTGGGATGTCTCACGAGGCGCCACAGTGATTTCATACGTCTCGGGCGACACTGCTTTCCACGTCGCACCGTGAACCGCGACAATCTTTCGGTCGGTCCGCATCTGGAAGTCGGAGGTTTGCGAAGGATCCACCTGTGTATCGATGGTGTAAGTCGATCCGGATAACTTCACGTTAATCAACTTCATCGCATGGCTGGAATCGCCAATTCGCGGATGAGTCTGTGGTAGCAACAGAGAAACTCCGCCCGAATATTCCAGCGTGATGTGCGAAGTCCCATGCGGCAATTCAACTTCTACCGTCGCATGCTCATCCTCCGCATACTCCTCAACTTGTGCATGAATCGGCTTTCCATTCCACCTTGCACCCTTCAGCGTGGAACCCAAAGGAATTTCCGGACTATAGGTTAGATGAATCGTATCGCCTCTGTTGATTGCTTCCAGCGCAGAACCGCCGCTTGTGCGCGTCCAGATCAAAGCAATTTTTGCAGCCGGTAATTCAATATTTCGTACCGCCGCACTTTTCCAATCAGCCGGTATGTGAGGAGCAAATACTACCTGTCGCGTCACTCCATCAACCTGCAGCCCCAGCAGTCCACTCACAGCCGCGTGAAAGAACGACGCGGAAGACCAGGTCTGTTCCGGGACCGATTCTGTTTGCTCGTGATAGTAGTCGCCGGCCAGCACCTCATCCATGTGGCCCAGCGAATCAAGGGAATTCCACGGAACTAGTCCACTCCATATCGCAAACGCCGTCGCGGGTCGATGACCATCCCAAAACGCGTTCGCAGAGGCTGCCGTGCCGACCGCCCATACACTGCCCTTCGCATACGAGTCTGGATCGAACGCCCCAGAAGCTGTCGATGTGCTGCGTGTTCCCCAGTCTGTTTGGAAATTTGGCGAAGCCAACTCATCCAGCAACAACTGCTCCTGCGGCTTACTGAATAAATGCTGGGTAAGAACGACGTCGCCGCTGGCACTACGATTCATAATTTCCTTGCCTGAGGGTGAAAATCCATCGATCCAGAATTTCTGCTTTGGATCCCAATATCGCTTCGCGGCGGAATCACGCGCTTGCTCGCTGGCTTTTCTTGCCTCTGCTGCACCACTCGTATCGTCCATCCACATTGCCATTTCAGAAAAAGAATTCGCCGCCTGAACCCAACTCGACGAAAGTGTCAGCTCGTCACTCATGCGGTCCTGCTCATCGCCTCCCTCCTTGCCTGCGGGAATATGCGGCACCCCATCCGCGGGATTGATCAGAGATTGGCAATAGCGGTACGCTGCCTGCACAGACTTCCAGTGATCCTCTAAAAACTTTTTATCTCCGCTCACGGCAACATATTCCGCAACCGTATTCAGATATTGAAAACTGATGTCTACATGCACAAACATGTAAGGATATTTTCCGACCCAGTCGATCAGGCCAGCACTCTGCGACATCTCATGCCAGATCATCCCCGTTTTTGGGTCTTGATATTTGGCGACGAAAGCCAGAGCCGCCCGCGCGCGATCGTACTCCCCAGCGCTCAACAAGGCCTGCACCGCAACCATGGCGTCGCCCGCAAAAAACCATGCGTACTGCGGTCGGCGCGCTCCTCGCGATGGCCCATATCCGGCGACGAGTCCGCAGCCGAGATACGGATTGCAGACCCACGCCTGATCCAGCGCGACTTCTGCCCACGTTAGATCCCGGTTCAGTGCGGCATCCGGAGTTTCAATTTGCAATGCATTCGACCGCAAGTCCGCATAATGCTGCTCGGATTCTGTCTCAAGGGAGTCGCTAGTATTCGTAAGCATCTTGACTAGAGGATTCAGGCTCGTCGCAGTCCCGTCTCCGGACACAACCACTACGGACGCTGTTCGAATCCTGCCGCTGCCGGTCGGTCGAACGGTGAAGGCAAGCTCTGCCGGATTCGCGGACGAGCTGGGTCGATTGAATATTTCGTCGTGCGCCACAATCGCCGTCGAGCCGATCACGGCGGAAAATCGATGCGTCTGCTCCGTCAGCAGATAGCCCGACGCCGCCGCATTCCAGTTGACATCCTGTCCGCCGATCCCGGCTGGCCACATCAGGTTCAACACCGGCACGAAATGCACGACAATATCCACCGGATTCTGGCTCTCAACCGTATAGGTAACAATTGCGCCCGACGTATTCAACGGAACAAACAGTTTCTCTCTGACAATAAAATTCGGGCCGATATAAATGCGCGTGATTTCATCCGGCCGATACACGATCCGTCGAAGAACTGTAGCCCCCGGTATTTCGGAGGTCGTTCCCTGCGGCAGAAATCCAACCTCATAATCCTTGATGAGTTGTACCGGGTATGCCCACACTTCGAGCCCGCTACCTGCGTATCCATCTAACAGCGCACGGCGCCCATGGACCGCAATAAATCGCCGTGGAGCCACCGCATTCGTCGATAGAGCTAGAGATTCCGCCGCGATGGTTGTCGCAACATCAGGACCCGCTGCCTGTGCGGCCTGCGACAGCAGTCCGAACAACAGGCACAGCAACACCAAGCCTGCTCTCCTTATCAAGCATGTCGCCGTTGCCGATCGCGTTGGGCCGAAGACTGGACGCATGGATGCGATTCGAAATCCTCAGCTACTTTGTGGGGCTTGCTTCATTTGCAGACGTGGTGACGTCCTGCATCTGTGCCATCCCCGATGCAACGTCACCTTGATAAGTCGCCAGGTGCGCGACAATCGAATGCTGCCAGTTGGTGCCGAGTATGTTGGCAATTTTCTTCTGATCTTCCGGCGTAATTGCGGTCTTCATCCTGGTTACATCCGCAATGACCTTCGGCAATTCGGCGTGGAAGTGCGTTAGCTCATCCGACACGGTTTCCGGGTGATAACTCAACCGGTCTCCGGTCTGCATCACGTCGACAAGTGAATCCGGAGACCACGCCAGCGGGAAGGTTTTATTCAACGTGTCATACGCTTGTCGCAGCCGCGTCATGTTGCCGGCAAATCCATCCAGTTCCCCACGTCGTTGAATCATATCCATCGGCCGCAGAACATGAATCACCATCGACTGGCTTGTGGGCGTACTCGGTACAGTGATGACTGTCGTCAACGTGTTCCCTTCGAAATGCCAACCCGGAACTCCCCGCTTGATCGTGTATTCCAGTGCCGTGCCGTTCGCAGTTACGGAACTCGGCGGCCAATCTCCGGGCAATCGCAATTCGTAGCCGCGAGCATGCAGCATTTCAGGGTAGCTGCCGCGCACAGGATCGATAGTCACCGTCAAATCTCCCCCGTCCTGCTTCGCATGGATGGTTGTCCATGTCGCCTGGTTCTCCTGGTAGGCGCGGCTGCGCGATGCGTCCTCATACAGCGTGTACTGCGATTGGCTACCCGGGTCCTGAGGAAACACCGTCAGGATCAACGGGTCTACAGGTTTCTGGCCGGTGTAACTCATCGGCGGCGCCATAGGGATGATTGCGCCATCCGGCACATACACGGGGATCTGCGAGATGGAAAACTTCCGGTCCACGCGTATCGGACCTGTAAAGTGCCTGCCTGTTTCCCACTCAATCCATTTCCCTTTCGGCAGCCAAACAGACTCTGTCGCCAATTGCGACACGGCATCCACCGGACTTACAACCGGTGCGACCAGCATCTCCTTGCCAAACTGATATTCATCTTTCGAATCGTATGCCTGGTCCGCCTCCGGCCAGTTGTAATAGAGTGGCCGCAGAAACGCGACGCCGGTGTCGTAGGTGCGGCGCCCTTCCGTGTAGATGTACGGAACCAACGAATAACGCAGATCGAAATCACTTCGCATAATGCCGGAGTACGGCTCTGGATAGGCCCAGATTCGCCGTTCGGCCTCCGGATTTTTCGTGGTGTGCGTGCGTAGCACTGGAGCGAAAACTCCGAATTGCACCCAGCGAGTATAGAGCTCCGGATCGACCGCACCCGGCATGTGACCGCCGATGTCATGACTCCAATAGGCATAGCCTACGTTGGCCGCAGTCGCCGTAAACCACGGCTGAAATGCAAGCGATGACCACACGGAAATAGTGTCGCCAGAAAATCCGATCTGGTAGCGATGCTCCCCCAGTCCGCCCCAGCGATTCAGCATCAGCGGCCGCTTCCCCTCGCGCGCCTGGTCGGTGAAGAAAACATAGCCCAGCCAGAATGTCGGGTTAGCACCGGGGATTTTCGTGAAGTTCTGCTGCTGCCAATCCAACCACCAGAAGTTGACTCCCTGTTTCTCCAGCGGATGCAACACCAGATCAAAATAATTGTCGGTAAATTTTCTGCTGGTAATATCGAACGGCACATATTTTTGGGTTGCCGGATCAATACCCATCGCCCGCGCCATCGCTGGATAACTTGTTTCCCATGGCTCAATACCGCCGGCTGGATGCAGATTCAGCGTAACCTTCAATCCTTGCTGATGAATGTGATTCAAGAAGGCAGTTGGGTCCGGAAACAACAGTTTGTCCCAGCTATAACCTGTCCATCCCAGCGGCTGCCCGGATTGGTCTTTCTCCTCGCTCCACCAACTTTGCTGAAACGTCGGGTGCCATCCCATATCGATGACCAGCACATTCAGAGGAGTGTCATTCTTGTGGAATCCTTGCACCAGTTCATCTAATTCCTGGTCCGTGTAATCCCAATAACGCGACCACCAGGTGCCGAACACGAAACGCGGCGGCAACGGAATTCGCCCAGCCACCTTCACATAATCGCCCAACGCTTGTTTGTAGTGGTGCCCGTAGCCAAAGAAGTACCAATCCTGATGATCCCCAGTCGGCCGAGGCAATACCCACGGCCACGGGCTATTTTCTCCCTGCTTGAACTGAAAATCAGTCGAATCGAACAGCGGCCGTTTGGAGTCATCGACCACCACCCAGCCATCTCGGGAGATGAGTCCCTGGCCGATCGGTTCCGCCGTCTGGTCGCCCCGCGCGCCATCCAGAGTGCGCGTTGTACCTTGCAAATTGCCTGTCGCCGGCATGCCCGGATGCCACGTCACTTCTTTTCCATCCAGTTGGAAGCTCACTTGCAAGTTGTCGGCAGTAAACTTGCCTCCCGCGCCGCGCGTTGCATCGTAGGTTAGCTTCAAGGCTTCCGTACTCAGCGTTAGCACCTGGCCGCGCGAACCATGCTTTACGGTGTGAGTAAAGGGTGGCACCGGCATGTCGCGATTGAGAAACACCCAGGACGCGTGATCTTCAAACTTCCCATCCGCGGACCATTCCATCCGAATCATTTGCGGAGTTAGAACGGTAAACCGGGCGTGTCCAACAATCACGACGGCTTTGGGATTCGCGACAGGATTATAAAGTCCGGAGGTTGGCTGCGCGGTCGAAG
This sequence comes from uncultured Acidobacteriota bacterium, assembly GCA_963821145.1. Lineage (GTDB taxonomy): Bacteria > Acidobacteriota > Terriglobia > Terriglobales > Acidobacteriaceae > JAKAAZ01. The sequence continues at coordinate 136,898 of CAWGCV010000020.1, forward strand.
AGGAATTCTCCTGCCCTCGACTTCTGGGTGGGAACAAACCAAGTATCAAGAACAGTACCGGCAGAAGCAAAGCTCTGGTGGGCAGAAATGAAGCGGTGTTACAAGCTTTCGATGTCATCAGTCTCATGGCGCATGCATCCTTTTGGTTTGGGAGCGTACGACATCGAACATGTACCGAGTTTTCTCGAGCGGCCAGTGGTGCTGAAGGTGGCGGTCCGCGATGACGATTCCCGATGCTCCGAATATCTGTTCAGCGTCGAAAACTTATCCGGCTGAGTTGTGTCGCGTAGATGGCTTGGATGATCCTCTTCAAATTCAGCCCGCTGCGAAACGCCTATCCCACGTTGGTAGACATTCCGCAGCGGAATCGATCATCTAGAACTGTAACTTGCCAGCAAATTGCAGAATGCGCATCGAGCTTCCGTTCTGCGAAGCCACAATGTCGGTGATCAATCCGGAGCTGCCGCCACAGTCGACGCAGTTATTCGGTCCGCCCAGGTTTGGATGGTTGAAGACATTGAAAGCCTGCGCCGTCAGCTGGAAGATAATGTCCTTCGGCAAAGTGAAATTCTTTGAGACCGAAGCGTCCACATTCAGCAGACGTGGCCCATAGAATGAGTCGCGATGGATGTTGCCGAAGGTACCAACCTGTGGACGCTGGAACGGGCCAGAGACCTGACCATTGGTGGCGAGCAGCGCAACCGGAGTGAAGTAGCTGACCGAGTGGGCCACTGGGTTGAACGAGCTCGGGTGCAGCCGGAAACTCTCGCCCCCACCCGCCCAGCTTGGACGGCACATAGAACCGCCTTGACCATCAATGTCCTGATCGAGAGCGCAAAGCTGGTAAGCCGGGGTAAACGGTAATCCGCTCTGCCACGTCCAATCGCCATTTAGCATGAATCCGCCGATCACCTGATTGACCCATCCTGGCGCATGGCCACCCACCGCCTGACCACGCCCAAATGGAAGATTCCAGTTTCCGGTCATGATAAAAGACTGCGGCCGGTTGTAGTAACTGTTTCCGTAGTCCGCTTTTGGATCGATGAAGTAATAGTCCGACTCATGCGCGCGGGCCTTGGACCATGTGTAGTTGGCAGTCACCTGAACCCCATGAGAGTAGCTTTTGTTAAAGACCACCTGCATGGCCTGGTAGCTGGAGGTGGCCTGGTTGGCGTTATACCGAAAGTCCTGCGTCCACCCATACGGATGGCCGTAGGTTACCCCTAGGGTTTGCGCAGTTCCGTTGTAGAAAGGACGTCGATCGCTCTGCGTGTACGGCAACCCAGTCAGCGGGTTGATGTCCCCAGCTGGGCAACCGGCAACCCCGGAACAAGTGTTGAAACCGCGTATGGTTGGCTGGTTGTTGCTAGCCTGGTTGGATGAATCGAACTGATTGTGTATGCCGTGACTGCCAACATATCCAATCTGTAAGGCCATCGTCGGAGTCAGCTGTTGCTGCATGGTCAGGTTCCAGGCATCCAGGGTTGGCAGTATGATCGATAGCGGTCGCGTGGGTTCTCCAATTCCGTCCGGCAAGGGATAGTTTCCACTTGCTGGAATTGGAGCAAACGTGTATCCCGGAGGTCCTTGCGATAAGGCGAACACTGAAGAATAATTCGTAGCTGAATTCAGGCTTTGGGTGACCTGCGTTGGATAGGAAAATGTCAGGACCTCGCCAAAATTATTCCCCGACCATCCTAATCCATAAGCTCTACCGTAACCGGCGCGGAACACCGTATTTTGCCGGGCCTGCCAGGCAATACCAACGCGTGGCGCAAAATTCGTCCAGTTCTTACCCACATTCAAATTGGTTCCCCACGGACCGTATCCCGCGATTCGGATGTCTCCGGTGTTGTAATCCAACAAACCGCCTTGGCCCTTGCCGTTGACTGACTCCGGGAAAATGATGTCCCAGCGTAGACCGTAGTTCACAGTGATCGTCGGCGTAGCCCGCCATTGATCCTGCACGAAGAAAAAACCTCGTTTCTGTCGCTCCTGCGCATTGGTGTTTTGCGTCTGCGTTCGATCGAAGTTACTGACGTCGCCAAGCAGGAATGTCCCATACCCGAGACCGCTAGATCCAGGAGTTGTACCGAATGCATTGCCTGCTGTCCCAGAGGCGTGGAAGATGAAGTTACCCGATCGCAGCTCACCGTTATTCAGGCCGACAAGATGGTTCATCGCGTAGCGCAGGTCCGCCCCGAATTCGATGGAGTGATTCCCCAACTGGTGGGACCAGTTGTCAACCGCCTGGAACTGGTTTTCTGTCTGTAAATACTGCTCTGCAGACGTGCCGTAGAGTGCGCTGGAACCATTGTTACTTCCATTGCTGGGAACGTCGATCTGGAACTGCGGCAGGCCGCCGTTCAAGGATAGATCGCCAACATTCGCATTCGGTATTCCCAGTTCATTTCCCAGCGCTTGATTGTAATTTGGGCCCTCTTCGTTGATATAAATCCGAAACCATCCAAACCGGAAATCTGTCACCCACTTTGGACTTACGACATAGTCGCCGCCAGCCGCAACACTTTGGTCAACGGCTGTATCGGTGCCCGCAAATCCACCCGCACCAAATCCGCCGCCGCCGGCGGCTCCGAAATATGGAGCTCCGGATAAGTTGGAACTGAACCGGGTGTACCGTCCGAAAGAATGAAACTTCTCCGTAGTCTGCACATCGCCGCGTACATCGAATTGGTTTGTATCGAAAATACCCGAACCTGAAGCAACGTAGTTGTTGGTGATGTTTCCGTTGCCGGAATTCGGCATCGGCATCTCGCTAATCAGCTTCGCCGCCGGCGCGGAGACATCTCCGGCCGGAATGATGTTATTGGCGAATGGGACTCTACCTGCCGGAGAAGCCGGATCTGTAGTTGGATCAAAGACCTGAAACGTCGGGCCTCCCTGTAGCGCTGGATTCAGGTAATCGCTCAGGTCGCAGTTTCCACCCGAGGTACAAGTTGTGTGAGCCAGCGCCGTTGGCACCGTGGTTTGCACCGACGATCCGGTCTTCTGCCGAACACCCTGGTAATCCCCAAAGAAGAACATTTTGTCCTTCCTGATCGGGCCGCCCACCGAACCTCCGAACATATTCTGCGCATTCGGGCTGATGTAACGTCCTGTCAAAGGATCGGGTGCATACTCCGTAAATGGATCGCGCGCCTGTTGCGCGTCGGTGCGGCGAAACTCAAACGCAGATCCGTGAATTCGGTTAGTCCCGGATTTAGTTTGCGCTGTCACCATTCCTCCAATCGCGGCGCCGAATTCGGCGTCATAGTTCTGCGAGGTGACCTTCATTTCTGAAACGGCGTCCAGATTGGGATTGATGACCGCGACACCTTGAATGGGATCTTGATTGTCTGTGCCATCCAGCTCATAGCCGGTAGCAAACGGTAACTGACCGTTGACTTCAATCTGCTGGCTTTGTTGGGGGTTGGTGGACTGGCCGACATTCCATCCGATGTAAGTGGTTCCTGGCGTCAACAGTTCGAACGACGTGAAGTTTCGATTCAGGTTGGGCAAATTTTCCAGCGCACGCGAGTTCAGAATCGTGCTCACGTCAGCACGGGCCGTGTTCAGCAATGGGGCTGCCGACGTGACATGCACGGTATTCGCGACTGCTCCAGCCGCTAACTGAATGTCAACCTTCGGTTGCGTATCGGCAAAGACCTCGACACTTTCGACAGTGCCCTGGTTGAATCCTTGCGCGGTCGCTTCCACCCGGTAGGCGTCGGGAATCAGGTTCTCTACTCGATAGTCGCCGCTCGCATTCGTATGTGCCGTGACCGAAACGTTTTTGCTGATATCCGTTACGGTGATGGTGGCGTTCGGTATCACGGCACCCGTCGGGTCAGACACGGTACCGAAGATGGTTCCGTACACGGCCTGCGAGATTGCACTCGGCAGGTTGAGGCCTGCGACAATCAGCACAACACACGCGATTAGAATTCGGCTTGGAACTGGAAAAATCTTATTGGGAGAAGAAAACAAGGATGGGGGTGCAGGGGATTGACGCACGTGGTTCATGTAAAAAGCCTCCAAAAAACTACCTCAATCGTGGACGTGCATTCGAATTTGGGGCAGATGCAATGAAGGTTGGCGTCTTGCCATTGCAAATAATATCTGCCGTGTTGCCGCGGACGGTCCGGAAGAGTTTCATGATTCGCCCTCGTTGAGGGGCGAAATCGCAGGACCCATTTCCACTAGATGATGCTCGTAGCGATTTCGTTGCCGCATTTGTTTCAAAGTTCTGCGACTCCAACTTGTACGCGTATAATCAGATGGTTGTCTACGTTATTCACGGTGATTTGACCCGTGAACCGCCCGTGTAAAACGTGTATCTCCGATGTCAAAAACTACGAGTAGCCCAGAATTAGGCGCTTGGGAATCGACCGATCCGCGCTGGCAACTGGTGCAGCGGATTGCCTCCAGCCAACTGCTGAAGTCGTCTTCTCGACTTCGAGAATTCTTGCTCTATGTTGGGGAGTGTGCAGTTCGCGATGCTCCCGAAGAAGCCACCGAGCAACAAATCGGGATTCATGTTTTCGGGCGTGCCCCCGGATATAACTCGAGTGAAGACAGCATCGTCCGCACCCACGCGCGCCTCTTGCGTCAAAAGCTCACCGAATATTTCGCCGGCGAAGGTGCGACCGAGCAAATCATCGTAGAGATTCCCAAAGGCCATTACCTGCCAATCTTCCGGCCTGTGGAATCGAAATCTCCCGTCCCCGGGATCCATGAGGCGACGCGAGCTCTCGACGCAGCTCAGTCGCCCCCGTTAAGTTCCGTAAACACCACGTCGAAAATTCAGGCTGGTCCCTGGCGCGTGATCACACTTGGCGTGATTGCGTTGACCCTGCTGTTTCTGGCGGCGTTACAAATTCGGCGCAGAGGAATCGCCACCTCTCCCGTCGCACAGACAAATGATGCAATGGAAACTCTCTGGAGCCCATTCCTTTCCGGAACACCACCCCTTGTCATCTACAGCAATGCATTATTCGACGGCAGCTCGAAAACCGGCCTGCGCTATGCCCACCCGACCACTGATCCGGGAGCCGCAAGCTCCTACATCGACACCTACACCGGCATCGGCGAAGTTGCGGCAGTTTACCGGCTAACCCGCATGTTCGACGCAAATCACGCACAATTCATCCTCAAGCGCAGCCTTCTCGTCACCTGGGATGAGGCAAGTATCAAGAATTTGATTTTCATCGGCTCCTCGGCGGAGAACCCATCGCTGCGAGTTTTGCCTGATACTTCGGATTTCACAATTGTCGCCGACGATTCATTTGCAGGCTTTGTCAATCACCACCCCAAGCCCGGCGAACCGGCCTTGTATTCTCGGCCGGAACATCCATTGACCCGCGACTACGCTGTTCTGGCTTTGCTGCCCGGCATGCAACCGGGCAAAAAGATATTGATCTGCAGTGGCCTAACAACCTTCGGCACGCAAGCCGCTGTCGACTTCGCCACCAACCCGGAAAACGTCGATCAACTGTTTCGGGCTGCGGGATTCGCCAAGGGAACCATCCGCCCGTTTGAGGCGGTGCTTGAAACGACAATTACCGGCGGAGTTCCCGTCGAAACTAAATTAGTCACCGTGCACACACATTAATGTCCGCCAGCCGACGTTAATCCAAAATCCATAATCTATTGCGCGGGTTGCAGCGTCAGCCGCTCCGCTGCGTGGATTTTCTCAACCATGTCAACCTCACGCTTGGCGTCTTCCTCATCTCCCATCTTTCGATACGCCTGGCTCAGAAGCGCGTGCGTCATGTAGTTATTCGGATCCATCTTCGCCGCGTGCCGCAAATACATGCTCGCCGTCTGCGCGTCTCCGCGGAGCAGAAGCACCTTCCCCATCAAAATAAAAGGACCCGTGCTGGAGGTATCGAGCGATAGCGCCTTCGTCAACGCCTCCTGCGCTTGCTGATCTTTCCCCATGTGGATATAAACGTCGCCGAGTCGATCGTACGTGGCAGGGTATGCAGGATTGATGGCTCGCTCCTGCTCAAATTCCTGCAGCGCACCGGTCACGTCAGACTTGAACAGATCCACTTCCCCAATCATGAAATGAGCCAGCGGCAACTGCGGGGTTATTTTCAGGGCCTGCGTGGCCGCGGTTCTGGCCTGCTCCGGCAAGTTCGCCTGCATCAGCATGTTCCCCAGAAAAAGGTACGCTGCACCCGAGTCCGGAGGAACATCGTACTGCCCCGCGAAGGTTTTGCGCGCTTCGTCATACTGCTGCGAATTCAGATAGCACAGTCCCAACACATGGTTCGCGTCCGCATCCGCATTCGGCATCCATTGCCGCACACGTTTCAAGTATGGAATCGCATCCGCAGGCCTTCCCAATCGATAGAGCGTCAATCCATGGAGTTGAACCGACTCCATGTCGTCGGGATCTTCTTTTTCCGCCTGCGTAAATGCCTGCAGCGCGTCTGTCAGCTTGCCGGTTCGATAGTAGGCGACACCCAGTTCATGGGCTGCACCTTTCACTGGCGGATTTGCATTGGCAAGCGGCTGCAGCAGCGCGATCGCAGCGGCCGGTTGTCCGTCTTGCAACTTCTGCTGCGCTTCGGTCAACTGGTCCTGCGGGCTTTTGGGCGGAGTGGCCGTCTGCCCCAAAACAAATAGGCTCGACAGAAATAACGGAAGAATCAAATTCCGAATACGCATCACTCCACAGCATACCTCTCACGCCGCGGGAACGACCGCGTGCGGTGGTACGATTCTTGCATGCACCGCTGGCGCATACTCTGTTTCATTGCGCTCTCGTTTTGTTTAACGATAGCCGCGGCGCAGACCTCATCCGTAACGCCAGCAACCGCCCCACCCACTGCACCTCACATTCGCTCCACTGCTGATCCGTACCCAGCCAACCATCAGCATCCAGGACCCGCTTGGTTCGAGGATGTCGCTCCCCAGGCCGGCTTACACATGCTGAACGTCAACGGAGGAGTAGACCACAAGAAGTACATTATTGAGACCACCGGCAGTGGCGTCGCCATTCTCGACTACGATCGCGATGGCTGGCCCGACATTTATCTCGCAAACGGCGAGATGCTTCATGCCAAAGGAACGTCGCCACCCACCGACCATCCCACCGGTCACCTATACCATAACAATCACGATGGAACATTCACTGACGTGACCAAGGCTGCCGGGCTCACCGCCACCGGTTGGGGACAAGGCGCCTGCGTCGGTGATTACGATAACGACGGCTACGACGATCTGTACGTCACTTACTATGGCAAGAATCGCCTTTATCATAATCAGGGCAATGGAACCTTCAAGGAAGTTGCCGAAGACGCGGGCGTTGCAGGCAACGGTACCGATTGGAGCACCGGGTGCTCCTTCGTCGATTACGATCGCGACGGTAAGCTGGACCTGATGGTCGCAACCTATGTGAAGTTCGATCTTGCAACCGCCCCTGTTCCCGGCCAGGGACTTACCTGCATTTGGAAAGGTACTCCTGTCGAGTGCGGCCCACGCGGCCTTCCCTATACCAACCAGATCCTCTATCGCAATCTCGGAAGTGGGAAGTTTGCCGACGTCAGCCGCACTTCCGGCATCGACAAAACTGACGCCCATTATTGCTTCAGCGTTTCTACGCTCGATTTCAACAACGATGGCTGGCCGGACATTTACATTGCCTGCGACAGCACCGCCAGCATTCTGTACCGCAACAATAAGGACGGAACCTTCACCGACGTAGCGCCGGATGCGGGTGTTGCCTATAGCGCGGACGGTCGCGAACAAGCGGGGATGGGTTGCACCGTCGGCGACTATAACGGCGATGGGCTGCAGGATATTTTCAAAACCAATTTCTCCGACGACACATCGTCACTCTACCGCAACAATGGAGACGGAACATTCACCCCCTCGATCGACGACGTCGGGCTCGGCCTGAACACTCAATATCTCGGCTGGGGAACCATGTTCGTTGATGTCGATAACGATAGCTGGCCAGACATCCTGATCGTGAATGGACACGTCTATCCCGAGGTCGATACCGGCCATCTTGGTTCCACTTACAAAGAGTCGCGACTTTTTTACTGGAACCAGGGGAATGGAAAATTCAAAGATTTGAGCGGGCAATGTGGCCCCGCCTGCACTGAGCCGAAGTCGAGCCGCGGCATGGCCATCGCGGATTTCTGGAACGATGGTCGCGAGTCCGCCGTAATCAACAACATGAGCGAGCGTCCGATGCTGCTCGTGAACGTTGCCGCCAACAGCAATCACTGGCTCGGCGTCATCACGGTGGGAACAAAGTCCAACCGTGATGGAATCGGCGCGCAGGTGACCGTGTTTTCTGGCGATCACAAGTGGATGCATGAGGTGCGGAGCGGTTCCAGCTATATCTCCAGCAGCGACCTTCGCTTGCACTTCGGCTTAGGCTCTGCCTCTTCCCTAGATCGCATCACCGTGCGTTGGCCCAGCGGCTTGCGCGAGGCCTTTCAATTCACTGGCAAAGATCGACGTGTGGATCGCTTTATCACGCTTGCCGAAGGAAAGGGTTCGCCCGAATAGGCAGGGTATGGATTTGAAAATATCGGCTTCGCGCCTGCTCCGTCTCGCATGCCTCCCCTGCGTCATTCAAGGATCGGCTTTCGGCGCTTCTCTCCGCTCAAATCTTCGCACCCAGCAAACTTCGATCATCGTCGAAGCATCTCCCCACTCTCCCCGGCTGGTAATGCTGCAAGGTGATAAAAGACACAACTGGATCAATAGCGAGCAGGAATCTCTGTTGCCCTTTGTCTGGCAGAACGGCAAACGTACCCCCCTACGTTGGAGTCTGGATGAATCCACGAGCCACAGCGATGCCCGCAATGTGCGCTTTGTCTATACCGCGCAGCCCGTGTCGTTACGACTGACTTGGATGTGGCAAGTGCTCGCCGATATTGGCCCGATCGAACACCGCATCCGGATCGAAAACCTGAGCCAAAGCGAAATCTGGATTCCGATGCAGGATAGTTTTCGCTTCTCCTGGCAAGTCGCGCCCAACGAGACTCTGCAAGAAATGTATATCGACAAGGGTGCAGGAAAACCGACGAAAATTGGCACGCACGCTGTCAATGTTCCCGCCGGCTACCGATGGCAGGGCATGTCGAGTACCTACGCGATCGATGCACCGCCGCGAGAAATTATTCCGTGGATGATGGTGGAGCACCCGCAAACCGAAAGCGGCTGGTACGGCGGCATCGAATTCAGCGGACGCACGCGCATGACGCTGCAGCGCAGCGCCGAAAGCCTGCACGGAGAGATTGGCTTGAATCCCGACCCTGGTCCTTTTCGCACTCGCTTGGAGCCGCAGGAAACCTTCGAAACTCCGACAATATTTCTCGGCGCGTTTACTGGTGGTGCCGATGGCCTTGGCAATGTTTTGCGTCCCTGGGTGCGAACTGTCCTGATGAATCCCGTGACTTGGAGAAATCTCGACTTCCCCATGCTGGTGAACAATAGCTGGGGCAGCGGTATGGCGGTGGATGACACCATCGCAAGGCGAATGATTCGCGATTCGGCGGCACTCGGCCTCGAGATGTTCCATCTGGATGCAGGCTGGTTTCGCGGTGTCGGCGACTGGGTTCCCGATCCGAAGAAATTCCCCAACGGCCTTGCTGTCATCTCTGACTACGCCCACGCGAACGGACTGAAGTTTGGCCTTTGGGTTAACTGGGCCGAAGCTGGAGCGGATACAAATCCCGGCGCACTGAATGCCTTTAATCCAGCGACGCGTGACTGGTTGGTTGCAGATGTCCCCCCAAATTGGAAGCCGGACCCGTTTGTGGGACGCACGGTCGACCTGGGAGTGCCCGCAGTGCACGACTACGCGGAGCGGGAAGTGCAGCGAATTGCCCGCGACGATCGACTCGACATGCTGGAGCATGATGGCTACGTGGTTGCCAAAAGCTGCGTTCGCACCGACCATCCCCACGCACCCGGCTCGTATTCGTCGACAGTGTTGAAAGAAGTCAGCGGCGTCGGTCTTCCGAGCCAGGCATCGTCCACCGACGTTAGCTATCATTCCGTTCGATCGTATTACGACATCTATTCGCAGATTCGCAAGACGCATCCAAACCTTCTGCTGGAAATTTGCGACAATGGCGGTCGAATGGTGGACTTCGGCAGCGCCGCCCACGGGGATTATTTCTCCATCACCGATAGCTACGATCCTGTATCGAATCGCCAGGCATTCTTTGATGCCAGCCATGTCCTTCCCGCAGCGATGCTGGAAGATTACGAAATGAAATGGCCAGCCCCGCGTATTGAAAATTTTCTGTATATGTTGCGCAGCGGCATGATGGGTTGGACGACGATCATGCAGGACACGACAGCCTGGACCGCCCAGCAACACGCGGTAGCGCAAGAAGAATTTGCAACCTATAAGAAAGATCTGCGACCGCTAATTCGCGATGCGAATCTGTATCACATCTCGTCGCGCCCGGACGGCGTCCATTGGGATGGCGTGGAATACTTTAACCCCGCCGATGGCCAAGGGGTGATCTATGCGTTTCGCGGCTCTGTCGCCACAGAGAAGACCCACACATTTCGCCTCAGCGGCCTGTCTGCCGTGAAACGATATCAGCTACAGTTTCACGACCACACCAGCTTCGACACTGTTGTCTCCGGACGCGACCTGATGCAGAAAGGGCTGACCGTGAACCTTTCGCTTCCCATCAGCTCGGAGTTGATCTTCCTGCACCAACTACCGAACTGATCACACTGCATGGCGAATCGAAAACATTGCATAACAGTGCCGGTCAGCGGCACAAACAGCACAGGGGTGGAGTCCTGCTCCGCCCCTGCAGTCACTTCGCAAAACTATTTGTGTTGATGTGCGTTCGCGTACTCTGCGGCTTCTTTCAATTCCTGCGACGCTTGGGTTAGTAATTGTTTGGCCTTCTCGCCGTGGCCGCCGAGCCGATCTCGATTTGCTTGTTGCGCTGTTTCAATCTTTTGATATGCATGTGCAATGGAAGCCTGGGCGGAAGCCAGATTTGAGTGTCTGTTCGGATCGATATTCTGCGCAGGACCCTGAGCGAACATCATGGAAGTGCCGGCCATCACGGAACACATCACGAGCGTGCGGATTACATTATTCTTCGTCATGCGAGATCTCCTTGGAGTGATGAAGCGGTTCCTCGTTCCCGTTCCGCGTGCCGCTCAGGATTCCCCGGAATCGCCTCGTGGAGAGAGGCTATGATTCCCCGCTCCAGATTGTCAAGCAGACAGGCAGATAGTCGTTTTCGCAGCTTGAACTTGAATCCAGAAGCCTAGATTAGGAGGGTCGCGCTAGAAAGTCTTAAATAGATGAGGCAATTTCTCTCCCGCTTTGCCAAGAACGATGCGAGTAAATGCGCCCGCGTTCAGGGGCTTTTCCGGCCCAACATAATATGTTTTTGCCGGATTTCCGCGGCGCGTCTTCGCCCAATGCACAAAGCTCGCAGCAGGATGAACTGCGCCTGAAGTTCCCACGACCAGTAGGATCGAGCAGCGGTCAATCTCCTGCTGAATCCGTGTCATTTCCAGCGGAATTTCCCCAAACCATACGATGTTCGGCCGTAAACGCGACCCGCAGGCACACATCGGAATTTCCTGCAGAGAATTGTAACTGTGACTGTCCTCAATGATGGAAGCGCCGCAGTCCGCCTCGCATCGAGTCTTGAACAACTCTCCGTGCATGTGAACCAGGTTCCGCGAACCGGCCCGCTCGTGCAAATCATCCACGTTCTGGGTACACAAGAAAAAACGCTCTCCGATCTGTTTTTCCAACTCAGCCAGAGCATAGTGTGCTGGATTCGGCTGACTCACCTGCGCCTCTCGCCTACGCTGCGAATAGAATTGCCACACCAGCTCCGGATTCGCGTCCCAGCCTTCTGGCGTCGCTACCGTTTCCACCTGGTATCCAGCCCACAACCCGTTGCTGTCACGAAACGTTCGCAGCCCGCTTTCGGCACTGATGCCGGCTCCAGTCAGCACAAACACTCGATCATTGGGTGCAATTTCGACGGCATCATTTGAGGCATACATAGCCATGTGGATACTCCAAAGCAAATCAGAAACCGCGAAATAACCCTCCCACGCATTTCATGATTTCGATTCACCCTTCGGCTTGGGTTGCCATTTCTTGCGCTCCGGCGCGACCGGATTTGCTGCCTCGGCAGAAGCGGCTGGACTACTTGGCGGTTCCATTGTCTCCAATGGCTGCGCGGGCACTGGCCCAGGCAGTCTCACTTGAGAAACTTCTGAAGATTCGCCGCTCGCCGGTTGTGACGACACGGCACCCGGCGCGGACGGCTTGGCAGTCGGACGCCACTTCTTCCGTTCGGTTTTTTGGTCTGGCTCAGGGGCCGATTCAGTCCGCCTTGGTTCGATCCGCATCGGCTCGGAATTCACCAGAGTATTCGGCGTAACCAAGTCGATCTCGCCTGGCGGGTGGGAAATTGTGGCGATATCGCTTTCGAAAGCGACCCTTGTTGCTGCCCCGCTAGCCTGACTTGCTTGTGCTTGAATCGGCGGAATCTCAAACGCCACGCCTTTCTTTTTCTGCACACTTTCCAGCAGCAATTCCGCAACATCCTTGATGGCGATCCCATCCGCATCGCTCTTCCCAGGAGTGCTGCCGAGCATGCTTTTGCAAAACGGGCAGCCTACCGCGAGCGTCTTCGCGCTGGTCGCCGAATGCAGCCGCTGCTCTGCTTCATGGAAGCGATTCTCTGATACTCGCTCGCTGCCCGGCTCTTCTTCCTTCCAGAATTGCGCACCACCAGCTCCGCAACAAAATGCATTCTCACGACTCCGGTCCATCTCCAGCAGTTCATTTCCCAGCACTCGCAGAACATTCCGGGGCGCGTCATACACGCCGTTGTGGCGGCCGAGATAGCAAGGGTCGTGGTACGTGATGCTGGCATCGAGCCGTTCCACATCCAGCTTGCCAGCCGATACCAGCGATTCAAGATACTGCGTATGATGCATCACCTTATACGAGCCGCCGATCTGCTGATACTCATTGCCGATCGCATTCATGCAGTGCGGGCAACTCGCCACGATGAGTCTTGGCTTGACAGCATTCAAGGTCGCAACATTTTGATCTGCCAGTTCTCGATATAACAACTCATTCCCGGCTCGACGCGCACTATCGCCCGTGCAGCACTCCTTCTTTCCCAGCACTGCAAAATTCACGCCCGCATAATTCAGCAATTGCACAAGGGCTCGCGCCGTCTTCTGCGCTTGCGGATCGTAACTCGCCGCACATCCCACCCAATACAGCACCTCCGCCTCCGGATTTTCATCCGTCGTCTTCACCGGCAGTCCTTGGGCCCAGTCCATGCGTTTATCGTGGTTGATACCCCAGGGATTTTTCGATCGCTCCATCCCACGAAATGCAGTTTGAAGCTGCGCCGGAAATTCGCCTTCCATCATCACCTGGTTGCGACGAATATCGATGATGTCGAGCATCTGTTCATCCTGCACTGGACATACCTGCATGCAGGCGCCGCAGGTCGTGCACGCCCACGCAGCCTCTGGTGTTAGCGCAAATTGCAGCAGTGGGTGCGGACTGCTTTTCCCGCTTTCGAAGCCAGCCTTGTTCCCTGATAAATGGTTCAATTCCATCCGCTTGTTGATTTCCATCGCCGCCGGGCTGAGGGATTTTCCCGTCGCCGTCGCCGGACACACATCCTGACAGCGATTGCACTGGATGCACGCGTAGGCATCGAGCAGTCGGGGCCACGTCAGGTCTTCTAATCGCTTCGCGCCCATCTGCGGTATCTCTGCAGCCTGGTTTTCAGATTCGAGGTTGATGTCAACCAATGGCAGCACACCCGAACTGGAACGTCGCGCGAAGAAGTACTTCAACGGCGCCATAAAAATGTGGACGTGCTTGGTATAGGGGAAATACGCGAGGAACAAAAGCACGCTCCCCAACGCTCCCCAATATCCGAAAATCCGCCACGCGTGCGCATTTTGCGGAGTAAACAGGTGCGAAAGCGCCGTAGCGAACGGTTCAAATCTGTCCGGTCCTCGTTGTGCCACCCGCGCGCCGGCGCCAATGGCACGACTGGATACGTGGAACAGGATGAAGCCCGAGACGATCAAAGAATCCCAGCTGATGTATCCGCTCCGTACGTCGGGATGCAGCAAAGTGTTTGCGTTGAAACGAAAATCCCGTCTGGATGGAAGGAAGAATCTCCGGATGACAAGCGCCACAACTCCCACCAGCACAAGAAAGCTCAGAACATCCGCGAACAGATTGTAGATCGCCCCCAAAACAGTCGTCGATGAAATCGAAAACCTTGTGTAACCTGCAATGGCATCGACAACATTCACCAGAATGTAGAAGACGAACCCATAAAAAATAAACGCGTGGAAGGTGCTGACGACGGGCCGATCCTTGAAGGTCCGTGACTGGTTTAGAGTGGTGCGAATCGCGATCCACAATCGCTGCGCGATATGATCCGTTCGCGGGTCGCTGTCCGGACGTCCGCGGCGGATGCGCAAATACAGTCGAAAGAAGCCGTGCGCTCCCCACGCCATTGTAACCAGCGTGAACATAAGGAACGCGTACTTCTGAGAAAGTGGCAGCATCCAAACACGGCTCCGAAGCTGAAATGAGTTTGTCTTGGCAGGTTTACTTGCGAATTGCAGCAATCATTGCCGGAACAATTTGGTTCACATCGCCGACGATGCCGTAATCCGCAACCTTGAAAATCGGTGCGTCTGCATCCTTATTGATGGCGACGATGCATTTGCTTTTTCCCATGCCGGATAGATGTTGCACCGCCCCGGAGATGCCAATGGCAATATACGCCTTCGGCTGGACTGTCTTGCCAGTCTGGCCGACCTGCTCAGAATAAGGTCGCCAACCCGCATCGACGATTGCCCGCGTCGCGGCCACGGCGGCGCCCAGTTGGTCTGCCAATCCTTCGACGAGAGTTTTGAATCCCTCCGCGCTTCCTACTCCTCGGCCGCCGGCAACCACAATTTCTGCATCGGCAAGAGAAATACGCGATGTCTTTTCCTGGGATTTTCCGGTAATCTGCACGCGCCGTTGCGGCAGCACGAGGTCGACATCAAACTGCTCGGCCGCCTGCGTTCCGGGCGTCGCCGCAGCAAAAGCGGCTTGCTTCGGGGTGATGATGATGATCGGCGCCTCTACCGCGATGGTCTCTGTAACGCGCGCCAGAGAGGTGTATCTCTCCGACGAAAGCCCGCCAGCTTTTGGCGTAACGCTGATGACATCTTCCAGCAGCGGTGCATCCAGCTTGACCGCAACCCGCGGACTATACTCCCGCCCGCTACGACTACCGCTGATCAGCACAGCGTTCGCGTCTCCCTCGCTTGCGATCTGGGCCACCGCCGCCGACCAAACCTCCGGATCATACTGCGCCAGGTCGACATGGTCCGCGACCAGAACCTGGTCCACCAGGAGCGCAACCTCATTTGCAACAGTGACAGTTCCAGATCCAAGCACCAGCGCAGCAACTGGGCCTTCTCTACCCAGCTCGCGCGCACACGTCACCATTTCATACGTGCTCTTACTCACTTTTCCGCTCGCATGTTCCACGACGATCAAGATCATGCGATCACCCGCGCTTCTTCCCGCAGCAAACCCACCAGCTCCGCAGCCGCAGCTGACGCATCCTTCCCGTCCAGTATTTTGTGTAACCGGGTCTTTACCTGGATTTCCGCGCCACTCACTTTCAGCTTCGGCTCAACCTGGAAACTTTCCAGCGACTCCGCTCGAAGCTCCTTCTTTTTTGCCCTCATAATATTCGGCACTGTTGGATATCGCGGCTCATTCAGGCCTTGCTGGGTGGTCAGCACCGCAGGCAATTGCACAGAAAACATTTCGCTCCCATCTTCAGCATCGTGCCGGCCCGTTAACATTTGCCCCTCAACCTGCAATGCGTTGACCCATGTCACCTGGGGCCATTGCAATCGTTCCGCAGTCGCCGCTCCCAGCGCATGACTGTCCCAGTCAGCCTGTTGGCCGCCGCAGAAAATCAGATCCACATTCTCCTGCTTCGCCACCTGGGCGGCTACTTTGCTCAACGCAATTGGATCGAGGAACAGGTCCGTCCGGACGTGAATTGCGCGATCCGCTCCCATCGCCAGCACTGTCCGCAGCGCCTCCTGGCTTCGTTCCGGACCAACCGCAAGCGCAATCACCTCGGCATCGGCCCCGCTCTCGCGAATGCGCAGTGCCTGTTCGACGCCATATTCATCCATGGTGTCGACCACCAGTTTGCTGGCGCTCAGGTCAACCTCGCCGTTGCGCACGCGCACCGTCTCCTCGGCGTCCAGCACCTGGCGAATGACCGCTAAAATCCGCATGTATCCTCCGACCCCTTCACGTAGTACGACATCGCACCTTATACTGCAATGTGCAATCACTTCACATGGCGATCTCGTATTTGGTCGCTTCTTTTCGCCGCTGAAGAATTCACCGCGACAGCTTAATCTACCCTTGATAGTTTAGCTGCGCAACCCCTGGAAGAGGTTTCCTGCTCAATGGAAAACATCGCTGCAGTAGATGGCGTCAGATTGCCGCTGACGTCTTTGAGTTCTGAGGAACAAATCCTGCGGGATTCGGTTCGCAAGTTCGCGCAGAATAAAATCGCGCCCCTCGTCCGCGAAATGGACGAGGCCCAGAAGATTCATCCTTCCCTGCTGCCGCAAATGTTCGAGATGGGCATTCTCGGCATGGAAACTCCGGAAGAGTTTGGCGGATTTGCGGGATCTTTCCTTGGCTCGATTTTGGCGGTCGAAGAAATCTCAGCCGTCGATCCCGCGATCGGCGTGATCGTTGACGTCCAGAACACGCTGACAGTAAACGCGCTGCTTCGTTATGGAAACGACGAACAGAAGAAGAAATATCTGCCGCGGACCAACACCGACACCATCTGTGCCTACGCGCTCAGCGAAGCAAGCTCCGGTTCGGATGCATTTAGCCTGAAAACGCAGGCGCGATTGGACGGCGACTCATATATTCTGAATGGCCGCAAACTCTGGATTTCGAACGCAGCCGAGGCAGACCTTTTTATCGTGTTTGCCACAGTCGATCCCTCCGCCGGCTATAAGGGGATTACCGCATTTATCATTGAGCGCGACACACCCGGTTTTCAAGTAGGCCATAAGGAAGACAAGCTGGGCATCCGTGCTTCGTCCACCTGCGAATTGTTACTCGATGACTGTCGCGTGCCTGTCGCCAACGTTCTCGGCCAGCCCGGCAAAGGGTACAAAATCGCCATCGAAACGCTGAACGAAGGACGCATTGGGATTGCCGCCCAAATGCTCGGGCTTGCGCAGGGTGCATGGAATCACGCCGCCAAATACAGCCAGGAACGCCAACAGTTCGGCAAACCCATCGCCGCCTTTCAGGCAGTTCAATTCACCCTGGCAGAGATGGCGATCGAGATTGAAGCCGCGCGCTTGATGGTCTACAACGCCGCCCGCATGAAAGATGCAGGCATCCCTTTTGTGAAGGAAGCGGCGATGGCGAAATATTTCGTCTCCCAAGTTGCAGAGCGGGTCGCCAGCCAGGCCGTGGAAATCTTCGGTGGCTATGGATTCGTCAAAGATTACCCCGTTGAGAAACTGTATCGCGATGCCAAGATCGGAAAAATCTACGAGGGTACGTCAAACATGCAGTTGGCGACGATTGCGAAGCTGATTCTCGCCGGCTAAAGTGTGTAGCGCCCGGCTTCAGTGATCGCTGTGGCGATTTCCCGGCCAAGTGCGAATGTATTTTCCGGCTCGTGCTTCGCGAAGCGACGAAAAATTGTCATTCGCGTGCGTAGCATATCGCCATCGGCAACGGCGCCAAGAATCCGTTCAGCCGCTGTCTCCAGCACCCGAAACGACCGAGCCGCATAATATTTCGTCATGCTCACGGCTAGTGCTGAACGGCCTTGCATCTTTTCCGCCCTTAGAATCGCGGACTCCAGTACCAGCACCTCCA
Source organism: uncultured Acidobacteriota bacterium (assembly GCA_963821145.1). Taxonomy (GTDB): domain Bacteria; phylum Acidobacteriota; class Terriglobia; order Terriglobales; family Acidobacteriaceae; genus JAKAAZ01. The sequence continues at coordinate 154,860 of CAWGCV010000020.1, forward strand.
TAATCATGTCCGCCATCGCGCCCATGATCTCCTGTTGCTCCGCCAATTCCGCACCAAATTTTTCTGAGGCGGCACCTGCGCAAAAGAGCGTCATCTTCTTCGCATTCGCCAATAACAGATGCTGCGCCGCAAGCTCGCCGGTTCGCTCTTCGCGGGCCTTCGGTCCCGCCATTACCTCATCCATCACCTGCTGAATCGCGGGCAGCAGCGCAAGGCGCCCTTGAATAGCGCGCTTCAACATCCATCCGCTGATAATCAGGCGGTTGATCTCATTGGTGCCCTCGAAAATTTTATTGATTCGCGAATCGCGATAGGCACGCTCCGCGGGATAATCTTCGACGAAGCCATAGCCACCATGCAATTGCACCACGCCGTCGACCAGCCGCTCCAGCATTTCCGAGCACCACACTTTCACAATGGAGCATTCGATCGCGTATTCCTCAATGTGCTTTTGCGTTTCCACAGTTTTCGCAGCGCCGCTGTTTTCCATTTCGGCCAGGGAAGCGTCGATCGCTCCAATCACGCGATACACCAGCGATTCGCCAGCATAAATCCCCGCCGCACCGTCGGCGATTATCTGCTGTACCAGTCCAAACGACGCAATCGGTTTCGAAAACGCAATCCGTTCCTTGGCGTAACGAACTCCGGTGCGAAAAGCGTATTTCGCGCCGCCAATTGCCGCCGCGCCCAGCTTATATCGCCCCACATTCAATATGTTGAATGCGATGCGGTGCCCTTGTCCGGCTTCGCCCAATTGATTTTCAACCGGCACCTTGCAATCCGCCAGCACCAGCGGGCACGTGGAGGAGCCGCGAATTCCCATCTTGTGTTCTTCCGGGCCCACGGTCAGCCCAGACGTTTCCGCCTCGATCAAAAATGCCGCAAACTTTTCTCCGTCAATTTTTGCGAACACCGTGAACAGGCCGGCAATGCCGGCATTCGATGTCCACATCTTCTCCCCATTCAACAAGTAGTGCTTTCCGTCTTCGGATAAAGTCGCGCGAGTGCGAATATTCATCGCGTCCGACCCCGACGACGCCTCGGACAGCGCATATGCCGCAATGCACTCACCGGCGGCCAATCGCGGCAAGAATCTTTTCTTCTGATCCGCCGTCCCATACCAGACCAGCGGCAAAGTTCCAATTCCGGCGTGCGCGCTGAAGGAGACGGAGAAGCTGCCGCAGATTGCAATTTTCTCCGCAATCAATGCCGATGTGACCTTATCCATTTGCAGCCCGTCATACTCTTCCGGAACGTCGACCGCCATTAGCCCCAGGTTTCCTGCCTCTCGGAGCAAGCGGCGTGTGACCTCAAGATCCTTCGACTCAATGGCTGCGATTTGTGGGAAGATTTGCTTCTCGGCAAATTCGACCGTGGTGCGCTCGATCTGGCGCTGTTCGTCTGAAAAATCCTCCGCGGTAAAAATCGCTTGCGGTTCAGTTTCCTCGATCAGAAAACTGCCACCCGTTCCATGTTTTACCTGTTTCGGATCTGGATTACTCACGGGACTCTCCCTGTTGTTGCGGATGCTGGATCACATGGCTCCTCAGTCTTGCAGATTTTCGAAAATCCCAGCTGCGCCCATTCCGCCGCCTACACACATCGTGACCAATCCGTATTTCTTCTTCCGCCGCTGCAATTCGCGCAGAATGGTTGCCGTCAATTTCGCACCGGTACAGCCCAGGGGATGCCCCAGGGCAATCGCGCCTCCATTGACGTTCACCTTTGCTGGATCCATCTCCAGCAGCTTCATCACCGCCAGCGATTGCGCAGCAAAAGCTTCATTCAGCTCGATCACATCCATCCGGTCCAATGTCAGTCCCGCCTGCTTCAGGGCCTTTGGAATCGCATACACAGGCCCCACTCCCATTTCTTCCGGCAGGCATCCCGCAGTGGCAAAAGCCACGAGTCGCGCCAGAGGCTTCAGGCCCAGCGAAACCGCGACCTCCTCAGAAACAACGACGACGGCGGCCGCTCCATCCGACGTCTGCGAGGAATTTCCAGCCGTCACCGTTCCATGCGCATGAAAGACCGGCCGAAGCTTCTCAAGAGCATCATAAGATGTGTCCGCGCGCGGGCCTTCGTCAACGCGAAACTCAACTTCTCTCTGTAAAGGTGTGTCATCAGCCCGGGAATCGGAAAGTGTAACTGTCACAGGCACAATTTCATCCTCAAATTTTCCGTCACGGATTGCAGCCAGCGATTTCTGATGGCTGGCGAGTGAAAACCGGTCGGAATCTTCGCGTGAGATTTCATAGTGCTTCGCAACCCGCTCCGCCGTCAGCCCCATTGACATATAGGAGTCGGGATAATGCTCTACCAGCCACGGGTTAGCCGCAATTTTGTTGCCGCCCATCGGAATCATCGACATGGACTCTGCTCCCCCCGCGATAATTACCTCTGCTGAGCCGCTGCGAATTCGCTCCGCCGCAAGCGCAATCGATTGCAATCCGGAGGCGCAATATCGGTTGATCGTCATCGCCGAAGCCTCCACCGGCAACTCTGCCCGCAACGAAATAATTCTGGCCAGATTCAGCCCCTGCTCCGCCTCCGGCATCGCACAGCCGATAATGACATCGTCAATCCTCTTCACATCGAGTTGCGGAATCCGACCCAGCGCTCCTCGCACCGCGATCGCACCCAGGTCATCCGGGCGCGTGGATCGGAGAGCTCCGTTGGGCGCTTTCCCCACGGCCGTCCGCATCGCGCTCACGATCAATGCATCTTTCATTCTGGCCCTTTAATTCCGCAGCGGCTTCCCGGTTTTCAACGTGGCTGTGATCCGCTCCACCGTCTTTGGCTCGCCGCAGAGTGATAGAAATCCCTCGCGTTCCAGATCGAGAAAATATTGTTCGCTCACCCGCGTCCCTGCCGTGACTGCCCCTCCACACATTACGTGGGCTACCCGGCGCGCAATTTTCGCGTCGTGATCGCTGATGAATTCCGCTTCTCGCATCATATGGATGCCGAGTTTCAAATTCGCCAACATTCCGTCGCCCGGCGCGGGAATGTCGGTACGAGGCAGCGGCGGAACATACCCTGCATCCGCTAACCTTTTGGCTTCCAATTTCGCGTCCGAAAGCAGCCGTTCGCGATTCATCGTGATCCCATCCGACTCGCGCGTCAAATGGAGCTTCTGTGCCTCCACTGCGGAACTGGAAACTTTGGCCATGGCGATCGTCTCGAACACAGTTCGCAGCGCATTATGCACTTCCACCGAGTCACTGCGATGTCCGTTCCAAACCGCATTCGCAATCTCGATCGCACGCAGCGTCATTTCCTTGCATCCGCCTCCCGCGGGCAGCAATCCAACGCTGGTTTCCACCAGGCCCATGTAGAGCTCAATGTGCGATTGGCGCGCGGCAGCATGCAATGCCACCTCCGCTCCGCCACCCAGGCACATTCCAAACGGCGCAACGATCACCGGTCGCATACAGAATCGAATGGCTTGCGTCATCGCCTGAAATTCGCGCACATAGCGGTCCAACTCATCCCATTCTTCGTCCTGGATGGCTAGCAACACCTGCATCAGATTCGCGCCCACAGAAAAATTGGCGGCGTCATTGCAAATGACAAACCCTTTAAAGTTTCGCGTCGCATCGCTACCCGGTCGGAGGATGCGCTGCACAAATCCCACAATGTCTTCGCCCAGCGTGTTCATCTTGGAGTGAAATTCAATGCATGCAATCCCATCGCCAAGATCGACCAGCGACGCGCCCGGATTCTTCTCGACCACTCCGTACGCACGTTTCGCCCTCGCGACACTCCACGTGCCGGGCGGTTCCACAACCGGCCTGTATTCTTCTGAAGCTACGTCGAAAAACTCCCCACGCTCATTGCGATACCAGGAAGTCACCCCGGCAGACACCATGCGTTCTACCGATGGGGGAACCGTCTGACCGCGTCGCCGCATCGTCTCGATTGTGTCCACCAAACCAGCGGCGTCCCACATTTCAAACGGCCCCAGCTCCCAGTTGAATCCAGCCTTCATCGCCCGATCGATTTCGACCACTGTGTCCGCGACCTCTCCAATGCGATTGGCGGCGTACGCCCACAATTCTGGAAGAATTTGCCAATAAAAGTTCGCTGCCGGATCACGGTCTGGATTACCCGCCAACAAAGCTCGAATCCTCCCGGCTGCAGATTCATTGCTCTTCGCCATCTCGAGCGAGGGAATCTTCACCCGCTCCGCAGGCCGATATTCCAGCAAACTCAAATCGAGAGCGAGTCGCTCCTCCTTGCCATCCGCACCGCGCTGTTTCTTATAGAAGCCGTGCCCCGTTTTGTCACCGAACCATTTGCGCTCAAATATTTTTTCCAGCACTTCAGGAATTTTCACGTCTGCGCGTTCGTCATTGGAACTTGCGGCGAAGTTCCGCGCCACATTCACTAACACGTCAATGCCAACCATGTCCGCTAGTCGAAAGGTCCCCGTCTTCGGCCACCCAATCGCTGCTCCGGTCAGCGCATCTGTTTCCTCGATACTCAATCCCTGGTCCAGCATGGTGCGAAACGTATTCAGCATGACGAACGTGCCGATGCGATTGGCAATAAAGTTGGGCGTGTCGTGGGCGTGAACCACCAGCTTTCCCAGGTACACCTGCGCAAATGTATCGACGGAAGCAACTGCTCGCGGATCCGTCTCCGGCGTCACGATGAATTCGACCAGGCGCATGTAGCGCGGCGGATTAAAAAAATGCGTGCCGAACCATTGCCGCCGAAATGACTCCGGCATGTCTTTCGCAATCAGCCCGACCGGCAGACCGCTGGTGTTAGTGGTCACGATGGCATTATCGCGAATGTACGGAGCGATTCTGGCAAGCAGCGCACGTTTGATCTCAAGATTCTCCGCCACCGCCTCGAGAATCCAATCGCAGTCCCGCAACTTTTCCAGGTCATCTTCAAAGTTCCCAACGGCGATGTGATGGGCAACCGCCGGATCAACAAATGCGGGAGGTTTGGCCTTCTTCAAATTCTCAATGGATCGCGCGGCCAGGACATTTCGATCCTTCGCACCCTCCGGCACCAGATCCAGAAGCAACACTGGAAATCCTGCATTTGCGATATGCGCGGCAATGCGCGCACCCATCGTGCCTGCGCCCAGAACGGTGACACGTCGAATCGGATCGTTTCCGTCAGCGGATGGCATAACACCTTTGTACAGGAGTCAGGTCACGGCGAAATAAACTTCGCCAGCGAAAATCTTATTTAGGCCGCTCCATATCGAACCTGTCTCGAGTTCGCGCGTAGGTCGATCCGGCCATGCGTCCAATGGCCTTCAACTTGTCGGGATCAATGCGGAAATTATCAAGCAACGATGCGCTCACGTGGAAGCGCAGCACTTCGCCCAACACCAGGCTTCCGCCCAGCGGCTCTGTGCTCACGTGAATCACCTGCTGTAATCGGCATTCCATCTGCACGTGCGATTCGGCCACTCGTGGAGGTCGAACAACCTCGCTCGCCACCGGCGTCAGGCCCGACACCAAAAACTCATCCACCTCCGGAGGCAGTTCCGCGGAGCACGCATTCATCTTCTCGGCGAATTCTTCCGAAACAACGTTCACCACAAATTCTCGAGTCGAGATAATGTTGCGCAGCGTGTCTTTCGTTGATTGCAGTCCATGATTCGCAGACCCGCGCATCATCGGGCAAAAACAGACGATTGGCGGATTGGCGCTGGCCACGGTGAAAAAACTGAACGGCGCCAGGTTGCGGACACCCTCCGCATCCATCGACGAAACAAATGCAATCGGCCGCGGAACCACCGATCCCACCAATAGTTTGTACATGTCCTGCGGCTTCTGCTCCGCTGGAATCAGAGTGGTCATTGCGCCAGGTGCGGCAATTTCAGTCATCCAACCGGCTCCAGCTTTGCGTGATCCTTGGCGCCCCAGCTGGCCCAGTAATCCGCCCACTCTACTTTCTCGCCAGCAGGCAGCACGTGGATGGGGTTCAAACCGTCCAGCATCACCGCCGACTCATCCGTAAAGCTCTTCGCCTTCTGATTCGCCAGCGCCTTGGGATGCGGACCATGATGAATCCCTCGAGGGTGCAGGGTCGCATAGCCCGGCTTCACATTGTCGCGGCTGAAAAAATCTCCGTCGTGATAAAAAATGAATTCGTCATAATCGGTGTTGCGATGGAAAAACGGCACTCGCAGCGCATCCGGTTCCTGCTCCAATGGACGAGGTAGAAAACTGCACACTACCGCGCCCTGCGTCACAAATGTTGTGTGCGCGCTCGGCGGCAACGCCGCTCGATGACTCGACACCGGCCGAATATCCCGCAGGTTAATCTTCCACGCCGTCAAATCGCCCTTCCACCCAACTACATCAATCGGATTGAATGGATAAAAAACCTTGGAAAATTCGTTCTCGCTCTTGATGCGAACTTCCCATTCTCGCGTGTCATCCAAATACGGGGACGGCTCCGGCGTAATGATCACAGCAGGATCGTAGAGCGCATGTTGCCCCAGCAGCCCCTTTTCCGGCTGTTCAAATTCCGTTTTCGACTGAAAGATCAGGAAAAAATTATCTTCCGTATCCGGCACCACGCGATACGTCACCGCCCGCGGAAGATTGATGTAATCGCCCTTCTCAAATCGCAGCGGACCAAAGTCCGTCTCGATCACGCCGCTGCCGCGATGGACAAAATACATCTCATCGCCATCGGCATTGCGAAAATAAAACGGCATCGGCTTCGATCGGCGCGACACAGCTACCGTAATCTCGCTGTTCCCCAGGAACTCAATCGGGCCGCCCTGCGCGTCTTTCAGGTCCGTAGGCTCTAGCTTGTTCAAGTCGAAAAGATGCGGCCGCAGCTTGCCTTCAAACCGCGTCCAGCCGGTCGGCGCGTGCGCATGGTACAGGTGGCTTGCCTTGCCATAAAATCCCTTGCGCCCGTGCTCTTCTTCAAACGTTCCGTCAGGCAATCCAACATGGGCTTGCGACGCGGTCTTTCCCTTATTCAGCGGATACATTTGCGATTCTCCTTTACCAAACTCTTCAAACCTTGGGAAGTTCCGCACGCACCACGCGATTGCGAAGCGCCCCGATCTTTTCAATTTCCAATTCAATCACGTCACCGGGCTGCACCCAGCGATTTAGCTCCAACCCACATCCCGTTCCCACCGTGCCGGAGCCGAGAATGTCTCCTGGGTAAATCGTGTCGTCCTGCGAAAGAAACTCAATCATCTGCTCGAACTTCCAATGCATGTCACGTGAGTTTCCCCGCGACCATTCCTCGCCGTTCACGCGCGCCACCATCTCCAACGCGTATGGGTCTGCAATTTCATCCGTCGTCACCATCCACGGACCCACCCCGCTTGCCCAATGCTTTCCCTTCGCAGGACCCAGCCGCACTTTCATCTCGCGGCGTTGGATGTCTCGAGCGCTAAAGTCGTTCAGGATCGTATAGCCGGCTATATATTCTCGCGCCTTTGCTGCCGGGATATTGCGTCCCTCGCGACCGACAATCACGGCCAGCTCCAACTCATAATCGAATCGCTCGGTAAACGACGGCCACAGCACATCCTCATCTGTCCCCAGCAAATTGTGGTGACCCGTTTGATAGTAGACCGGAAATTCGTACCATTCCTGCGGCATTGGCTCGCCGCGTTTTTCAAATCCCATCTTCACGTGGGATTCGAATGCAAAAAAATCCCGGACCGATCGCGCATTCGGCAGCGGCGTCCGCAAACGAATCTCGTCCCAGCGATAGCGAAGTGTTTCATCGCGCCTGCCGACCCGTAATTCTGCGGGCAAACTCGCAATCGCCCTGCGCCCTTCTTCCATCGAAACTTCGCCGCCATCCAACAAGCCAAGCAGCGACGGTGGAACCAGCGCATCGGCCAACCGCGCGTTACCCGACGCTTGCGCCGCAGCAAAATTTAAATCGATCACGCCATCGTCAACAACAGCGCCCAGTCGGCTCTGCCATCCCAGGTGCGTGTGGACTTCAAACGTGCACAGTCTCATGCCTGTCCTTACAAATTGCCGCGAAGTCCCTGCTCGCGCTCGATCGCCTCAAACAGCGCTTTGAAATTTCCCTTGCCGAAGCTGCGGCCGCCCTTACGCTGAATGATTTCGAAGAACACCGTCGGACGATCCTCCACAGGACGCGTGAAGATCTGCAGCAGATACCCTTCCTCGTCCCGATCCACCAGCAGGTTCAGCCGCTTCAATTCTTCTACCGGCTCGTCGATGTTGCCCACCCGCTTCTCGAGCTCGTGATAGTACGTGTCCGGCACTCGCAAAAACTCGACGCCCTGCTCTCGCAACCTGCTTACCGTGGTTAAAATGTCATCCGTCGCCAGCGCCAGGTGTTGCGCACCGGGCCCTTGATAGAAGTCCAGATACTCCTCGATCTGCGATTTCTTCCGACCTTCTGCCGGCTCGTTGATGGGAAACTTCACCCGCCCGTTCCCGTTCGACATCACCTTCGACATCAGCGCCGAGTACTCGGTCGAAATATCTTTATCGTCGAAGCTCTGGAACATCTCGAAGCCCATCACGTCACGATAGAAGTCCACCATCGCATTCATTTCATTCCAGCCGACATTTCCCACCACGTGGTCAATGTATTTCAGCCCTACGGGCCGCACCACAGGGTCGTGTGTCACATGATGAAAGCCAGGCAGAAATATTCCGTGATAATTCTTGCGCTCTACAAACGTGTGGATGGTATCGCCATAGGTTGCAATCGATGCCATCGTGACCGTGCCCTGCTTGTCCTCCAGCGTCCACGGCTCGCGCACGCTGCGCGCTCCTCGGCGCGTCGTCTCCAGCCACGCAGACGTGGCATCGTCGACCCACAGGGCGATGTCCTTGATGCCGTCGCCATGCTTGGCAATGTGATCTGCGATGGCATTATCGGGGCGCAGCGGGGTGGTCAGCACAAAACGCACTTTGCCCTGCTCCACAACGTACGATGCGCGGTCGCGCAGACCTGTTTCGGGCCCAGCATAGGCAACCAGCTTCATCCCGAAAGCGGCGCGATAAAAGTATGCGGATTGTCGCGCGTTGCCGACGTAAAACTCGACATAATCGGTGCCATTCAGCGGCAGAAAATCATTCTTCGTCGCGTTGGCGGGTTGCAGCGATGGATGCTTGGCGGTAGCAGGCATAATGTTCCTCCCTTTAGGATGCGGAGTCTCGTCACCGGAACTCGGTGCTCGGCAACCTATCACAATATACCTGCAAGCCTAGACCTGCCTAGCGAGAAGGCCTGTTCGCTCTGTTGCAGATTGCCACCGCCATGCAGGGGTGCTTTTGCCTCTTTGTAAAGAGCGGTTTGAGCGGAATACTTCTGCGCACCGTGACCCGGATCAAATTGCATGGCGGAGGAACAGATATGCCATGGTCATGCCGAACATGATCAGCGAATTTCCTATCATAAAGCGATGGGCTCTCTTGTTGAACTGGCTTGCCTCATCGTCGGTATAATTCCAACGAATTCTCATGAACTCGCTTTGCAAATTGCGGAATAACCAAGTGACGACAGAAAGATAGATGGCGATTTCGATGCCAATCGATATCCACCTGTGGGTGTAGACCCCAATCAACACCAGGCTGAACATTCCTAATATGGCTGAATATAGCCCGACGAAGGGATCGACACCGCGTAAGCCTTTAAGCTGCAGTTTCGTTGTCATCTGTTACTCCACTGATTGTCAAAATCTATCAGACCGATCCTGAAATTGAGCGCCAGCAAACACAATTGACAGGTTTGCCTCGCCGGCGGCATCCTAAAAGGTTTAGCCCAGCCGCATTTCCAGGAAGTAGCGGTCGACGCAGCGGAGGGACTCACGCCATGGCAATCCATCAGGAGCAGCTGACTCCCGCGCAACAAAAAAATGAGCAGCTGGTCGCCGCACGCCCCTATCTCATCGAGCAAGATTGGGCTGCCTACACGCCTGCTCAGCATGCCACCTGGTCAGAGCTGGTGCGTCGCTGCATGCCGCAGTTGCGTCAGTACGCCTGTCAGGAATATCTCGACGGATTCCAGCAGATTGGTCTGCGCGAGGACAGCATTCCCGACCTGGCAGCTGTCTCTGCAAAGCTCGAACCACGCACCGGTTGGAACTCAACCCCGGTCTCCGGCTACCTGCCCGCCAACGCTTTTTTTGAGATGCTGGCAGCCCGCCGTTTTCCCACCACCACCACATTGCGCGATCGTAGCTCGCTTGAATACACTCCGGAGCCTGACATTTTCCACGACGTCTTCGGTCACGTTCCCATGCACGCCCACCCGGTCTTCGCGGATTTTCTGCATGAGTATGGTCGGGTATGCAGCAACCTCACAGACCCACAGGATATGACCCGCATGGGTAGGTTGTTCTGGTTCACTGTCGAGTTTGGCGTCATCCGTCAGGACGGCCGCACCAAAGTCTACGGCAGCGGATTGATTTCCTCTTATGGAGAATGCACCTACGTCGTCGAGCGCGGACCGGAGATTCGCGACTTCAATCTTGACCAGGTGCTCGAACACGAGTTTTCCATCTCAGAAATGCAGCCAGTGCTGTACGCGGTGGAATCGTTTCAGCAGATTTATGAGGCCGCACAGGAAGCCGGCCGTCGCCTCGGCTGAGCAATACCAGGGACAATGTTTCCCGGACCCAGATCCCCCGAGTCGTCGCGACCTACGCCAAGCGGGACCCTGCACCATGCCAGCCAGGATTTAGTAGCCTTGGTTTTGCTCCAAACATTCACAGAATCGCAACCTATTTGATAGACAATTAGGTGTAGCCTTGACAGGCCACGGAGGAACTGCGTGCCGCGAATCCATTACCAGCAACAGCTGGCGCAACTGAAAGACAAGCTGCTCGCCATGGCTGCGCTGGCGCAGCAAACCATGGATTGCGCCATGGATGGCTACCTCAAGTCCGACATGGTTCTGCTGCACCACGTCCAGGAAAACGAAGCCGCCATCAACGCCGCCGAGCGTTCTGTCGACGAAATGGCTTATGACTTAATGGCGATGGAACAGCCCATGGCTATCGACCTGCGCTTCCTGCTGGCCGTTATCAAGATCAATGGTGACCTGGAAAGAATCGGTGACCAGTCCGTAAATATCGCCGACCGCGCGACGGAGCTGTTGCAGATGCCGCACGCAAAACTGTCCGTGAATCTGCATGAGATGGGCGAACTGACGGAGCAGATGATTCGCATCGCCCTGCAGTCTCTGTTGGACGGCGATGCCGCCATGGCGAAATCCGTTCTTGCTCTCGATAACGATCTCGATCAGATGAACCGCCAGGTCCACAAGGCCATGATTGCCGCCATTCAAGAGCACCCCGAATGGACAGAGCAGGCCCTGAACACCATCATCATCTCCCGCAATTTGGAACGCATCGGCGACCACGCCACCAACATCGCGGAGGATGTCATCTTCTGGGTGCATGGTGCCGACGTCCGCCACCAGCTCAGTCTCGCCACAGATTAGCGCTCTTCCCTGGTTTTTGACCGCATCCAGCTCGCAAGCTTCCCGCGCAAAGTTATCTGTTATAACAAGCATATTGCGAACAAAAACCACCCCTATGACTGCCCCAAAGAACATGTCCCGTTCACCGAAATCTGCGTCACGCAAGAAGCCTGTTCCAACTCCGAAACCAATTGGCCTGCAGGCAGAACTGCGTCAGACAAAATCCTTCGACAGCGTCCAGTCAGAAGCTATTCTCAACATCGTCCGCACCTCGGCCCAGGTGCAGCACGCACTTCACCTGCAGCTCAAGCCGTATAGCATTACCGAGACGCAATACAATTCGCTGCGGATTTTGCGCGGCGCCGGTCCCAGTGGATTGACCTGCGCGGAGATCGCCGAACGCCTGGTCAACCAGGACCCTGATATTACGCGCCTGGTGGACCGCCTGCAGCGCCAGGGGCTGGTACGCAGAGAGCGCGGCGAAAAAGATCGTCGCGTGGTCCTGACGAAAATTACCAGCGCGGGACTCGCTCGGCTGAAAGAAATCGATCCCGTGGTCGGCAATACGGTGAGCGCGCTGATGTCTCATCTTTCATCAGCGGAGTTGAAGACGATGATCGCCCTGTTGGAAAGGGCCCGGCTATTCGCCGAGCCCTCGAATCCAAACGGATAGGTGCTGCGCTTTACGGACGCAGTCGGCCCATATTGATTTCCTGCACTGTTGCTTTGCCCGTGCCGGTATTCACCGATGGCTGCTTCAACAACTGATGGTGCAGGCAATAGAGCGCCAATTCAAGCCGGTCAGACACTCCCAGCTTGTCGTAAATCTTGCGCAGGTAATTTTTCACCACCTGTTCCGTGGTGCCAATCTTGTAGGCAATTTCTTTGTTGCGCATTCCCTGCGTCACGCAGCCGATGATCGACAACTCCTTCGGCGACAGCCGCGGCTGCAGTTTCGGATTGGTCAGGTTGTTGGCCTCGGTGCGATAGGCCTCGATCACCCAGCTGACGGACTGGTTGTCAATCCAGGTTTCGCCGTCCGCAATCTTGCGCACGCAGCGAATCAGCAGGTCAGGAGAGATCGATCGCGAGATGACTCCGCGCACTCCGCGACGATACAGATCCACAATGAACGTTTCACTGTTCTCGCTCACCTGAACGATCAACTTCGCGTTCGGCGCGCGCTTCAACATGTCGGGAATCGCTTCCGCCTGGCCGGAGATCATGCCTCCATCCAGCAGAACTATATCGGAAGGATAACGCTCCAGCGCAGCCAGCAGACCCGGATAGTTCTCGGCCTGCGCCACCACGCGCATGTCATCCTCAACCGCAAAAATCTTGCGGATGCCTACCCGGTAAATGGCCTGCGAGTCCGCCAGCAGAATGCGGATTCCGGCAGCTTCTTCTGTGGGTCCCGAAGAACTTTTCTCCGGAACAGCAGTCAGCCCGGACTCTGGCGTCGAATCGGAGCTGGGGTTCGAGTTCATAAGCTTCTTGGTTGCATCGGCAGAAATGACAGGCATGTGCGCCTCAGGAGAGCATTTCGTAGTTATCAATTACAGTGGCAACTTCTACTTGTTCTGGACTTCTTCTGTAGGATCGGATCACTCGTCCACAGCAATGTACACGTACATCCTCTGAAGTCCCCAGCGTTGCTGAGGGCATGATCATCTCAACTTCAATCGCGCTTCCCGCTTCCAGAATGCGGGAAAACGAAAGCAACAAACCGGTGGCGGAAACGTTAATTGTCTCGGCTTCCTCTTCGCCTTTTTCCGTCTGAATCTTCACCTTCATCCGCACTGGAAAACGTACGGAGTTTCGCAATTCCAAAACAGAGCCAGAGTGAGAGTGAGCGTTCTTCTGGACTGGTTCATGCACGGGAGATCACTCCAACTCGAATTTGGATAGAGCCAAATGGGCTCTCTCTGCAAGTATGTTCTGAGAGACCAGAATACATGGATCAGTCACATTTGCACAGTTACTAGTAAGAGTCACGACGGTAACTTAGCAGTTATTACTGATAACAAGCAAGGGCTGCTGATTCGGTAATCGTGTGGATTTTTGATGAGATCAAAAGTCGATTTGCTAAGTCTTTTCCCAGGAATGATTTAACGGACCATGCCCCATCCCTGTCGGAACTGCGTGCCGCAGCGCACCCGTAACATAACGCTTGGAGTTTTCCACCGCTTTCGAAGGCTCATCCCCCAACGCAATCCGAGCCGCCAGGGCTGACGAGAAAGTACACCCTGTCCCATGCGTCGAGTTTGTCTCAACCCTTTCCCCACGAAACCAGCAGAATTTTCCGTCTACCAGCAACAGATCGTCCGGCGTTTTCGCATGGCCGCCAGTCACAACAATCTTCAGCATTGGATTTCCCAGGCTGGCGGCCATTCGATGAAGCTCGCGCGCAAGATTCTCCGTTTCTTCGCCATTTGCCGGAATCTCTCTTCCCGCCAGAGCGGCCAGTTCCGCCAAATTCGGAGTGATCCAGCTTGCCCGAACCAGCCCTTCCCGCCGCAAGATCTCGCACCCTTCCGGATCCAGTAAGTCCTTGCCAGAGCTGGACTTCATCACCGGATCCAGCACAACAGGCACGTTTTTCTGCCCTTCCAGCCAGCCCATCACCGCTGCCGCGACCGCTCCATCGCCTAACATTCCCACTTTAATCGCGTCGAACCGTACATCCTCAGCCAGACACTCCAGCGTCTCAGTCACGGTGCCTGGATCCAGCCCAATCACTTTTCGAACTCCCTGGGTGGACTGGATGGTGAGCGCTGTGATGGACGCCATGCCGTACACTCCCAGCGCGGCAAAAGTTTTCAAGTCCGCCAACACGCCCGCCCCGGCCGATGGATCGTAGCCGGCGATCGACAAAACGATGGGCGTTGAGCTTTGTATCGCTGCTGAACTGGATTTGGAGGGCGAAACTGATCCTTCCACTCCCGCAATGGAGTGCTCTGGATCGAGGGACTGATTTGGCGGAGGCGGCAAGGCGTTTTCTGCAGTTCAAGCCAGCCGTTTACAAGCTGGACTCGAGCGCCATTTATGGGTACCACAATCGGCGTGGTTTTGCAAGCGAAATTTAAAATAAGTCTATTTCTTTCATTGACTTAGCTGGTCCTTTATCGATAGACTTAAAGGAGTTTGGCTATGGGAATTTTGAACCCCAATACGACCTCAAACAGTGCGGACGGTCCTCTGTCGATCCGTCGCGCTGTCTCCATCGCTGCCGGCCTGTTCTGCGGCGTGACGTTGACGCTGCATTGCGTCCAATCCAATCACGCACCCGCTTCCGTACTTGCCGAAGCGACGACCGCAACAACCCGCCCTGCAGCAGCCAAGACAGCGCCTCCCGCAACACCTACGAAGAAAGTTCAGGATTGGCACCAGATCGGTTTGGCCTCCTGGTACGGACAGGAATTCCAAGGCAAAGAAACCGCCGATGGTGAGTCCTTCAACATGTACGACCTGACCTGCGCCCACCGCTCCCTGCCTCTCGGCACCTGGGTCAAGGTGACGAATCTACACACCCGCAAATGGATCGTGGTGCGTGTGAACGACCGTGGCCCCGTTCCCGATACCCGGATCGCCGACCTGTCCTCGGAAGCCGCCTACATGCTGGGAATGCGCGCACGCGGTGTCACCCGCGTCCGCCTGGACGTGATTGACCCCAAGGCTGCCGTCGAAATTGCTCGCCTCGACAAGATTCGCATGGCCCGCGAAGCTGCCGAGCAATCCTCCATCGAAACCGGCAACTAAGCGCTCTCAAGCTGGGACCATAGCCAGAACCTTGTCGTCTTCGATGAAGATATTCGCCGCAATGTGAGTAGCCGCAGTTTCATCGAAGCCCGGGCACAGCCACAAAACCACTTCTCCACCCCGTCGTCTACCATTCGATCAATGGCACATTGCTGACAATCAACCGCCCGCGAGCGCCAGTTAAATGGGGAGAGAACTCATGGACTACAAGTTTCTGACGAATCTGCAGGAAGAGCTTGCATTACCCGACAAAGGAATTCTCAGCCATGTCCTCCAGAAGGACGACCACGTCAACGTAACCTTGTTCGGCTTTTCTGCTGGGGAGGAGCTTTCCTCACACTCAGCGCCCACACCCGCCATCCTGTATTTCCTTGAAGGCGAGGCGAACGTTCAATTGGGTCAAGATACGGTGCTAGCTCAGGCCGGCTCTTTCGTCTATATGCCTCCCATGCTTCCTCACGGCATTCTCGCAAAAACTCCCGTGCGTATGCTCCTGGTTCAGGTGAAGCCCCGTCCCTGACTTGCCGCGCGCAAAACACTCCCGCTCCTGCGGCATCATTTCGCAACGCAAAAACATCGGACGGTCCGCAGACCGTCCGATGGCGAATCCAGTCAGGATTCAATTCAGATCAATGAGGCAAGTATCCCGCAGCAGCCGCCGCGCTATACGGCAGCACCAGGTTATATTTCACGATTGCACTTGGCTGGTTGGTCACCACCGTCGGTATCCCGATAAACAGGTTCCGTTCGACGATCGCTGGAGTCGTCAGCGCGGGACCGTTATTCGGCGGCGGGCAGGTTGCGCTCGAGGTATTCCCACAAGACACGTTCACGAACGCATTCGAGCTGGAAGCATTGTCATCCACCACAACGTTGTTGGTGAAATGCAGGTCCTGGTTCGGAACCGCATACTCTGGATCGGAGGATGCATTGTCGGACACGTCGGCAAAGATCATCAGGTTGTAGTTTCCCAAGTTGGGATTAATTGCTGTGCTATAGATCACGTTGTTCTGCACATAGGTCGTTCCTCCCAGCGGAAAATCGAGCTCATAGCTGGTGGCGCCGACGGTGTCGGTGATTTCGTTGTTCAGAATGTAGTTGAACGGCGCCCGCGTTTTCACGTCATGCCCCACATACGCATCCCGTGATTTCGAATTCTTCATCGTGAAATGCATCTTCACGAATCCATCGAACCCGATGTACATGTTGTGCGTGTAGCCCCCTCCGTCGCCATTATCGTAGAAATCGTCGAATTGAAACGTGATGAAAGGATTTGGCGAGAACCATTGTCCTACACCCGGTCCGGAGTTCCCGCTCAGCACTCCCTGGTCGTTGTTGTGGATGTAGCAGCGGCTAATGGTGATGTTGCCGCCCGAAGGGACTGCGTTGCTGCCATCCTGAATCCGAATGCCCGACGCATCGGAGTTATTCGGGTTCACCAACGCGCCCGCATTGCGAAGCTCCAGGTTGTCGACCACAATGTCATGCCCGTTCAGGACCAGGATTCCCTTCTGCACATAGGTTCCCTGCGCGTATGCATCCGGTCCCGCGTCCAAAATGGGACGCCCGTTGATGCCGCGAATTGCCAGGTAGTTCTGATTCACCACGCAGTCGGTTCGTCCGTCCGTGTAATTCGGGTTTGGGGGAGCAATATAGGGGATACCGTGGTTGGCGTCGATCAGTATCGTGTCGCCATTTTGCGCTGCGCTCACGGCCGAACACACCGTGGGATATTGGCCTCCGGGGCTCACTGTCAACGTGGCTGCGCCAGCGATTGACGCGCCCAGGAACAAAAACATAGAGAGCTTCGAAAATTTCATTACTTCCTCCTGAAACTAACCGTTGTCTTTCTCGCGAGGAATTGAAATCGGACTTCCTGAAAGTTGTGTTGTTGGGGCAAATCTTCGAGCGACGGTTCTCCAGGGAAATCGCTCGTCGGTCAATCCGGATAGGCAATGAAACAGGAAATCCGCTCTGATCCCAGGCGTTCGCTCGTCAGCCACACAGGCGTGCTCGTGCCAACGAGACAATTCGGGGGAAAAAGCGCCTTATAAACCGATTCCTCCTGCTCGATAAAAACGCTTCGATGTCGGAAAATTTTCCCGACAGAGGATAATTAAGCCTCAATTACCCTTTCGTTGTCAATCGATTAACCTGTGAAAATTGCGTAACAGATGTCACGCCATGAAGTTGCGAATATATCGTTCTTATTCCATGCCTTGTGGGCTGGAGCGGGTCCGATGTTGCCGGCACAATCCGACCCTTCCAACTTTTTTACCCGCGAACTGAGTCCGCTATTATCAGCTTCTCGGCCGGCCGAAAAACAAAACATAGCCGTCCGGATCGGTCAGTTCGAATCCCCGCAAGCCATCCTCGGTGTCCTTCAGCGGTGTGCTGAAAACCGCGCCGCGATCGGTGAATTCGGCGGCTACAGCATCCGGATCTGGCGCAAACACGAACGCATCCCATCGCATGGATGGATGACGCCGGGGATTTGGCAGCGGTGTCACCTCGTCATCCGACTTGAGGAAAATCTGCGCTCCATCGCGGCGGATGATGGCGAAAAATGGGTTTTGATCCGGCTCCTGAAATGTGACCTCGAATCCAAGCTTGTCGCGATAGAACGCAATGGTTCGATCGACGCTGCTGACGATGAAGAACGGAGAAATCGCGGTGATCGTTGGTCGTGCCATCAAGGTTCTCCTTTCCTGCCCGGAGGTCAGTCAGCAGGCCCGGCGAAAAGAATCAGATTGCCGTCCGGATCTTTCACGATGAACGTCTCCGCTCCCCACGGCTCCTTCCTCAATACCGGGTGGAAAGTGACTTGGGCCGCCTGATATGCAAGGAACAGTTGCTTGATTTCGCCCGCACTCCCGACCGTAATGGACGCGGACAGCAGGTCCTCCCGTTGACGGATGTCTCCCGCAAATACGGGCTCATCCATATGGCGCAGCGCAAGCCTGGCGTTGTCGCGGCTTACCTCTGCGTAGAACGGCGGGTCGCCGTAGTCAAAGTCGAGGATGAAGCCGAGCTTCCTGGTAAAGAATTCGGCGGATGCTTTCATATCGCGAGACATACAGATGTGCGGCCACCGAGGTGAGAATCGGCTGCGAGTGTGATTGCGTCTGGGACATGGCAGTGCAATCTCCTTTCGCCATCGCAACGATTCCTTAGCCTGTTTTCTCACACTTCGCACAAAAAAAACAGAACCCCATCCCAGGCGGGACAGGGTTCACGTGGTTTCAGGCCAAATTAAAAAACTTGGCGCTACAGCTTTTCGTGGAATTCGCAAGCGGAGCAGGAGATGTACACCCCGCCCGGCACGCCGCGTTCCCGATCTTTGACGCGCTTCACAATGCGGGTCGGCTTGGAGCACTTGGGACAATCGGTGCTCTTGGTGGTGTCCATTTCCTTTTTACGGTCACCCGTTTTCGCAATCTTTGCCATGATCTTTCCAATCTCCTTCTACCTACTTGGTGATCCGCGTCGCCGCCTCCTACGTAACCTCGCACCATTCGCTTCGGCAGGTCTCGAAAAAAGACCAACCGCGACAACAGGAGATGGCTAGGAAATTCGGCCCGGATACCAGTCTTTGATACGAGCCAGAGCGGTGGCGAATCACTTCCAAACCTAGTTTACACGAAGCCGGGAGTTCCTTCCTCCGGGGCCTTTTTGGCGGTGGCTAGGGGGTTTCCGGATCTTTCGCCGGCAATTGCGGCGCATGATCGGATGGCAACGACGCTGGTGGCAACACCGCAGTCGATGTCTCTCGCGAAGGCTCCTGCTTCTCTGGAAGCGCGGCTGCATTCATAGGCGCAATCTGCACCAACCCTGCCTTCGGACCCTCCGACAGCGGTGCCGAGGCGGCTGCGGGCGGAGCCGGATGCATCGGATGACTCAGGTCGACAGGAATCCCCGCCGGTTTGATCTCCGGCTGGCTATATTTCCATGCCAGGTCGCGCGTCATGCGAATCAGAAAATACAATCCCACCCACAACACGATCAAGGTGACCAGGCTGCCTTCCGGCCCAAATTCGGCACCCGTCAACCAGGTCGGTCCATCCGCGTAGGTTTGGATCACGCTCGAAACCTGGCGGCTGCTCGCCAGCGGCTGGCCGAACAGAATGCCAATGCTCGCGGTCCACGCAAAATGCAATCCCCAGCCCAGCCACAGTGCATGGGTTCTCAAGTAGGCGGCGGATAATAAAAGCGCCGCTACCCCGCTGATCCACACCGCAGTCGGAGTTGAACCCGGAGTCGTCATTCGCAGCGCGCCGAAAATAATGGCCGCTAAAATCGTCGCGGCGAAGGGACCCACGGTCTCCATTAGCTTTTGAAACGGATATCCCCGGAATGCAATCTCACCCGCAAGCGCGCCTGCCAACAGGGTTAGAAGCTGCACGATCAGTAGACCCCACGCCCGAGGAGCGCCCCAGAGCTGGACATAAAAATGTCCGATCAGCGCGACGATCAGCAGAACGACCGTCACCATTCCCCAGCCGAGCGCAGCGCCCAATCCAAACTCGCGCAGTGCGCCTTGCCTGCTTGGCAATCCCATGGCGCGGATCGGCTCGCGAGTACGGTCCCACGCCAGCTCCATATATCCGAAGCCCACGATCAGCATAAAAATCTGAAATAGATTGCGAATCAGGGGAAACGCCACGCCATGGCTGAATCCATGTGCGGCTCGATTGGCCAGGTAATAGGTGACCAGCAGCCAGCCGACTGCGCCGAGGAACCGAAAAAAAGCGCGTCCGCGACCCGGACCTCGCAGCAGACTCATACACCTACTCCACCGAATCGAATCAACCGGCGATGCCGAACGGAATCGCTCTCGCCAGGAAGTAATGCACGCGCCACCGCCAGAGCCTTGCTAGCAGGATCGCGCATGGACCTTGAGCCCCTGCTGCCTGGCTGCACCATTCATCCTTCGGTAAAAAACTGTGCCATATTGCGGAACTTTGTAATTCTTTCCCGCACCAGCTCATCCGTGGTGAGCTTCTTCAGGTCGCTCAAATTCTGCTGCAACGCTTCGTCGAGCAGCTTGGTCGCGAGCTCCGGATCATTCTGCGCCCCACCCTTCGGCTCCGGCACAATCGCATCCACGCAACCCAGCCGAAAAACGCTTTCAGAATTTGTCCGCAGCGCCTCCGCCGCTAGCGCTCGCTTGCTCGCGTCCCGCCACATGATGGAGGCGCAGGCCTCGGGAGAAATCACCGAGTAGACCGCGTTTTCCAGCATCAGCACTCGATCCGCAACTGCTAATGCCAGTGCCCCGCCCGAGCCGCCTTCTCCAGTAATTGTCGAAAGGATCGGAACCCGCAGGCGCGCCATTTCTCGCAGATTGCGCGCAATCGCCTCTGCCTGTCCACGTTCCTCTGCGCCCAATCCAGGATTGGCGCCGATCAAATCGATAAATGTAAATACCGGCCGACCAAATTTTTCGGCGAATTTCATTGCCCGCAGCGCCTTGCGGTAGCCTTCAGGATTTGGCATGCCGAAGTTGCGCGCCACCTTCTCCTTGGTGGTGCGACCCTTTACGTTCGCAATCACCATCACCTGCTCATCGTGGAAGCGCGCCATGCCGCACGACATCGCCAGATCGTCACCAAAGGAGCGATCGCCGTGAATCTCACTGAAATCCGTAAATAACGACTGGATAAATTCCATCGGATACGGGCGCTTCGGATCCCGCGCCAACTCCGTCTTCTGCCAGGCCACACTATGCGTTTCGGCTGGCGTTTCTGTCCGCTTGTCTGCTGAGTTCTCTGCCATCATGGTAGAACTTCGATTCTAGTGGCCCTCAGCGTCCACGCACAACTAATCCATTGGATTCCAAATTCATCCCCGGCGGCTCGACCCGTTTCCCCCAGATCGCCCATGCCCCGACGATCCCCGAAACGCCCGTGTTTCTTGGCTTCGCATCACACGTGACAACCGGGGCGGCCGATTCACCGGTATCAAAACCGTCCGAGTACTAGAAAGGAACCTCTCACCCCACGAAACAGAAAAATCGGAAACAAACAGCCTATCGAACTCGTCTTGAATCTCACTAGCTTGCAGCTTGCCATCAATCATTGCTTTGAAGAAAGAGCATTGCATGTCGCATTGGTTTCGCCCGTTCCTTCACTTTCTGTTTCACCTTGGCTACCTGGGCCCGTTTGTCCTCGGCATTCTCGATTCTTCCTTCCTCGTCCTTCCCTTCGGCAACGATCTCCTGGTCGTCGGCCTGATTGCGCATCACCATGCAGGATTTTTCCTCTACGTCCTCTCCGCGGCCTGCGGTTCGACCATTGGAGTGATTTTGCTTTCCAAGGTCGCTCGCAAATTCGGCGAAGACGGCATTCGAAAAGTTGCCGGGCAGAAGCAATTTAACAAACTGAAAAAGAGGATTGGAGATCGCTCCGGGGTGGCCGTCGCCATCGCCTGCCTCGCCCCTCCACCCTTCCCCTTCACCATGGTCATCGCCGCCTCCAGCGCCCTGGGCTATTCTTTGTGGCGCGTGGCAACCATCAATTTCGTTTCCCGTGCCGTGCGATTTTGTGTGCTGGGCCTGTTGGCCATCAAGTTCGGCACCGCCATCTTACGCGTCGCCAAATCTCCAGCCTTTGTCTGGAGTATGGTGGTCTTCATCGCCCTGTGCCTCATCGCCAGCGCATTTTCTATCTGGCACTGGTTCCATTCCACCCGGTCCGGCAAGACTGCGTGAACCCGTACCCTCTAAAACATGAACTCCGCTGAAAACTGCATCGATCGCGCCGGTAGTTGGTTGGTGATGCCCGTCAACGGTGCACCAAACCCCGGACCAGGTTTCGCCCCATTGCCATAGGTCCCGCTATAGCCCACAAAATTTGCATGATTCAAAACGTTGAATGCTTCCACGCGTACCCTCGTCTGAAACCTGTTCTCTCCCATCGCAAAAACTCGCTCCAGAAAAGGGTCAACCTCGTAGATCGCGCCTCCACGACCCGTGTTCCGCCCTACCACCGCTCCATCAATCACCGGCCGGTCGGTCGTCGCACCCAGGTCACCACTGTTCGTCGAGCCGGTCACATAGTTATAGGGCAACCCCGACGCCAGCGTCAGGACTCCGCCTGCATTGATCTTGAAAAATATTGGATAACTCCCACTCAGCACAAAGCGATGTCGCTGGTCGAAGATCGCATTCCCGTTTTCCGCCGCGCCGGTAAAGTTCGGATCGTTTGGATTTTGACTGGGGACATCTGGATCCACATTGTCGATGGCATGTGACCAGGTGTAGCTCGCCAGCATGGCCAGCCCGTTATTGAAGCGATGATTTAGATTCACATCGAGCGCATCGTAGTAGGCGTAGCCATCATTCACGTCGCTTTGAATCACGCTGTACGGCGGCTGCGGATTGCTGGCCGCGTTTGGATTGCACCTCATCCCCTCCTGCTGATACCACTCCACCCAGTACGGTCGAGTACAGTTCGCCGCTTGCGCCGTGCGGCTCTGCCCCTGCGCCGTGCGAATGAATGAAGTCGGCGGATCCACATCCAGCGGTCGAACATTTCTCAATGTGTGCGAACCCACATAGTCTGCGCTCAGAATCCAACCCATCCCAATCTCCTGCTGCAGTCCAACAATCCACTGCTGGTTATATGGATTCAGCAGCTGTTTGGGATAGCCGCGCAATGTCGATGTCGGAAAGAATTGATTCAAATACGCACTGTTTCCGGGCTTGATATACAAGCTCCGCAATGGCACCTGCGCACCCGGCGGAAACGCCGGCAACGGCGCCGCCGCCACGCTCGATGGAAAGCCAACCTGGCCCGGAGCGGCCGTGTAATTGAAGACTCCCGTCGGCCCGGTTAACGCATAATTCGCCTCAGAGTTGTCGACCACCTGCGCGTAGTAGATGCCATATCCCCCATGGAATACCGTTCTCCCCTTCCCCGTCGGATCGTAAGACAGACCGACTCGTGGCGCAAAATCCGCCCGTGCATCCGTGAATGTCTGCTGCTCATACCGCAGGCCAAGGTTCAGCGTCAGGTTTTGCGTCGCACGAAAATTATCCTGGACAAATAATCCCCACAAGACATCGTTCACCGAGTAATCGGCATTGCCATAGCTCTGGGTATAGCTCTGCACGTTGCTCAAGTCGTCGAGATAGGCCGTGCCTTCGCAGATATCCAACGGCTGCGTGCACGGTTTGTAGACAAATTGCCCATCGTAAATCGGGCCGCCATATTCCTTGCTATCGCCGCCGCTATGGGAGCGAAGTACCTCCACCCCATACGTCACTTGATGCCGACCCATCGACGACGCCAGCGTGTCATTCACTTCATACTGATGATTCAGTAGCAGCGCGGACTGAGAAGTCCCCGTCGTAAATGTCCCGCCCGTTGAAATAGGAACCACAAACTGCGTTCCGTTGATCACCGGATCGAATTCCGTAATCGGCGAGGCCAGTTGAAACTGCAGGCGAAGATTGTTGACCAGCGACGGACGCAGAATTGCCGTCTCCCCCAGCTGCTGGGCATAAGTCCGCTTGCGAAAAATGCGATCCACCGACGGCAGACTATTTCCACCCACCGTTCCGTTCGGATTGGTGTCGTAAAAACTGTCGACATCGCTGCGCAGGAACAGGCTGTTCGCGTCATTGATGCGATGATCCAGCCGAAAGAAAATCAGCCAGGAACGATAGTGCCCGATAAAATTTCCCGGGGCAATCGGCGACGTCACCGGAGAAGCTCGATCCTGCGCGCTATATTGTCCCGATGCAAAAAATTGTGTCTCACTCCCTCGCCCCAGCGGACCCGACAACGAGCCTGCCCCTTGCTTCAACGTATCGTTGGTCACGTCATTGCCGCTGCTCGCATTAGTAGGTGTGAAGCCGGACAACTTCGCCTCTGGCCCCGAGGGTCGCCACAATCCCAATACATCCCCGTGAAATTGGTTCGCGCCGCTCTTCGTCACGATGTTCACGACGCCACCCATTCCGAATCCGTATTCAGCGGAGAAAGCGTTCTCTAATACCGTCATCTCCTGCACGGCGTCGAGCGGAACATTGGTGAAAATTGTCTGCCGGCCCCAGGTGTCGATGCCGTTGCCGCCATCAATTTCAAACCACGTCTGCCTTCGCCCCGACCCGTTCGTAGTGAACAGATCCTGGTTCATAAATTCATCGCCCTGGTTAATCGCTGGTCGATTCGCTGCATTCAACAGCGGCAGATAGGTGATCCTGCGATTCAGCAGCGGCGTCTCCTGCATTTGCTCCGCGCCCAGCGTGTCCCCCAATTGCGCGGAGTCAGTGCGCACCGAATCCACCGCACCCGTGACAGTAATTTGAGTTTGACTGCCCGCCAGATTCAATTGCAGGTGCAGATTTGCTGTCACGCCACCCACAAGCGACAATCCCTGAAGATGCGCATCCGCGAAGCCTGTCTTCGCCGCAACAACGTTGTAAGTTCCCGCGACCGCAAGTCCAGCCGCAGAAAATTCGCCCGCGCGATTCGTTTGCACGGTTCGATGAAGTCCGCTCTGACGATTTGTGAGGGTGACAGTAACGCCGGCGATGGCTGCGTGGTTTGCGTCTTCCACTTGCCCGCGAACCGTCGCAGTGTCCGGAGTTTGTGCGCGCATAATCGACGCGACACAGAAAAGTATGCTCAGAGCTGCGACTGCTCGAATGATCCGTTTCACGCTTATTGGTTCACCGCGCTCGCCAGGAATCCACCATCGACCACCAGAATCTCCCCGGTCACAAACGACGCCGCGTCCGATGCCAGGTAAATCGCCGCGCCCACTAATTCTTCCACCTTGCCAAACCTTCCCATGGGAGTTCGCAGCAGCAATTCTTTTCCCCGCCCCGTGTTATCCAGTAACTCTTGATTCAGCGCCGTGCGAAATACCCCGGGAGCGATGGCATTTACAGTAACTCCATAGCGCGCCCACTCAATCGCCAGCGATTTCGTCAGCGAAGCCACTCCGCCCTTACTCGCGGCATACGCGGCCACCTCGTAAAACGCGACAAAACTGGTGAGCGACGCAATGTTAATAATGCGGCCGTGCCCGCGCTCCACCATATGCCGTCCAAATACCTGGCACGCTCGCAGCGTTCCAGTCAGATTGGTATCGAGAATTTTCTGCCATGTGGCATCGTCCATCTCCAGCGTCGGCATGCGCTTCGTCGTTCCGGCGCAGTTCACCAGGATGTCTACACCGCCCAGCGCAGCCATGCACTCTCTGAGCACATGTTCCAGGGAAGCTCGATCCGCAACATCGGAAGTGAGGGTGAGCGTCCGTCGACCCAGCACTGCTATTTGCTCCGCAGTTTCCTTTACCTGCTCTGCGCGTCGAGAAGTTGCGACCACATCTGCGCCCGCAGCCGCCAGGCCTAACGCCAGTGCGCGGCCTATGCCGGAGGTACCGCCGACAACCACGGCCACCTTGCCGGCAACATCGATTCCCTTGATTTCCTTATTCGCCATTCTATCCTCTGCCTCAACAGAGTATCGCCTTCAGCGCGGGAATTTTCAAAACGATCAGCGGGGAAACCCGTGGCCTTCCTGCTCCCCACCTTTCACCTGCCCGTATTCAAGCAACGTCACAATCAACACGCCCCCGGTGATGTTGCCCAGGACCGCCGGCAGCAGCCACGCGAAGTACTGCGACACCGTCACCTCATGCTGCAACACAGCCGCAAGAATCTCTCCGCTGCTGGCAATGCAGTGCGCAAAATGACCCACTCCCACAAGAAATGTCAGCAGCCAGATCAACATCACCGAGCCGGTAATGGAATGGCTGCCGCTCACCAGCCACGCCACCAGGGCGATGATCCATCCGCCGATCACCGCACTCCAAAACACGTGGCCTCCGCTGACGTCGGCGGCTTGCTGTCCCAGCTGCGCCATCGCCGCTGCATACTCCGGCCGCAGCGCTCCCGTGCGAACCGCGAGCACAGAAAATAGGAAAGCCCCAACCAGGTTGCTCGGCAGCACAATGCTCCATAGCCGCAGCGTGGTCAGAAAATGGCGGCGCTCTGCGAACATCAACGCCACCGGGTACAACGTGTTTTCCGTAAATAACTGCGCCCGTCCAACAATCACCGCGATAAATCCAATGGGATAGGCCAGCAGCGCGATAAAACTGGACATCGCGCTGGGAGGCAACGAAGCCGTGATGACGGAAACACTCAGCGCCGTCAAACCCATCGTGATGCCGCCGGCTAGTCCGGAGATGGCTAACGCAATTGCCGGCCGATCCAGCTCATGCCGAGCGTTGCGCGACACCTGCTCATATATCTCATCCGCAGTGGGACGATCCAGATTCAGTTGGGGCGCCTCAGCCGGCGCTTCAGGAGCGGGGTCTGGACGAGTTTTCTTAGCTGCTTTGCGAAAGGGCACGTTGACTCCCACTGGCATTTCTCAACATCAGGATCATTACAGCGCGATCTTCTCATGCTCGCCGGGTTGCGACTTCCCATGCGTTGCAATTGCCTTCAACAGATGATAGCCGCGAACGAGTGTATTACCCGGCGCCTCCCAATACTCGGCCTCCTCAATTGTCACTTTGATCGCGATAATGTCCGGATCATCCTCTCCCTGCGGAAACCACGCCGCGTCGATCGGCTTCCATAGTTGCTGGATTCGTTCCCGATTCTTCGTCAGATCTGCCGTGCCGGACAGCGCCACATACGCATGCCGATCATTGTTCACATACGTCAGGCTCACCCGGGACCCATGCTCAATCTCGTCCACCTTGCCGGATTGCTGCCGGCTCAGAAACCATAAGTCCCCATCGAAACCGCTCTCCTGGCTCGCCATGGGACGGCTTCGCAGTTCGCCCTGCGACCCATTCGTGGTCAGCATCGCCACTTTCACATCGCGAATCAGGTCCCAGATCTTCGCCATCGCTTCAGACTGGCTCATTTCCTTGTCCATCGTTTCACCTCGCAGGAGTTTAGATGCGGATTCAAAGCACGCGCGAATCCATCTCCCTCGCCTGACCAAATCAAAATCCTGTCCGCATCTTGCCGTGAGATGAAAGCTTTACTATGGATGGGAGGAATCTTCCAGCCATGTTGCACCCCCAAAGATTGTTCCCTGCGGATCCGGCCACGCGAGCGATTGCGGGCTGGCTCTATTCCAGCGTCAAAGATCTGCCGATTCTCAGTCCGCACGGCCACACGGAAGCCAAATGGTTTGCCGACAACGAGCCGTTTCCCGATCCATCGACGCTGCTGATTCAACCCGACCACTACATCTTTCGCATGCTCTATAGCCAGGGAATTCCCCTCGAGCATCTCGGTATCGGTGAGCATCCCATCGCGAATCCGCGCGGCGTGTGGCATCTGTTCGCCAAACACTACTACCTGTTTCGCGGCACGCCCACGCGGCTTTGGCTCGACTATTGTTTTCGCGAGCTATTCGGCCTCACGGATCCGTTATCGCCAGAAACTGCAGACGAATATTACGATGCCATGCAGCAAAAACTGGCGCAGCCCGAGTTTCGTCCGCGTGCTTTGTTTGAGCAGTTCCACATCGAAGTGCTGGCGACCACCAACTCGCCGCTCGATCCGTTGACACACCACCAGGCCTTGCGAGATTCCGGATGGTCAGGCAAAGTGATTCCTACCTTTCGCCCCGATCCAGTCGTCGATCCCGACTTTGACGGTTTTCAGGAAAACGTTCGCCAATTAGGCGCAATGACAGGAGAAAATACTGCTCATTGGCTCGGCTACCTTTCCGCACTTCGTGCCACGCGCCAGCGTTTTCGCACCCTTGGCTGCACCGCCACGGATCACGGCCATCCCACGCCCGCAACCGCCGACCTGGACGATGACAGCGCCACCCGCCTCTTCCATCGCATCATTTCCGGCGACTCGACCGACGCTGATCGAGAACTCTTCCGCGCGCAGATGCTGACCGAAATGGCGCTCATGAGCCTCGACGACGGACTTGTCATGCAGATTCATCCCGGCAGTTTTCGCAATCACAATCAGTCCATCTACAAGCGTTTCGGTCGGGATATGGGCGCCGATATCCCCACCCAAACAGACTATGTCCATCACCTCCGCCCGCTGTTGCATCGCGTCGGCAATGAGTCTGAACTTACCATCATTCTTTTCACGCTGGATGAGTCCGCTTATAGCCGCGAACTCGCCCCGCTTGCCGGTCACTATCCGTGCTTGAAGCTGGGCCCGCCCTGGTGGTTCTATGACAGTCCGGAAGGCATGCGGCGCTTTCGCGAGTTGACCACGGAGACGGCCGGCTTCTATAACACCGTGGGATTCAACGACGACACTCGCGCCTTCCTTTCCATCCCTGCGCGTCATGACGTGGCCCGTCGCGTAGACTGCGCTTACCTCGCAACCCTGGTCGCAGATCATCGCCTGCACGAGGATGAAGCGCACGAGGTCGCGCTCGACCTTGCCTATCGTCTGGCCAAGTCCGCCTACAAGCTATAGAAATTTTCGGAGTTATTGTTCTCTGCTGGAAAGATCGTGCCGTTGGAAATCTGGAATCGTCATCCTGAGGGAAGGATCTCCGTATTTCCAATTAACCGGCCAGTTTCCTCAATCTCAGCCTCAATCGGTACGTTTCATCCTTGTGACAGGCGAGACACAAGGTTCGAATATTTTCCAGATCGCATTCGCCGCCGCCTTCGCACACCGGAAGAATATGGTCGGCATCCCACAGGCTCCGGCGATTCACCGACTTCAATCCCCAATAGGACAGCATCGTTTTTCGACTGGAACCGCGAGCACGCTTCAGTCGGTGAAACGCTTCCACGGAATCGATGCGGCACATGGCGCAGCAACCCCGATCACGCGCAAAAACCTGCTCGCGAAGATAGCCCGGGTCCGTCCGCAGCCTCCATTCATGCACACACCAGTCGCTGCAGAATGTATGCCGCCGCCCTTGAACTTCCAGTCCGCACCAGCGGCATAGCGCTCGCCCACTCGGCCCTGTCGGAAGTTCGGCGCGGACCGCGTGCCCGCCCTGCATGGTTCGCTGCTTGCTCATCACAATCTAGTTTGCAGGCGGAGAGGATACCTTGCACGGATTTGCGACCCGTCGTACCTGGTTGATCAATCTATATGCCTTCAGCGCTGGTCCGCCAACACCATGCGTCCAAAATGTTCTGGCACGTGGAACGTCGCCTTCATCGTAGGCTGCCACGTCAGTGATTTCTGATCATCTGGCGGACCTTGCATGCGAAATAGATTCACGCAAAATATCGTTCCAGCGTGCGCTGGTTGCGGATCAATCGCGTTCATGGGAATTTTCATGGCGCCGTACCAGACCTTGTGTTCGCGATCGATCCGCGCCTTCACCTCAATTCCCGAATTCCATTTCCACCCGTCCTCGTGGTGCGGGCTATCCAGATTGATATCCAGATCGACCCATTCTCCTTGCGGAGAAATCTCGAATTCCTTATACCGGCGAATATTCTGGAGATCTGACCCAATAAATATTTCTGCCACATCCCAGTTCCATAGCTGGTTTGTTTCTGTCGTAGTACTCGGGTTCGGCTTCAAATGCAGCTTTTCGTACGGACATACATACAGGAGATAGAGATTGTCCTCGGTCCAGCGCGAGAAAACTTCAGTCCTGTAACCAGGAACAGGCTTGCCCCAGTTATCGTTCACCATGAAGATTGGATCGCTCCCCTGCCAGAATGTCGACTTAGGATTTGTTTCCAGCGCAACATCCTGCGACGCCCGCACGCTTGTAAATGTTCCTGCGTCCCCAGCCAACGCGGGCATGGCGCCAAGCACAAAGACCAACAACAGATACATCAGTTTTTTCATCGTCAACCTCAATGCCGCATTCCTCTACTGCTGTTCGTGTCGCGACATCCGCAGACACCTTCGTCACACCTGGCGGAAGTTGATCTCCAGCAGGTCAGCCAGCTTTTTGATTCGTCCGGCCACATGCCCTACGCCTACGGCACAATGATGCGCAGGCCCCTCCGCATTCCAGCGCTCTAGAAACTCGCGCGCTCCCATCGGAAAACGATATCGACTATTGGTATTGCCTATCTCAAGAATATCTCCCGCAACGCATTCACCCTCCGCGGCCAATAGCTTGAATCCCGTCTCCGCGTCTTCCACCACGGAAAGCATCGTGATCGGTCCATGCCGCACCGACATTTCAATGGATACTCCGCGGCCCACTTTGCCGTGATACACCTGCAGCGGGCGCACTTTCGTTTTCCCCTCCGCAATTTCGACATGCCCCGGACCGTCGTGGCCCATCAGCACCAAATCCTCGTTATAGTCGACTGCATAAAATTCTGTGAACGATCCGCCGGCTCCAAAACTATCCATGATCTTCATGGCAATCGCGTTCTTCACTTCATACTCCCCAGCCACGGGAATATGCCGAGCTGTCAGCATGGACATACCCAGAATGATCGAGCTCATCGTGTCCAGGTTGGCGGCATTGCCGGTACCTTCATAGTAGTAAGCCATCGAGGTCAACCGATGTTTGGCGACAAATTCATCCAGCGCTACAGAAGTTCGCGCAGCTCGCTCTAATTCCTTCGCGTCACAATCTGCCTGAACGTCGAACTGTTCGCGGAATTCTTTCACCTTCTGCGCGATGGCCGCGTCCCCAATTTCCGCTCGTAAGCCGCTCAGCTCATCGACTTCCAGAATCTCTACGTGACTGCCGAAAGTGATCGCAATCTGCGTCACATCGGTCATCACATCCAGCATGCCGTTGTAGTAATGTCCCATGAGTCCCAGACGATTTGAAGCCAGCGCACTCTTGACCGCGGCCGCAATAAGCCATGCATCGATCTCGCTCCATGTCTGATCGTCCCTTAGTGTCCCCGTTACTTGGCGAAATGGAATCTTCGCCCGCTGCATCAGGTTCGCTATCTCCGGCGCCGGACACGCAGAGCAATACTCCAGCCAGCTACCCGTCATCGCCGTCCGATCTCTCAGTTGATTGAACGCAGCATAGTCGATGGCGGCATCCGGCTGCAGGTTCAACACAACAGCCGGCGCTCCAGCCCGTTGCACCAGGGGCAACACGATGCTGCTAACGGCATAAGTCGTGATGTAAATGAATAGTAAGTCAAGATCGGCGGCGCGAAACTTATGTACGGCCTCGCGTGCACCTATAGGTGTATCGACCAGCCCCAGGTTCACGACAGAAAGTCCCGGCCTCCGGATCCTGGCAGCAACCTCATCGACATAGCCTTCGAGCTTCGACTTGAGGCCTACGAATTGCCCCCAGTAAGCCTCCAGGCCGATCCCGCACAGACCTACTCGCAGCTGTTCCGTTGGCTCCATAGCAATCAATTCCTACTCCAGGTAGAAAACCTCGCGCATCATAGGAAAGCGTTCCCCCGGGACGAGTGGTTCCAGCGGCTCAAAATATTGCGCCATCTCCATCTGCCAGCGCGCATTCACCGGGTCGCGCTCAATCATGTCCCAGGTCGCGTCAAAGTCATCCACGCGCATGGATAGAATGAGAAGTTCCCCACGCCGAAAAATGGAATATTCCGAAATTCCCGCCCGCTTCAACAGCGCCAGCATCTCCGGCCAGACTTCGCGGTGAGATTTGTCGTAGCCTTTCGCAGCCCCCGGTTTCAATCGCAGGCAAAACGCAACTCGCTGCATTGTTCCCTACTCCTTGTTCCAGCGAACCACCGTCACCGCAAATGGAGCTAACTCAATTCCCGGTCCAGTCACTTTCGCATCCCTAGGCTCGCCTTCACCGCTTGCTTCATCGACCGTTGAACTCTCGGCCTGCCCCGCGCCCGGCGGAAGTGTAACTTCAATACTTCTATTCCTCTGATTCACGAGTAACAGCTTGCGTCCAGTCGACGTATCGAAAGCTTGCGCTGTAACGCCCGCAGAAGTATCTCCCGTGGTCTCCACCAACGTATCCCCCGGTTGGAAGTTATCCTTGATTAGCTTCAGTACCCAGTAGCGCGCATTTGGTTTTCCATTGACCCAGTCGATCATGCTGACGCTGGGATATTGCGATGGATACCCGACTAACTGCGATTCCCCGATCACATCCACTCCCAGCTTCGCCAGGTTGACATAGAGATACGCATACAGCGCGCCTGCCGCATTCCAATACCTCTTCGGAATCGATGCCACATATCCGCTCGCATCCGCCACTTGGTTGTTATCGTTCGGCAGAATCACGCCTAACTCATCCGTATCTGTCTTCGTCTCCGGCGACAGCCTGTCACGAATTTGATTGACGAATCGTACGGTGGTCAGAAAGCGATCCGCCTGGTTGAAGAAGGTGTATTGCCAGTCGTTGATGGTTTCCCCGGGCGTTGGCGAAGCGTAGAAGTGATACGAGATGTAGTCGAGCGGAATTCCCGGCTGGTGGTGCGCATGGTTCAGAAAATACTCGAAAAATTGCGGCGCATCCGACGGTGACGCCAGCGCCAGTCCCATGAACTTTGTATCTGGACTCACTGCATGGATGGCTCGCACCACGGCGTCATATCTCGCCGCATATTGTTCCGGCGTAGTGTTATGTTCGAAATCGACCTCGTTGAACACTTCCCAGACCGGAAACTTGTAATGATGGGTCGATGCGTGAAACTTCCCATTCTCGTCGGTGAATCCGCCCTTCGTGTACCAGCTGACGAGCCGTGCATAGTAATCGCCCAGCGCCTTTCCACTCGGGTCTACTAACTCGGTACCCTGCGTGTAATCCCAGAACACTTGATTCGGATCCTTGGGATAGGTCACCGGCTTCGGTGTTTTGAACAGCCACGCTGGAATCGTGCTGAAATTCATGACGGTGCTGTGACCTGATTGCGCGGCCATCAAATCTTCGACCATTGGATCGATGAAGCTGAAGTTCCACGACGTCCCAGTCGAAGTAGGCGGCTCCAACTCGGCCACTGCCATCCGCGGATATGGCAGCCACGGAACATAGCGCACATATTCCGCACCCATTTTCTGTATCGAGTTGAATGCTCCGTCGTGAATTGGAGAACCCCGCTCCAACATAGGATTCACAACCACCTGAAACGTGGGCGTAGATCGCGACACCAAAACAGTTTTGTTCCAGTCGACGGCGATTTTCACCGTCGACGTCGGAGCCTGCCCCCACGCCGACAAGGCTACCAGGAAAACCAGAGCGAACCCCGAGACATATCTGAGCCACTCTTTAGGCATGCAACAATTCCATCTGCGTGGATTTTCTGATTGCGCTTTTCTCATACCACCTCACGTCGAATTTATTCGCGATAATCTAATTCCTGCTCACGTCAACCTGGCTCTGCAACGGTAAATCTCTCGAAGAGGTCCCAACTAGGATCTGGTATTTCCCCCCAGGCACTTTCCACGCGTGAAGATCCGGATCGTAGATAGAGAATGACCGCGAACCCAGGTTCATGCGCACCGGCTGGCTCTGGCCGGGTTTCAAATCTACCTTGGTGAATGCTCGCAGTTGACGCGGCGGTTCCCCATTCTTCTCAGGCTGCTCCACATAGACCTCGATTACCTCGGCTCCGTCGCGCTTCCCCGTATTTTTTACCTGTAAGTCGACTTGCACATTCGCCTTGGAATCCATTCCAGTCAGCTTTCCCGGAGTAACTTGCAAATCGCTTAACTTGAACGTCGTATATGACAGCCCATAACCGAACGGAAATAACGGCTGCACCTGGTGCGCATCGTACCAGCGATAACCTACATCGAGCTTCTCGCTGTAAGTCGAATTTCCATTCACTCCCGGCCATTGCGCAGCGGTGCTCGTTGGTATCTGGTCTGCGATTCGAGGAAAAGTCAGCGGTAGCTTGCCCGATGGATTCACATCTCCATAGAGGATGGCTGCGATGGCAGTCCCGTCCTCCTGGCCTGGATACCAGGCCTCGATCAGACCGCTGACCTTGTCGATCCACGGCATCAGGACCGGACCTCCGGTATTCAGCACAACAATCGTGTTCGGATTGCCAGCTGCTACCGCCTCAACTAACTCATCCTGATGGTTGGGTAGGTAAAGATTTGGCCGGTCTCGCCCCTCTGAATCGTCCGTGTTCACAAATACGATCGCCACCTTCGCCGCCCTGGCAACTTCGGCCGCCTTGGTTGGATCGATCCCGTCGTCATACGTGACCTTCGCGTGACCCGCAAGCCGTTTGCGAATTCCATCCACTGGCGCGATCACGTAGGGAGCAATCATTCCGGAGCTGCCACCGCCGGAGGCCTTCGGTTTCGTCCCGCCGCCAGCACCGATCACTGCGATCGATTCGCTGTCAGACAACGGCAGCAGGCCGTCCGCATTCTTCAGCAATACCGTACCCTGCTCCGCCGCGTGCAGAGAAAAAGCAGCGTGTTCCGTCGTGCGAACAGACGAGTCCCACGTTCCCGCCTGAGGCTTGTCGAAGAGTCCAAAGCGAAACATCGTGACCAGAATCCGCCGGACATGTTCATCAAGAGCCTCAGTACTGACCTGTCCGCTCGCAATCGCCGCTTTCAACGAAGCCCCGTAGTATTTCGCGTCGGGCATCTCCTGATCCAGTCCGGCATTCGCCGAAGCTGCAGTAGAGTGCGTCGCCCCCCAGTCGCTCATCACCCATCCCTGGAAACCCAGCTGCTTTCTAAGTAGAGCCATCAGTAGGTAAGGGTTTTCGCAGGAGTAACTGCCGTTCGTTTTCACGTAGGCGCACATAACTGTACCTACATGGCCCTCTTCAATCGCCGCTTCAAACGGCGGCAGATAGATCTCATGCAGTGTCCTGCGGTCGACGATCGAATCCTCTTTGAAGCGATTGTCTTCCTGGTTCATCGTCAAATACATGTTCGCGTCTGCGATCGGGCCCTGGCTTTGAATTCCCCGAATTTCGGCAATCGCCATCTGCCCATTGAAGTACGGATCCTCGCCGTAGCTCTCAAACGTCCGTCCCCACTCTGGCACTCGCACCACATCAATCGACGGCGCCAGCGCGACATTCGTGCCTTTGCCCCATTCCTCGTTGCCCAGCACCTCTCCAAACTTGCGCAGCAGATTCGTATCCCAGCTGGATGTAACTGCAATGGGCGCGGGAAGCAGTGTCACATCTTTGGCGCCATTTCCCACTCCGGCGCGACCATCAGCCAGGCGCAACGCGGGAATACCGAGCCTGGTGTTCGCTGGAACATACCCGACGTATCCCGGGATCGGTCGTGGATCCTCCCCGTGCACCATGGTGATCTTTTCGTCGAGCGTCATGGCATGCAACAGCAAATCGGCTCGCTGTTCGGGGGTCAATGAACGGTGCATCCAGGGGCGGCTACCCGTATTGTTCTGCGAAACGGCGGCAACCGGAAAACCAGCAAGAGATAGAACCAGGAAAAGTGTGACTGGAGCGAAAATGTCGATCGAAACTCGAAACAAAGGAAGGTTCAGCCTCGTATCCTGCCGCACGATTCTCCTTTTTCATCAGCCATATCACCACGCCATGCATCTCGATTTGCGGTTCGTTGTCATTGTCGGAACGCTGGATTGAAATGTCAATTTTCGCCCACGCCCGCGCCGCGTTATCGTCTCAGAATCGCGCAGCGAAATTAAAATTAGACCTGCTGCGCCGCGTGCGCGACCGCACCTGTAACCGCCATCCGACATAGTCTCCTGCTCTCTTACTTCTTCTTCGGCAATCCTTCGCTCGGCTTTTTTCCTTGACGTTAAGCAGTTTTATTTACATACTTTTCAAAACTCCCCTCGGAGTCGGGGACCGGCACAGAACTCGCGCCGGCCAACCGTATCAACTGATTTTCCGCCTCAAACACTGCACGCGCCCTGTGGGTCGAACAAGTTCGAAGTCAATCTGCTGGTTTTACACAGTGTCTGGCTCCATCGAGCATTGGTCCTTGTTTTTCATGGCTGAGTCTTTTTGCAAGCAATTTGGGAGGTAGGAGATGAAAAAGCAAATCTTCACGGCCGCTCTGGCCGTAGTGGCGATGGTATTTTTGTTTCTTCCGTTCGCATCGCTCGCCCAGCAAGCCACAACCTCACTTACCGGTGTGGTCACCGACCCAAGCGGCGGAGTTCTGCCGGGAGCATCCGTCACCATTACCCGCCCTTCAACCGGCCAAACGCTGACCGCCACCACCAATGCTCGCGGACAATATCAGTTCTCCCAACTCGCTCCCGGAACGTGGAATGTAACCATTAGCGCCAAAGGTTTTGCCGACCAGACCAAGACCGGAACCTTGCTGGTCAGTAAACCGGCCACCATTCCCTTCACAATGTCTGTCCAGGCTCTCGCGCAGACGGTCAACGTGTCCGCCGAGACAGAAA
Source organism: uncultured Acidobacteriota bacterium (assembly GCA_963821145.1). Classification (GTDB taxonomy): domain Bacteria; phylum Acidobacteriota; class Terriglobia; order Terriglobales; family Acidobacteriaceae; genus JAKAAZ01. Next base: position 191,273 of record CAWGCV010000020.1, read on the forward strand.
CCCTCAACGCCACTGACGCTACCCTGGGAAATGCCATCAGCAATCGCACCATCCAGCAATTGCCGATGATCGACCGCAACGTTCCCGACCTCCTGAGTCTGCAGCCTGGTGTGCTTTACCTGGGCCATCAAGCCGATGTAGGCACCAATGACACCGCCGGCAGCGACAGCCGATCCGGCACCGTCAACGGAGTTCGATCGGACCAGGACAACATTACCATTGACGGTCTGGACGATAACAACCAGAGGCTGGGCACGGCATTTACCGGTGTATTGCGCGAAACCCTGGATTCCATTGACGACTTTCGCGTCGTCACCGGCCTGGCAAATTCCAACCAGGGCCGCTCCGCTGGGGCCCAGGTTGACCAGGTCACCAAGAGCGGTACCAACCAATTCCATGGCGCGGCCTACGAATACAACCGCAACACCGATACGGCCGCCAACGACTGGTTCAACAAGAACGCCCAACTGGCCACCGGTCTGCCGAATAAACCCGGGGAATATATCCGCAATACCTACGGCGCCGACGTGGGCGGTCCCATCAAAAGGAACAAGCTCTTCTTCTTTGGAAATTACGAAGCCTCGCACATTCGCGAAAATGCCCAGGTGACGCAACAGACCCCCACCACCTCGCTGGACGCGGGCAACATTATTTACACCAGTAATGGCGCGAACGTCACCCAGACCCCCGCACAGATCGCTGCCACAGACCCACTATGTTCCGGCAATGGCACCTGCCCCTGGGGTCCGGGCGTCGATCCCAATATCCTCACCATGTTGGCTTTGTACCCAATCGCAAACGGCGCGGCGCTGGGCGATGGTCTGAACACCGGCTCCTATAGCTTCTCCTCCGCCAACCCTCAAAACCTGAACACCTCCATCGTCCGCCTGGATTGGAACCCGGTCGCCCATCATCAGCTATTCTTTCGCGGCAATCTCCAGGACGACACCACCGACGACCCCGTCCAGTTCCCCGGCCAGCCCCCGAGCTATGTCGTCCGCGACAACAGTAAGGGCCTCGGCACCGGCGATACCTGGGAAATCACCAACAACCTGATCAATGATTTTCGCTATGGCTATATCCGCCAGGGATACAGTCAGGCCGGAACGGATTGCGGCGCTTACGTCCAGTTCTTTCGCACCTTGTCCACGCCCACTGCTGAGACCTGTTCGACCATTGTGCATGTCCCCGTGCAGAACTTTATCGACAACGTGAGTTGGATGCACGGGAACCACTCCATCACCTTTGGCGGAGACGTGCGCCTCATCACCAACTATTCCAGTTCCGATGCCACCTCCTACGGCTTCGCCGACGGGAATATTCAATGGCTGAACACAGGAGGAGCGATTGCGGACACGGGCGGCGACCTCGACCCCGGCGCCTTCGGCCAGCCGCCGGTCGATTCCGGCGATGCCACCCTCTACAGTCAGTATGTGGGGATGATGGTCGGCCTGGTCCCTTTTGTTCAAGGTCAGTTCAATTTTACCGTTCAACCCGGTGGCAAGACCGGGACCACGAATGGAGTGGGCGCGCCGGTGACGTTGAACTTCTACAACAAAGAATTCGAGTGGTATATCCAAGACCAATGGAAAGTGCTGCCCAATGCCACCTTGACCATTGGCCTTCGCCAGGTGCTGCTGCAGCCGCCGTATGAAACCCATGGTCAACAGGTCCAGCCAACCGTCGACACCCATCAATGGTTTGAGAATCGCGTGAGCGGGATGCGCCAGGGCATTACGGATCAGCCTGACCTCACCTTCGCGCCTTCCGGCAAAGCCAATGGCAAGGCTTCGTACTGGAACATGCAGAAAACGAATTTTGCTCCACGCATCGCGTTAGTCGTCGCGCCGGATAATAAAACCACCATCCGCATGGGCGGCGGCATGTACTACGACCACTTTGGAGCGGGGATTGTGGACACCTTCGCCAGTGAGGGGTCCTTCGGTCTGACCACCGCGATTAGCAACCCAGCCGGTCAGTATTCGGTGGACAACTCGCCACGCTTTACCAGCCTCACGGCAATTCCTCCGCTGCTCGGAGTCAATATCCCGTCCGTCATTACCTACCCCTACACTCCGCCCAACAATGTCAATACCGGGCTAGGCATCGACTGGGGCGTCGACAGCCAAATCAAGACCCCCTATACCATTGCCTTCGACTTTTCCGTGCAGCGGGAACTGTCCCACGGATTTTCCTTGGAAGGTGATTACGTCGGCACCTTCGGCCGCCACCTGTTGCAGCAGCTTGACCTGGCCGAGCCGCTGGATCTCGTCGACCCAAAATCGGGAATGGATTACTTCCAGGCGGCCAAGCAGTTGTCCATTGCCACCTATGCCGGCGCCACCACCGTTCAGCCGATTCCATATTGGGAGAATATGTTCCCCTATCTGGCCTACGGAGGACTGAGCGCCACACAGAATATCTATACCAACCTCTACCAGCCCCAGGCGGTGGTCGGCAATGACTCCTTCGCCCTGGCACAGCTCGATGCCTTTTGCCAACCCAGCAGCGGCGGTTTGGGTTGCGGTCCTTTTATTGACGCCAACGGCAATATTACGACGCGCTATTATCAACGGCAGTTCTCTTCCCTCTATGCCTGGTCCTCCATCGGGACCAGCAGCTATAACGCTGTGCAACTCACGGCGCGCAAAATCACCAACGTCGGCCTCTCCTTCAACTTCAGCTATACCTTGTCCCATGCGATCGACATTGGGTCCGATGTGGAACGTTCCAGCGAGTTCACCACCAACAGCTTCGGTTTCATTACCAACAGCTTCAATCCCAAAACCAACCTCGCCTCCTCGGATTACGACATTCGTAATCTGCTGAGCGGCGACTTCATCTACCAGCTTCCATTTGGACGCGGCATGAAGTATGCGGCGGAGTCCAATCGTGCCGTCAACGCCATCATCGGCGGATGGAGCCTTTCGGGCATCACCCGCTGGTCCAGCGGCCTGCCCTTCACCGTCGTCCCTCCGCTGGCCTACGCGACGAATTATCAGCAAGAAACTCCTGCCGTCGTCACTGGCCCTATCAAAATTCGCAAGCATTTGGTCGCCGGCGGCTTGCCCCAGGTCTTTGACAATCCAAATGCGCTCAACAACGGCATCGCCACCGGCTTCCCTCTGCGGTACCCCTATCCGGGTGAGGGTGGCAGCCGCAACGCCTTCCGCGGCGACGGCTATTTCGAACAGGATGCGGGCTTGGCGAAGACATGGAAGGTCTACCGTGCCCAGGTCCTCCGCTTTGACTGGGAGGTCTTCAACGTGACCAACTCCTCCCGTTTCGACACCAGTCCGATCAGCAAATATGGCGGATTAAATGCAGCGGTCACCAGCGGCGCGGGCTTTGGTACCTACAGTTCGTCCCTGGTCCAGACCCGCAAACAGCAATTCTCACTTCGCTACGATTTCTAGAACTCGCTTGACCACCGCCGGGAATCCTCACGGATTCCCGGCTTTTTCTTTGCTCCCCTCCATCGAAGCTGCACCATAGAAAGTCCAGTCCGCGTCCACCTCGCCTCTGCGAATTTCGAGTATGCTGAACCTTCCGGGTTTTTGCGCAATTTCGCCTCTAGGTACACCATGAAAGCTATTTCCCTTGATCTGGGCGGCTCCCACGTCACCATCGCAATCGTTCAGGATGAGACCATCCTCATGTCACAGGAAATCCCTGTCGACCCCGGTGGAGAACTTCGGCCGCTTCTGCCTCAATTCAAAGCCATCGTCTACGACATGCTCGCGAAGCTGAGTATTCCCGTCGAAGATTGCATCGGTGTCGCCATGGGTTGCGCCGCCATGGTCGATGGATCCACCGGGCGTGTCATTTCCACCAATGGAAAATTTGAAGACTCCCCATGCATCGACCTTCCCGCCTGGGCTCAAAAAGATTTTGGCCTGCCCTTCGCGCTGGACAATGACGCGCGCATGGCTCTCCTCGGCGAATGGTATGCCGGCGCGGCCAAAGGAGCAGACGATGTTGTGATGATCACCCTTGGCACCGGTATCGGCGGCGCTGCCATGGCAGGCGGCAAAGTCTACCGCACCAAACAGGTGCAGGGCGGTTGCCTCGGCGGACATATCCCCGCGCTCTTTACCGGCAGAAAATGTACCTGCGGCGGCTTTGGTTGTATGGAAGCAGAAGCCTCAGGCTGGGCCTTGCCGCTGATCGCCCGTGAGTGGCCCGGGTTTGAACAGAGCCGACTCGCCACTCTCGACCGCATCAATTTTCGGGCTCTGTTCGAGTTGGCCAGCGAAGGCGATCCTGTCGCCCTTGGTGTGCGCGATCGCTGCCTGCATGTCTGGGCCGTCGGAACCGTCGGTCTGATCCATGCCTACGGTCCCGAGCTGGTTGTCTTTGGCGGCGGCGTCATGCGCAGTGGCGATATCATTCTTCCCTACATTCGCGACTACGCCAGCAAGTATTCCTGGACGCCCAGCGGCCCGGTAAGAATTCTCCCCGCCGCGCTAGGCAATCACGCTGGCCTGCTGGGAGCGATTCCGCTGCTGACCGACGCCGCCTCGACGGCTGCGCCTACCGCTCGCTCGCCGCGGCAGCACGCACATACGCCTTGATGGTCGCCAATGGCGCGCCTACTTCTCCCACTGGCGAAATGCGATATTTGCCCACCGCCGCCGGAACAATAAACGTCTCCGCATAATGCACCACGAACGGCTCGAACGCTTTCGTCGGACTCTCCACCACGACCTGCTCGCCTTCCACCAGGTTCAGCACATGTAAATTTCCCTGCGTGTCGTGCTCGACCGGCTCTGTGAACCAATGCCGCCGCGTTTCAATAAACTCCGACTTGTACAGTCCCGTCGACTCCTCGCGCCATCCCGGCCCGCTCGCGATCGGCCGCACCGGATTCACCAGGTTCTCGCGCACCCACTCTGTCGACCGGTCCCATTGAATATTCGCGATGCCATAGTCGAGATGGATGGGCCGGAGCTTTCCATCCAGATCCAGCCGACCCCAATCCCACAGCTTGAACGTAAAAATGTACGGCGTCGCACTGATTTCCAGCACCATTCCATTTTTTCCGGAACAATGAATCGTTCCCGCCGGAATCGACACATGCGAGTGCTTTTCGACCGGCCACGTATTCACATATGTTTCCGCCGGAAATGCCTTCTCACCGGTCTGCGCCACTCGTAAATCCCGTTCCATCGCCGCGCGATCGATCCCTTCCTTCAGGCCCAAATACACCACCGCGCCCGGCTCCGCGTCGAGCAGATAGTAGCTCTCGTCCTGCGTGTACGTCAGTCCAAATTTTTCACGAATGAATGCCGTCAGCGGATGCACCTGCAGTGACAAATTGCCACCGTCCACCGTGTCGAGAAAATCAAATCGAATCGGAAACTCCGCGCCGAATCGCCCGCAGATCTCCGCTCCCAGCAACTCTTCTGGATGTTGATGTACCAGCGTCAACGCCGGCAACTCCACCGACCGCGAACCGAATCCCAGTCGCAGACTGTTCTCTTCCGGCACGCAATCGAAACACCACGCAAAATTCGGCGGTCCCTTCGGCAAATCGAAATGCCGCCGCATCCACTCCCCGCCCCATGGCCCAGGATCGAAAAACGGCACCACACGGAACGGACGTGCACAGGTCTTTTTCAACCCCGCACGATACAGTTCCCCCGCAATCATCCGCGGATCATCGGAAATATTTGTGTCGAGAAAAAAATCGATCCCCTCAAACATCCCCATCCGAACTCGATCCGCCGCCCGCCAATCAATAAAGAATGCGCGCTTGTAAAGTTCTCGCGCCGACGCCTCAGCGTTGTTCGCCCCCAGGTTGCCAATCTCATGCGCCCGCTGACGTCGCTGAATTTCCCATCGCGCCAGATCGGCGTAAACCAGCACATCCCACACCTGCGCAATCTGCGCCGCGCCGGTCCCCAGCACAACCATCAAGCCCTTAGCGTGAGCACTCACCGGCGCCCGTAACTTCTCCACCCGCTCCGGGGAAAGAAAGTCCGCAATTGTCCACGGTCGCATCGTCGCAAACACAGGATCATTGCCTAACGTGTCCGCGAATTGCACTTCCAGTTCGCCCGCGTCCTTCAGCGCATCCGCGGCTCGCACCACAACATCCGGCTGCAACCTCGAAACAAGTTGGCGTTCGATTTCCGCAACGTCCACGCCGGGATAGCATTCGATCACCAACACAGATCGCTCGCGACCGCTCACCGCAGCGTGCACCGCCCCGGCAATCGCCTGCCATCCGGCCGCACAATCTTCATCCCGCTGCGTTACCTGCACCACCGGGAATCTATCGTAGTTTGACTTCATCGTCGATTGGCTTACGCTGGCGATTCTTCTCTATTGGGATTTTGTCGCTTTCAGAACCGTGACGGCCCCGGCTTTCATGTTGACGGTGGCCAGCGTGCGGCCATGCTGCTCCGTCACAGGCACCGGCTCTCCCGTCATTGTATCGACAACTTTGTAGTCGCCAAGAAAGCTGACCACAGCCGTCTGCGCATCGCCCCAGTTGGAAAGCACTGCGGCCAGCCCATCCGGCTGCACCATGCCGCGAAACATAATCTCTCGCGATCCATCCGTCAGCGAAACCTGCTGATGACTCTCGTCCGCCAGCGAAGGCGCCACAATCCATTGCTGCACGACTGGATTGAATCGCATGTCGTACGCCAGCGATACCGCCGACTCGAAATACAATACCTGCCCTTTGCCGTATGCGTGTTTCACTTCAAACGGTTTTCCATCCGGCGTGCTCAGAACCACCTCGGCGCCTTTCAGTTCCAGCGGCAGCCTCCACAACTCTCCGCCCTCTTCGTTCTCCGCGGTCACCGAGTAGGGATGGTCCGGCTGCACCGGATACAAATCCGTCGCCTCCACGCCAAACAAATCCGTCAATCCTCCAGGAATCGTCGGGCGTATCGTTCCCGTCGCATCCTTCCATCCCGTCAGCCCGTCCGCCCACAGCGTTCCACCCTCGCGCACGTAGGTCTTCAGCGCCGCGATCGCCGCATCATCCAGCGCATACGAATACGGAATGTACAACACGTCATACTGCTGCAGCTCCCCGCCCTTCAATTGATCCAGATCGACAAATTCCGTCGGAACATGCGCCCGATGCAGCGCCAGGTAACAGCCGCGCAATGAATGTTCCACTTCGTCCTCGCGATGCTGATGCCTTCCATCCAGGCTCATCAGCACCTGCGCCTCGCGGTTATACAGGATGGCGACCTTCGCCGCCTGCGGATGCGCTTCGTTCAGCCATGGATTTTTCTGCAACGTGTCCGCAATCGCTTTCACCGCCGCCACGCGCACCGATGGAGTTCCATCCAGGCTGACCAGCGACCACTCTCCGGCTTCCGTCCCGCTCACACGCGGATTCCATAGCCAGAAAATCACAGCACGACTCCCCGCGCCGTACGCGTCCCACACCCACCGCGTTAAATCTCCCGGCGTCTCGGTTAGCGCAAATCCACCCGTGTACGCCACCGGTCCACCCTGCAGCTCCGTCACCCACAGCGGCTTTTGCGGTCGCGCTACACTAGCCGCTCCCATCACGTCCAGCCGATAGGCATACAACTCCCCGTAATCTTTTTCCGGCGTCGTGGCTTTCATCGTCCAGTGCATCGACATCCCCACAATGTCCTGGATCTTTTTCTCCTTCCACGCGTCCTGACCATCCGCATCGCCCAGTGGATGCGTCACATTAAAGTGCACAGGATGATTCGGGTCGATCGCCAGCACCTGCTGCCTCACCCAGTTCAGCACCCAGATCAAGTTGTCGACGTTGAATTCTCTCCAGTCGATCACCGCGTTGTAGTCGGTCCAGTAATTCTCCAGCTGCGCATCGGTAATGGTCACATCCGAAAATTGCTTCAACGGTCGAAACCACACGCGGTTCAGATTTCCCACGGTCCCATACTTCGTCTGCAGCCAATCTCCAAAAGCATGAAACGTCGCCGGCTCGGTGTCGTATTTCGCCGGCTCATTCATCAATAGCCATGCGCCTTGCGCTGGATTGTTCTTGTACCGCCCGACAACTTTTCGTAAATAAACTTCCGCCGCAGCACGATTTGCCGGATCGTTCAAATTGACGCGATTGTGATAGAACGTTGTCTTTCCCGCCCATCCCGGCGGATCTTCCGGGCACAGCGTCGCCGCAATCTGGATTCCGTTTTTCGCTGCAGCATCGTAGATCCAGTCGTAATGGCTGAAGTCCCACACTCCCGGCACACGCTCCACATCGTCCCAGATCACGAAAATCCGCACCAGCGTCAGCCCGCTCGCATGCATCAATTCAAATTGCTTCTCAATGTACGGCTGCGTGTCGGTGCGATTCAGGAAATACTCTGCCCCAATGCGCAACTGTCCCGTCAGCTCTTCCAGCTTCGCCTTGCGCGCAGCATTCATCGGCGCAGGAGTCGCCGCGAAACTCACTCCGCAAAAAAGTGAAACGAAAATCAGTACACACCACCGCAGCATGCCGGCTCGAAATCGATCGTTCATGGGTTCACTCATGTGGGCTCTCGTGGATTGCATGCCTTGAATCGCAACTCATTGCGCCGCTCAATCCAAATGTTCCGCTGCGATTGTTTGATGAACATCCGATGAATTTTCCAAAGCAGCCACAACTGCCGCTTCGCATTCGCATCTCTGTGGAATTCTCGTTCGCAATTGAAGTAACTCTATCGGATTCAGAGATTTCCTCTCCTCTCTCACAGCGCCAAGCGCCTTACCAACCGTCCCCAGTTTTCCACTTTTTCAACTAAAAACAGTGCTTCCGCGCACCGGCCGACATTATAAGCAGTTGATAAATAGATAGATAGCGTTTCAAGATGCATTTCTATTGACAACCGTTGTTGATTAGGGGTATGTTGGTGACGGGCACATTCGCCCCTGGAGAAGCTACCCATGATACGTAAAATTGTTACGTCTACATTCGTGCTGTCCCCGATACTCCTGCTCGCTCAGGCAAGTCCGCCTGCCCAACCCAAGACTCCCAGCCCGCCCGCCGAAATGTCCAGCCTCGTCCAACCCACCAAATCCACCGCCTCCAGCAACAACGATACTGCCATCACTTCCACCTCATCGCCCGTTCGCGTTTCTGAAGGAATCGTCGCTCCCAAATTGATTCACTCCGCCGATATCAAGTGGGCTGGCGATGCCGACTCAACCGACAAAATTGTCGTTGTTCATTTCACCGTTGACCCCACAGGCAAACCCGTCAACCTTTCCGTCGTGAGCTCAACCAGCCCAACGATGAATCGCAGCGTATTAGAAGGCGTCAAGCAATACCGCTTCCAGCCAGGCACTCTCGACAACTCGCCCTACTCCGTACCGATGAACCTTGAGATCGTTTTGCGCAGCCCCAACGACTGATACCACAGTCTCGCGGGATGCCGATCTTCTGACATCAGCAGCATTCGAACGGACAGGAAACGCACCCAAGTTTCTGCATATTGATCATGGCGACCATGGGAGCCAGGAATTTCTGGCATTTCGTGGAGACGACGCATTCGTGTTTCTACGCGATCCGCTCCAGGCTCCCAGTCGCCATACATTGGAACACAGTCGTCTCGCCCAACCGTCTCCAGCCGTCTCTAGCCGGAGATAGAAATGGAGTGGCGCGCGTTCTACACTAGGGCTTCATGCCCCGCCGTATCGATCCCGATCGTCTTTGCATCATTCTGGTCGCCACGCGAAACCCGCTGAACATCGGGGCAGCCGCGCGTGCCATGTGCAATTTCGGCTTCCGTCATCTGCGCCTGGTGCATCCCTACGATCTTGCATTTCGCGAGGCTCGCTCCGCTGTCGGAGCTTCCTCCGTACTCACCGAGGCCAAAGTTTTTTCCACCGTTGCGGAAGCCGTTGCAGACTGCACGCTCGTCGTCGGCACCACCGCCATCGGCCATCGCCAACTGCAACACCCTCTCCATGTTTTGAAAGATGGCGCTTCTTCCATCCTGCAAGAACTCGCTGCGCCTCCAGATCTCACATCGCGCGTCGCAATTTTGTTTGGCTCGGAAAAAGTCGGCTTGTCGAACGAAGATCTCAGCCATTGTCATTGGCTGTTGCACATTCCGACTGGCGACGAACAACCATCCATGAACCTGGGTCAGGCAGTCGCGGTCTGCCTGTATGAGCTCGCGCGCAACACCCCCGCGCCACTTCCCGTCGCAGAATCTCCGCGTGCCTCCGCGGAAGAAGTGGAGCGCCTCACCACCGTGCTGCTTGAAGCGCTGCAGGCCAGCGATTACGCCGCCGCTCAGCCGCTTGACTCGAAAGCAGAAGATATTCGCCGCATGCTGCGGCGTATGCAGCTCCCCAGCGAAGACGCCTCCACCTGGCTCGGCATGTTGCGCCAGATCCTGTGGAAGCTGCGCACAAAAAAATAATCGCGATTGCCCCATTCGAATTGATGAAGCGTGGCTTTGTATCAGGGCACGGCTTTAGCCGTGCCATATATGGCCAGAATATTTGTCGGGCTTTCGCCCCTGAGTGGTCGCCGGCCTGTCGGCTGGCTGGAAGTTCCTCTTACGAAGTTGTGCTCGCTCGGTTCCGCCAGCGCATCACCGCATAGATCGGAACTCCCGCCGCCACAATCGCCAATCCCGGCCACGTGGTCGCCGGCCGATACACAAACAGAACCACCACAATCACGCTGCCGCCCACAATATAAAGCAGCGGCAACCACGGATACCCCCACACGCGATACGGTCGATTTGCATCCGGCCGCTTGATTCGGAGCCGTATCACCCCGGCGATAGCAAGGATGTAAAACAGCAGCGCCGCGGAAATCACATAGTCCAGCAAATTGCTGTAGAGATTTCCGTATTGCTGTGTGATTGGATTCCAGGTGCGCGGCAGCACCAGAAACGCGGTCCACACTCCCTGGATCGCCAATCCCCAACCAGGAACATTGGCGCGATTCAATCTGCCCGCGCGGCGGAAGAAAAGTCCATCATGCGCCATCGCATAAAACACGCGCGCCCCTGCCAGCGTCATCGCATTCACGGTGCCGAACGTTGACACCATGATCGCTATCGCCATCAACGCCGCTCCCGCGTACGGATAAATACTCTGCAGCGAAGCTGTCGCCACCCGATCAAATGGCGCATGTTGAATCGCACTTAACGGCAGCGTGCAAAGATAGGCGATGTTCGCCAACAGGTACAGCACGATCACAGATGAAGTTCCAACCCCAAGAGCCAACGGCAAATTGCGCGCCGGATTTTTTACTTCCGCGGCGACAAACGTAATATCGTGCCACGCATCCGCCGCAAACAACGATCCCGACTGCGCAATGCAGATCGCCAGAAACATTCCCATCGCGGTGGAAGCATCCATTCCTTTCGCAAATGAAATGGGATGACGCACCGACCAGAAGTGATGAAAATTCTCCATCACCGCCGCATGATGAATGCCGATCGTGCAGCCCAGCCCGACCAGCGCCACCAGCGCTCCAATTTTGGCGACCGTGAAAATGTTCTGCAGGATGCGGCCATAGTTCAGGCCAAGACTATTGGCAAACGTCAGCAGCACCACGATCGCAATTGCCAGCAGCTGTGTCGTCGACAGGGAAACAAAATAATTCCCAAACACGTGCACCGGCGCAATCAGGTAATGGTTATCGGCAATGGACGGCATCAGCACGCCGGCAAATCGCGCAAACGCAATCGCAACCGCCGCAATCGTTCCCGTCTGGATGACCGTCCACAGCGTCCAGCCATACAGAAAGCCAATCAGCGGAGAAAATGCCTCGCGCAGGTAGATGTACATTCCGCCCGCCTCCGGCATCATGGCCGCCAGTTCACCGTAGGTCAGTCCCGCGGTCACGGTCAGCACGCCGGTCACTACCCAGGCGACCAGCAGCCATCCAGGACTGGCAATCAGGCGAGCCATTTCTGCCGGCACAATAAAAATGCCGGAGCCCACCATAATGCCAATCACAATCATGGATGAGTCGAACAGCCCCAAACCACGCGTGAAATGTCGCGGTCCAGACTTCTCTTCTTCATCCCCAACAGGGTTCAGGGTCATATGTAGACAACATAGAGACGCGATGCGTTTGGCGCAATGCTTTGTTCAGCCGGAGACTGTTTTTCTAGAAGCGAAATTGGTATCCCGTCGCCACATCCAGGCTGGCGCGGAAGTTGCAGTATTGCTTGGAGAGCACGCTGACAGGCGGTTGCAGCGGATCGGAATATGGCACCGGATCATGCACCAGCGTCGTGCCCAGATTGAACTGGAGAGCGGAATGCTTCGAAGGATAGTATTCGGCGGTGCCCCCAAAATTCTGCGCAAGCCGCGTTGTGCTCAAGTAGCTGCCATGCGTAAGCGGTGTATCGTAGTGGACCCATCCCGGCCTGACTTCCCCAAATAAACCCCAGGATTGGAAGGGTCGCCCTATTTTCAATCCTGCAAGGAACTCGTGCACATCGCCGGGCTGCCTGTACGTATCGCTGCTCGGGAAAAAATTGATTTCCCCATCGAAATAGGCGTACTTCGCAAAACGGTAGTCGAAGTTAAATCCAACGCCGGTGTGAAGATCCTGGCACGATGGACAATTCCTGTTGTTCACCGGCAACCCGACGCTGGTCATTTGGAAACCCATTTTCCAGCGGGGGTCAGATTTCCATTCCGGCGCTTCGATCTGCTCCTCCAGGTATCCTCCGCCGGCCGCCATCAAATAGTCTTTCTCCGGATATCGATACCAGGGAGATTTCCCCGCCAATAAGTTTGAGAAGGTGTGACTCGGTGCCAGCGATGCGCGCAAAATTTTGTACTCCATTGCCGGGCTGCCTTTTGCGACCCGATCGACAAATTCCCTTTCGATCGCATCTTCCATCACAATCCATCCCGTACCCACGACCGGTGTAATCACAAAGTCCACCCACCCTGTGTTGTTCGTGGCCGGCTTGTAATGAACTCCCGGCTTCTCCTGGCACGGATAAAAACCGCACGTGGGCACGTACGTGTAACCGCCCTCATTGCCAATCGCAGCTTCGCTCAGCACAGGTCCAATCTCGAAATATGCGGAGTACGCCCCCGCCCACGCCATCGCCTGCAGACGGCTGTGCCAGTAATCCGGCGAGCGCCCGAATCTGGCCGATCGCCCGCGCGGATCGTTCTGCAGAAAAATATCTCCGGAAACTGATCCTTGCAATGGGTGGCCAATATAGTTGACCAGGAAATCATCGCCATCTCCCCAGCGGTACATATCGAAATGGTTCGCCGAAGCAAAATAATCCTGCCAGAAAGGTTTATGGATCAAAAGATACCGGGCATAAGGATCGCTGGCCAGGCGGAACGTGTGTTCCACCGCCAGAAACTCCACCGACTGCCAGATCGCCGGACTCCAATGCAGCGTTCCCTTCGACGTATCGACGATCAGCGGCGGCGCGTCAAACCGCAATACACCCACGGTTGGAATTCCGGAGCCGGGTGAGATCATGCAGCCTGTCGCAAGGTCGGTCTGCGACGCGAGATTACAAGCGGTCAGGAACCTGGGCTGCCACACAGTAGTTTCTGGAAGATGAAGGTGCGGTGAATGCAGCGCTTCCAGCATCGGGGTTGGCGCGGAAATGGAAATCGAAGACATATCCGCTGTCGGGTCTTCATCAGAGGGTCGGTAGCCTCGGCAACTCGCCGCCATCACCAGAAAAAGGCATACCATCAGCACCGTTCGAGCCCGCAGGCGTCCCACCAAGATTCTTTCTCCCGACCCGGATCGAGAACCTTCGATGCTACAAATCGAATCTCTGCCCCGCCCCCAAGCTTTCCGTACCATCACCCGCACCGTGCCCACGGCTACGTCGGCAACTGCTTTCGCTTTCTCTCTTGTCTACCTCGAATCGCGTACCTGGTTGCTCTCGACGAATTCGCAAACAGACGCCTCCAATCCCTGCAAATAAATTGCCATACGTCAGCTCCCTAGGCTGGCCTCCTCATTCGTGCATCAGCAAAACCGCCTCTCCCATGTCACCAATTCCATGGAGAGAGAAACATTTGTACAGCACATAGATGCATTTTTCTTTGCAGGGGGATCGAAAAGAAAACGCCACGCCACATTGATTTGCTCGCCCAAAACCCCGCAATGCATGACTCCAAAATTTCGGAGTTTCTCCAGAGAAGTGGAGATCTTCTGGATGGAAATTCTCCGCGTCGATGCCTCTCTCCGCTCAGTTCCGTCGAACTTGCATCCAGTCCGAATTGTCGAGCCTCAACCTTTTGGCCTATGCTCATGCAGCGATCGAAATTCATACTTGTATAGTGTTCTGTCCATCCGTAGCGTGACAGTTTTGCAATTCGCGTCCAATTGCCAGACACTTCAGCCAGGAGAATCTTGTGCTCTTTTTAGGAATTGATGTTGGTACCGGTGGTTCCCGCGCCGTTCTGATCGATCAGGCTGGAAAAGTTGTTGCTTCCCACGCCACGGAACACGTGCCATTCCAATCCAAATTCCCGGGCTGGGCAGAACAGGATCCGGAAGATTGGTGGCGCGCCTCCCAGGAATCGATTCGCGCCGTGTTATCCGCCGCGCAATGTCTTCCCGCCGACATCGCCGCCGTCGGGCTCACCGGCCAGATGCACGGAGCTGTCCTGCTCGACGCCGATGGACAAGTGCTTCGCCCCTCGCTCATCTGGTGCGATACCCGCAGCGGTCCACAGTGCGACTGGCTGCACGCCAAGCTCGGCCGCGAACACGTCATCGAGCTCACCTGTAATCCCGCGCTTCCTAACTTCACGCTGACAAAAATTCTCTGGGTTCGCGAACATGAGCCCGAAATATTTGCCCGCATCGCGCACATTCTCTGCCCAAAGGATTATGTCCGCTTCCGTCTTAGCGGCGTCTATGCCATGGATGTGCAGGAGGCTTCCGGCACGCTGCTGCTCGACGTCACCCACCGCCGCTGGTCCATCCCCATGGCGGAAGCCTCCGGCGTTCCTATCAAGTGGCTGCCGCAATTGTTTGAGTCTGCCGAGGTCTGCGCCAAGGTCAGCAAATCCGCCGCTGCAGCGACGGGTCTCGTCGCCGGCACGCCCATCGTTGCCGGCGCCGGCGATCAAGGCGCAGGCGCGGTCGGCATGGGAATTCTCAAGCCCGGCTCCGTCAGCGCCACCATCGGCACCTCCGGCGTCGTCTTCGCCGCCACCGATGCGCCCATCCGCGATCCCTTCGGCCGTCTCCACACCTTCTGCCACGCCGTGCCCGGCCGCTGGCACGTTATGGGAGTGACTCAGGCCGCAGGCCTCTCTCTGCGCTGGTTCCGCGACGTCATCAGCGCCGGCACGCAAGACCAGCCCGCCTCCTACGAGCAATTGATGACCGTCGCCGCCGAAGCCCCGGCAGGCAGTGACGGAGTTTTCTGGGCGCCCTATCTCTTCGGCGAGCGTACCCCGCACCTTGATCCCGATGTCCGTGCCGCATTTGTCGGACTCACCGCGTCCCATCGCCAACCGCACCTCACGCGTGCCGTGCTCGAAGGCGTTGCCTACAGTCTGCGCGATACCTTCACCTTGTTTGCCGAACTTGGCATTCCCGTTCGCGGCATACGTCTCGGCGGCGGCGGCGCGCGCGGTCCTCTCTGGCGACAGATTCAAGCCGATATCTACGGTCGTCCCGTCGAGTTGCTCGTCGCCGAAGAAGGTGGCGCATACGGTGCCGCGTTGCTTGCCGGTGTCGGCGCAGGTGCTTGGCCGGATGTCGATACTGCCTGCGAGTCTTCCATTCGAGTCGCGGAAACCATCTCTCCCGATCCCGCCGCAATCGAAATCTATAACCGCGGCTATCAAACCTATCGCAAGCTCTATCCCGCGCTCGCCAGTTTGCGCGCTTGATCAAACCACATGGCCGTCATCGTCGGACTCGATCAGGGAACCAGCAGCTCGCGCGCCGTGTTGATGCGCGACGACGGCACGCTCTCCCACATTGCTCAGCGGGAGCTGCCGCAAATTTATCCGCATCCCGGCTGGGTTGAACAAGACCCTGAGGCCATCTGGTCCTCGCAAGCCGCCGCCGTGCGTGCCGTCCTCGGCGATGCCGGAATCGACCCCTCCGCCATTCACTGCATCGGCATCACCAATCAACGCGAAACCACCATCGTGTGGGAGCGAGCCACAGGTCGCCCCATCGCTAACGCCATCGTCTGGCAGGATCGCCGCACCGCAGAAGATTGTGCCCAACTCGCCGCGAGCGATCACCACGGCCGCAACATCGATTCGCTCGTAGCAGAAAAAACTGGCCTCGTCCTCGATGCCTACTTCTCCGCCAGCAAAATTCGCTGGATCCTGCAGCACGTTCCCGGCGCACGCGCTCAGGCACAGGCCGGCCAACTCGCATTCGGCACCGTCGACACCTGGCTCATCTGGAAACTCACCGGCGGTCGTCGCCACATCACCGATGTCTCCAACGCGTCGCGCACCCTGCTCTTCAACATCCACACGCTTGTCTGGGATGACGAACTTCTCGACATCTTCGACATCCCTCGCCCCATGTTGCCGGAAGTTGTCGACTCCAGCGGCGATCTTGCCGTCGCTACCGAACTTCTTCCGCACGGGAAAATTACCGGCATCGCCGGCGATCAGCAGGCCGCGCTCTTTGGTCAAATGTGTCTCCGTCCCGGCATGGCGAAAAATACCTACGGCACCGGCTGCTTTCTAATGCTCCAAACCGGCACCACGCCGGTTCGCTCACCCCACCGGCTGCTCACTACCATCGCCTGGCGAATTGCCGGCCAAACCAATTACGCGCTCGAAGGCAGCATCTTCGTCGCCGGCGCTGCCATCCAGTGGCTGCGCGATGGACTCGGCATCCTCAACAGTGCGCCCGAAGTCGAAGCCCTCGCCGCCTCCGTTCCCGACAGCGGCGGCATCATCTTTGTGCCCGCCCTCACCGGTCTCGGCGCGCCTCACTGGGACCCGCACGCACGTGGCGCCATCTTCGGCCTCACTCGCGGAGCTACCCGTGCCCACCTGGCTCGCGCCGCCCTCGAAGGCATCGCATTTCAAGTTGCCGACATCGTTCGAGCCATGGAATCCAACGCAACCAACTCTACCAGCGGCCTGCGCGTTCACGAGCTGCGCGTCGATGGCGGCGCTTCCACCAACGATCTCCTCATGCAGATGCAGGCCGACGTGCTCGGCATCCCCATCGTGCGCTCGCAAACCTCCGAAGCCACCGTGCTCGGCGCATGCTATCTCGCAGGTCTGGGCGCAGGCATCTGGCCAAATGTTGAAGTGTTGCAGCACCAATGGTCAGAATCGCGCCGCTTCGATCCGCAATCCAACCCCGAAGAACGCCGCCGCAAAATCGCCGCATGGCATCAAGCCATCCACCGCGCCCGCGGCTGAGGAACAAGCCTCGTAACTCTGTGGTCGCCGCCGCCACCCCGCATACATAAAGGATTGTCATCCCGACCGAGCGCAGCGAGTGGAGGGACCTGCGTTTTGTCCGTCACTGACACAACCTGGGTGCCCCATCCTAGCGAAACCGGGGCCCCCGACGAGCGTAGCTCGGTGGGGTGGGAAGCTAGGGTGGGATTGAATAACTCCCGCATCACAGTAACAGCGAAAATGCTTTAGGCCGCAAATCTGCCCCACTCAAACCCAAAATGGCTTGAGCGACCACCCGCCATTTGGGCTCATCTTTCACGGCTGCGATGATGTGAGCTTCTCTATGAGTTGTAAAATTCCGAGAATAGCGACCCCGTCCGCCGCGCAAAACGGAAAGATGAAGACAGCAGGAATCCATTTTGATGTCCATGGCACCGCAATAATGGCATATAGATGAACAAGACCGATGATGATGATCGTTGGCCAAAACCAAACTCGGGTGTGGAGGTCCCATCGAACCTTTGCTGCTATAACAAGCACGGCGGATAAGAACCAACCAGCCCGACCGTTCCCGGGCTCTCCAAAATAAAGGAAAATTAAGCAGATGGGAGATGTCGCCAGCATCATCAAAATCACCCACCAAATACTAGGCTTCTTCTTGTCAACGTCTGACATTTAAGACGACTCCTTGCATCCGCGGGGTGCCCCATATCTCGCTTCTGAGACATGGAATTTCATCCACCATATACAAAAAACACGCCGCATGCAGTCTTCCTTTTCAGAAAAACCGCATGCGGCCAGATCATCATTCACTGCATTCCTACAATTTGCGCTTCAACCTCGTTATCGCGTGTCGCCCGTCGAAGCCGTGCCACTCTGCTTGGCACGATCTTCTTCCACCGCTGCCTGGGCCGCCGCAAGGCGCGCCGTCAGCAAGCGGAACGGAGAACACGAAACATAATTCAGTCCAACCCTGTGGCAGAACTTCACCGACTCCGGCTCTCCGCCATGCTCGCCGCAGATTCCAACCTTCAACGTCGGCCGTGACTCGCGTCCCTTGATAGTTGCGGACTTCACCAGCTGGCCCACGCCCTCCTGGTCCAGCACCGCGAACGGATCCTGCTTGAAGATTCCCTGGCTGATATACGCCGGCAGGAACTGGTTGATGTCATCGCGAGAAATGCCGAATGTCGTCTGCGTCAGGTCGTTGGTCCCGAAGCTGAAGAATTCCGCTTCCTTCGCAATCTGGTCGGCCACCAGCGCAGCGCGCGGCAGCTCGATCATCGTTCCCACCAGGTACTCCACCGACTCACCCTTTTCAGAGAAAACCTGCCGGGCGATGCGGCGAATAATCGCAGCCTGGTTCTTCATTTCCTCAATCGTGCTGATCAGCGGAATCATCACTTCCACTTTTACATCCTTGCCCGACTTCTTGACGGCAACCGCCGCCTCAAAAATCGCACGTGCCTGCATCTCGGTCACCTCGGGGAAAGCAATTCCCAAACGGCAACCGCGCAGTCCCAGCATCGGATTCGTCTCGTGCAGTTCTTCTACGCGACGCAGCAAGGTGTGCAGCGTTTTCAGTTTCGGCGAACGCGGCTTGGTGATTTCCAGGCGCGCAATCTCCACCAGCAGATCTTCCCGCTTCGGCAGAAACTCGTGCAGCGGCGGATCCAGCAGTCGAACTGTCACCGGCAGACCATTCATCGCTTTGAACAGCCCCGTAAAGTCCGCCCGCTGCATCGGCAACAACTTCTTCAACGCTGCCTGGCGCTCTTTCAGGTTGTTCGCCAGGATCATCGCCTGCATGTGCGGCAGCCGATCTTCCGCGAAGAACATATGCTCCGTGCGGCAGAGTCCGATGCCTTCCGCACCGAACAGAATCGCCTGCTTGGCATCGCGAGGAATATCCGCATTCGCACGTACCCGCAGCTTGCGTAGCGGATCCACCCATGACATGAAACGCACCAGGACGGGATCATCCGGCGAGGCAGGCAGAATGCCCAGCTTGCCGAAAATCACGCGGCCGGTGGTTCCGTCCATCGAAATCCAGTCGCCCTGCTTCAGCACCTTACCGGCGACCCGCATTTCCTGGTTCTTCTCGCTCACATTAATGTCGCCCGCACCGGCCACGCAGCATTTACCCATGCCGCGCGTCACTACCGCCGCGTGGCTGGTCATGCCGCCGCGCGCCGTCAAAATGCCGGCTGCAACTTCCATGCCCGCGATGTCTTCCGGCGTCGTTTCCGACCGTACCAGGATCACTGACTTCATGCTGCCGTTCTGCGAATACTTCACCGCATCCTCGGCGCTGAACACAATCTGTCCCACCGCCGCACCCGGCGATGCTGGCAATCCAGTCGCCAGCACTTCAATCTTCTTGCCCTTCTCATCCAAACGCGGCACAAGAAAGTCGTATAGCTGATTCGGCTCCACCCGGAAAATCGCTTCCTTCTCCGTGATCAGCTTCTCATCCACCATGTCGATGGCAATGTGCACCGCCGCCAGACCCGTGCGCTTGGCATTGCGCGTCTGCAGCATGTACAGCTTGCCGTCTTGAATGGTGAATTCGAAATCCTGCACGTCGCGATAATGCTTTTCCATCTTGCTGGTCAGCGTTTGCAGCTGGTGATACACATCCGGCATCTGCTTTTGCAGATCGCTGATCGGCTCCGGCGTACGAATCCCGGAAACAACATCCTCACCCTGCGCGTTCAGCAGGTACTCGCCAAAAAACTTGTTCTCGCCGGTCGCAGGATTGCGCGTGAAACCCACGCCCGTGCCGCTGGTATCGCCCAGGTTGCCGAACACCATCGCCTGAACATTCACGGCCGTGCCCAGCATGTCATCAATCTGGTTGATGCGGCGATAGGTCTTGGCGCGGTTGTTGTTCCACGAACGGAACACGGCGTCGCGAGCCATCACCAGCTGCGTATGCGGGTCCTGCGGAAAATCTATCTTGGTGTGTTTGCGCACCAGCGTCTTGTATTGCGCAATCACCTCCTGCAGCGCCTTCGCATCCAGGTCCATGTCCAGCTTGACGCCCTTTTTCTTCTTGATGCCGTCGAACACTTCTTCAAACGCTGCCTTGTCGATGTCCAGAACCACGTTGCCAAACATCTGGATCAAGCGGCGATAGGAGTCATACGCAAAGCGGGGATTGCCGGTGTTCTTGGCCAGCGCCTCCACCGACTTATCATTCAGTCCCAGGTTCAGGATGGTGTCCATCATGCCAGGCATAGAGAACTTCGCGCCCGACCGCACCGAAACCAGCAGCGGATTTGTGCCCTCTCCCAGCTTCTGACCCTGCAGCTTTTCCAGCCGCTGCAGCGCCGCATCCATCTGGGTGTCAATGTCCGGGCTCAATCCGCCCCTCATATATTCGCGGCATGCTTCCGTCTGGATGGTGAAGCCCGGCGGTACAGGCAATCCAACGTTGGTCATCTCCGCCAGGCCGGCGCCTTTGCCGCCCAGCGTTTCCTTCATGCTGCCGTTGCCTTCCGCCGATCCGCCGCCAAAGAAATATACATACTGCGTCTTCGCCGACTTGGAACTTGGCGAACCATTCTTGCCGTTTGCCGCTGCACTTTTGGGAATCTCTACGGTACTCGCACTCATCGGAAATCCTCGCTCCTGTTTCGTCCGCGGACCGCACCAGGTGCGTTCCGGCAATCTTCACTCTGTTCAGGACCGGCAGTTGCCCGCCCCAGTATTCCTAAACTCCAAAAACAAACGCCGGCTGAAAAGCCGACGCTCTAGAATTACGCCAGAAAAGTGCGGGCAAAGCCGCCGGAACTGCTTCCGCATCGGACCATAAAAAGGTCTGTGGGTACTGTCATTCGTGGGTCTCTCTTATTCAATGTCAAAGGTTTCGCTTTCAATATGTTCTCATGCCGGGTGGGGGTTCGCTTGTGTTCGCTGTCACACGGAGGTGCCATGCCACGCGGAAAGACCGCTTCAGGCCCCTCGCCGGGGCGCAGAAACTGCATCGAACACCTTATTTTATGCCCTTCGAAGCGCGCCCGAAAAGGGCCGCCACCAGCCCAGTGGATGCATAGATCGTTTCCGTAGGATTGACGCGTCTTTCCTATCCGCTTGCTCCGCCGCTGGATAACCGGCAAACGTCTGACAATTCTAGCGTTGCGGGCTGATTGTTTCGCGAGAGCCGTGTTCCAGGCGGCCTCTCAACCGGCAGCCAGCGCGGGTTCCGCTTCCGTCCGCTCGGCCACCTTCGCCGCGCGCACCACCCGCATCACGCTGATGTCGTCCTGCTGCCCGAATGCCTGCGCCGCCGTCGCCACTTCTGCCGCCGTAATCGGCTGACGCAACATCGCATCAATCCGTTCGAAGCCGAACAGATGCCCTTGCGCATCCTGCGCCTCCGCCACTCCGTCCGACAGCAGCATCAGCGTGTCGCCCGGCTGCAAATGGAAATGCATCACAGGAAATTCGGCGCTCTCCACCATACCCAGCGGCAGCGCGCCCTTCCATCGGATATTCTTTCCCGTTCAGATACGGCGGCATGTGTCCGGCATTGGCGAGCGTCACTTTGCCGTCGCCCGTGATGTGCATCGCCAGGCAGGTCGCATGCGCCTGCCCGCGCCCCCACAGCCGCTGGTTCAGCGTCCGCAAAACAGACAGCGGGTCGAAGGTCGTGTCCGCCGCGGTGCGGATTGCTCCCACAATCAGCGCCACCAGCATCCCGGCTTGCAATCCATGCCCGGTTACATCGCCCACAACAATCAGGACGCTCCCATCGCTGCTGTCTGGAAGTATCTGGAAGAAGTCCCCGCCGACCACCCGCGCCGGCCGATACTCGCTCTCAATCGTCAGTCCCGGAATCTGCGGCAGTTGCTCCGGGATCAGCATCTGCTGCACCTGCCGCGCCTGCTCAATCTCCAGCCGCCACTGCTCGCGCTCCCGCTGCCCATGCAAAAACCGCCGCAGCAGCAGTACCGTAATGATGATCAGCGAAAGCACGGTTCCGACCTGCCTCAGGCCGATGGCAACTCCGAAGGGGAACCATTGTGGCGGCACATGCAGCACAATCAGCTCTTCCGTATACAGCGAGAAGGCCACCAGCACGATGGCGGGCAGCGCCAGCCAGCCCTCCGTCCTGTTTTTGCGGATGCCCCGGATGGTGACCCAGACCAGCAGCACGCCCAGCAGCAGCTTAAGAATCAGCGTGAGCGGCGAGAGCCAGACGATGGCATGGGCGGGGACCACGCTGCCGTAGAGCGGCGCCCGCAGCATGGCCGTGCCCAGACCCAACAGCACCACAAACCCCCACACCATGCGATGCAGCCGGACCATGCCTCCCAACCGGAACCAGTACGCCCAGAAGAGCACCCACAGCCCGATGCTGGCCGGGGTCAAAACCGCATCCTGAAGCAAAAAGAGGAGGCTTCCATCGATCCAGGTGGTGTAGTTGCCCACCATGACGCTGGCCACGATAGCCAGAATGATCGCGCATGTCAGGCCTAGCCAGAGATAGACCGGCTCGGTGCGATCCAACCAGAACAGACCGAAGGCCACTCCCAGGGCCAGCAGCAGAATCGTCATTTGAAAACATTCGCTATAGTTCGCCCGATCACTGGCATCCCAGTCCAGCTGAAGCAGGGCGCCGATGGTAGCCGCCTTACCCAGCACCGGCGGGCCATGCAGTCCACCGGCATCCGGATCGACCAGCGGTGTGAAGGCAGACATCCACATGCGAATGGCGAGGGTCGCAGGACCACCGCGCAAGTTCGCGGGCAGCGGGAAAGCCCGCGGCTGGGAAACGTACATCGTGACGCCATGCGCGGTGAACTGTCCAAACTGCCCGATGAGTTGGCCATTGACGTACACCTGATAGGCGTCGTCTAAGTTGTCGGGCATTTTGATCGCGAGCCGGGTCCGCCCATCCTGCACGTTGGTTTTCAGCCGGTACCAGGCATAGCCGGAATAGCCGCGATTGCCCCGCGCCGTCCACCCTGGCAAGTATCCGCTGCTGCCGATGTATGGATCGTACGATCCCGCCGGCGGCGTCAGGTCCATCGTGCCCCAGCCGGAGTCGTCAAAGTCCGGCTGCGCCCAGGCCATATTGTCGCCAGTTCGGAACTTCCAAAGCCCATCCAGCGGAACAGTCGCGTTGCCCAGCGTGATTGTCCGGACAGCATCACTCCCGGGCGCAGCCGCGTTTTGAGCCAGCAGCGGCAGGCTCGCGCACGCCAGCACAAATACGGCAATCGAAGACCGCAAATGCTGCAAAGGTTGACTCTTTCTGGGGGCTCTCCACAAATACCAGCCACACCACAGCCCTGGCAACGAAGAAATATCGCGCTGCCGAGAAGCCTTGTCCCGCCCGATCTGCGCGATCCCCGGTTCCCTCGGTGATCCTCCGAACGGCTCCTCAGGTAGCTCGTCAGTTTTTTTCATGGAAAATTGGCGCATTTTTCGTCGCGCGCGAGAATGCTCCCTCCAGCACTTCCGGAAAATTTAGTTGCCTTAGCAACCAGTTGTGCACATATGGTTGCTAAGGCAACCATATCTCCCAGCCCCAGAGGCGCCCGAAAACCCCGCTCCCCGTCCGAAACTGCCCCATGGAATACCATGACGCTAGGGTTGCCTCTGCTGTTCCGGAGCTGAAACAACAATGACGAAAGAAGTCATCACCATCTCCAAAGAAGATTATTTAAAAGCCATTCTGGAAGCCGAATCAGAAGGCCAGACGGTCATCTCGTCGACCCTGGCCCATTGGCTATCTGTTTCTCCCCCCGCAGTTACGATGGCCCTGAAGCGCTTGAAACGCGATGGATATGTCGAAGTAAAACCGGATGGCATTGTTCGCCTGACACCGAAAGGAAAAGAGACGGCCTATCACACCGCCCGCCGGCATCACTTGATCGAGCGCATGTTGTCGGAAATGTTTGGCATGGACTGGTATCGCGTCCACGACGAGGCAGAGCGCCTGGAACACGCGGTTTCACCGGCGTTCGAGGCCAAGCTGATTGAAAAGCTTGGAGAAAAAGGAACTTGTCCGCACGGAAATTCCGTGTTGCCGGAAAGCCCGGAACAATTACGCAAACGCGGATTGGTTCCCTTGTTTGATGCGGCGGAAAATGTAGCCTACACCGTTTCGTGTCTGCACGAGCGAGATCCTAAGCTGCTGATTTTTCTTCATCAATCCGGCATTGGACCGAACGCGCGCGTGCAGTTGCAGGCGCGCAACTACGACGAAACCGTAACCATCCAAACCCCTTCTGGAACCATCACACTAGGAAGACCTGCCGCAGAAAGAGTCTGGGTGAAACGCCGGAAACGTTAGCGTAAATTAATACATACGTTTAACTATCGTTAACTCTTTGTGGCATACTGCGGTAAGAGGTTTTTTTTCGCGGGAATGCCCGATCTCCAATCCCAAATTGAGATAAAACCGAAGCCGCGGCGACCCTCGCTGCCCGACGTGTTCTCCACGGTGCGAGTATCGACTTCGCCGCGGTTGTGGCGGCGTGCGCTTGGCTTCATCGGTCCAGGCTTCCTTATTTCCGTGGGATATATGGACCCCGGCAACTGGGCCACTGATCTGGCCGCGGGTTCTCGATTCGGCTACAAACTTCTCTTCGCCATCATGGTGTCGAACCTGCTGGCGATTTTGCTGCAAGGGCTTTCCATCAAGCTGGGCGTGGCGACAGAGCAGGACCTGGCGCAGGCTTGCCGCGAACATTACAGCAAGCCAGTCACGATCGGGCTTTGGATCTTTGCGGAAATCGCCATCGCTGCTTGCGACCTGGCAGAAGTCATTGGCTCCGCCATCGCGCTGCAACTTCTTTTCGGCATTCCACTTCTCGTCGGCGTAGTGATTACAAGCGCGGATGTGCTTGATGATCCTGCTGCTGCAGAATCGCGGCTTTCGCTACCTGGAAGCAGTCGTGATTGTGCTGATTGCAACCATCGGGGTGATGTTTGCGATTGAGATTTTCTTCTCGCATCCGCAATGGAGCGTGCTGGCCATCCACCTGTTTGTACCGCCGCGGGGCCTGTTGACGGATGCAACCATGCTCTACATCGCGATTAGTATTCTGGGCGCGACAGTGATGCCGCACAATCTGTACCTGCATTCCGCCATCGTGCAGACGCGCGATTATCCACGGACAACGAAAGGGAAACGCGAAGCCATCTGGCTCGCCAGCCTGGATTCCGCTGCAGCCTTGACCATGGCGCTCTTCGTGAATGCTGCCATTCTGATTGTGGCGGCCGCCGTTTTCCATCGCAGCGGGCACAATGGGGTGGCTGAAATTGGCGATGCCTACAAACTGCTGACGCCGCTGCTCGGTGTTGCAGGCGCCAGCACCATGTTCGCAATCGCGCTGCTGGCCTCCGGTCAAAACTCAACCCTGACCGGAACTCTTGCGGGCCAGGTAGTAATGGAGGGTTTCCTTCACCTGCGGCTCGCCCCTTGGAAACGCCGATTGCTGACTCGCCTGCTCGCGATTGTGCCGACCGTGATTGTGACGGCGTTATGGGGCATGTCCGGAACCGCGCGGTTGCTGATCCTGAGCCAGGTGATCTTGAGTATGCAATTAAGCTTTGCTGTGTTCCCGCTGATGTCATTCACCAGCGATCCGAAAAAAATGGGTGAGTTTGTCAATCGACCCTGGCTGAAACTGCTCGGATGGTCGTCCGCTGTCTTCATCGCAGGCCTGAACGCATGGCTGCTGGTCCAGGTATTTCTAGGACACTCCTAGCCACGTCCGAAATTGATTTCCATTCCCTAAGCTACCCAGCAATTCCAGTCAGCATCCACTCCTTAGGAGCAGGCTTTGTTATGCGAGCCACAGCGTCCACAGAGGAGACCGTATGAACACCCAGGAACAAGAA
This sequence comes from uncultured Acidobacteriota bacterium, assembly GCA_963821145.1. Lineage (GTDB taxonomy): Bacteria > Acidobacteriota > Terriglobia > Terriglobales > Acidobacteriaceae > JAKAAZ01. The sequence goes on from CAWGCV010000020.1 coordinate 217,448, forward strand.
AAAGCTGAGAACCGCGCAGAGGATCGCAAGCATGCGGTACAACCTTCCGGCTATGACGGAAAGAATCCTGCGACCGCCGGTCCGGGAGACACAGCCGTTCGCAGTCCAACGCCGGAGACCCGAAAAGGCGAGATTAACCCTTCCGCGCCGAACGACGTGAACCGGACTCCTGAGAGGAAATAAACGGCTCCAGCAATTTCGCCGGAATGGATTGGCGCTTTTTCAGCATCGCCGTCCATGGATCATGACGCAGGCGCGATTTCCATTCAGAAAAATCCGCGACCAGAAAGCGCGGCGGCTTGGAAGAGTCCAGTTCTTTCCAATCCATCGGCACTGCAACCGGCGCACCATGACGAGCGCGCGGAGAAAATGGCGCGATCGATGTGGCCCCGCGATCGTTGCGCAAATAATCGATAAAGATTTTTCCCTTGCGATCGGCCTTGGTCATCTTCGTCAGGTATAGAGCCTTGTTCTCCGCCGCCATCTGGTTGGCGATGTCGTGCGCAAATTCCTTGATGACCGGCCAATCGTGTTCCGGTTGAATGGGCGCGACGATGTGCAATCCCTTCCCGCCGGTGGTCTTCAAAAAACTCTCCAGCTTGCAATCTTTCAGCCGCGAGCGAACTTCCCTCGCGCTCTCTGCCAACGTCTTCCATGGAATCGCCTCATCCGGATCCAGATCGAAAACCAGGCGATCCGGCTTTTCGATGTCATTGTTCGTTGAGCCCCACGGATGAATTTCAAGAACGCCCATCTGCGCCAATCCGGCCAGTCCTAACGCGCTCGAAAGCGTGATGTAGGATTCCACAACTCCGCTCCTGCGTCCTCGTATGTCGATGCCCTCGATTCCGTCGGGAAGATTATCAGTCACGTGTTTTTGGAAGAAGCATGGCTTGGTGCTTCCTTGCGGACAACGGACTATGCTCAACGGTCGATCGATAATGTGCGGCAGCATGTGTTCCCGCACCGCCCAAAAATAATCTGCCAATTGCTGTTTGGTGAGCTTGGTTTCTGAGTCGACCTGCTTATCAGGGTGCGTCAGCGCGATTGGAAAAGGATTGTCAGCCTTGCTGGACTTGCTTGAGGTTGTTTTGGAAGCAATAGCGCGCGCAGCCGTTCCGGTGGAGCGATGCCTTCGCGACAAGCGACTCGCAGCACCCAGTTTCTTGTGTACCCGCCTGATTGCGTCGGGCGCTTCCTTTCTTGATCGCGGTCGTCCCTTTGCCGACACCGTCTCGACCGGCAACTCGCGCGTCACCTGCTTCGCCGGCTTGTCTTCTCGCAGGCCCTGGAAGGATGCCTGGCGAACAAGATTGTCGGCGGTCCAGGTGGCGAATTTCACTTCGCACACATACTTCGGCTTCACCCACTGCGCGTCGCGAGCACCATCGGGTGGCACGCTGACAAATGCCGGGCGCGGTTGACGAATTTCCTCCAGCCGCTTGCGCATTTGCAGACGGCCTTTCTGCGTGAACCCAGTGCCGGTGCGGCCTGCGTACACCAATTCTCCGTCGCCATAATAACCGAGTAGGAGCGCGCCAATACCCACGCCGGTTTTTGAGGGTGGTGTGAATCCGCCGATCACAAACTCCTGCTGGCGAACACATTTGATTTTCAGCCAGCTGCCGCTTCGTCCCGAAGCATACGGCGCGGAAGCCTTCTTCGACACAATGCCTTCGGCTCCGAGCTGGCACGCTTTTTCGAATATCTCCCCGCCGCGTGTCCCCAGATGCTCACTGTAGCGAAGAATACCTTGGTGATCGCCATCAGCAACCTGGGCGAGAATTTTTTCCAGAATGTTCTTCCTCTCCTCGAGTGGAAGATTGCGCAGATTATGGCCGTTCAAGTGGAGCAGGTCGAAGATCACATAGGTCAGCGGTTTCTTTTTGCCTTCCTGAAACGCGGCCTGCAGGTCGGCAAAACTGGTTTTCCCTTCGTCATCGAAAACCACCACTTCGCCATCGAGCAGTGCGTCTTCCACGGGTAACTCCGCCAGGGCGGCGGCAATGTCCGGCATGCGATGCGTCCAGTCGAGACCGCTGCGAGTAATCATCGTTGCGGAACGAGATTTCTTGTCGCGAGCCGTCGTGACGCGTCCCTGCATGCGATAGCCATCGAGTTTCAACTCATGAATCCACTCGGAACCATCGGGGGCTGCGGTCACCTGCAGCGCCAACTGCGGTGGCACAAACTTCGGCAGAGATTCTTTCGGCGCCCCTTTCAATTCGCTCGCGAAGGATAGCGCCTTGGCCACGCCAGCGTTGCTTTTGTTCCGGAGATGATTTGTACCGTGAGTTGTGCGCGCCGATTTTTTCTCTGAAGAACGCAATGTCGATTTCTTTTCTTCCTTCTGCTTCTGGCTGCCGTTCGAGCCCCACACGTGATCCCGATTTTCCGCAATCGCATCCAGATCACGACCGGTGACGACACTGTCTGGCTCCTCCTCTGTGACTGGAGGATCGTCGGGACCGCGCTCTTTACCGTCGTGCTCTTTGATCAGCAGCCAGTTGGCTTTTTTCTCGCCGGCAGCCTTGCCACCCATGCGGATCAGTGCCCAGTCGCCGCGCAGCTTCTCACCCTTCAGCGTAAATTTCAGACGACCTTTTTCCAGGCCCTCGTCCACATCGCCATGCGGTTCCCAGGTGCCGTGATCCCACAACATGACAGTGCCACCGCCGTATTGCCCCTTGGGAATGATGCCTTCGAAGCCGCCGTACTCCATGGGGTGATCTTCCACCTGAACGGCAAGCCGCTTGTCACCGGGATAATAGCTGGGGCCTTTGGTGACCGCCCAACTTTTCAGCACCCCGTGCCAGCCCAGTCGAAAATCATAATGCAGCCGCGTCGCCGCATGCTTCTGGATGACGAAGGGGAGCTCCGCATTCTTACTGGTCGCACCCTTTTTCGTTCCCTTGCTGCCGCCGCGAGGCTCGGCGGTCAGGTCGAAGTTCCGCATGGAGCGATAGCGGGAGAGCTGTTTCTCAATGGCCGCAGAGCTGCGAGCGCGTGAAGATTTTTTCTTTGGTTTAGCAGTCGCCATTTGTTTACGCAGTCTTCTTTCGACGGGCATTTGGCTTAACCAGCTTCAGGCCGGTCGCCTTCGACTTGCTCTTCTTTTCCGCCGCGGCATGTTTTGATGCGGATGGGCGATCGGAGCGTGATGACGAGGACGGTGCGTTCACACTCTTGCGCAGTGCATCCATCAGGTTGATCACCTTGGCGCGCTTGGGTGCTTTCTCTTCCTGCGGAAGCGGATGATGCTCAATCTTGGCGTCGATCAGTTCGCGCAGAGCGACTTCGTAGTCGTCTTCAAATTTTGATGGAACAAATTTTGCTGTGCTCCGCTGGATCAATTCCTTGGCCAGCGACAGTTGATCCTTGTCGACGTTATGCTCTTTGATTCCGGAAAAATATTCGGACGCATCGCGCAACTCCGCCTGGTAGCGCATGGTGTAGGCCATCAAGCCGCGCGATTTCGGATCGGTGGGCGGCATCAGGGCGAGCAGGTGTTCGCGACCGGAGAATGCAACTTCGCCCAAACCGGCCTTGCCTGTTTCGCGCAATGCTTTCTGGATCACGGCAAACGCCTGCGCCTGGGACTCATTCTGCGGGACGACAAAATATGGCTTCTCAAAGAATGCCGGATCGATTTCATCAATCTTGATGAACTGCACGATTTCGAGGGTCTTCTTGCTGGGGATACGAAGATGCGCAATCTCTTCCGGCTCGATGGTAACGTATTCACCTTTGCGAACTTCGTACCCCTTCACGATGTCGGCGCGATCGACGGCTTCCTGATCCTGGGCAACGTTCTGATGGCGAATTCGTTCGCCAGTTTTTCGATCGATTTGGTGGAATGCGATCTGGCTGGCGGCTTCTGTTGCCGGAAACAAGGAAACGCCAAAGGAAACCAGGGAGATTTGAATCTGTCCAGACCAATATGGGCGTGCCATGGACGGTTCCTCTTTCTTGAAATTTCTACCAGACACTAGGATTCATGCACGTGCGAAGAGGGTGCCACGGGCACGGAAATTCGCTGCAGTGTGCGCGGATCCCGCTAGCGGCGGTGGCCAATCCAGTAACCCGCAACACCGGCCAATGTCAGGGCCACGAGGGGGAGCACGATTCGTGGCGGCGGCCAGCCCGGATTCGCGCTGAACAGCGGGTTTGCCTTCGGCAGATCGGGTTCGGTGCCAAAGGCGTTCGTTACAGCAGCGAGAGTTGCCAGGGTTCGACGGCTATTGCGGCTGTTCATGCGCTGCAGTGACTTTAATAGTGACGGTGGCTCACATCCCGGTGCGTTGCCGCGGCATTGATCCTCGGTGATGGCGTTGGCGACGGCATCCACTTTTTCCGGATCGAGGTTCGCGAACACGCGCGACAATGCGAGAAAATTGCGCATGGCGCGAACACCCTCGGGCGCGCTGGCGAATTCGGAGACTTTGTCGACGATGGCGTCACCCGCTCCGATCGCGCCTCTCAGCGTATCGAGCACGCCGTGGTCCTGCGCCTCCTGCAACAAGTCGTATGCCGCCAGCACCGCCTTGGCATGTTGTACTGGGGCGTTTTCCACTCTGGCGCGGAACTCATCCTGCTCGTTTCGGTGCGGAGTGTAGTTGCGAATCGGCTGGGCCATGGCGTTTCCTCCTGTTTACACCTGCAGATTGGCAATCTGTACAAGCTTGTCGTCCGGTGCGGTTCCCGGTAAACGATAATCGCTCCGCTGCCATTTGCGCTCGACTTCAACTCCATTCTGCGGAGTGGGATGACCATAGCGAAAATTGGTGCGTGGCAGCGGATTGGTTCCCTGTTCCTCCAGTGGAATCATCTGCACCGTCGTTTCTTTATACGCGGGAGTGTGCGTGGCGCGATCAAGGCCGGTGCCCGTCAGCCGATTGACAGGTTGCTCGCTTGAATTCAGCGGCAGGTAGATTTGTTTGCCTTGAACACGATCGGTGATCAGAACCCGCACCTTGATCTGCCCATATTTCGAACGCAGGCGGACCCACCGGCCTGTTTCCACACCTCGATCCGCAGCCAACTCGGGTGAAATTTCCACCCAGGTATTCGGCGTCTCTTCCATGATCCCTTTGGAGCGGAAGGTCATGTTTCCAGCTTCAAAATGCTCCAGCAATCGCCCATTGTTCAAGTGCAGATCAAACTCATCACTCACCTGCTCGCATGGCTCGATCCATTCCAGCGGATAGAATTTTGCTTTGCCGTCGGGGAACGGAAATTTCTCCGTAAACAGAAGAGGCTGATCTGAACCATCGGCAGCCACCGGCCACTGCAGCGTTTTGTAACCTTCGAGACGCTGATAGTTGACGCCGGCAAACAGGGGCGTCAGCGATGCCACTTCGTCCATCACTTCAGACGGATGGCTATAGTTCCAATTTGCGCCCAGTGCGTTCGCGATGTCCTGAATGATGCGCCAGTCGGGTTTGCTTTCGCCTAATGGCTCGAACACTTGATACAGCCGCTGAATGCGGCGCTCTGTGTTCGTGAAGGTGCCATCTTTTTCCAGGCTTGGGCTGGCCGGCAATACCACATTGGCATAGCGCGCAGTCTCGCTGAGAATAACCTCCTGCACTACCAGAAATTCGAGTTCCTCCAACGCTTTTCGGACGTCATTTTCGTTGGCGTCAGACGTGATGGTGTCTTCGCCCTTGAGATACATCGCTTTCAGTTTTCCGTCATGGATGGCGTCGATCATCTGGTGATTGTCGAGACCAGTGGTCGTCGGCATCTTCACGTTCCATCTTTGCTCAAAGCGAGCGATGACCTCCGGATCGTCCACCTTCTGATAGCCGGAAACAATGTTTGGCATCGAACCGAAGTCGCTGGCGCCCTGGACATTATTGTGGCCGCGCAGTGGATAGGCGCCGGTGCCGGGCCGCATATAGTTGCCCGTGAGCAGCAGCAGATTTGAGATCGATGTGGACGTATCCGAGCCGCCGCAATGTTGCGTGACGCCCATGGCCCACAGAATGCAAACGCTGTTGGATTGCGCAATTTCCTCGGAGACCTGCTGCAGCGTGGCGACGGAGATTCCAGTCAGGCGCTCCGCATATTCCAACGTGAAGGGAGCCAGGCTGTCGCGATACTCCGCAAATCCGTTGACCCAGCGATCGACAAATTCCATCTTCGCCAGGCCATTGTCGATGATGTATTTCGCGACGGCGGAGAGCCATACCAGATCCGTTCCAGGATGAGGGCGAATCAGAATGTCTGCCCGGCGTGCCATTTCGTGCTCTCGCAGGTCGGAAACAATGAGCCGTTGACCGCGAAGTTTGTGCGATTGCTTTACCCGCGTCGCTAATACTGGATGGCTCTCCGCAGTATTGCTGCCGATGATCACGACCAGGGCGGCAGCTTCGATGTCGCGAATGGAGCCGCTATCGCCCCCATACCCAACGGTGCGAGAGAGGCCCATGGTCGCCGGTGTCTGGCAATAGCGAGAGCAGTTATCAATATTGTTGGTGCCGATCACGGCGCGCGCCAACTTCTGCATCAGGAAGCTTTCCTCATTCGTGCATTTTGAGGAGGCGATCAAGCCAATTGCGTCCGGACCGTGCTCGTTTTTGATGGCAGACAATTTGTTCGCGATCAGATCGAGGGCTTCTATCCATGTGGCTTCGCGAAATGTTTCTCCGTCGCGGATGAGTGGTTTCGTCAGGCGATCTTTCGCGTTGACATAATCCCAGCCGAATTTACCTTTGACGCAGGTGGATATGCCGTTCGCAGGACCCTCGGCGGGCTCAATTTTCAGAATGTGGCGATCCTTGGTCCAGATGTCGAAGGAACACCCAACACCGCAATACGTGCAGACGGTCTTGGTTCGTTTGACGCGCTGTTCGCGCATCGACGCTTCCACCTGAGATACCGCAAGGATCGGTCCGTATCCGGTTTCGGGTTCCACTCCCTTGACCACATCGATCATGTTGTCGAGCGCTTTGCGGGGAAGGTCGGTAAAGTACCCGGCGTGGCCGAGCATCGATTTTTCCATGAGCGCGTTGCATGGGCAAACGGTGACGCAATGTCCGCACGATACGCAGCTGGAGCCGGCGATGGTCTCTCCCCCATCCCACAGGACGCGGGGATGTTGTGAGCTCCAGTCGATCGACAACGTCTCATTCACCTGCACATTCTGGCAGGCCTCCACACATCGCCCACACAAAATGCATTGGTCCGGATCGTAGCGATAGAAGGGATTGCTGAAGTCGGCCGGATAGGGCTTGGGCTTATACGGGCGCTTCTGATGTTTCACGTCGAGCAAAGCCGTGGTGTTATGCACAGTGCAGTTTTCATTGTTGTTATCACAGACCGTGCAATACAGCATGTGATTGCCCAGGATGCGATCGAAGGCTTCGCGCTGGGCCACATCGACCAGCTCAGACTTTGTCACCACGATCATGCCATCGGCAACCGGCGTTCCGCAGGCACGGGCCAGGTTTCCGTTCACCTGCACCATGCAGGTATCGCACGTCTGAATCGGACCGAGCTGCGGGTGATAACAAACCTGGGGAATGACCCTGTCAATTCGATTGAGAACGTCGACCAGCGGCTCACCAACCACGGCCATTTGGGTGACGCCATCAATTTGAAGAGTGCAAGGACTGGTGGAAGATTGAGCGCCGACTTGAAAATCCAAGGAATGAGTGTTCATCGTGGATGATCCCGGAAGGAGGATTGCGGATCCAGAAGACCATTATCCGCTTCTCTACCGTGAGATGCGCAAGTCTCGCGCCGGGACGCATTCCTTGGCAAACTCGATCCACACCGGCACGCGCATCCGCCGGCGCGGATGTACCTCACCAATATTCAAGGCACCTTAATGTTGTACGAACCCGAAGGAGCTTACTCGGCAAATGCGGCGCAGGCGGCCGCCTCATCCGGATGCAGGCGGGTGTACTTGTTCAGACCGACCATCGTAAAAACCTTCTGAAAATGCGGCGACAAGCCATAACTCTGCACCGAGCGATCGGATTTATTGGCAGCCATCAGAAGCTCAATAATCAGCGCAATGCCGCTGGAATTCATGTATTCCATTTTCGAGAAGTCGAAGACCAGTTTACGGGTGGCGGCCGGAACTTCCTGGTAAGCGCCGAACACAACATCACGAGAAGTGCTGGTGATATCGCCGGTGAAACGCAGCACGGAAATTGGGCTTCCGTCGGCTGCTTTCACCTCATCCACGGAGGCGCGGGTGTTTAGTTGCGGTTGCATGGCCATATCCCTATCTCACTCCTCTTCCTTGTCTAGACGAATCATCAAGCGTACACAATTTCCACCGTGCGGCGTCTGCGTCCACTCGGCTTCATCCACCAATGCCTGCATCAGGAACATGCCCATGCCGCGCGCCTGTTCTTCGCCGTGCATTTTGCGGTCGATGTCGGGTGGATTCATTTTCTTGTGAAGTCCCGAACCGGAATCCAGGATTTTCACTTCCAATTTGCCGTCTTCCATGGAGAGAACGATTCCGATACTCAGCCGTTCATCGAAGCGATTGCCATGTTCGATGGCATTGATGCAAGCCTCGGCGACCGCCGTCTTCAGGTCTTCAATCCGGTCGTCGGGAAACCCCATCAACCGGGCAACACCTGAAGCAGTTTGCATCGCAACCTTCTCAAATCCTAATTTGGAAGGAAGCCTCAACTCAACTGCGGATGTTATTTCCTGCACCATACTCAACCTCCGAAAGCAATCCTTCCAACTTGCTTGCTCGATTCGAAGCGTTCCAACCGACTCCTCAAGAGCTACTGCACTCGCAGCAATGCCAGGGCCGTGCGATCATCCGTGAGTTCAACTTCCCCATCGAAGGATTCTACTGCGGACCAGACGCTGTTGAGCAATTGTTCTGCCTGTGTACCACGCCAGCTACGGACCTCTTCAACAAGGCGTTCGGGGCCAAACTCTTCTTCGCCGCGAAACACCTCTGTCAATCCGTCCGTATATAAGAGAAATCGACTGTTTTGCTCCAGATGATATCGCATCGGGGTGTAGGTCATCCCAGCCAACATGCCAACGGGCGTTCCGCTGGCGCCAATCTCCTGAATAGTCTTGCCATGCACTAAAAACCCGGGATTATGTCCGGCGTTGACGACATCCAGCGTATGTTCGGCCGGATTCAGTTGGGCAAAGATAGCGGTGACGTAGCGGCGGCGTGTCTCCGCACCATCGGACTCCTGCACATGATTCAGTCGCGCTGCCATTTCTTCCAGCGGGAGCCCGGAGGCAGCCATGGCGCGAAATGCCGAGCGGAATGAGGTGCCCACCAGGGCGGAAGCCAATCCTTTGCCGGCCACATCGGCGACGACCATCATCCACCTGCCATCAGGCAGCGGAAGGATATCCAGATAGTCTCCGCCAACCTCATAGCAGGTTTGGGAGCGAGCGGAAATGCTGTAGCCGGGAATCGCGGGCATGGATTGCGGCAACAGGCTGCGCTGAATTTCCCGCGCCGAAGCCAGATCCTGCTGCACTCGTTCCAGGTCGAGGGTGCGCTCGTGATAGCGGGCATTCTCGATAGCCACCGCGGCCTGCATGGATAAGTTTTCCAGGAAATCCTGCTCATAAAGCGTGAGCGGAGCACAATCGCGGGTCAGCACAATCATCTCTGTCAGCAGCGCCCCGCTGCGATCGAGCAGAGGAAAGCGAAAACAACCGCGCTTGGGGTCGGAAGTCGGCGGATGCAGCAGAAAGCGGGGCTGAATCTCTCCATAGGAAAAAGGAAACGCTGTGAAAAACGCACCCGCCATTTCGAGTTCGCGGACACTCAACTCCAGCACGGCGCGCAGCACGCTGTCGAGCTCGATGGTGCTGTGAATCGTGTGGCTGGCCTCCAACAACGCCTGCAGGCGGGCGATCTGCTGCTGCAGGTGGAGGGTACTTTCGAGTTCCATCACAGCTCCTTCAGCCGCGCCGTTCGCCTGCGCGCGCAAAGATATTGTGCCCGGAGAATCCGCTTTCCCGAGTTCGTTAAATGACTCTATGAACAGCAAGATACATGAAGGATGAGGTTGCAGCTAAGCGAATTCGGTGGCCAACGGGTCGCAACGATGCCGAGAGTACGCCAGCTGACAGAAAGCCACGCCGCGATTGAATCCGCGGACCCACCCGAAGAGCCCGGGAGAGCAGCCTGGAGACTTCGATTCTTTGCGTGGAAGGGTGAGTTTCGAGTGGTATTCTCGTGGCATGTTGCTCCAAGCGAAGATAGCGGCATGTACTTTCCTGCTCGCCGTGTCGCTATTCGCGCAACAGAAGGAAGTACCTGCGCCACAATCGACCGCCCATGCTGCGACGCCCGTGCTCGCGGTGAACGGGCTGGGACAGGGCGCGATCCCTCTCGATGGTGCATGGCAGTTTCACACCGGCGACAATCCCGAATGGGCCTCCCCATCGTTCGATGATTCCGGGTGGGAGTCGATCCAGGTCAACGGCCCCTGGGGCAGCCAGAATCATCCGGGATACACCGGCTACGCCTGGTACCGCCGCCATGTCGAGATTCACACCGTCGCCGGCAGCGGGTCGAAATATGCCCTGTTGATGCCGCCAGTCGATGACGCATACGAAATCTTTTGGAACGGTAAGCCGATCGGACAATTCGGCAAGTTTCCTCCGCGGCCACGCTGGTTCTACTCCACCTTCCCCAGCAGTTTTCCCGTGCCAGACGCAGAGTCAGGGACAATTGCTATTCGAGTGTGGAAGTCACCGCTGCTGTTCGTCGACCCGGCGCATCTGGGCGGCCTGTACGGCCCTCCGCTACTAGGGGATGCCGACACGATTGACGCACAATTGACGGCCTCCAATGCGCAGAACATGCGACAGAACCTCTATGACTTCACCCTGGTGATTCTGTATGGTTTTGTCACCCTGCTGAGTCTGCTGCTCTGGAGTCGCAATCGCAAGGTCAAGCTCTTCCTGTGGCTAGCCATTTTTACGGCGACGCCGGTCATGCTGTTCCTGATCCAGGGTGTGCTGCAGATCCCGATTGATTATGGACTCGGCCGGGGGCTCAACCAGCCGATATACGCGCTGAATCACGTGTCTCTCTGGTTCCTGCTGCTCTATTTGCTGCGACTGGATAACCGTCCAGCACTGGCTCGGTGGACTCGCGTGCTGGCCATCGTCACTGTCGCCGCCGGAGGGCTGGACGGGGCGCTGGCCTTCGTCTGGGGCAGTGCTGGCCCTGGAATGCTGGCCCTGGACGCGATTTTGACCACCCTGATCCTGGTAGTGGAAGTCTTTCCGTTCGTCATCATTGGAATCGGCATTCGTCAGCGGCTGGAACCGTCGCGCTTATGGCTCGCAATCAGCGCTTTCGTTTCGCAGATGATCAATACGATCGCGGATGCCAGTGCGGAAGGCCAGCGATTCACCCACTGGACCATGTACGACAAGGTGACAACCCCGCTATTCTCGATTTTCGGCGTGCACTTCACCGCCACCGACCTCGCCGGGATCGGGTTGTTTCTCTCCATTCTCTACGCCGTGTACCGCTATAACGTGGAACAACAGGCACGTCAGACCGCGCTGGAGCAGGAAATGCAGAGTGCGCGAGAAATTCAACGCGTATTGATCCCCGAAACGCTGCCGTCGCTGGAAGGTTTTGCGGTGTCCAGTGCCTACCAGCCTGCACAGGAAGTAGGCGGAGACTTCTTCCAGATCATTCATGAGGATGAAGGATCGACGATCGTTGCCCTGGGAGATGTCAGCGGGAAAGGCCTGAAGGCCGCAATGAGCGTGTCTCTGATCGTCGGAGTGCTGCGCTCCTTGTCCGGTGAAAACTCCAGCCCGGTGCAAATGCTGCAAGCTCTCAACCGCTGTTTGTGTGGTCGGCTTCAAGGTGGCTTCGTCACCGCAATTGTGATGCGCCTGTTTCCGAATGGCAAAGTCATCCTGGCCAACGCCGGACACCTGCCACCGTTTCTGAATTCAGGAGAGCTTGAGATCGAAGGATCGTTGCCCCTGGGCCTCATCTCCTTCGCCGAGTACAGCGAAGTTGAGATCCGTTTGCACCCGGGGGACCACCTGAGCCTCTATACGGACGGATTGGTCGAAGCCCGAAGCGCGACTGGAGAAATCTACGGATTTGAACGGTTGAACGCGTTGTTTGCAACCCAGCCCACGGCGCAACAGGCCACCCAGGCCGCGGTTGCCTTTGGGCAAGAGGACGACATTACGGTGCTGACGCTGACTCGGCTCGCGGCCGGCGAGGAATCCTCAACCTCGCTAACAGCGCCCTTTTTGGAGCCTGCTGCAGCTGAAGCCTAGATCTGTTCCCTCATCGGAAAGAGCAATTGACACGCGGAATAAAAAAGGCCCTCCCCTTTCGAGGAGGGCCTTTCTGCTTTTTAGCCCTTTACTTAACTGCAACTGTGATGGTTACAGAAGCGGTTCCGCTTGCGTAGTTGGTGCTGCCGCTGTAGGTGGCCTTGAGCGTCTTGCTCCCATTTCCCAGGGTCGAGGCAGCCACCGTGGTCGCCGCAGTGCCACCGGCGGTCACAGGTACCGTGCCGAGCAGTTTGGTGCCGTTATAGAAGGAGACCGTGCCAAGTGCATTCGGCGGTCCGGCGCTCCAGGATTGAATTGCAACACTCAGAGTTACATTTCCTCCCGTCGCGTACCAGGTGGAGGGCGTCAGCTGAAGAATGACTGGCGCTTGGGTCACTGTGAAGTGCACCGTGCTGGACTTGGCAGCCGCATAGTTTGTCTGCGCCGCGTATCCCATCACCACTGTGTGAGTTCCCGTTTGTGGCATGGAGACGATGAAGTTTGCCACTCCGTTACTCAATGGCAAGGTAACGGTTGCGCCGCCATCGTACTGATAGGTGACCACACCCTTCGGAGCCCCCGCTGCGGAGCTGGTGTAGATTCCGCAATGGTAATCTGCGCCATATGGGAAGTTGGCGTTCCAGCATGACGTACTTAACTGAACTGGGACAGGATTGACTGTCAGAATCACCGGCGCCGATACGCCCGCAGGATTGTTCGAGTCTCCAGAGTAGGACGCCGTCAGCGAATGGCTGCCAACATTCAGACCTTGGATGTAGAGATAGGCAGCGCCGTTCCCTCCCAGGCCGGAGCTTTGCAGCAGCGTGGTGCCGTCATACAGTTTCACGGTACCTGTAGGCGTGTGCCCACCGGTAGGCGAAACCTGAATCACGACGTTGGTTCCCCCTGGATAGGTGACGGTGTATTGGCTAAGGGTCACGTGAATCGACGAGTCGTATGCCGTGACAACATAGTTGATGGATTGCGGCGCGGATTTATTGCCCGCTGCATCGACCGCCGTGACCGTGAACGTCTTGTTGCCCGGTGTCGACGTGTCGACAGGACTGCTAAGAAGACCGGTGCTAAGCGGAGCTGAATCCGCAGAGAATGTTGAAGCGCCGCAAGTCACGATCCCGGAACGATCATCCGTGCAACTGTAGCTGGCCGTCACAGGCTGACCAACGATATAGCTGCCACTTGACGGAGACAATGTCGGCCCGGAACTTACGGCAGGTAGAACTGTATCCACATTGATTGGAACCGTGTAGTACGAGGTCGACCAGCTGCCGCTGCCGTCCTTGACGAATTTCAGCTCCTGAGTTCCCGCGCAATCCTGCGCGAAATAGTACAACAGGTAACTGCCATCGGCATTCAACGCGACCGGCTGCGCTGACGGTGTGAAGGCCCCCGGTGCACCTCCGGTAGTAATGCTGGTTGGGCACGAGACGGGGTTGGTAATCGGCGTCCCCGCAGAACCTGGAGCGCCAGGAGTGGGCACACTGCCAACGGCGGCGGTCCCGTAGGTGATGGATTGAATGGGAGCCGCGGCAAACTTCGATACGCCGGGCAATAGAGCGTCCGTCAGCCCGGAGAGAATCGGCGGCTGGCTGGAAAACGTGACGTTCGGCGTCTGCGTATTGACCCAGCCGCCGGGTTGCTGGTTGGCGACCGTTACCGTCGTCAAGGGCTCGGGAACTCCGGTGACAGGAATAAAGGTCGAGTTGGGATGGGAGGTATAGCTGGACGAGGTATAGATTCCTGGACCGCTGAAGTTGGCCAGCAGGTTTTGCGGGCACGGTAAATTCCCCAGTCCAGACGCCGGGTCGAAAGTGCACGGGCCGCCGCCCCACGGCTCGCTGGCCATCAGGAAACCGATGCCTTCATGAAACGTCGGACCGTTCGGCGTAGAAATATCCTGCAGGCTGAAGCTGGGACCGTCAAAGATATCCTGGAACAGCTCATTCGGAGCCGACGAGATGGGGCAATTCGCGCCACTTTCTGCAGGATTCGTTCCCACCGCGCATTCCAGCGTAAACAGCTTACAGGCTGGCTGCCCGTTGGGCAGCAGTTCGCCGGTGTGAATCAGGCAGCTCGAGGTCGAAAACGGCGTGTTTAGTCCATAGACCGACTGAAATGTACTTGGATCGACAGCCGCGTCCTCGACGCCTGGGATGGTGCCATCCTGAATCGCGAGAGTGTCAGCTGCCTGCGATCCCGCGAGGTTGTAGGTGAACTGGACTTGCTGGCCGGTGCCTGTGTTGAAGGTAAAGTTCTGCGTCAGCTGCTGCGGCGTTGGGTTCGATTGTGGGATTGGATTGCCCGTGATGCTGCCGCCACCCGTCACGCCGCCCTGGGTGCAATTTGTGGTCAGGTACAGAGAGGAGCTGGCAAGGTCACCACCTCCGTCGACCTCGCTGATGGTGATCTGGTTCGCACCCGAAGCGAGACTGCTGTGGATGTCGATGGGCGGGACACCGCCGTTTGCCAGTGTGACACCCGTCGAGGGGGCAAATGAATCGGGACTCTGGCCGGTTAGATTACCCGCGCTGGCGGCGGATTGATATGTCGTCGTGAAACAGTCAGCATTCGACCCATCGGCAGTTCCGCCGGTGCAGACATTGGTCGGAGCCGTCGTCGAGGGTGAGCTGGTGCTCACCTGAATATTGTTATCCACCAGCACATTGCCGCCGTTGGCGGACGAAAGCACCGCGGTTGGAGATGCGGGACAGGTCAGATTCAGCGTGTTGCTGTTGAACGTATTCGGCGCGTCATAGGTCGTACCGCTAACGGAAGCTCGCACGTTCACGGGACCGAAAAGTTGGATGGACGTCTGTGCGGACATCGCCGGAACAATCAAGGTCGTACATGCGACGATCAGGCCGAGGCGGAGAAACGGAGATTTCTTCATAGGGATAGTGCTCCTTGTGCGATCCGGTGAATCGTGGGGACGCGACTCGCCGTCTGGACGAATCTCGAACGAGCCATGCGCTTTTCTTTGGGGACTGATGAGCGATCACTGGGACCAAGAGGGGGGCCTGGCCGAGTTTGAAATCAGCGCCAGTGAAGGCGAGCTAATCGTAACGTTGTGGACTGCGGCATGTCAATACAGATTGCAAGCCCAAAGTGATGTAGGTCACGCCCGTTGGTGCGCCAGAACACGGCCATTGGTAACCCTTAAGTCTCTAATGGAACCGGCGAGCAGATGGCCGCAACCCAGCCCGAAAATATGGCGATCAGCGCCCTGGGCTAGGGTCTCAAAGCGACCCGCCACGCCGAGGTGAAGCATGGCAATCCAGCCCCGCGGGAAAGTTACCATTGATGCCGAAGAATGCAAGGGATGCGGGCTATGTGTCGACTCCTGTCCGCCACGATGCCTGGAGCTGGCGCCGGAATTGAATGCCAATGGAGTTCACCCGGCGCGCTGCAACGGTCATACCTGCACCGGGTGCGGCATTTGCTTTTACTGCTGCCCGGAGCCGGGAGCCATCACCGTCTACCGCATGAAGGCGAAGATCACCCAAGCCAAGGAGGGCGAACATGCGCCAACTTTGTAAGGGAAACGTGGCGCTGGTGAAAGGTGCGATTCTCGCCGGATGCCGCGGCTACTATGGATACCCGATCACACCTGCCAGTGAAATCGCTGAGGCTGCAGCGCTCTATTTCCCCCAGGTGGGCGGAACATTTCTGCAGGCAGAGAGCGAAACCGCCGCCATCAACATGGTCTACGGAGCGGCGGCCACCGGGATGCGCGTGATGTCCGGCTCCTCCGGTCCGGGAGTGAGCTTGATGCAGGAAGGGATTTCCTATCTGGCAGGCGCGGAACTCCCCTGCGTGATTGTGGATGTGATGCGGGGTGGTCCCGGTCTTGGCAACATTGCGCCCGAACAAAGCGACTACTTCGCCATGGTCAAAGGTGGAGGGCACGGCAATTACCGCAACCTGGTGCTGGCTCCCGCGTCGGTGCAGGAGATGGCGGACCTGACCATCCTGGCATTTGAGCTGGCCGACAAATATCGCAATCCTGCGGTGATTCTGGCGGACGGATTTGTTGGGCAGATGATGGAGCCGCTCGATCTGGAGTACCGCGAAATTCCGCAGCCGGAAAAACCGTGGGCGGTGAAGGGCACGCATGAAACGCGCGGCAACCTGATCAGTTCTATTTTCCTGGAGACTGACGGCCTGGAAGAGCACCAACGCAAGATGGAAGCCAAATATCGGCGTGCGCAGGAAGTGGAGCCACGATATGAAAGCTGCTACATCGACGACGCAGAGATCCTGTTGGTGGGGTACGGAATTGTGGCTCGCATCCTGCACTCCACGGTTGAAGCCCTGCGCCGGCAAGGCGTGAAAGCGGGCCTGTTTCGCCCTATCACGCTGTGGCCCTACCCTTCCGCAGCACTCGTGGAAGCGGCGGTAAATGTTGAGAAGGTGCTTGTCGTGGAACTGAGTAATGGGCAGATGGTGGAGGATGTTCGCCTGGCGCTCGATGGCACCGTGCCAGTGGAATTCTATGGGCGCGGCGGCGGCAACGTACCTTCCGTCAGAGAACTGCAGGAGCAGGTATTGTCCCGAGTGGCGGCAAGAGTTTGATCTCCGGCAACAAGTACCGGACTGGGCTGGACAAGGGTGTGACCATGGAAGACAAAAGCGGGCTCGGCACCACGGTTCCAATGAGCGGAGTCGAAACGCAACCTGAAGCTCGATCGGCGACGGCCGTGCAAGATGGCGGTGAGTTCTATGAAATCGTCCACTCCAAATCGACCTTGTTCTATGACGAGTACAGCCGAAAAGCGGAAGGAAAGAAGCAGACTCACTATTGCCCGGGATGCGGACATGGGCTGGTCCATAAACTGATCGCCGAGGCCTTGCAGGATCTTGGCCAGCAGGACAACACGATCTTCGTCAGCCCTGTGGGCTGCTCCGTCTTCGCCTATTACTACTTTGACGTGGGAAATGTGCAGGTTGCGCATGGGCGCGCGCCGGCGTCGGCGTCGGCGATCAAACGATCCTGCCCGGGGCGGATGGTCATCTCCTACCAGGGCGATGGCGATTTGGCTGCAATTGGCACAGCGGAAATTGTCCATGCTGCGAATCGGGGCGAGAAGATTACGGTCTTCTTCGTGAACAATGGAATCTATGGCATGACCGGTGGGCAGATGGCGCCCACGACCATGATCGGAGAAAAGAGCACGACCTCTCCGTGGGGTCGACGGCCATCGAACGAAGGCTACCCGCTGCACATGGCCGAGATGTTGGCCACGCTGGAAGCGCCGATCTATATCGAGCGGGTGGCGCTTTCGGACGGTAAGA
Organism: uncultured Acidobacteriota bacterium; assembly: GCA_963821145.1. Taxonomy (GTDB): domain Bacteria; phylum Acidobacteriota; class Terriglobia; order Terriglobales; family Acidobacteriaceae; genus JAKAAZ01. The sequence continues at coordinate 235,031 of CAWGCV010000020.1, forward strand.
ACATCATGAAAGCGCGGCGCGCGATTCGCAAGGCGCTGGAAGTTCAGCGCGATGGCGCGGGGTTTTCATTCGTCGAAATTTTGTCGCCGTGTCCAACGATCTGGGGCAAAGACCCGGTTGCCGCGCGCCAATGGATTGCCGACAAAATTATCCCTGCGTTCCCACTGAATGTGTTCCGTGACCACGCCCCCAAATCGGTTGCGGTGAAGGAAGTTGAACCACCAATCCGTTCCGTCGCCGAGGTTCTTGGAATTGCCGACAAGCCCGCCGCGCCTGTTTCGATCAGGCCGGAGTTCGAGCATCGCTTTGAAGACGTCAAGATCAAACTCGCAGGCCTTGGAGGACAAGGGGTCCTGTTGCTGGGTCAGCTCCTGATTGAAATGGGGATGCGTGAAGGCTTGGAAGTGAGTTGGCTTCCCTCCTACGGGCCGGAAATGCGGTCCGGCAGCGCGCATTGCCACGTGTGCCTTTCGAGTGAACCGGTCGGATCGCCGCTGGTTTCGCATCCAGACGTTCTGGTCGCGATGAATGAAGTCTCGTTGCGCAAGTTTGCCCACGAGGTGGTTCGTGGTGGGGTGATTCTCTACAACGGTAAGGACGTACCGGAAGACTTTGTAACTCCCGACGTCCAGGTGGTGGCGATTCCAGCTTCCCAGATCGCCGACAAACTTGGATCAACGAAGGTCGCCAACATTGTGATGATGGGCGCGCTGCTGGAGGAGACGGAATGCCTGGCAGCCGGAACCGCATGGAGCGTGCTGCAAGACAAGGTGAAGAAGCTGGACCTGCTGGAACTCGACCGCAAGGCACTCAACGCCGGCCGGCTATTTATTGATGAGCACGCTCACATCGGAGCACTCGATCAGCCCGACGGATTCGCATAGACAGTAGCGACAGACTTTTTACTTCACCGCCGAAGAGACTTCCGCGTCCTTTGACTGCAATCGGAAGTGTGAGAAGTCCCCGGTTTCGTCGAAGGAACCAAGTCCAACTTCCCCGCAACTAAATGTGTGGTCGACCACAGAAAACCTTGGCTTTTTCTCGTTATCCACGAACACCTCGATCGACCCGGTTTTAACATTGCGCACGATGCGCAAATGGTGCCACTCTTTATCCGGCAGTGCGGGCGTGGCCTCCAACCCAGCAATCCGATAGCGCGGCTTGCCGTTCACAAGAAAGATGCCATTGTGCACGGAGATTTGAGTGCCGGGATTTTCAGACAGATGGACGTAGTAGAAGTGAAGCGTGTCGACATAGTTAAAGACGACGATCATGGAGCCGCCGGCGCGGCGCACGTCGACGTTAAGAGTAAAGCTGCCTACCTTGACGCCCTTGAGCCGAGCAAACTGCATCGGACGGCGCGGGACAAGGGGCTCACGGTTGCGCTTCATATGCAGGTAGTGGAGATCACCCTGTTGCAGAATCTCCCAGTCTTCAGGGAACGGCACATCCCAGGCCTTCAGGCTGCCGGAGGCGAAATTGTGCTCGATCGAAATCTTCGCCGGATGCGAACCGCACTGCGCGAGCGCCCATCGACTCGAAACGCAAACGACCGACAAAAACACCGCGATGAGAAACGCCATCCGAATCCTCATCGAATTTGCCTTGAACGTTGGAATGCCGTGATTCATTGATCCCTCAACTCGATCTGAATTTTGACGTACTCCGCAGCGGCCGAAAACTTCGCCCGGGATTTAAACGTAGAAGAACCACCCACGCTGTCCTTCTCATCCTAATATCAATTGATGTGATGACCGCCTCCATCATTTGGCGCTTCCAACCGCAGCCGAGCGAGCAGAACAATCCAAAACGCTGCAATCGAATCGATTCATTGACTCACGCGTTCGGGTCACGCTAGTCTGAGTGCGATGCGCAGACGTGACTTTGTCAAAGCAATTGTGGCTGTCCCAGTCACAGCCATGCCGATGTTTGGGCAAAACGCAGCTCCCGCCAGCGGAGAGAAGACTTCCGAACCGCAATCCGCTTCGACGGCAGCCGCTCCTCCAACCCCTGAAACTGCGCCCAAACGGGTGGAAGAGCCGCAGAGTTTCGGCTTTCAGAGTCCTGCCATTCCATCCACCGTTCCGGATGAAGTGGCAACTACCGAACAACATTATTTCCATGCTGAGCACATGGCGACACTGCGCAAACTGGGCGACATCCTGCTGCCTCCGATAAACGGATATCCCGGATCGACGCAGGCGTGCGCACCGGAATTCATCGACTTTCTCATCAGCGTATCGCCGGTCGAGCGGCAGATCATGTATCGGTCTGGCCTGGACCGCCTGAACGCTGAGGCGCACAAACAGTTCGGCATCCCGTTTGCGCAGGTCAACGCGCAACAAGCCGATGCGCTGCTGCGACCGTGGCTGCGAACCTGGATGGTCGATCATCCGCCGACGGAACCGTTTGCGCATTTCATCAATGTGGCGCACGAAGATATTCGAACCGCGACCATGAACTCGCAGCTCTGGAGTATTGCGGCGACTTCGGCAGGCGAACGCTCTCCCGGCATTGGCTGGTACTGGTCGCCGATCGATCCTGACATCCAAATGTATGTGTAACCCATAGGAGCTTGGTTCCGAATGCTGGAGGAAAATGTTGATGTACTGATTGTTGGCTCAGGTCACTCCGGAGGGATGGTCGCCAAGATATTGACGGAAAAAGGAATTTCCTGCGTGATGCTGAACGCGGGGCCGATCGTCGATTATCAAAAAGACCGCGAATTGAAGCCCGCATATGAATTGCCCTATCGCGGCTTTAAAATGCCCGGGCGCCTGCCGCACGTCTTTCAAGCCAACGAATTCAACGCCAACACATGGGTAGATGAGAAAGAAGTTCCCTACACCTTCAACCAAAACGAGCCGTATAACTGGGTGCGAGTGCGGTTGTTCGGCGGACGGTCGCTGTTCTGGTCGCGCCAATCCTTTCGTCTCAGCAATTATGAATTCAAAGCCAGGGATCACGATGGATTCGGAACCAATTGGCCCATCGACCTGTCGGATCTGGCTCCGTACTACTCTCGCGTTGAAGAGATATTTCAGGTCAGCGGACATCCGGACGGGCTGCCGCAATATCCTGACGGCAACTTTGTTATCGATGACTCGCCGTGGTCCGGGTCGATGCAGCGCTTTATCGCTGCGGGCAAAAAGCTGAATGTTCCCGTCTGCAAAGCGCGCAGCGCCATCGGCCGCAACGGTCTTGCCAGCTCAATCAATCTTCTACTGCCCGATGCCTTTGCGACCGGCAAGCTAACTGCCGTGCCCAACGTGGTGGTGCGCGAAATCACCGTTGATAAAAATACCGGGCTCGCCAACGGCGCCAACTTCGTGGACCGCCATTCTCGACGCGAAATGTCGGTAAAGGCGAAGGTTGTGGTGCTGGCGGCCGGCTGCCTGGAGAGCACTCGCCTGCTGCTGAATTCCAAGTTGGCAAATTCGAGCGGGGTCCTCGGACATTATTTGATCGATAACGTCTACGGTCCCGGCGTTGTTTGTTCTGTGCCCGAAGCGCGTGACGGTAAAGCGACCCCGGACTTGATGGGAGGAGACGCGCTGATTCCACGGTTTCGCAACATCACTACCAAATCGCCAAACTTTATTCGCGGCTACGCGTTGAATGTGTGGAGCAGCGATCGGCCCATGGACCCGCGCAACTTCGCGGCCTACGGGGTTGAGTTGCAGAAAAAGCTGGACAGCTATTACGGCAGCGGTTTTTCGATGAGCATGATGGGTGAAGTTCTCTCCCGATACGAAAATCATGTCAGCATCAACAAGAACGTCGTGGATGCCTGGGACATCCCGGTGCTGCATGTGGACGCAAAGTACAGCGATAACGAATTCAACATGTCGCGCGATGCCGTGGATATTGGCGTGGCTATGGCAGAGGCCGCGGGGTTTGAAGTGCTCTCAAAGAATTACGAGCCCAATCCTCCGGGCTACAGCATTCATGAACTGGGTACGTGCCGCATGGGTGACGATTCAAAGTCCAGCGTGCTGAACAAATGGAATCAGAGCCACGACATCAAGAACCTTTTCGTCGTGGATGGCAGCAGCTTTGTCAGCACCGGGTGGCAAAATCCGACGATGACAATTCTGGCACTGTCGATGCGCGCAGCAGAGTATATGGCCGAGCAGATGCAACAAAGGAACATTGGATGATGAAATCCTGGCGCCTACTTCCGTTGCTGGTGTTGATTGTCTTGTGGGCTCCGTCACACGGCGGCACGCCCGCTGTTGCGGCAACCTTCGCGCAAAATTCAACACCGCCGACAACAGATTCACCGACGCAAAATGGTGCCGCCAATTCCAGCAACACAACGACAAAACATTCCGCGTCGCCAGCGCAGGCCGAACCTTTGCGCGGGCCGGAACAGCCAGTTCCATTTAGCCATAAACAGCACGCTGGCACCCTGAAGATGCCGTGCGAGTACTGTCACACGCCATCGCGCTCCGGCGAAACCTTGATGATTCCGCGCGCGTCATTCTGTATGCAGTGCCATCAGACGATCGCCACCGATAATCCTGGCGTGCAGAAACTGGCGGAGTACGCGAAAACCGATCGCACCATTCCGTGGGCGCGGATTTATGAATTGCCTTCTTTTGTAAGCTTCAGCCACAGGGTTCATTTGCAGCATGGCGTTACTTGCGAGGAGTGTCATGGACAAGTTGCGCAGCGAGTGCGACTCTACCAAGAATCCGACATATCCATGGCAACCTGCGTCAATTGCCATCGCGAAAAGCAGGCGAGCACCGATTGCAGCACTTGTCATATGCTGGAGCAGTAATGAACGCAGAAACAATTCCGACTGTCCCCCGCTACCCGCACAACGATTCAGAACCCCACCGATTAGGAGAACCTGTGAGATCCATGACGAAATTGCTTTCGGCGGCTGCGATAGTTTGCCTGCTATCCGCCGCCGCCCACGCGCAAAACAATGGAGCGACACTGTTCCAGTCGAACTGCCAGATGTGCCACGGTGCCGATGGAAAGGGCTCGACGCCAACCGGACAGGCACTGAAGGTTGTGAATCTTCATAGCCCAGAAGTGGTGAAGATGAGCGATGCCGACCTGGCCACGGTAATCAGCAAAGGCAAGAAAAGCATGCCTGCCTTCGGTTCGCGGCTAACGCCTCCTCAGATTGAAAACCTGGTCTCATACATTCGGACACTGCAAAAACAATAGCCCCTGCGGAATTGGTCCGCGACTTTACCCACAGAAAAAGAAAAGGCGGATGACCATGAAATCAAGAAGAGATTTTCTGAAAACCGGTACTGCTGCACTGCTGTACGGTTCAACCTTGATGCGTACCTCTGCATTGCATGCCGAGGACAAAACGAAATACCTGGACCTGCCGCTGGGGATTCAGCTGTACTCGGTTCGCAATCAACTCCCCACAGATTACGCGGGCACATTGAAGCAAATTGCCGCGCTTGGCTACCGCGAAGTAGAAGCGGCTGGGTTTTACAATCACAGCGCAAGCGATGTGAAACAGGCCATGCAACAGGCCGGTCTTCACTGCGTCAGCGCGCATTATTCTTACAACGACCTGAACGGGCACGTGGATGAGATCGTCGAATTTATGAAAGTGATTGGCAGCCGATACATTATCTGTTCTTATCCAGGACATCATGGCGGCCACGGCCCGACGTTCACGCTGGACGAGTGGCGTTGGAATGCCGGCGAGTTCAACAAGTTTGGCAAACAGATCGGCGCGGCAGGACTGAAGTTCGGCTATCACAACCACACCATGGAATTTCAAAAGGAAAACGGCGTGGTGCCGTATGACGAACTGATGCGCCTGACGGATCCGGCCTACGTGACGATGGAGATGGACCTGGGCTGGGTCACTGTGGGTGGCGGCAATCCAATCGAATTGCTGCATCGCTATGGAAATCGCATTTCCATGCTGCACGTGAAAGACTTCAAGCCCTTCAAGGTGCCGCAGAGCATCGAGAACCCGCCAACCGCAACCGCGCTCGGGACAAGGCTCCATCGACTATCGTCCGATTTTCGCAGCCGCCGCAAAGACCGGACACATCAAACACTGCTTTGTCGAGCAGGAAGAGTACAACATGCCCGTGATGCAGGAACTGAAAATTGACGCGGAGTATATGCGTAAACTTCACGCCTGAAGTTTGGTGTGATTCGAGCTATAAAACGAATGAGGACAGGATTCAATCTGTCCTCATTTTTTTGCGGGTAAAAGCCGTGGCTAGATATGCGGGGCCCAGCCTTTCTCGTACTCTCTGCCCCACATCTTCATGGCCTGCGGATCGTTCTGGATTTTTCCATCCGCCGTATCGAGATGCAATTCACGCTGCACTTCCCACGCGATATTTGAAAGCTGCAACATAGTAACGGCGACGTTACCGATGGAAACGGGAGCGTGAAGCTGTGCGCCCGTCCGAATTCCGGCGATGAAGTTGGCGAAATGCGCGTCGGTCATGGAATCGCGACCGACAAGGTCAGAAGACGAGGATGACTCGCCTACTTTGTACTCGCTGGTCTTTTTGCCGTCGAGATCGTATATCTCATACCCGCCGCGATCAATCAGCACAGTTCCCTTGGTACCCATGATGGTCGATCCGCGATCCCGGTGATAGAACTTCATACCCTGACAGCTCTTCCCTTCCCAATCAATCATCTTGTCGGGATATTCGAAGCTGGTAAGCAGCGTGTCATAAAACTGCCAATCATCTTTGAACTGATATCGACCACCAGAGGAACTCACGCGCTGCGGGTAATCGACACCGAGCGCCCAACGGCAGACGTCCACTTCATGCGTGCCATTGTTGAGCGCTTCACCGGTCCCGTAGATTTTGAACCAGTGCCAGTTGTACGGTTGCACATTGTCTTTATACGGTCGGCGCGGCGCCGGACCCTGCCACAAATCCCAATCCAGTTGGGGCGGCACCGGCGCCACTTTTCCGATGCCGATGGATTTTCTGGTGTTGCTGTACCACGCCTTGGCGTAATACGGCCGGCCTATCAAGCCGTTGTGAATCTTGTCGACAACCTCGATGGTGTAATCCGACGAACGCTGCTGCGTGCCCATCTGCACCAGCTTGCCGTACTTGCGCTGAGCCTCGACCAGCAGTGCGCCCTCCGCCGGGTTGTGGCTGCATGGCTTTTCTACGTAGACATTCTTTCCCGCCTGCAGCCCGGCGATCGCCATGGGAGTGTGCCAATGATCTGGCGCCGCAATCGTAATAGCGTCGACATCTTTCTGCGAGAGAATTTCGCGGAAGTCTTTGGTAGACGCGGTGGAGTATCCCATCTGCTGCTGCACGCTGTCGGCAAACTTTTTCAGGGTATTACTGTCGACGTCGCAAACATGCGTGATGTGGACGGCATTGCTGTTGGCCTTCAGCGCGGAAAGATGCGCATAAGCGCGGCTATGCAGTCCAATTACGGCAAAGTTCAAGCGGTCGTTGGCACCGAGGATCCGTGCATAGCTTTTTGCTGTCGATCCAACAGCCAGTCCAGCGGCACCGATCGCAACAGTATCAAGAAATTCCCGTCGAGTGACCATTTGTCTCCTTGTAGGGTTGTGTCCTTCACCTGCTAAAGCAAAAGAATTGCAACCTGGAAAATCTTCCAGACGTTCAGCGGCGATTTCTTTCGCAAGTCACGTGCTGCCAGAATCGATGCGTTCTAAACCGTCGAATATTTCTGGCAAAGAGTGCGTATCTGCGCGATCAACTTTGGTACGCCGGTATCGGAATCAGGCCCTTCATACTCGGCAGACATGTAACCCTTGAAACCAGCCTGCGCAAAGAGCTTCCAGACACGATCCAAATCCACCGGGCTTTTGTTGTACTCGAACCGATCACGGATGTGTGTGTTGGTGGCATACGGGATGCACGCTGCAATTTGCGCATAGACATCCTGCGTGGGCGTGGGGATGAAGTTGGTCACGTCCAGGTTGATGCCGACATACGGCGAGTTCACCCGCTGCATAATCTCAAGGCAAACGTCCGCCCGCTGGGTTACTCCGTTGTGATCTTCCAGGCCAAGCATGATGCCCTTTTTGCCAGAGTAGTCGACAGCCGCCTTCATCGTCTCCACGGTCCAATCGACTCCCTGCTGCATCGAAGCGCCTGGCGGCAATTCGCCGGCAAAGACGCGCAGATGAGACGCTCCCAGGCGATCTGTGACATCCACCCATTTCTTGATTTCCGTCAGGCTCTGTGCCCGCTTCGAAGGATCGGCCTGCACCATGCTGACGCCGCAGGCTGATCCGGAAAATGGCATCGCATTCTTGTATGCCAGGTGGCGCAAACTATCGAGATACTCCGGATCCGTCGATTTCAGATAGTAAGCCGTCATATCGACTCCATCCACGCGCAGCTCGACAGCTTTGTGGATGAAGTCCTCCATCGTCATTGTCCCTTTTCGCAACGCGTGATCGTACGAGTAGGCGCAGCACCCGGCAAACAGTCGAGGCATTTTCGGCGCGTCAGTGGCCGCGCCTCTCGATGCCTGCGCTTCGGCAGACGAGCCAAGCCATCGCGCTCCTGCCCCAGCGAATCCGGCGATTCCAACAGTTTTCAAAAATGTTCGACGCGGTATCGAGTCGTGCATTGCGCCTCCCTGGACGAAGTGTGATTGAGGATTTTCTTTCCTGCTTCGGGCTGAAATGCGTCGGCAGAAATTTGATTGCGGACGAGCCTGGTGCGAAAGAAATTATAATCCGGAGCTAAGAAGCCTGGACGAGTGCGGTGGGCAAATATGGTTCGCAAAGGAGAAAGTCCCAATGGAAGAAGAACAGAAGAAAATCAATCGACGCGACTTTATGGGGCAAGTAGGGCTGGGAGTCGCGGCCCTGGGGGCCTTCCCTGGCAAGCAACTGTTCGCCTCGAGCCGGGTGATTGGCGCGAACGATCGCATTCGCATTGGCATTATCGGCGCCGGAGATCGTGGACAAGAAGACTTGAAGAGCGCGTTACGACAGCCGAATGTCGAATGCGTCGCGGTGGCGGATGTGTATTCGCGGCGTCGCGACCAGGTGAAAAGTTTTGTTCCGAATGTCGCCGGCTATGATGATCCGATGCGTTTGCTGGACCGCAATGACATTGACGCGGTGATTCAAGCTACGCCGCAGCATCTGCACGCAAAGTATTTTCTGGCCACGCTGGCTTCAGGAAAAGATCTTTACTCCGAGAAGACCATGGCTTGGGATATTCCCGAAGCTGCCTCCTGTCGCGCTGCCGCAAAATCTTCCAAGCAGATTGTTCAGATCGGGATGCAAGATGAGAGTTCGGGCGAGTTAGCAGACGCGAAGCAGTGGATCCAGGAAGGTTTGCCGGGCAAAATCACTATGGTCGAATCGTGGATGAGCCGCAACACGCGGGAGGGCCATGGACAGTGGGTTCGACCGGTGCCGAGCGACTGCAATCCAGCGCACGTCAATTGGGACTTATTTCTATCTGGGCGTCCAAAGGTTCCGTTTGACGGCTACAAATTTATCAACTGGCGCCTCTTCTGGGAATTTTCCGGCGGCAATATCACAGAAAATATGGTGCACCAGATTGGATGGATCATCACAGCGATGAATCTGGAATTGCCGAAGGCTGCAACCATGATGGGTGGAGTGTACTCCGAGAAGGATGGGCGCCAGGTCCCGGATACAATCAGCGTCAGCTTTGAGTACCCGAACGATTTGCTGGTTGCATGGCAGTCCACCTTTAGCAATGAACGGTACGGGCTCGGCGAGCACTTTCTAGGCAGCAAGGGCACGATCGCGCATGTGAGCGGTTCCAACACCATGGAGACGGGCGATTTGAAATCCGCCAATCCGAACTGGGACGAAGAAAACGCTCCTGGGCCGATCAATTTTTTCCCGGAGAAAATCAACAATCCGAGTGGCGTGCCGATCCAGGGGAAAAATCCCGGCGTGAATCATATGGCGAATTGGATGGCTTGCATTCGCGACCGCAAGCAGCCCAATGGCACTGTTGAAATCGGCTACTTATCGGCGGTGGCTTGTCACATGGCGAATCTTTCCTATAAACAAAAGCGTCGAGTCACGCAGGAAGAAGCAATGGCGGCGAAGCCGGAAGCCTGGATGTGAGGAGGTTCCGTGCGGTTGCGAATGCGCCCGTCACCCGCACTTCGTCACCCGAATTCCGGTCCGGCGGCGGCCAGCAGCCGCGCCGGGTCGCCCGGAAGATGCGAAAGACCCAATGCCATACGCGTGAACTGGCGCTGAGGCCGAAAACCAAGTGCGGTCAATGTCGGGATCAGACCGCGCCCTGCGCCGAGAACATCTACAAACACGCGGCCTGAGGCAGCGCGGATTGCTGCCGGAACAAGATTGGAAGCTTCTGCCGGATCGGCGACGATCGGTCCGATATGAGACGCAACCGCACCTCGACGCAGTAAGGCAAATCCATGAGGCGATCGGAACGCGAGGCTGCCGGGCCGCGCAAGAAAATCATCAAGCAGGAAATTCCTCTCGGCACCGAAGGCTTCCTGGTCGCGCGTCAGATCGATGGAATCCGAAGCCGTCGCAACACCTTCGCCGTTGCCCGCCCATCGTTCCATCTTGCACAGCGGCACGAAACCGAGTTTCGTGTAGATCTCCGTAGCATCCGGTGCGGCATCCAGCAGAGCGGCTATTCCCCGGTCGCGTAACACCTTGGCGCAGGCAGCGACAAGACACGTGGCGAGTCCGCGCCGACGCCATTCCGCGGTGACCAGCACCATCGAGAGCCAACCGAATTCGCCACCATAAGGCAGCACCGCAGAAGTTGCGATGAGGCGGTCGCCGCGCGTGACGCCAAGGACTGTTCCATGCGTGAAGAAAACCTTCCAGTCTTCGACGGTCTGATTCCACCCAGCCTCTTTCGACAGCAATAAGGCGCGAGAGATCCAGTCAGCATCCAGCAATGTTGGATTGAGTGTGTCCGTCGGAGACAATTCGATACCCTCGTTGTCAGTGGAAGACCGCCAATTGTGATTCTGCGGACTTTTGCCGTGCCGTGCAACGTCTATACTTCCGAGATACACAACGGCGTCAAGAGCAGCACCAGCCAAGGCAAGAAGATTGAAGCAGCCCTTAGCGTTGGAAATGAGAGGTCGAGCCTGCATGGTGACACGTAGAAAATTCCTGGCAACGAACGTGGCTGCTGCTGCCCTATCTACATTGGGAATTCATCGGCCGCTGTTGGCCGACTCCGGAGCACAGGATCGGGGTACGGAGGAAGAGCCTGCGCGATCCAACAGGGATTTTTGGAATGATTGGCCAGACTACATCACTCGGAACATGAATCAGTCCAGGGAATCTCGCCGCGCCCTGCTGACAACGATTCGCTCAAAGGCACAGGTCGAAGCGCGTAACTCTGCGGTGCGTTCGCAGTTGTGGCAGTTACTTGGAGGCAGGCCGGAGGAGACGCCGCTGAATCCGCGGATCACGGGCACAATTAAGCGAACGAACTATCGCATTGAGAAGCTGGTCTTTGAAAGCATGCCGGCAATTTATGTCACCGCCAACCTGTATGTGCCCACTACCGGCAAACCTCCGTACCCGGCAATTCTTGCTCCTATCGGACACAGCCCCAACGGCAAAGCGGCCATACGGTACCAGTACACCTATCAAAACCTTGCGCGAAAGGGATATGTGGTGTTGACCTGGGATCCATTCGGGCAGGGGGAAAGAATCCAGTACCTGCAACCAGGAACGAACCATACGCGTTTTCACGCAGTCTCTATGGAACATACTCAGGCTGGAAGGCCGATGACTTTGTTTGGAGATGGATTAGCGCTCTATCTGGCATGGGATGGCATTCGAGGGTTGGATTATCTGTTGACGCTGCCCGAGGTAGATCCGCAGAGAATTGGTTGCACAGGTCAATCCGGTGGCGGAACGATGACTATGTTCCTCGGGGCGCTGGACCCTCGTATCCATGCGGCTGTGGCGATTGAGGGAGCTTTCGCGAACGAAGCCGGCCCTTATTACGATCCACCAGGAGCGATCTCAGACGCGGAGACGGATTTGGTAGGCAGTCTGCCATTGGGCATGGATCGAGGTGACCTGCTTGCCGCGTTTGCACCTAAGCCATTGCTTATCTGTTACACAAAAAACGACGAAGGCCAGACTTACGGGCCGATGAACACCGAAGCGATCCGGGAAAGCTATGAGGAACTTACTCGCTTTTACGGAATTCTCGGGGCCAGTGAGAAAGTAAGTCTATTTGCCGGTGACTTACCGCACGGAATGGACTTCTTCTCACGCAGAGCTATTTATGGATGGTTCAATCGATGGTTTGACAAGATGGATGCTGGCGTCGAGGAGGCAGAATATGATGCCGCTCCGGATAGCTCGTTGAATGTAACTTCATCAGGACAAGTTTCTACCTCACTCGGGGGTAGGTCGATCGTTCAACTCAATACGGATCGAGCCGCAAAGCTATTACCACCGAGTGAATTCACAAACAGTGAAAACGATCCATCGCGCGCCAGGGAGAAGGTTCGGGGACAACTGGCGGCGCTACTGGCCTTGCCGAGGGAAAAGAGCGCGCTCCGTCCTCAAATACTTTCGTCCAATGTTCGAAAGGGGCAGCGGATCGAGGAATTTCAATTTGAATCCGAGCCCGATGTGCGCATTGTGGGCTGGTTCATCGCGCCGCGAGATGCCAGGTCGACTCATCCCTGCGTTCTCTACATCAGCAATGGTTTTGCCGATGACGTTGTTGCCGAGCCGAGCTCGTTCGACAGCATACTTAGTGCAGGTCATGCCGTATGCGCCATTGCGGTGCGTGGTACAGGACTTTCAACACCACGCCCCCCAAAAGGAGGGCCTGTCTTCTACCAGCAAATGGACCTGAGCGAAAGATTCGCGTGGACCAATCTTGTTCTCGGCACTTCCGTCATGGGTCAAAGAGTCTGGGATATTTTGCGGGCCGTTGACTACCTCGCCACTGGTCCCGATGTCACCCCTTCACAGATCCGAATAATTGGCCAGGAAGAAGCAGGGATAGCTGCGCTGATGGCTGCGGCTCTGGATGACCGAGTATGTTCTGCCCTACTTACAAGAATGGTTGTAAGTTACATGTCCATCGTGCATTCAACACAATACTCATTGGCATTGGAGTGGTTTGTTCCCGGAATTTTACGTCAGTTCGATCTTCCAGACATCGCTGCTTCTATATCGCCCAGGCCGGTATGGATTATGAATGCGGTGGATGCGTCAGGGTCGGTGCTTTCCCTCAAGGATGTACAAACTACTTATAGACAACGGTTAGGTGATACGTTCGCCACGCTGAAAAATCTCGAGGTTGTCGTCTCCTCCCAGGACGATAGAGAAAACTATCTCGATTGGTTGCGAGTTAAGACGGGTCCTTAGGTGAGTTCAGAAAGTAAAGGACTCAATCGGAGATACCGCTGGCAATCTGGACGAAAACATTTCGTGCTTCACCCACTTTTGCAGTTCGAAGTTGCGAGCTGACCGATCCAATCTCAGGCCCATTGTTGGCCACCCCCGAGGTAACCTCTCCTCCGACCTTCAGGCCGATCTCGCAGGCATCACTACACAAATCTACCTTGCCGCCACGGCGATCCATTGGGCTTGGGAAAGCCACCAATTGTCGTTCGCTTCACAAAAATACCCATTCTAGATCAGCCACTTGCAGCGCCCAACGTGGGATGGCGATAGCACACCCCCACTCCACCGTATGGATACACTGCCGGCTGGGGGCACCAAGATAGTTACGTTCGTGTACTAAGGTAACTATCGATTTGGGTACTTGCGTGCTTTCTCTGCGGTACTATCAGTCACCACTAATTCTCAGGAAAGTCTCGATCATCCTCACCGACCCGTGTCTATGCGCGGGAGGATTGTTCGTGCACCCCTCAAGGAGAGTCCTTATGGACAACTTCAAGGTGCCCTTTTGTCTATTTGGCGGACGTAAACTCCGACCAACACTTGTTTGGACAACCTCAACTTGCAGCACGGATCGACCCGCAAAGAAGAACGAGAATCTCCAATCCTGCATCAATCTGCAACATAGCAAGGTTTCACATTTCCGATTCGTCCACCTAAAACCGCAACACTCAGTTCGAATCAGTATTACGCATCTAGCATGGCTATTAGTTGCTTTCCTAGTTCCTATCTGCCTTATGGGTTGTGGCGGAGCGAGCGTTAGTTCTCAACTTACTCCTCCCTCATCTACCTCCAGTGGCACCGGAACGACGGGAACAACGGGAACAGGAACTACAGGGACCGGCGGTACGGGTACTACCGGAACTACAGGTACGGGCGGTACTGGAACGAGTGGCACCGGCGGCACGGGTGGTACCGGCACTACAGGAACGGGGGGCACGGGAACTAACGGCATTGGAGATATCCAAGCGATTGTCATCTCGTCTACCAACGTGAACGGCAGCCTTAACTACGGCAGCGGGCCTGGTGACTGGAAGCCCGTCTGTATTGAGCCAGGATGCGCTCCTGGAGGGAGCGGAGTTCCGATGGCGACGTCGCAGACGATCAATAATACTGATCCGTCGAAGGACGGGAAGAGTATGCACTTCTCGCTTTCCTCGAACAGCTCCTCAGCTTACACGAATGCACTGTGGGTGAATGTTGACGGAAACTGCGACAACTGCACACGGATCAATACCGATTTCTGGATATACATAACCAGTACGGCCGGCTACGTAAACACACATGAATTCGACAGCTTCATCTTCGACAAGATGCACGGCTACAAAAACATGTGGGGGATGCAGTGCGTGAACGGCGGCAATTGGGAGATTGACAGCGACTTCGGATGGTCAAGCGCGGGGATTGCCTGCAACCTGTCCGTGGGCTGGCACCATATTCAGGTCTTCAACCATCGCGTTATTAACGAGGTGGGCGGGCCTAAAGGCTACGGCTATAACTATTACGATGCGTTGATCGTGGACGGAGTCTATAACGACATGACGGGTAAGACTACTCCAGCAGAGGCTTATCCCGGCTCATATACGCAGTCAACATCTGGATTTCAATTCCAGCTGGACGCGAACAAGAATGCTGCGGCCGTGACGGTTGACGAGTATCTGGACCTTGCTAATTTCTACGGCGGGAATTAAGGGAAAGCAGTCTTAACGATCAATGGCCTGGCAACCCAGTGCAAGGCCGAGGAATAACGCAGGGTACTAACAGCGGAATAGAGCATGAATCTCTTCACAGGGCTAATCCTATTGAAGTCCTGTGAAGAGTTTTTGCAACTTCACCTGACAATTCACGTGCAAAGAGAACCCGATAATTCCTTGCTGCACTATTCGATTGACCTGGGTGGAACTAGCATTACTTTGAATATTAAATATTCTGCCGGCACAGCATCCAACTCCGGATGCAAATACTACTTACCTTGACAACTTCAGCCTGAACCTACTGGTAAATGGGCAGGGCAAGAATGGGATTGAGCTGTTCCATCCCTGCCATTTCTGTTGCGTCTGGACCCGGCGCGGACGCACCGTGGATTTCGGCCAACGAAACATCAAGAATTCCCACTTGACGCCTCTTTAAGGCGCCCCAACCTAGGGCTTAGCCATGTAATTTCATCCAGTCAGCAGACGTATTTTTTTCTCATTCGAGCAGAATTTACACAGAATGAGAAAAGGATGCCTTTAATCCACATTTTTTTTCGGAATTCTTTCAAAAATGCTTTTTTGCGGCGGCGAATTGTGTATTATTCACCTAGAAATTCCTTGCATTCTTCTGCCTAGGATCCCCCGAATACGAGTCTCAAAGAGAGATATTGGGTGGACAAGCGTGTTGCCGTGGAAACGCCGAAGCCGACATTCCACAACCCAGTATTATTTGAGCCTCTAGATCGGTCTAGTAGAGTTGCGTGTCGATGTATTCTCACCGACACGTTAGAAGAGGTTGTCGGTTCCCGTCAGGCGCAACGCGTCTTGTCGCTCCAGGCCAGCCCAGTGGCAGCAGCAATTGTACCCGACTCCAGAACTGACTTAGTGCCAGCGCCAGGAGCCCCACGCAGACCCCACAACAAGCACGTATAAGTCAACGTGCCGAGGCAGATACATGAAACGTTTTTCTTACTCCCTCCTAATCGCTTGCATCTCTACAGCATCTGCATTTGCAGGTGTCAGCATCAGCAGCCCTTCCAGTGGCGAACATGTCACCTCACCTTTTACTCTCTCGGCTACTTCCACTAGTTGCTCGTCTCAAACGGTTGGGACCATGGGCTATTCCCTCGACAACGGGGATACGACCATGGTGAAGAACACATCGTTCGATGAGCAAGTCAGCGCGTCGGCCGGCACGCATACTGTGCATGTAAAAGCCTGGGGCGACAGCGGCGCCGTGTGCGTGACAGACGTGGCCATTGACGTTACGAGCGTGACAGACAATGCCAGCTCCGACACCGCCGTAGTGCCGTCGAACGCAGTGAGTGTGAGCAGTCTGCAAAAGCTGGGTGGCTGGGGTGAAGCGCATGACAGCGGAACCAACGGACACTCAACCGGCAGTATGTCCCTGGTCGGCTCGCCCGTACATAGCGGCTCTTCACGTGAATTTGTGGGCAAATATACCGGAGCAGCCGGAGAGCGGTATTGGATCAGCTTTGGAGACAATGCAAGCTCCACCAATTTTTTCTACGATGGGTGGATTTACTTCACAAGCTCTGCCAGCCATATTGCTAACCTGGAACTTGATCTGAATCAAACTATGCCCAATGGCGACACCGTTTTCATGGGCATCCAGTGTGACGGCTATACCGGGACTTGGGACTACACCGAAAATCTGGGAACGGCTGCGCACCCGAAAGGCCACTGGGCTCACTCAAAGTCAGCGTGCAATCCTCGCAGTTGGAGCCGAGATACATGGCATCATATTCAGGCGAGCTATTCCCGCACATCTACTGGCAAGATTACTTACAAGACCATCTATCTGGATGGAGTCGCCCACACACTGAACGCCACCGTATTTGGAGCCCGTGCGGCTGGATGGGGTGACGTATTGATGACGCAATTCCAGATCGATTCCGTGAATTCCTCTACGATCACCGCGTATCTAGATGATCTGACCATCTATCGCTGGTGAACTGCAAAGAGCAACCGCGACAAACTCTCTATCTCATTACTTAGCTAACTCGGTTCAATGAGATAGAGAGATACCTTGCAATCCTTTTCTGTCGAATTTTGATTGATGTTTAAAAACGTACTGTTAGTCTGGCCCACTAACAACAAGCACCCATACCTGACTCCCCTCGCTGACGTAGTGCAGTTCCAGGAGCCTCAATCCGACCCCCCAACGGGCACGTTTTGATTCGCGTGCCGAGGCATATTCATGAAGCTATTTCTATCCCCCCTTCTGCTCGTTTCGATTGCTGCATTACCTGCATTTGCAAGTGTCAGCATCAGCAGCCCCTCGAGCGGCGAGCATGTCACCTCTCCATTTACCCTCTCCGCCACTTCCTCCAGCTGTTCCTCTCAGTCCGTGGGTACCATGGGCTACTCCATCGATAATGGCGATACGACGATGGTCCATAGTACGTCCTTCGATGAGCAAGTTAGTGCTTCCGTCGGAACTCACACCGTGCACGTAAAATCCTGGGGCAGCAGCGGCGCCGTGTGTGTCACAGACGTTGCCGTTGACGTCACGGCAGCAACTGACAATCCTGCAGCGAGCAGTTCAGTTGTTCCATCTAGCGCCGTCGGCGTTAGCAGCATTAATACTTTAGGTGGATGGTCGGAAGCGCACGACAGCGGTACCAGCGGCAGTTCAAGCGGAAAGATGAGCCTGGTTGGTTCGCCCACGCACAGTGGATCTTCGCGTGAATTCGTAACCCATTTTTCTGGCAACGGCGGGGAGCGCTACTCGGTCTCATTCGGAGACAACACATCCTCGACAAACTTTTTCTATGACGGCTGGGTGTACTTCGCAAGCTCCGCGTCAAATATCGCCAACCTGGAAATGGATCTGTACCAAGTGATGCCGAATGGCCAGACGGTGATCATGGGAGTTCAGTGCGATGGCTATACCGGCACATGGGATTACACGGAAAACCTGGGATCTGCCACGCATCCGAGCGGTCACTGGGCGCATTCCAGCGCCGCGTGCAATCCGCGCAGCTGGAGCCGGGATACATGGCATCACGTACAGGCGAGCTACTCCAGAACCAGTACGGGCCAGGTTACCTACAAGTCCGTGTATCTGGACGGAGTTGAGCATGTCCTGAACCATACCGTCCTGGGTGCTCGAGCGGATGGATGGGGTCCAACGATGCTGACCAACTTCCAGGTGGATGGGCTTGGAAGCGGATCGAACACGGTGTATTTGGATGATCTGACCGTTTACCGGTGGTAACGACAACGAACAGGCTGCCCTCACTACGTGGATATGGGCGGCCCAAATAAACAAACGGCTCTAACTGAATTCGGTTAGAGCCGTTTGTTTATGGATAATTGCCCGGATTAAAAACCAAGGTAGTTGCGATATTCCAGAATTGCAGAAATTTCGCAATTACCTCTCGCTAAGAAGGTGTTCGGCTGGCTGAGCCTGAGGCCCTTCGGACGAAAAAAGTGTCAGCGCATGGCGTACGACTTCCCTCTCCGCATTTTTGATCGACATCGGTGGAATCACCGTAATGCCCCCGATCAATTTGATGAGGGTGAAATAAGATGCGCGGCTGAGGTGTAGAAAGTCCAGCGGATACTCGGGCTTTCGTGCGCGCGCTGCAACCGGATCGGCGTCCAGAAAATAGCTGACATCCGGCCGCGGTACCAATTTCATGATCATGCGAACATAGGCGCGAGCCGCTGGATTGCCTAAGTTCAAATTGGCCAATTCATCGTAGATATATCGATCGCAGATGACAAAATCCGCGCCGGAACGCAATGCCCTTGCGACCGTCGAGCGAAGCGAAAGAGCGTCCACGAAATATAGCCCCAGGCGGACCACGCTCATCGGCCAGGAACGAACATTCTTGTCGCGCCGATTCACGGGCTTCTCAGGACTTCCGACGCCTTTTTCTCCCTTAAACAGGGTATGTCCGGCGCCCTCGCGAATCCGTTTCAGTCTGGCAACGTCATCCCAGAACGTGATCAATGCGACCCGCATACCAGCATCTTGCAATCGGGCACGCAGGTTTGCGATCTGAGTACTCTTCCCTGCGCCATCGATGCCAGAAAAACTTACAAATTTACAGGACCTGCTATCGTGCTTTATCTGCATCCTTAAGCTCCTACAAATCATTTGAAATGATGCTGCTATTTTCGAGTCCTTATGGACGGCTCGGGCTTCCAGCGGACAGCGCGACGACGGTTCCAACGGCCACGCAAGCGCCAACAATCAGACCCACCCGAATGAGAAACGAACGCGACCTTTTTTGTTTCGCCGGCGCAACTACGGCTCCGGCCGGTCTTGACGCTGCAACGCCTGTCGTTTTTTCATACGGAGCGGCGGCCGTGCCCACTGGATTCGAAGAGCCATTTTGTTGTTGCTGCGGAGCCGAAGGCAACGCGGCCGAGGATTGTTCCTGATTGACGTCGCTCGAGCTTGCCGCGTCGGAACTGCTGGAAGCGGCCTCTGGCTGCGACGTGGGTGTCGTCGCATTACTCGTCACACCATTGGAGCTCTGAGTATTCGTGGCAGGCGCAGTGGCAGCCTGCTGACCGGCGGCCGGCGGCGTGATCGCTGCTCCGGCCAACGGCGTCACCAGAAAAAGTACCAGGCAGCCTGCGATTTGTCTCTGTTGCCAACTAGCTGAAAGTCTCATGTATTCATCTCCACCCACTCCCCAAACATTCCTATTCGGAATGAAATCACATACAGCGGATTAAGCCGCGCTTTCCGGATGCGTGCGACTATCCTCAGATGTAGAAACCTGGGAAGACCCGACAGTTGGAAGCCGGTGAAAGCTGCGCACCGCACTTGCCGTTGTGTCGTGAATATCAAATAGACGGTGCGCGCCGAAGGTGTGCAGCGCCGTCTCTGCTGACCAGTGTAAGCCAGCCAGTTTCACGTCGCCATTTCTCTTCATGGCTTCCTCCAGGCAGCATAGCAGCAGGTGGACCCCGGATTTGTCCAGCGGGCCGACGATCGAACAATCGAGAACGACCAGTGGGCGTTCAGCATCAATGCAGCGCTGCATATCGCGCAGAAAGGTTTGCCGTTGCTTCGCACTTTTGATTTCCGGCAATTGCATCACTGCTACAGTGCGCTCGCGAATTGTCATAGTCCTCACCTCTCTAATCTGTTCTTCACCGTTCTTTGATCCCAGACGGTATATATCTAAACCTCACGCAGCGTTTTACGACGAGCTTTGCAACAACCTCGCCAGCTCGGATTTCGGACTTCGCACAGCGCCTTTCAAAATGTTGGTTCCGTAGCGGAACAGGGTGCCAAAGTTAGTGTTGTACCAACAGCACTCCATCATCTTCGGCGACAATCCACACAGGACCTGCAGCTTATTCACCCTGTTCGGCGAAGCCAGGATCGCCGCGACCAGTCGATGATTTCCATCCAGGATGGTGAGCGGTTCGGTTTCGTTGATACCGATCAGAACAACGGGCCCGATGCCGTGATCTTGCTGCCCGAGGCGATCTCCAATCTCTTTGAGCTTCACAAGAAATTTATCGTCGATCACACTGTCACGTTTTTTCGTGCTTTCGGCCACATCGAGGATCGAGAACTGGCCCTGCGCAATATTCTTCCACTGTGCGCGTGGAAAGACCCGAATCTGTGAAAGCTCGGAGAGATTCAGCTCGATCTCGTACCATTCTGTTCCGGCGGGAATCTCACTCCACAAGGCGCGATGACGGATAAAGAACAGGGCGCGTCGCTTTGCATTTTCGCTGGGATTATCCAGGTCAGGATGCATCACTGTGTCACCCAACGCCTCGTGATAGTCGCGAAACACAGGGGTATTGAAATCGCTCTTCAAAAACTCTGCGATCACCTCATCTTCTGAGGCGTGGCGAATCAATCTGATGGGCTGAAACACGCCATGCTCTTGATGCTTGTATGGATTGCTCAGTGCATCCGTCAGGAACGGCAAAACCACCAGAACAAACAGAACGGACAGTAGAGTTAACTGCACCAGAATGACCTGCCGCAATGAAGAATGGAAGAGGCAAATTCCAGCAATCACAACGCCACTGAACAGCAGTTGAATCCAACTTGTATTCGCAATCTTGTAAGACATCTCGTAGGTGATCATCACCGCACTCAGCGAATAGACCACCGACGTGATTGCATAGAGCGCCAGCAGGTAAGACAGTCCATGGGGACCGGCGATATTAAACTTTCCACCAAAGAACATCATCCATAGCCAGTTCGGAGCCAGGCGCAGTCCAAGGGCGAGGACGGAGCCGATCGTCAACACCATTAGAAGCGCGGAAGCGATAACTGTGAGATCTTTCCTTTCCTCGTTGCTTGCGCCAGCTGACAAGGGGAACAAGCTATTGACAATCGCCTGGGAGAACGAAAAAACGACTCGGCCAACCATCGCCACCGCAGCATACAGACCGGCTTCCCGCAGCAAAAAGAAATGCTTCACCAGAACGATGTCGCAATTGTTGATGAGCACCTGGCCGGAAAAAAATACCAGCGTCTGAGCCATTTCCCGAAGTGCATAGGAGCGACGAATCGGACTGGGGATGCGGGCTGCCAGCCTTGGTGTAATTGCGAAATACGCTGTGATGACAGCAGCGGAATTGGCGGCAATCACACCGCGAACACCGAATCCGAGGAGAATCAAAAGCACTGACCCGCAAAGTCGCATCAGGCCTTCAATCACCAGGCTGCTGGCCAAGCGGCGAAAACCGTACGCTCCCTGGACATAACCGCGGCGACTGCCGAGCGGAATGTAGAACGCCACCCCGACGGCGAGAAGAATGATGAGAACTGGATCGCTCAGCTGCAGATAGCGTGCGATGAAATTATGAAACAGCAGCAAGATTAAAGCGAAGGCGAGACCACATGCCCATGCCGCTGCATGGAAACCGCGGTAGCCTGCAGACTTGGCCTCTGGCGTTCGCTGTTGCGCAACAATCTTGGCAGAAGTGATTTGAAACGTCAGCGTGACCGCCGACACCAGGATGAGCAGCGTATAGACAGCTGTCGCATTGCCAAAGCCGTTGGGGCCAAGAAATCTGGCCACGGCAATGTTGTAGATAAAGTTGGTTGCAGTCGCGAGGCCGGAGCCGGACAGCAGCACGAAGCTTCCGGAAAGAACACGGGCTCTCAACGTCTTCGGTTTCTGTGTCGTGACATTCAACTTTTTGAGACTCCAATGACCAACAAGGCAAAATTTGTTGAGCTCGTTCCTACGTGGCCCGGGGCGGCCGGAGAGCTCAACGCGTGCTTCAATTCCGCAGTAACAGACTTCGATGCGCAAAAGAACATTGTGGCTGCTCGCGATTGATCGCAATCTGCCGAAATCGCGACAACCCCATTATCCCCATTTGCTTCTAATAGTTATTCACTATGGTTGGTCGTTTAGGCACTGCATTATTCTTGTTGCTTTTTCTTGCCGGCGGATGCTCCAGGCGTGGAACTCCACAGGCCGTTCAGCTGAAATATAAGGCGACTGGCTCGTCGCCAGAAGTTTTGGCCTTGTACGAAGCCTGGTTTGGATTGCCCACACACATTAACCCCGGCTATTCGTCGCACGACCCTGCCGTGATTCGCCGCCAGATCCAGCAGGCGAAAGCAAGGGGAATTTCTGCGTTTGTGGTGGATTGGTATGGGGATCGGCAACCCTTTATCGATCAAAGTTATTCGTTGCTGCAAACGGCAGCCGCGAAAGAACACTTCCATGTCGCAATGATGTATGAAGAGAGCGACCAGGAGGATGGCGCGACCGACGAGGCCATCGCTGACTTCACGATGTTCCACGACACGTACCTTTCTCCTAAATCTCCGGGGCACGAGGCTTACCTGACCTACGAAGGCCGTCCGGTCATTTTTATCTGGCCCAAAGCGCGACACACCAATTGGAGCCAGGTGAGAGCGGTCATCAACAAATGGAAGCCTGCACCGCTGCTGATCGCGCTGAATCCGCCTGGCAAGGATGCCGACGCCTTTGATGGCTTCTACGCGTGGATCAATCCTGGCCCGCAGGGCTGGGCGCCGGATGGCAGCCATTGGGGCGAGCCCTATCTCGCGCATTTCTATCAGACCATGGGCTCGAAATATGCAGACAAGATTATCGTCGGAGGTGCGTGGTCCCAGTTTAACGATAGTAAGGCCTCGTGGAGCCTGAATCGGCACATGTCTGCGCGATGCGGCCAGACGTACCAGGACACGCTTAATCTCTGGAAGAAGTATTTTCCTGCAGATCAGCCGATTCCCTTTCTGATGTTGGAAACCTGGAACGATTACGATGAAGGCTCTGCGATTGAACCCGGCATCCCAACATGCCGTCCCGGTTCGCAGGCAGCCCCGGCCGCGAATCAGGACGCCCAATCACCCAGCGCGACGGAACACCACTAGCGGACGACGCGCGGCCCGAAATATCGGTACCTGTTACGTGAAATGGTCGCCCGCGTATTGCAGGCGACCATTTTGTACTTTAGCTCTCTCTTGAGAACTTTCAATCCACAAACGCCGCGTCGGGATTCATCCGACCGCAGCGCCTCGAGTCTCCGGTTGTTTTATCCCGCCCGCATTTTGAATGCGATAATCGGTTCCGTCTCCGCGTACTCGAGTACACCATCGACATTCTGATACTCGATGCGGCCTTGAGCATCCACCATAGCGGGGGCCTGGTAGACCTTGTTGATGATGGACAGAGGACGGGCTCGCACCTCGTCATAAACGCGTCCAAGATATTCGCCGAGGACACCGAGGCACAGAAGCAACATCCCTCCAACCATAAAGATTGCGGCAGTGACGGCCAGACCCATACTATCGATTGGGCTTTTCACGAGCAGTGCGGCAAACGCAAGAATCGCGACGAAGAATGCGGAAACACTCGACAATGCGAAACACAGCCGCAGCGGCTTGTAGCTGAAGCTGGTAATCGCATCCATCGCGTACTTGATGCGACTCACGAACGAGAGCTTGCCGTCGCCGGCGAGGCGGTCGTTGCGGTCATAGTAAACAACAGCATTCTTGTAACCGACCCAGGCGCGCAAGCCAGGCAGATACCGGTTGCCCTCACTCAGCGCATTGATTGAATCGACAGCCTGGCGGTCCATCAGGCCAAAGATTCCGGCGTTGAGCGGAATGGGATAGTCAGACAGCGCAGCCAACACGCGATAAAAAAGCGGGAACAGCGCGGCGAGAAGTTTACGGCTTTCCTGGCGGCTGCGCCTGACGGCGACCACTACCTGAGCACCACGTCGCCACGCATCGACCAGTTGCGGCAGAACTTCGGGGGGGTCCTGCATGTCTCCATCCATCAGGATGACTGCCTGTCCGCGCGCGGTCCGGAGGCCAGCTGAAATGGCGCCCATGTGTCCCCAGTTGCGTGAAAGGTCTACGACAACCACATGCGGATCGACACTTTGCAGCTCCCGGAGCAACTCTAAAGATGAGTCTTTGGAACCGTCGTTGACGTAGACGACTTCCCAGTCTTCTTCCACAACGCTCATGGAGTTTGCCAAGGCTTCGTGCAACTGACAGATTAGTTCTTCTTCGTTATAGATAGGTATCACGACTGAAATCATGTTGCCCCCCAAATCCTTCTCTCGAAATAAAAATGCCTGTCCATTTACCCGGCGCACTTTCAGCGCGCTTTGATTTCGCCGGACTGTTTGAACGGGTGTCTTGCATTCGCCAGGTGCCCTAAAGCCAAAACTGGCTTAACCGTCAGAATGGGGAATTCATTCGGTGTTCACATAGCCAAGTAGGATGCCAACAATCGCCGATTCGTTTTACCAAGGTTGTTTTTCTGTGTGATCGTTCGCTGGATCCATTTGTTAGCCCTCGGGGGGAGGGCCGATCTGAACTTCAAAAACAATGTCTCACTCCGGTTCGGCTTGAAAAATTCGCACTCTCCACCGCGTTTCGGCAGGGGTCATAACGACGGTATAGCGGGTATGAGTGTGCTGGGTCGTTAGAACTTTTTGCTGGTCAACGACTCTTTCATCATATTCGACATTATCCACCAATTGGATGGAAAGTCCATCGGGAGAATAGAAAACAATTTGGATATTGTGCACCCGATCCTGGTAACGGGTATGGAGCCCCAGGGCAGACTGCTGGTGGATTGTGTCCGTCAACTTGTCTTTGGCGGTTCCCACGAAGTCCTGATCGAGCAGGTCAGCCCGATTCTGCCGCAGTGCAGCACTCAGGCTCTGCCAGGATTCCAGATAGTCGCGAACCACCGCCGTTGCTGTCTGATCCTGCAACGGCCGCGGCCCATGCAAGTTGGGCGGTTCCACGTTGACCACCGGCTGGGCTGCCAACAGGGCACCCGGGGCGGCCGTGATCGAGAATAGAACCAGCATGGTTTTTAGCATCTTCATTTTTGCCAATGAATTTCATTTCCCAGCGCAACCCCGCTGGCGACCGTAATTGTTGCGCCGGGATGGGCCGGCAATTCTACCTGCGCTATTCCTTGTTTCAAAGGCACGTCCGCCGTCGACTGGGTGCCGTTGTAGGTCTCGGTGAAAGTGACAATGGTGCCGTCAGGCACAGCGTTGCCGCTGCAATCCTTCACCGGGCTCGTCTGCAGCGCAATCTGGTTCCCCGCAGGCTTGGCCGTCATCGTTAACCCGCATGGGCTACCGGGAACCTGCTCTACGACGCGCGTGCTGGAGAGCCCATCCACCTGGGCCTCAAACTTGGCGAAGCCTTCCTTCGTTCCTGAGTCCATTTCAGTCGTCGCCTCGCCTTGATTCGAAGTCACTGTGCGCTGCTGCACAGCCCCAGCTGGAATCGACAACTTAAAGGAGACCGATGTGGGCTTGGTGATCAGGTTGTGATAGACGTCGAAAATATATAAAGTTCCGCTGATCCCGTTGTGCAAGCCGATCGATAGCCGTGACGGCTTTGCCAGAAAACTCAAGTTGGCCGGCTTGCCGGTAGACACGACATCAAACCATCCGTTGTCCGTGGAGGAGCCTGCCACCAGAATCGCCAGATAGTGGCCCGCGTTATACAGGCTGCCACTAGGAAAATAAGCAGGCTCTCCTAGCTGCACATCCCGCTTCAGTGCTTGACTGGGTCCGACGATGTACAGAACTCCTTTTCCGCTGCCTGTGCTCTGGATGGAAAACGCACTCCCAGCACTAACCGTCTTGGGTAAACTCATCCGGCCGTCCTGTGCAGACGCAAGCGGCAGCGTGGCCAGAATCGCGGCACCAAGCATTAAGGTGAGTCTGGGTCTCATTGGAAAGTCCCTACACTGTAAGTCTCCGTAATGGTGCGCTCGCTGCTGATTCTCTTGGCGAGATCTTCGGGAATATGGATGTCGAATGGAATCGGCGTCTGCGGCAGCAGTGCGTGGTTCGTATATTGATCGGACACCCACACAACCTGGCCGTTCTTGTCGTAAAGAGTCTCCAGAATATGTGCGATATTCACCACCTGGCCGCCCTGATTGACAAGCTGCCCAGTGACGGTCGCTCCCGGTGCTGGATTCAGTCGCTCATTTTCAATCGCGATCACTGGACCCGCGGAGGCGCTGACTAAACTCGATGACGGTTCCATGCGGATACTGCCGAGATCAGACAATGTCGCGTCGGGGAAATTGATAAAGAATGGCGTCACTTGCTTCGGCAACAGAATGTGAGAGATTTTGTCGAAGCTGCCTTCGGTCGAAATGATGGAGCCGCTCTTTGACAATAAAGTGGCTCGCACCGAAACATACGCCGGCACCACATCTTCATTCAACAACTCGCCGAGCACGACCACACCTTCTGCGCGCTGCACGGGATGCATGTCAACGATGCGCACATGGGGCGATTCGACATCCTGAACTCCCCAATCATCTCCTGCGCCGCGATAGATCACATCCCAGCGAAGATAATTCTCCGGGATGACCTGCGGCGGCACGATGGTCTTCTTCACCAGAGGCCAATCAACGTTCCAGCGGTCGCCATTTCTGACGACGTGCAAATCGCGCGTTGTGGTGAAGGGGCCGACTACGGAAGACCAGTGCATCCGGAGTCGAACCTCTGCGTTGTCGGCGGAAGCATGCAGCGGCCGCACCTCAAAGGTCTCAAGCGTTGCATAGGTGCGCAGGCTAAGATAATAGCCCGTCAGGTCGTGCACAAAATCGGCTTGAGTGAATTCCGCCTTATTGTCGAGGCTTGCGTAGGCAGCATGCCAGGATCGAAGGCGAATTTCATCTCCGAGATTTTCCACGGCAGCTTGCGGCGTAGAAGATGTGCGCAACAGATTTTTCCCGCCGGCATATTCGAGCGCGGATTTCGAAGGATGGAGAGTTCCGATCGCGATAAAAATCACGGTCGCAGCAGTTATGGTGGCGGCGAGTATGCGTCCTGTATTCACGAGACGAGTCTCCCCGGTTCGAGATCTCTGTCGCCCGTCAAAGCAGCATCGCTGTCGGTGTCTTCATACTTCCGTCCAGGAATCAGGACAACAAGGATCGCGAGAATACTGCTTCCAAATGGAAGCGTGCCCCACATAATGCCCTGCCAGCGGGGCGGCATTTCCGGCGCGTTTAGAGGCACTGCGGGCGGCACACCATCTTTTCCCCATACCGTGATGGTGTGGTTTTCCAGATCATCGACCCGTCGCCAACCGGCGAATTGCAACAGCGGATCGTAATATGGATCGCGATTGATGACCCACTTCAGGCCGTATTTATCGGCATGCCGCAGAATGGCGCGCAGCGCATCCAGGCCAGATTCACCGAAGTATTTTGAACTGCTCAGCGATCCCGCCCCGTTGCTGGTCAGCTCCGGCAGCCTCCGTTCCGAATTCCACTCGCCGTCAACGCTACCGGCATCGGTAAGCACGGCCAGCCTAGAAATCTCTTCGCCAAATCCCAGAGTGACATAGCGATACTGATCGTGACGGTCCCGGTTGAGCCAATCCGCCACCGAGTCCACTTTCAAGCCAGCCCCTTCTGCCGGTCGGATGGTCACCCATGCAACCGCAAATCCGCAGGTCAGGGCTGCTGCAAGAGAGAGCGGAATGATGGCGCGCAGGTGGAAGCGATCCACCAGCTCTGAAACCAGGAGACCGACCATCGGCAGCGCCAGCAACGTCGCCCAATAAGTGAAGCGTTCCATTGTCAAAACTTCGTAGGCGCGGCCAAGAAGCAAATGCCCTACCGGAGTCGTACCGCCGAGCCCGATTAAAAAGGCAACCCAAAAACCCAGCAGCAAGGGACGCAGGCGAACTACGGATGAACCGCGTATCACGATAAACGGTAACGCAAGCAACATGGCACCATACGGCGCCAGTAGATAATTGAGCCCGTATAAGGGACTAAGTATGTAGTTCGATCGGCTGGCGTGTGGAATCGGGACCTGCGTGACGGGGTAGTGGAACAACGCGATCCAGAACGGAAGTAGCACCACGGCGATCGCGGCACCCACCACCAGGACAATCGTCACCGTGCGGAAGACGAACGCCGAGGTGGAAGTCTTTGGCCCACCCTGACGATCGAGCAATACCAACGCCAGCACCGGCACCGCAAAGAAAAATGATCCGAACAGCAGGGTCGCGTGGTGAGCCGCAGCAGCGGCGGCAAACAGCACGGTGGCTTTCAGAAAGGATCGCCAACTGCCGCGCCGTACCCAATCAAATAAATACGGCAGCGCATTCAGGTAAATCGGCGCAGCGGATGTGGTGGCCAACTGTCCGGCGGAATAGACCAGAAAACTCTCTGAACCAAGAAAGACGGTGGCCAGCGCGGCAAAGGAGGCGGCACGCGGACTGACCCACAGCAGCGAAAAGCGATAAATGCCGACAACCAGCAGCAAGATGGCAGCTAACTGAACTGCCATGTACGCCATGTCCAAACCGGTAATATGAGAGATGACGGCTATCCACTGCTGCGGTAGCGGCGGGTATGTGGTCTGCGAAAATCCCGCGTACCACTTGGTGTTCCAGGGGTTGAACCAGTGGTGCAGATAATGCGACGCGAAAAAGATATGGAAATTCGCATCGTATGAGTTCAGCGGCAATCTTATGAGCATCAGAGGTAAATGAACCGCTAATGCAGCCATAAGAATGAGGCTCATCGGTAGGGGCCGTGACGACGGCGCGACCGACTCAATTCTGTCCACAGTTCCCTTTCAACAAAAGCATGGATTTTCTATCAAGAAGACTTTAGATTCAACGATACTGGCACTGGTTGCTTGGCTCATCCTACACCGGATGGAGGCAATGGAATAGAGTCTTAACTGATTAGCCAACGCGGTTATGCATTTGAGAATCTAAGCCCTTTTGCATTATTTGGATGATAAATTTGGAGACCCATTGATTGCTCCACCTTGCTTCTTGAAGATTGCTTATGTGTCGCTGCTTGGAATCGTGTTCACCCTCCCTAGCTATGCGCAAACCTACACTGTAGGCCCGAGCACGTCTGCCCAGCCTCAGAAAAAATCCACTCAAAAGACTGGGTCGAAGGCACAGGCTCCTAAGCAACCGCTGGGCTGGGGATCAAACATTCAGAATGCTCGCCTGGCGAACGCGGCGCTGGAAGCGCTGAAGCAAGGCAATCATGCTCTCGCCGTAGAGTATGCGCAAAAAGCTGCGCAATCTGCGCCGGACGATGCACACCTCTGGTTCCTGTTGGGCTACGCGGCGCGACTCGATAGAAATTATCAACTCTCTCTCTCCGCCTACAATCACGGGCTTCGCCTCACTCCATCCTCTGTCGAAGGGCTTTCCGGGCTGGCGCAGACTTACAGCCTGATGGGGCGAATCGATGACGCTGAGCATCTTCTGCAACAAGTGATTGCGTCCAATCCACAGCGCAGGAACGATGTGCTGTTGATGGGAAACCTGTACATGAGATCTGGAGACTATACCGGCGCACTCACCTTTCTGCACCGAGCGGAGAGGATGAAACCCGAAGCTCGCTCCGAAGTGCTGCTCGCAATCTCCTACGAACACCTGAAGCAAATGGATCAGGCGAACCACTATCTTGAGCTCGCGAAACGCCGCGACCCCAACAATCCGGATGTGCAGCGATCGCTGGCAGGCTATTACCGCCAGGTAGGAAACTATCCTGCAGCGATTGCGGCGCTGAAATCGATCCATAATCCTAGACCGGATGTAAAAGCGGAACTCGCATTCACCTATCAACTGGATGGCAAGCTGCCGGAAGCTGCCAAAGAATATGCGGAAGTCGCCAACCAGTTACCGAAAAATTTGGGCTATCAGCTTTCTGCGGCACAGGCTGCGGTGGCTGCCGGTAGCATCGACGCCGCGGATCCATTTCTGCAGCGCGCTGCCGGAATCAATCCCAATTCCTATCGACTGCATGCGGTTCGCGGGGAGATTGCGCAGCTCCAGGATCACCTGGAAGACGCAGTGCGTGAATACACCGCAGCCATCGAGCATCTGCCCGCAAGTCCGGCGGAAGGGCCTCTGTATGGCATTCAGCTTCATGTCGACTTGATGCAGCTGTATCGGAACTTGGGCGATGACACCGGCATGCAACAGCAACTCAAAATCGCGCAAACGCAGATCGGTGCGCTTGACGAGCGCGGAGCTGATCGATCGCCATTTCTGCGTCTTCGCGCTCTGATCAAGATGAATGCCGGCCAGCTTGACAGCGCCTTGAAGGATATCAACGAAGCGCTCTCGATCAGCCCGCATGACCCGAACAATCTACAACTCGACGGCGACCTGCTGGTGAAACTCGGACGCACTGAAGAAGCCATCGCGGCATACAAAAAGATCCTGAAGATCGACCCACGCAATCGGTTCGCGCTTACATCTCTGGGATATGCATCCCGCGTTGTGGGTCATGAAGCGGAAGCCAAGGCATACTTCGAACGCCTCGCGAAGGACTATCCCACGTTGTACATCCCCTACCTGGCACTTGGAGATATGTACACCTCGGATCATGAATACGCCAAAGCCGAGGCCTCCTATCGCAAGGCCTTTTCCCTGGCGCCAAAAAATGCGCTGATCATCGCCGCAGGAATGAACGCTGCCATCGAGGCGCAGAAACTTGACTTGGCTGGGAAATGGTTGGAGCGCGCCTCGAACGAGATGAAGCAGCAACCCCAGGTATTGAAGCAGCGCGAGCGGTATCTGCGTTTGCAGGGCCACTATCAGGAATCCGTGGACGTGGGACAAGAAGCCATCAAGGCATTGCCGAAGGACAGAGATGTGGTCGTATATCTCGGCTACGATTATCTCCAACTGCAGCAGTACAGCCAGCTGGCTCAGCTGACTTCTGACTACTACAACACCTTCCCGCAAGACTCCGATATTCCGCTCCTAGCCGGATACGTTGAGAAGCATAACAACGACGACGACAAAGCACTGCAGGACTTCAGCGAAGCTATCCGCCGCAATCCGAAGGTTGCTACCGCCTACGTGAATCGCGGTTACATCTACAACGACCTTCATAAGCCTGACGCAGGCGCTTCCGACTTCGAAACCGCCATCAAACTGGAACCAAATAATGGCCAGGCACATATGGGGCTCGCATATTCTGACTTGGATCTTGGCAAGTCGAAGGCCGCCATCCATGAGTCGGAGCTGGCGGAAAAGGCGATGGGCGATTCTGAGTTCGTCCACGTGATTCGCGCTACCGCGTATGGTCGCCAGGGCATGCTGACGAAGGCAATCAGCGAATATCATGCGGCTTTAAAATTTGCGCCGAACGATGGCGGCCTGCATCTGGGGCTGGGAAATGCACTGTTCGCAGAGAAACGTTATCACGACGCAGTGAATGAATTGCTGATTGCGCAAAATCTGATTCCTGATAACGCCGTGGTCTATGGATTGCTGGCACGCGCCTATGCGGAACAACAGGATCGGCAACACACGTTGGAGTATGTTCAGCTCGCGGAACAGCATGCGTTGCAGACTCCGAACAAGGCAAATCCCGCTGAACTGAGCGAAATCTACGTGACCACCGGAGAGGCTCTTAGCACGATTGGAGACCAGAAGGGCGCGATGGAGCGGTTTAGTAAAGCGCTTTCCACTCCGCACAGTGATCGCGTGGCTGTACGACTTGCGATTGCCCACGTAATGGCGCAGCAGAACCACACGGAAGATGCTGAACGGCAGATTGCGCTGGCCTTTATGGAAGCGGAGGCGGGTACAACGGCTCCAGCCAGCGGAACTGAATACATTCAGGCCGCTGACATTTTCCGCCAGATGCATGAGTATGACTTATCCATCACCTACCTGGGAAAAGCTCGGAACGCAGGGGCGCCAGATATCATGGTGCGCACTGGGATGGCGAACACCTACCTGGCGGTGGGAGATGTGAATCGGGCCGCGGCGGAGCTGGCAGCGGTGAGCTCCGAGG
Source organism: uncultured Acidobacteriota bacterium (assembly GCA_963821145.1). GTDB lineage: Bacteria > Acidobacteriota > Terriglobia > Terriglobales > Acidobacteriaceae > JAKAAZ01. The sequence goes on from CAWGCV010000020.1 coordinate 267,409, forward strand.
ACAGCAACTCCGATTACCAGTATTTGTTGGCGCAGGCGCAGATATACAAACAACAACACCAGGGCGTGCAGGCGTTGACGGCTTTTGCGCAGGCTGCGAGCGCAGCGGGTGAAGATCAAACCGCACAGCAAAGTCTGCTTGCGGCAGGGGCAAGCGAAGGCTATCTGCTCAATTCCAAGTTGAGCGTCCTTGGGAATTTCTCGCTGCAACCGACATTCGAAGATACGACGATCTACGTCCTGGACTCGAAGCTGGATCAGCCCATACCCGTGCCACCAACCGATATCGCGCTGCTTCCGCCCTTGCGTTCATCGCTTGTGACGCAAGGAATGGGCATCTACCATTTGCATTTTGGAAACTTCATTCCTATGAGTGGATTCTTCCAGATTCGGAACTCGCAGGGCACGATCTCTGTGCCTGCTACCAGCTCAATCGTCAATCGCAACACGACCGACTACACCGCAAACTTTGGCGTCAATCCATCGATTCGTCTCGGCCGCAATGCCATCACGCTGGACACCGGCGTGCAAGGAACCATCCGCCGAGATTCGGAATCTCCGTCTCAAATGGATCAAAACCTCTTCCGTGCGTTTCTGTACGGTTCCACAACCTCGTTCTACGACGTTGTCTCGGCAGCGGGTTATGTGATCTATGAGGGCGGACCTTTCACGGAGAGGGATATTCATTCCCGGGCGCTGGCTGCTTCGCTGAACTTTCGTGTTGGCCGGCCTTGGGGACAAAACGCGCTGATCGCCGGTTGGGGAGCGAACGATCAGCAATTCTCCCCGGTCGGGATTGAAGACTACTTCACTTCTTCCTATGTCGGATTCTCTCGCCATTTCTCGAACCGCTGGAGCGCTCAGGCAGTCGTAGAAGACGTGCGGGCATGGCGTGTCGTCACCCCACGCTCAGGAATTGCGCAGGCAGTACGGTACGCAGGAACCATTGACTACAATCCCACTCCCTCCTGGGATGTTCAGGCGTCGCTGGCCTACGAAAATACCCGAACTTATCACGCCTATGACGCAACTCAAAACGGCTTTTCTGTCTCTTATGTAAAAGCCCTCCACCACAAGATTAATGACGCGAATGGTGACGTTGAAGCGCAATACCCGCTCCACTTTTCGGCGGGATTTGAACAGGAATCGTTTTTTAATTTCACGCCCGGTAAGAATCAGCAGTTCCGGCCGTATGTAAGCATCTCAATCTTTTGAGGCAGGCAGTGATGAAAATTTGCTTAGTGGCAACGTTTCCCCCAAGCGGCCGACAGTTGAATGAATATGCCTTTCACGTCGCGCGGGAGTTACAGAGCCTTCCCGACGTGGAGTTGACCATTCTTGCCGATGAATTGGCCGACTATGATTTTGCAACCGACTCCAACGGGAAACCCATCAGTGCCGCATCGCAGAAGGAATTGCCGGAATTCAACGTCATTCGCTGCTGGAAATTCGGCAGCCTGGCAAATCCTGCGCGCATCTTGAGCGCCGTTCGCCAAATCAAGCCCGACGTTGTGTGGTTCAACCTTGTCTTCTCTAGCTTCGCTACACCCGATAATCCATTTGCAGCCTTCTTCGGGCTGTCCGCGCCAGCGCTTACGCGCGCAGCCGGGTTTTATACCCATGTCACGCTGCACCACATCCTGGAGCATGTGAACTTCGCCGCCGCAGGCATACGTCGCGAACGGCTGTTGCGTATGGGCAGTGAGCTGGCTACGCGAGCCTTGCTGCGCGCCAATTCGGTCTCCGTCCTGCTGCCGCATTACCGTCGAACTTTGGTGGAGAAATATTCTGCGCGCAATGTTCTTTTGGGAACCCACGGAACCTTCGCGCCCAAACCCACGCCGCCGGACTTTACAAAGCGCGGCAACCCGGATCTTCGCATCCTGGCGATCGGCCATTGGGGCACCTACAAACGACTTGAGACTCTGATGGAAGCCTTCCCGGCGGTGGTTGAAAAGGTACCCAATGCCAGGCTGGTAATTGCTGGAGCGAATCACCACACCAAGCCAGGTTATTGGGAATCGATCCGTGAGGCCCAACCGAAGCACCTGCCGATCGACTTCCTGGGATATGTGCCGGAAGAAGCCATTCCAGAGCTCTTCGGAAGCACATCCATCCTGGTGCTGCCCTACGACTCCGCAACCGGATCGAGCGGCCCAGCACATCAAGCGTGTGAATATGGGGTGCCGATCGTCAGTGCTGACATCCCCGACTTGCGAGAGATGGTGACGGATGAGGACATGGCCGTCAGTTTCTTCGCCAAGGGGGATGCAGACCATCTGTCCAAGGAACTCACCACCATCCTGCAGTCACCGGAGTTGCAACGCAGCATGGCGGAACACAACTTTGCGGCCGGTGTCCAGATGACGATGGGAACCGTGGTGCGCAGTTATCTGCGCTGGTTCGAACTGAAGAAGTGCCAGAGCGACATCTCGCACGCACCATCGGTTTCGTGGGGTGAAAGGGTACCGTCCCTGCTATCTCGGGCCGCCAGGAACTCCTACTCCGAATCATTCGCAGGCGACGGAATGGCTCAGCGCCATCGAACAGAGCCCAACGGAAATCGCGCTCTTTCCGCGGACTTTAGCAACCCGCTCAGCTGGCGAACTGCAGAAACGTTAGCCGATTTGCCGGAATCGGACCGATATGCGGCCAGTCCCAGGCTCGAAAGCGAACTCTAGATCGTGGCTTGAGAGCTCAATTTATCAATTTAATGAACGAGATAGAGAACGGAGCTGACCGGAGTGGCACGCCGGCTTGGTTTTGCATCCAACTTTTTGATGTAGTGAACAACACCATCGTTCCTGATTCAGGGATGAGGACAAGAAAATGAAAATTCGATCACCTTGGTTTCACTTGCGCGTTCTCCCAGTAGTATTGTTTTCCTGCCTGTCGATTCTCTTAGTCGCCACCGGTTGCTCGGATGCAATTCCCGGCGCTCCTCCGCCTGCGCCGTCGGTAAATATCTCTGCCTCTCCGGCACAAGTCACCAAGGGCAGCACGGCAATGTTGAGCGTCGCAGCATCGAACGCCACATCGGTGAGCGTGACTGGCAGCGACGGCAGTTCCTACACGCTTCCTGCGGACGGTGGCACGCAACCAGTCAATCCGACAACCACCACCACGTACACGGCAACCGCGACCGGACCCGGTGGAACCAGCACCGCAACTTCGACCGTCACGGTGGCAGCCGCGACCGCACCAACCGTAAATATTCTCGCCAGCCCGATGTCGATTACTGCGGGCAGCTCTTCCATGTTGACCGTAACTGCGACAAACGCCACCACCGTGACCGTGACCGGCAGCGATGGCAGTTCCTACAGCTTGGCGGTAACTGGCGGGACACAATCCGTCAGTCCCACCGCGACGACAACCTATACCGCGACAGCAACTGGACCCGGCGGAACCATCACTTCAACGGCAACCGTGACTGTAAGCGCCACGACCAATCCAGCGCCGACAGTTACGATTGCGGCTAGTCCCACATCAATCTCGTCCGGCGGTTCCTCCACACTAACAGTGGCCGCCACCAATGCCACATCCGTGGTCGTCACCGGAAACGACGGCAGTTCCTACACCTTGTCGGCAACCGGCGGAACGCAATCCGTCAGTCCCACCGCAACGACGACATACACCGCGATCGCCACTGGAGCCGGAGGAAAGACTTCCGCAACGACAACCGTCACTATCGGATCGTCCACCACACCCGCGCCCACAGTCACGATTGCTGCTAACCCTGGCTCGATTGCTCCGGGTGGATCGTCCACATTGACGGTGGCAGCCGCCAATGCCACCGGCGTCACTCTCACAGGCAGTGATGGCAGCTCCTATACGCTGGCTTCGACTGGAGGAACACAATCCGTCAAGCCGACATCAACAACGACCTACACCGCCACCGCCACTGGAACCGGTGGGAAGATTTCGGCGACTGCGACAGTGACAGTGACCAGTCCAGCGCCTACGGTCAACATCGCCGCCAATCCAACCTCGATCACCGCGGGGAATTCGTCCACGCTGACAGTGACGGCGACGAATGCCACCGCGGTGACAATCTCCGGTAGCGACGGCAGCTCCTATACCCTGGCTTCAAACGGCGGTGCACAATCCGTCAAGCCGACATCGACGACGACCTACACCGCCACCGCCACTGGAGCAGGAGGAAAGATCTCCGCTTCTGCGGTCGTCACCGTGACACCAGCGGCGTCTCCCGTTGTTACTTTCACCGCAAGTCAATCGACAATCACGGCTGGTAGTTCAACCACGCTCACCGTGACTGCGACAAATTCCACCAGCGTCACGATTACAGGCAGCGATGGTAGTTCCTACACTCTGGCGGGGACCGGAGGAACTCAATCTGTCAGCCCCACCAAGACGACAACGTATACCGCAACCGCGACTGGTCCAGGCGGCAAGAGCAGCCAAACGACGACAGTTACGGTGAATCCGAAAGCGGCACCCACGGTGACCATTACGGCGAATCCGTCGTCGATCACGGCAGGAAGCTCTTCCGTGCTGACGGTGACGGCGAACAACGCCACTGGAGTGACCGTACAAGGCAGCGATGGTAGCTCATATACGCTGCAGGCGAGTGGCGGCACACAGTCCGTGACTCCCAGCGCAACTACAACGTACACCGCGACCGCAACCGGGGCGGGCGGAACAACCACAGCCGCTGCAAGCGTAACCGTTACGCCCGCTCCGGCACCCACCGTAGCCATAACGGCAAACCCCACGTCGATTAGCTCGGGAAGTTCGTCAACCTTGACAGTGACTGCAACAAACGCTACTGGAGTTGTCGTCACCGGAAGCGATAGTAGTTCTTATACGCTGGCGGCGAGTGGTGGAACGCAGATTGTCACTCCGAAGTCAACGACCACCTACACTGCAACCGCGACGGGCACTGGAGGTAAGACCGCCACCGCGACGGCCAAAGTCACGGTGGTAACGGGTTCCGCTTTCGTACTGACGGTGAATAATGTAGGCACCGGAAGCGGAACAGTGACCAGTTCTCCAGCGGGGATCAACTGCCCGCAAACCTGCACGGCTACCTTCGCCAACGGAACCGCGGTCGAATTGACGGCAACTCCCGAGGCAGGCACGACGTTTGCAGGATGGTCCGGCCCATGCACGGGTCTAAAAACGTGCGACATTACTCTGGCTGACAACACTACCGTGACATCGACATTCGAACAGGGAACGGCGGGAATCGATTCTCTCCAACACATCATCTTTTTTGCCCAGGAGAATCGCTCGCTCGATGACTACTTCGGCGCCATGCGGGAATACTGGAAGCAGAACGGAATTCCAGACCAGTCATTCGACGGGCTGCCGCAGTTCAACCCAACCAGCGGCCTGGCTCCCTTGTATGGGCCGCCACCAGCCATCCCCGGATGCGATCCCACCAGCCCTTATCCCGGTTCGTGCATCTGGGATCCCAGCAACACGGTTGCGTCCTTCCATATGACTTCGGTGTGCAACGAAAACACCAGCCCGTCGTGGAACGAGGCCCATGTCGACTGGAACTATCAGGATCAGGTGGGTAAGTATCCTCCGGCAAAGAATAATGGGTTTGTGCACACCGCCGCAGGCGACGCCCGCGCCAACCCCGGAGGACCGTTCTACGACACCAACGGCATCCGCGCCATGGGGTACTGGGACGGGACCGACATGAACTACGACTACTTTATGGCGAGCAATTTCGCCACGTCCGACCGCTTCTTCCAGCCCGTCCTGGCGCGCACCGAACTCAATCGCGCCTATCTTGATTCCGCGACATCCGGCGGATATGTGCATGCGAACGGCACAGACACGAAGGATGAGGCCCCACACAAGGCGCCGCCGATTTTTGAGGAGCTGCAGAATGCGGGCATAACCTGGAAGGTCTATATCAACCCGGACGGCACCGGCTGCGCCGGGCCGCCCTACACAGCCGCCTGCCTGCTCAAGACAGTGGACCTTGGCAGCTTCAGCTATGCAGCTACGGTCTTGGCGAATTATCCGCAAAACGTCGCGCCAATCTCGGAGTACTTCACCGATCTGACCGACGGGACTCTGCCTCAGGTCGCAGAGATTTACGCTGGATCGGATGCCGGGCTCGACGAACACGGGTCCGTCTCTGACTCCACTCCGATCAATATCCAACATGGGGCGCGCTACACGTCCACGCTTATCAACGCACTTATGGAAAGTTCGTACTGGCAAACTTCAGCGTTTATCTTCACCTTCGACGAGAGCGGCGGCCTGTACGATCACGTTTCTCCGCAACCAGCCGTCAGCCCGGACGGGATCAAGCCGGTCGACCTCCTTTCGACCGATGTCTGTGCTACGATCACGGGTCCGTTATGCGATTTCGTATGGACCGGTTATCGCATCCCCTTCACTGTCATATCCCCATATGCCAAGAAGAACTATGTCTCCCATACGGTGATGGATGAGACGGCCATTCTGAAATTCATCGAAGAGCGATTCAATCTGCCGCCCCTTAACCAGCGGGATGCTGCCCAGCCGGATATCACCGAGTTCTTCGACTTCAACAATCCGCAGTGGATGTCTCCACCCGTGCCTCCGACGCAAAACATAAGTAACCCGTGTTACTTGAACAAGCTGCCTTAAATATTTTGTCGCGGAGTGCTATAGGTTCGATCAAGCCTGAAGATGGCTCCATGAGTTTTAATTTCGGCACCACGCATTGAACGCGATTGAGGGTGGATATTGTCAAATTCTGAATTGTTCTCGGTACTCTTCAGTCTGTTGCTCCTCGTGGGGCTGGCGCAGTTACTCGGCTACTTGTTCGCAAGGCTGCGCCAACCTCGAGTGATCGGTGAAATTCTTGCCGGCATCGTCCTCGGGCCAGCTCTGTTCGGCAGATTTCCATACATCGCCAACCTCTTCAAGTCCGCGGATGCGGGTCATACGCTGGGCTTTGTTTACTGGCTTGGCCTGCTCTTGTTGATGTTCTTGTCTGGCGCAGAAACGAGAGAACTCTTCAGCCGTGAAGAACGGAGAGAAGTCGGATGGCTTGCCATCGTCGGTACGGGCGTGCCGTTTGTGCTGGGTCTGACCTTCGGCTCGTGGTTGATTCGACCGGCTCTCGCTGGCCCTCACGGAAATCGAGTTTCACTCATCATTATTCTGGCTGTCGGAGTCGCTGTTACTTCCGTGCCGGTTGTTTCAAAGATTTTCGCCGACCTGAAAATCCTCCACACCCGCTTTGCTCGACTTGTTTTAGGAGTCGCGGTTCTCGAAGACATCGTTCTGTGGCTTGCGCTGGCGGTTGCAACCTCGTTCGCCGGAACCGCCGTGCTCAATGGGCGCGCGATGTCGCTTCACCTGGCAGTGACGGTTGGATTTTTCGTCCTGGGGCTGACGATTCTTCCCCGCGCTATCAAGAGGATCAATAAATCGAAGTTCAACGTGTTCGCACAGCAGACTCCGGTGGCGTACGCAATTGCGGTCTTGCTCGGCTATTGTGTGGTGGCAGGTGCATTGGATGTAAGCCTTGTATTCGCCGCCTTCCTCGCGGGTTTCGCAGTGGTGCATAAGAAACGCAGGCTGTTCGCAGACGCCCTGGATGCGATTGGCAAAGTATCGTTTGCGGTCTTCATTCCGGTGTACTTCGCGATCGTCGGACTCAAACTGGACCTGGTACGCGGAATCTCCCTGCCGATGATCGCCGCATTCATCCTGGGCAGCTGCATCGTAAAGATTTTGTCTGTGTCGCTTGCCGGTCGACTCGCAGGATTTCGTGGCCTCGACCTGATCAATCTTGCCATCACCACCAATGCGCGTGGCGGACCCGGTATCGTGCTCGCCAGCGTCGCGTTCGACGCCGGCATCATCAGTCCAAAGTTTTATACGACATTGGTTCTGGCGGCGGTGCTGACGTCCCTGGTTGCCGGTTCGTGGCTGGATTACGTCATCCACAAGGGCTGGCCGCTTCTGAGCCCTGCGGCCAACGCACAGCCGTCGATTGTGCCGGCGGCGGACACCCCTCCCGCGATTTGAACTTCGCTGGTCAGCTATGTCTCGGCCGGAACAACCTCATACGGCCGCATCATGTCATTGTCTTCATGCTCCAGCATGTGGCAATGGTAGACATATCTGCCTGTATAGCCTTCGAATCGCACGATGATCGTCAGCATTTCGTTCGGATAAACAACAGCCGTGTCCTTCCAGCCAGCCTCGTTCTCGGCCGGCGGACGAGGTGCACCAACCATGACTAGTTCTTTCTTAAAAACATAATCGCGCAGATTGAACCCCTGGCGATGCAGTATTTGAAATTGCACCAGGTGTAAATGCATCGGATGGGCATCGTCAGTCGTATTGATGAAACGCCAGGTTTCAACAGAACCTAACTTCGGCGATTCCGTGACGGGATCGTCGTAGCCCTTCCCGTTAATTCTCAGCCCCAGCGATCTTCCCTGCTTGTCCATCTCTTCGGTAAGGACAAAATCCCGGTTGACGGTGGTTGCCGTCGGCTCCATTCTTGGCAACGGCTGCTCTTTCGGCATGCCGAAGGATTTCCCTTTATTGCTGGCGGGAAGGTTTACGCGAAATTTCATCAACTCATACAGCGTCGGATGAATTGGATCAATGATGTCCCATCCAGGAAACGGGGCAGATGCGTTATTTGACAGGGTGATTGTCTTTCCTTCATGGCCGGAAAAATCGACGATCAAATCCGCCCGCTCCGCTGGACCGAGCAACAGCCTCTCGAGTTCGGCAGGCTTGCTTAAGAAGCCTCCATCACTCCCGATTTGATGGAACTTCACCAGCGAAGGAATGTCGGTCGGATGCTCCGCGAGATTGAGGTACAGTTTGTAAAACCGCGCATTTGAACCATTCAAAACTCTGAAACGATAGCGACATGGTTCAACGTCCAAATGAGGATACACAGCACCATTAACCACCGCCAGATCGCCGAAGAATTCCGGGCCCCAAACTCCAACAGGTACCGGTGCTCCTTCGTCCCAATACGCCACGTAGGTAAGTTGACCGTTATCGTCCAGCAAACGATCCTGCAGCACCAGGGGAATCTCATAGTCGCCGGAAGGCAGATTCATACTCAGCTCATGCGCGTCGCGCAGAAGATAGAAACCCGACAATCCCGCGTACACGTTCAGGCGCGTGATTCCTAAAGCATGATCGTGATACCAAAGCGTCGCCGCCTGTTGATCGTTGGGATAGTGGTAGCGTGCCGACTTTCCCGACGTGAACCACTTCTCCGGCAGCCCATCACTTTCTGATCGAGTGCGCGAACCGTGAAGATGGGGCACAGTTCTGACTGCCGGCGCTGGAGGCATGGCCCCGTGAATGTGAGGATCGACCTGGAAAATATGTCGCGTCGGCAGACGGTTCTCCCACGAAACCTCGACGGGAACTCCTGACATGGCGTCGATCGTCGGGCCTGGATATTGGCCCTCATATCCCCATGCCGTCGTTGGTGGAAGTTGCGAGTGCATCTGGTGTTTGAATTCCATCATGCGAACGCGGTATTCAACTTTATCCTTGCGCGAACTATGTGGAGTCAATCGTTTCGGAATCGGCAGGGGATCGATAAAGGGATCGAGTGTGGAGGGCTTGCGATATTGCGGTTGAGTCGCTGCACCGGATTGTAATGCTTCCGCGCCAACTTGACTTGCGACAACCATCGCAGGAACCGATGCTGCGCAAAGTTTGAGAAAATCTCGTCTGTTTCTCGAAACCATTTCACCTCAGGCAGGGACTGTAGTCTCGAAGAATCTGCTTCGAATAGCTTACCCGAACTATAGCGCTACAAAACTTCGCAGGCTTCTGGCCAACGCATTATCGCAAAGGATACGCGCTAACAGGGTCTGCCGTCCCAATGTTCATCGAATTTCGGGCGCGAACATGCGCCGGTCTCAGCTACGGAGTGGGCGCGCCGCATGGCGAAGTGAGCAGATCGCATAAATCTCCGCTCTGCTGCTCCCGTGACTGCTGTGCCGTTGCGGGGATTTCTCCCAGGTTCCAATTCCACTGAATGAAGCGCAGAATCGAGACGAAATCCATCTGCTGATGCGAAATGTAATTGGTCTTGGCGTACGGCGAAATGATGATGACGGGCACGCGAATCCCAAGACCCTGTCCCCCCGGCAACGTGCCGGCATCCGTGTCCGAGAGTTGAGGCGGTGGGGCATGATCATACCAACCTCCGCCTTCATCCCACAGCACAATGATCGCGGTACTCTGCCATTCTCCGGAGCTTTTCACTGCCTGTACGAGTTGGCTTAGCCATTCGATCCCATCCAGCATATTGCCTCCGCCTGGATGCATGTCGTGAGCTCCATCCGGTGTAATCCAAACGACGGAAGGGAGGGTTCCACTGTCCAAAACGGACTGGAAGCCCGACATCGTGAAGTTTTGGATATGGGAAGAGTTTTCTGTACTGGTGAAGTACTGAAACGCATTTTCCTGGGGTACGTAGTCCGTGCAGGTGCCATTCTGCGAATTGGCATAGTTCGTCTGATAAAAAGTCCACGTTTGCTGCTTCGCCGTAAGCTGATCTCCGACGTTGGTCTCAGTCATGGGAACCGAAATCGTCCCGCCGCCCTGCGCTTGCTGTTCGACGACACTGCAAGGATCATAAAAAGGAAGAGCCGACGCGTTGTGGTTGCTACCTACCGTAGCCGCCACCATGTACAACTCCTGGGCCGGCTCGCTATTCATAGCCGACATATAGAAGTTGTCGGCCAGAGCATACTGTTGGGCAAACGCCCACAGGTTGCTGATCCCCCAGCTGGTTTTGTCGGTAGCGAGACCGGAAAGCGCGGTGTCGTAATACTGCATGGCAAGATCGCCTTCTTCGAAGGCGAATTTATCCATCTTGCCGGCATCCCAGCTCCCCGAATAATGCGGCTGATCGTGGGTCAGATCCGCGGTTGATAGTGTCGTGACCGGCGTTGGCGATACCGTATTCCCGGCGGCATCGACCTGGTGATAGCTGGGCAACGTCGCATTCAAACCATTTGCACCTGGATACGTACCGAACAAATTATCCAGCGAATGGTTTTGCATCATCAGAATGATCACGTGCGTGATCGGCGAATTTGTGATGCCAATCGCCTGTACTGTCACGGTTGTAGTTGCAGTCGCGGTGCCGCCCGGGCCAGTTGCCGTCAACGTGTACTGGGTGGTGTTCGTGGGGCTGACAACCGTCGTTCCTGAGGGCGAGACTGCGCCGATGCCTTGATCGATAGATACAGTTGTTGCATTGGTCGTCGTCCAGGTAAGGGTCGACGTCTCTCCCGCCTTAATCGACGACGGTGAGGCAGCCAGCTTCGCTGTCGGCATCAATTCCTGCACGGTTACGGTTGCGGTCGCGGTCACAGTACCGCCGCTGCCGGTCGCGGTCAACGTATAGGTCGTGGTCGTCGTTGGGCTGACCGTCGTCGAACCGGACGCAGCGACCGTTCCGATTCCGTTATCAATAGAAACGCTGGTTGCGTTTGTAGTGCTCCACGTCAATGTCGCGGAATTTCCTGCCGTAATCGTTGTTGGAGCGGCGGTCAACTTCGCCGTTGGAGGGTTTGCGTGCACTGTCACAGTCGCGGCCGAGGTGGCAGTACCGTTGACGCTGGTCGCGGTCAACGTATATTCCGTTGTGGACGAGGGAGTGATCGCCATCGATCCCGACGCGGCAACGACACCGATGCCGTTGTCAATCGTTACGGTCGAGGCATACGCGGTAGTCCACGAGAGCGTCGTAGACAAGCCAGGCGCGACAGTTGCAGGGGACGCAGTAAGAGCCGCGGTTGGGCCCGGGGGCGTTTGTGCGGGAAGCAAACCAGCACCGCGGCAGCCCGACATGAGCCCCGCGCAAATCAAGGCTGTACCGATCATCAAGCGCTTCATGGCAAAATACACGCTCCACCATCCTTAATAAAGTCGTGACGGTCTTAGCGTCCAACAAAACAAGCGAGCGAAAAGAACGCGAAAGTCAGACTATTTACCCGTCAGCGAAGCAGCACTGAACTGGGAATATTCTGATTCGGAGGTTGGATGCCTTCCTCTCAAGGGGAGATGCTTGGGTTGCCTCTAAGCTTAGACACTTTCTACCAGCTGTTGTCTAGCTGAACTAGAGGACTTTCGCTGCCGTGGCCACATAATGGGAGCCATCGAAGGTGGTGGTCACAGTCACGTGAGTTCCAATGTGGATATCCTGACTCATTGGAAAGCGACTCCTGTCGAAAACGATGGAATAACTTTGATCATCCTTGGGGTCGAGCAGGACAAGGCGGTTCGCAGCCAGGTCAAGCGCAACTACGTTGCCAGTGAATTCAAAGGACGATCCCGGGGTGGCCAGAATCGAGATCTGCCTTGCAACCCCGCGTCCGTTGTTGCTGGAGTCAAACTGCACCGATACCAGCGTTCCCTTCACCAGGTCTTGCAAGCCCGCACTGGGCGAAGAGACCTTGAACTGGCCAACACCCACGATCGACGTTCCGGCCGGCACGTGCAGGCTGATCGCCTGACCCGATAACGCAGCAGTCACGGTCAGGGTTCCAGTTCCCGAATCGTAACCCTGCACCTGCCCCTGGCACTCACCTTGCGGCGCCTGCGACAACATATGGATGCTCACAGCGAAAATCTTGGTGCCATCCAGAACCGTCTGCACGGAGGCGTGATCCTGGGCATGCAAGTCAGCGAGAGGAGCTTTCACTCCATCCCGGTATACCTGGGTTCGTTCGTCATACAGAATTTTCATCGGCTTGGCGCCGTAAACGCCCAGGACCAGCTGATCACGAACCGGGTCCACGCTGCGGATGGTTCCACCTTCCACCGTGCTTCTGCCCTTCGGCGGCGGCGGCAAAGCAGATTGATTTGCTACACCGGTCTGTACGGTCTGGGCCGGCTGAATATCCGCATTTTGAGCTGAGTTTTGCGCAGCCAGTGATACCTGGGCAATCGCCATGCTGGCTACCACCACTCCAGTGAACCTAGTAAAAAGACGAGCCATTTGCCTCACTCTGACAGTTCCATCATTTTTCAGTATCTCTCTTTGATGTCAGTAAACCGCTCCAGGGTGGCTTAGCACCATTTTTGGTGCAGATTCAATGCAGGCGGCCTTCAAGAATTGGTTTCTCACCTTGGCAACATATTTTGACGTTGCGCATCTTAACTATCTATTAATAGTTCCCCCCACATGGCTCGCACATACAAGTCGAGCGGAAAGGTGAAAACCCGCGATGTCCATTTTTCGTCTCCGATACTGCGCTGCGATTGTGCTGATCATCGGCACTGGGTCTCACCATGCGTGGGGAAAAGATATCCGAATCACGATTCCAAAACATAGCGAGCTGACACCTGTTCAGCGTTTGAACCGTGAAGGAGTCGATGCTGTCCGCAAGCACGAATATGAGAAAGCCGAAGCGATGTTCTATAAGGCGTATCTCTATGACGCCGCCGATCCTTTCACATTGAACAATTTAGGATACATTTCCGAGCTTCAGGGAAAGCTGGACCGCGCTCAGAAATTCTATAAGCTGGCGTCAGAGCAAGGCAGCACCGCCAGAATTGACCTGAGTAACGCCAAGGATTTGGAAGGAAAGCCTCTGACATTTGCCCTCACCGACTTGAAGGATAAGCCGATGCGGGTAAATCGCATGAACGTCGAAGCCATCCAGTTATTGGCGCAGGATCGCAATTTTGAAGCGGTGGTGATGCTACGCCAGGCTCTTGCGATTGAGCCGGAGAATCCTTTCACACTCAATAATCTGGGAGTTGCGGAAGAGGCCACCGGAAATCTTAGCGGGGCCCTACAGCAATATGACGCGGCAGCCGCATCTCGTTCCACCGAGCCTGTCGTGGTGACGCTGAATCGCGCGACCCGTGGAAAACCGATCAGCGAGGTGGCCGCGATCAGTGCGCGCCTGCTGAGAAAGCGCATTCAAAATGAAGGCGATACCGAGTTGCAGGCAAGGATGCTGACATTGCACGGAGTCTCCGCAGCGAATCAGAATGACTGGCCGGCGGCGAAAAAAGATTTTCTGCAAGCCTACTCGCTTGATCCGCATAGCGCCTTTTCGCTGAACAATCTCGGCTATGTCGCTGAGAAAGACGGAGACCTTGAAACAGCTCAGTTCTATTACTCCAAAGCACGCAGCGCCGATGACGCGAATGCTCGAGTCGGGCTGGCCACGCAGGGTTCTGTTGAAGGCGAAAATCTGGATACCGTTGCCAACGCAAGCAATCAGAAGGTAGACAGCGAGATCGACGCCTATCGACAGGCAGCGCGTCAGCAAACAGGTCCAATCGAATTAATTCGTCGTGGCAATCACCCGGCAGAACCGAGCACAGCCCCCATAAAGTCTCCGACGCCGGCAGTTCCAAATACTGAAGCACCAGCACCTAATTCAAACTGAGAGACCGACTGCACATATGCCTAAATCAACTGCCCAGCCTATTTCGTCTAAATCCATGGTCACCCTTTCACGCCTGCTTTTGTCGAAGCATGCCGGCGATGTATCCGCGCAATCCAACACTGCCCTGAGTTCGGAAATCATCGGAATCAGCCGTGAGGAATTTGACGATTTAGTCGAACTCGCGAATTTGAATCACGTGGTGGTGCGTGGATTTGAGATTGCCCTGAAAATATTTCGCGACGCGAAGGATGGCACGCGGGTCGAGTGGGCCGAGGCTGCGGTGGCAGAAGAACGCGCCCGCATCGAAAATGCGATTCCCTTCCTGCACGCGATTTGCAATGCGTTTCAAGAGGAAGGCCTGGATGTAACCGTGATCAAGTCGTTGGATCATTGGCCTGATCTTGGCAGCGATTTGGATCTGTACACCAACGCGACTCCGGAGCAAGTTGTGCCCCTGATGAAGCGTCGCTTCCAGGCGCAGCTAGACGCCAGAAGCTGGGGCGATCGCCTGGCTCGCAAGTGGAATTTCCTGATTCCCGGATTGCCGGAATCCGTCGAGATCCACGTGGGACGGCTCGGCCAGACCGGCGAGCAGATTACCCTGGCGGATCGCCTGATGGGACGCACCCGTTTGGTGCGCATTGAAGATGACACCTTCCGCGTGACATCGGCTTCTGATCGGCTGATGATCTCCACGCTGCAACGCATGTATCGGCATTTTTATTTCCGCCTCTGCGACATCGTGGACTCGGCGGCGCTGGTTGAATCGGGCGCAGTCGACTTCGAAGATCTGCGCTATTCCGCGAATGCCTCCGGCATTTGGGAAGGCGTAGCCACTTACCTGGTAATCGTGTCGGATTACGTGAAGCAATATCGCGGCACCGGTCTCGATCTGCCGCGATTCGTCAGAGAATCATCAAGATTCGGCGGCGAAGAAATCTTCTTCCGCAAAGATTTTCTGCGCGTGCCGATTATGCCGCAATCCGCCAGCCTGTATGGAACACAGCTGACCGGTTTGCTGCTTAAGCGTGAGCTGCACAGCAGTGCTCGTCTTGGCTTGCTGCCATGGCTAGCCACGGCGGCAGCGGTGGGGCAAAAAATTACTGGAAGCGATAAAGGCATTTGGTGATCGGCAAGCGTTTTGAATGAATCCAATGTAAAGAGCGTGCAGTGATTTCGATTGGAAAAAAATTTGCTTTTCATTCTTGAAGGAGACGCTGGGGTTCTGCCTCCCAGCAAACAGTTATGGGCAACCCGGCACTAACAAATCCTGATCTCAGCCCTTCCCTCGAGCCCTCGCATGGCCGCAAACGGCCAGACACGTTTCCGGCACGATCGGAACTGCACCTGACGACTACCCGGATCCCGGTCGGACGGGAGTTGCCGAATGAGAGCCTGTTGACAGGCCTGGTCGGAAACCTGCGCGATTTTTTCTTCCCCGAGAAGTTGCCGCCGCTGGAGCTGGTTTCGCAGCCGATCGCAGTTGCCGATCCCATGGCGGTCAAGCGTAGCCCTGCCTCCAGCATGCTCTCGTTCCTATTGCATGCGGGAATCTTTGCGGCCCTCGTGTGGTTCATCCTGCAGGCGCGTCACCAGTTTGTTGCCCCGCAAAAAGTGGAGGTGACTCCTGTTGTGGTCCCACCGTATATTCCGCCAGTAACTGCGCCCGCGCCCCAAGCCATGGGTGGCGGTGGTGGTGGCGGTTTCCATCAGCCCGTCGAGGCCAACAAAGGACATCTGCCGCCGGTAGAAAAGGCGCCGATTAATCCTCCGGAACTTCAAGTCGATCATCCCAAGCTGGCAGTCGCGCCGGCCGTGGTGATGCCTCAGCAGATTAAGCTCCCCGACAACAACATGCCCAACATCGGTATGCCACAGTCGACGCAGGTTGTTATGAAGTCGCAGGGTGGCGGTAGAGGTTCCGGCTTTGGCGTAGGCGGAGGTGGCGGTATCGGCGCAGGTGACGGCGGCGGCATCGGATCTGGAACGGTTGGCGGCTACGGCGGCGGAGTGATGGCCGTTGGCGGTGGTGTGACGGCGCCCGTCGTGATCCATAAGGTTGAGCCGGAGTTTACCGATGCGGCTCGACGTGTGAAATATCAGGGCGTTGCCTCTGTCGGACTCATCGTCGACGCTCAGGGTAACCCGGAAGGCGTCCACGTTGTTCATCCTCTCGGCATGGGACTCGACCAAAAAGCGGTGGAAGCGGTTCGCCAGTATAAGTTCAAGCCGGCGATGTTCAAGGGCCGCGCAGTTCCGGTTCAGATGGTGATTGAAGTCGACTTCCACATGTTTTGATGCTTGCCTCGACCCGCGATACTGCGAAGTGTCGCGGGCTAGCTCATCATCATGCGCAGTCTCGCTCCCGATGCTGCGACGTTCCACACCGCCGCTCGCTCACAGGATTCGATCCAGTCGTAGGTCAGGCTGGGATTCCGGATCTTTCGCTGCGTGCGAAACCAATCCGTCAGGCCGCAATACTTCATTGCCATTCACTTTTAATGCAGGCGTGACGAGGCGCGCATGTGTCGAGCTCATTGCTTCGGCTGAATCGGCTGGATCGGTTCGACGTGGAGCATCTTCTGCTTCTGCTCAATTTCCCGCCTGGGGTAATACCCCTTGCTGGTTCTGACGATCAGCTTGCCATGGCCCGGTGCTTCGGCCTGCACTCGCACGATCCGGAAGCCGCCCAGGGTGACAGGCCGGGTGGGGTGATAACCGATTGTGTATTGATGACGAATGTCTCGGGCAATCTCAGCGGCGATCTCGTCCACATCCTGCAGCGACTCGGGAAAATATGCGATCCCGCCCGTATCCGCCGAAAGCGTTTCCAGGTCTGCCTTCGCCCGCTCCGCTTCTTCCTTATCGTCTCCAAAAAGCAGGCCAACGGAATAGACAACCGGGCCCCCCATGTACTGGACACGATGAACCGCCTGCTCAAGGCTCAGTCTCGATGCGTTATCAGCGCCATCTGTAACGATGATCAACACTTCTTTCGGGTGTTTCGCGTTCTTGGACAATTCGTCTGCGGAAGCGACTACAGCATCGTACATCGCGGTCATATTCTGCGGGTCAAAGTGCTGCAGGCCCTGTTGCAGTTCGGAAATCTTCGACGTGAAATCCTGATCGAGATAGGCTCGATTGGAAAAATTCACAATAAACGCTTCATCGTCAGGATTTGAAGCCTGCACCAGTTCCAATGCGGCGGCATCAACGGCTGCGCGCTTATCTCGCATCGACCCTGAGCTATCCACAAGAATGCCCATCGACACCGGCAGGTCCTGAAACTGGAATGAATCAATCTTCTGGGGAGCGCCATCTTCCCACACCTGAAAATCCGCGCTCTTTAAGTCCTTCACCAGCTTGCCTTGCTCGTTCACTACGGTGCAGTTCAGCACCACTTCGTTCACATCTTCCCGCAGCGTGTAGACACCGGATTTTCCCTTTTGAATTTCTCCGGGCTGCGCGGCGGCAGCGGGAGTTCCCGGGGTGACGGGTGCTTTCACTTCGACGTCGGGCGTAAGGACCGGATCACGGTCCTCGGTCAGACTGGGTTGAACTTCAGGCTTTGTTGGATCGTAGGCGGTCACAGGAGTTGTTTGTTGCGCGACCGGACTTGCACTCGCCGCAGGCTGGGCTCCGGCGGGAATTTGCTCCATCGGTAGTTCCAATGCGAACAGAGAGGCGTCCCCTTCAAACGCACGCACCCACATGCCATGAAACGCTTGGCGCAGGCCTGGATTCTGCTCCAGCAGCGCCGTCATCACATCGATCACCTGCTGCCTGGCAGCCGTGGGATCGCTCAATTGAGCCTTATGCGCTGCGTCGGGAACGTAATGAACTTCGAGATCCCATGGGCCCAGTTCCGTAGTTGGCTGCATTCCCGTGATCTGGAAGGTAATGCCGTGAACGCTCAGCGTCATGGGCGTCTCGCCAGGAAGATTCGCGGGCCGCACCTGGCTGGCTTCCTCTTGCAACTTCTGCAGGTTCGGGCTGGCCAGGAACGGCACCGGATCCAGTAAATATGCGGCCGTCTGGTAGTAGAACCATGCGGCCAGATTCATCTTTTTCTGCGCAAATTCTCTCGCGCGCTCCCAATACCACAGGCCATCATGGCCGGCTTCCATCATGGGGCGACTAAAGAATCCGGCCAGCATCCATTGGTTTGGCGTGGTTTCGGACAGGACCAGCGAGATTTGCTGCGGCTTTTCAACGCCGGTGGCGTGAAGAATCGCCAGCGCGTACTTCGCCGGAGGCAGATTGGTAAAGTGAAAAACAATGATCGGATTTCCGCAAAAGAAGTCCGTTGCAGCGCTGCCGGCAGGCTCCGTCGATGCGTCCAGCGTATACAGATCGTCGACTGTAAGAGTGGCGTGTTGGACCAGTGGCTTTAGAGTCGCGACCGAGGCGGCAATTCCGCCGAAATTGGCAGCCACCGCGGGAATGGTTTTCGACTGCAGGGCTTGCACGTCGCCGCTCTGCACCTCACCGGCCATGGCGCGGGCGGCACTCGACAAGGCATCCCGCTCCGCCGCGGTCATTTCCGATTCGCTTTTGCAGGTGGCGGCATAGGCGCGCGGCAGCCACAGCATTGCGAACCCAATCAAGAGATACGGCAAGGCGCGTTGTAGGTTCCAGGGTCTCAGTTGCTTCACTCCGACAGTCTTCCCTCGGGAAACGTTTTGTGGGTGGCGCGGGGTTATTCCAGTCTACCCAATACCGTAGAGCGTAACGCCATTCCTCACATTCGCGTGATACTTCGTCCACTCTCCATGCAGTCTCGTGACATGCAGCTAGGCATAGCCACCTCAGAGGCAGAACAGATATCGTCGCGGCAATCAGTCACTTAGATGCCCTTTTGGCGAATCTGTTGGATGCATTTTGCCTAAATTATTGCGTTCCAAGGCTCAAATACCAAGATTTGCGGGCGGCCGACTCGATCGAACAAGCCCAATGGCTATCTTCTTGGCTCATACCGCAACGCCACCGCCCCCGAGCCGAACTCCAGCTGGCTCACGAGCCTCAAGTCGACAGGCTTCGATAGTCCCTCGAACAAGGTCGGACCGTGTCCCACTAGCCTGGGTTGCACCATGAACTCGTACTCGTCGATCAATCCTAGCTCCGCCAGCGCCAGTGGGAGCTGTACACCTCCCACGAACAGTCCGTTGCCCGACTCCTGCTTGAGCTGTTGAACGGCCGTCCCCAGATCACCGCGCACTAGCTCCGCGTTCCAATCGACCCGATCCAGCGTGCTCGACACAACGTACTTCTTCGCCGCGTTGATCGTCCGGGCAAAGGGTTCCATCCAATCAGGCCTCGTTCCTATCAGCGCCGGCGGCCGCCACGCTGCCTCCATCATTTCGTACGTCACCCGGCCAAAGAGGAGCGCATCGGCCTGGGCAAGCTTTTCCGCCGCGTGCCGATGCAAGTCTTCGTCCGGGATGATGGCTCGATGATCGCAGCACCCGTCCAACGTCACATTGATGGAATATCGAAGCGGTCGCATTCCGGAAGAGTACCGCCGCTGGGGTGGATTGGCAACGTTAGCCGGCTGCAGGGCAACGCCTCGTTGGAAATAGCCCCACCGCTATTTGTGCACCTCGTCGAGTACCGTTGACTCTGCGACACGCTACTAGTGAGTTGAAGGCGGTGATTGCGCAGACATCGGCTTCAGATATTGGTCGAAGAATTTCGCCTCTGCTGTATAGGCGGCGACCCAACTCCGGTGCAGCAGAAAATCGTGCACCTCATCCGGGAAAATTAGTTCCTGAACCGGCACGTGTTGCTGGCGAAGGGCGGCTGCCAACTCGACAGTTTGCAGAAACGGCACTTCAGGATCGTCATCGCCCTGGATTAACAACACTGGAGAGCGCCACGTTTTCACCGAGGACAGCGGCGAAGACTCCCACGCCAGGCGCCACCGGGCATTTGGATCGAAGGCGCTATCGGAAATGGCAAAATTCTGCGGATTGTCAATGTTCCAGTCATGCACGCCGGACATGTCGACGCCGGCGGCATACAGGTCCGAGGCACGCGCCAAAGCCAGCGCAGTCAGAAAGCCTCCCCAACTTCCGCCCCAGATGCCGATGTGTTCCGGTTCGACGTCGCAGCGGCTCCGCAGGTAGAGGGCCGCGCCTTTCAAATCTCGAATCTCGCTGGCCCCTGTGGCTCCATAATTCAGTGCTTCGCGAAAATCGAGGCCATAGCCAATGCCACTGCGATAGTTGATGGAAAGGACAACATATCCCTGGCTGGCCAGGTATTGATTCATCGCGTATGCGTTCGAGTAATAGCCCATGTCATGCCAACCCAGCATCATCTGGCGTTGCGATCCGCCATGCACGAACACCACGGCGGGATGACGAACACAATTGGCAGCGCCGTCCGGAAGAAAGAGCTGCCCGTGAATCTGCAATCCATCGGTCGCCTTGAAGATGACTTGCTTGGGAGTGACCATGCTGGCCGCGGGAAAACTTGCGGGAATCGTCTGTGGCGCCAGATCTTGCACCCTGCCGCCGCGCGTAACCACCGCTGGACGCATGGGAATCTGCGCATCGGAACGCAGCACCGCGACCGTCTGATCGTCGCTCGCAACCACCGGCGCGGTTTCAATGCCAGTTCCTTGGGTTAACTCCTCGGGAGCCCCACCCGCAGCAGAAAGTTTCCAGACATGACGACGATCGATGTCATTCTGGTTCGAGGAGTAGACGATGGTTTTGCGGTCTGGGCTCATGGAAACGTACTCGACAATAAAATCCCCTGGCGTCAGTAATTTCGCCTGCCCTCCCTGCACTGGAATTGCATAGAGGTGTGTCCAACCATCGCGCTCCCAGGGAAAAACCAGACGATCATCCCCTGTCCAGAAAACTTGTTGGGTGCCGACAATTTCCCGGAAAAAACTGCCCGGTCCAGCGTCAGCCTTCCATACCTGACGACCATTCCCCGTCGCAACATCTGCAACTCGAATCGACCATGGCAGTCCGGCGCGGTGCGGTTCATCGAAGTTTTCCTGCTTGTAATACGGAACGCGAATGAAGGCGATCTGGCGGCTATCCGGCGACCACATCGGGTAACGATCATGATCCGAGCCCGGATCGAGATACTCCAGCGTATTCGTAGCGAACGAATAGACACCGATAAAACTATGACTGCTGCGATCGCTGACAAAAGCCAGCGCCGTTCCATCCGGCGACCAGCGAAGAGTTCCGCTGGTGCCCATCGTATGCAGCAGCTGCGCAGGCTTGGCCTCGGGATTGTTCAAATAGAGAAACCATATCTGCCCATCCAGCACCCAGGCCACAGCGTCTCCGCGGGTAGAGAAAGCGGGAGAATTGCCAGGGCCAAGTTTGCGCGGTGCGCCACCGTCGAGCGAAGCCAGCCACACGTCCTGCTCGACACCTTGCGGCAGCAACGCAGGATTGGCCGACATCTTTTGCGCATTATCCGGA
This sequence comes from uncultured Acidobacteriota bacterium, assembly GCA_963821145.1. Classification (GTDB taxonomy): domain Bacteria; phylum Acidobacteriota; class Terriglobia; order Terriglobales; family Acidobacteriaceae; genus JAKAAZ01. Next base: position 289,237 of record CAWGCV010000020.1, read on the forward strand.
TCGCTGCCGCGAACGTACACGATGGAATCCGCGTCGGGTGACCATTGCAGCCCGGAAATATCCTGACCACTGTCGTGCGTATAGTTTGTAATCGCGCGGGATGTATAGCCGGCACTGGAAGGCTCAGCGATCCAGATGTTGCGCCGCCCCTCGACATTTGAAATCCACGCCAACCGATTTTTCGCGTGCGCCGCCACCAGATCAGAGTTGAAGGGCGCGCTCATCACCTGCTGCAGCGTGAACTGCTTCGGCGTCGACTCCGCAACAAGAGCGACTGCGGACGCCAACGATAGAGTGACAGCAAAGGAAGCGGCACGCACAATCCCTGGCATAGCGAAACAACCTCGCGAGTAAATGACGGTCGAAATGAACGAAGAATTTCCTGCGCACTTTGCGCATGCTCCTTACGCTGAAAGTAGCCCGAGTCCAGGCCTGTTGGGAAGAATCAGCCAGCCATCTTTCACGGTGACTCCCCGATAAGGATCATTTGCGACAAGCAGATTGCCGTCGAGATCCGCGTAATCAACCAGAGGAGAAAGATGGGCAGCCGCGGTAATGCTGCAGGAACTGGACACCATGCATCCCAGCATGGTCTTGAACCCCAGCGAGCGCGCCATTTGAATCATCATGTAAGTCTGCGTCATGCCGCCGGTTTTATCCAGCTTGAAATTCAGCGCATCGAATACTCCCACCAGCTTGGGAATATCCGCCGGGTGCCGGCAGGATTCGTCGCCCATCAGCGGCAGGCTGGCACGCTGATGTAGCCAACGCAAGTCATCAATTCGATCGGCAGGCATCGGCTGCTCCACAAACTGAACGTTTTGCTTGGAGAGCCAGTCAATCTTGCGCGCCGCCACTTCGCGGTCAGTCCAACCTTCATTGGCATCGACACGCAGCGGCTTATCGGTCACGCTGCGCACCGCCGCAATCGTCTGCTCGTCCGTGTCCAACCCCACCTTGATTTTCAAAATCGGAAATGCCGCCGCTTCCTTCACCTTCTCCCGTGTAATCGCAGGAGTGTCGATCCCGATGGAAAAATCTGTCACCGGCGCATCTTTCGGGTCCAGTCCGAAATACTGATACAGCGGAACGCCGAGTTTCTTCCCCATCCAGTCCATCAAGGCGATGTCGATGGCGGCTTTTCCTGCCCACTGACCAGGAACGCGCGCGAAAACTTCGGAGATCACCTTTTCAAATTGTGTCGGATCGGAAGAATTAAGCATTGGCAGCACGGAATCAACAGCGGCCTGCGCGCCCTTGGCATCCTCTTTGTAGCGCACAATGGGCGCGCCTTCACCCACTCCGGTGATGCCGTCGTGGTTGTAATGGACATAAAGAACATCACGATATGTGCTGGAGGACATGGTGGTCGTCCAGGTGTGTCGCAGTTTCAGGCGAAAAATATCGGTGTCGACGGAGGTCGCACGTGGAGACGTTTTCTTCTCCTCTGCAAACGCGAGCGTCTTGCCGGGCAGGCAGGTGAGCAACCCACTCAGACCAGCGGCCTGAACAAACTTGCGACGATTCATGGTTTGACTCTCCGTTCGACAACCAGCAAATGACGCCAATATGCATCCAGCTTGCTGATCTGGATCACCGGGTGCTCATGCGTGGTTGCCTGAATAAACTTTCCATGGCCGATGAACATTCCGGTGTGTGTGATTTTGCCATTACTGCCGAAGAACAGCACATCGCCCGCGCGAAGTCTTGAAGCCTTGACCGGTTTGAACCCACTCCACGCAGCCTGGACATCGGCATCGCGCGGGATCAGGTAACCCCGCTGGCGCATCAGCATTTGAACAAAGCCGGAGCAATCGTAGCCGAAACTTGAGCTGCCACCCCAGGTATACGGCAAGCCGCGAAAGCGACGGCTGAATTTCGCCATCTGCGAAATCGTCAGGTGCGGTGCGAGATCCGCGCCCCCATTCATGCTCACGGCAACATCGCCCTGCTGCACCCATGCCACGCGTTGGTCGGGTAGCTCTACCTTCAGCCAGCGGCCGCCGGGCTTTTCCTCGATGACTTGCAGACGCGCTTCGAACGGCAGGGTCATCAAGGGTGCTTGCGTGGTCACGTTCGGTTCGCGATAAAGATGCGACCGCAGTTCTTCGACCTCGGCGATCTCGCCAGCGGCCGCGTAACCGGTGGCGCTATCAAGCCGCGTCAGGTCGGTGCGAGAAACCCAGCCCGTATATCCATCCTGCGGCGTCTTAATTTTTATCCAGCCGGGTTGCTCCGCAACTTCATCCACGTTCGTGGAGAAGATGGCCTGCGAAACCACGTCAACATCCGCGGAGGGTTTTGAAAACATGTTGGCGACAGCCACAGAAACGACGTAGTGTGTTCCCTGCGCTTCAACCGCAAAGCAGGCCAACTGAAATATGAGAAGCACAAGGCAACAGCGCCGAACGCGCGAGGCAAATGTTTTCATCGTTTTCATGGATTTCCGGACTGCCATTGCAATCCATTCACCGTCTGAAATGCAGCAGACGGTTCGTTCGAAGGTCGAGCAGGTGATCCCTGAGAAAAAACCAGAGTAGCACCTGAATCGCATATCCGACCATTCACTTGCCGGCAGCGCGCGGTTCGAAACGGATGAAACCTTCAATCCACGATCTTCAATATATTGTTAGAAACATCCGTAGTGCGAGATTGGAGTCGTCATGATTTTCCCCCAGCACCCGCCCAGATCGAAACCTCCAATGACAGCAATGCTTGCTGTCGCGTGCTCCTTGTTGTGCGCGAGTTCTCTCCGCTCGCAAACGCAGCCGTCGCCTCCGAAAGTGAACATCGACGCCGGAACGCTGCAAGGTTCCTGGGTCACCGGTACTCCCCATGTGGCAGCGTTTCTCGGCATTCCCTATGCTGCGCAACCAGTCGACGACTTGCGCTGGAAGGCGCCGCAACCACCTCCGAGTTGGACAGGAATTCGCGAAGCGATGAAGTACGGTCCCGCATGTCCACAAACTCCCAGCCCCTGGCTACCCGAGATGCTGGGCATTCAAAAGATGGTGACCAATGAAGCCTGCCTGTATCTCAACGTGTGGAGCTCGAACTTGCACGGCGCTTCGAAGCTGCCGGTCATGGTCTGGGTGCACGGTGGCGGCAACGTGGAAGGGGCTGCGAATTGGCCGCCATTGGGTTCGACTCTCGCTCAGCAAGGTGTGATTGTCGTCAGCCTGAACTATCGGCTCGGCGTTTTTGGATTTTTTGCATATCCCGCCCTTGCTGCGGAATCACCGCATCACGTTTCCGGTAACTACGGCCACCTGGATCAGGTGGAAGCGCTGCGATGGGTCAAACGAAATATCAGCCGATTCGGTGGCGATCCCGACAATGTCACAGTCTTCGGCGCATCCTCCGGCGCTTTGGATATTTGCAACCTGATGGCCTCTCCCGTTGCCGCCGGTTTATTTCAACGAGCCATCATGCAAAGTGGCGTTTGCGTCGATTCGGTGTATCCGACAACGCGGCAGGCGGAAACCAACGGAGAATTGCTCGCAAAGGATTTCGGAATCCAAAGTGGTCCGAAATCTCTGGCAGCGCTGCGCGCTTTGCCTGCGGCGAAGCTTCTGCTTACAGCCGCTAAGGATGACCGAGTCGATCTGGAGCCGGTTGTCGACGGCTGGTTCTTTCCCGAGCAACCTGCGATAGCATTCGCGAACGGAAAGCAGGCGAAAATTCCGGTGATCGTCGGCAGCAATAATGATGAGGTGTCGATCTTCGCCAGCTCGCTTGTCGGCGGCAAATCCAATCGACCCAAAACGGTTGACGAATATCGGCAATGGCTTCATCGAGAATTCGGCCCGATGGCGGACCAGGTGTTCGCACAATATCCGGCAAAGTCGGATAAAGATGTCCCCGGAGTGTTCCGAACTATGGATACGGATTTCGACTTTGGCTTTGGCGCGCGCCTGCTGGCGATCGAAATGGCTCGCATTCACCAGCCGGCCTACCTCTATCACTTCACCTACGTCGGAGCGGGAGAGTTTGCCGCACTCGGTGCATTTCACAGCGAAGAAAGTATGTTCCTCAGCAAGAAGTATTGGGCCACCTGGATCCACCGTCCATACGATAAGACGCTTTCAAACGCCATCATCGGCTATTGGGTGCAGTTTGCGAAGACAGGCGATCCCAATAATTCCGCGCTGCCGAAGTGGCCGACCTATCGAGTGAGTACAGATTTGTGTCAAGAATTAGGTCAACGGATTGGAGCGGAGCGTGTGCCGCGCGCCGAGCGATTCGAAGTCTTTCAGCAATTCCTCGACTCCAGGCTTGCAAAACCGGCGCAGTAATCTTGCCTGTCGAACGCATTCGTCCTACGCCACAGATTCCTGTTCTGAACCAGGCTTCTGTCCCCAGCGTGTCCGAGAAGACAGCAGGCTGAATACATATCCTACGCAGAAGGTGATCGCTGTTCCAATCACCACATACCAGGTCCACGCGATCCTGGGCAGCAAGCCGTGAAAACCCGCAATCTGGAAAGCGACAGGAGCCGGCTGAAGCCAAAGAAAAATATTCACTCCCAGCCCGACGATCATACCGACAATGGTTCCCGCTTCATTGGCGCGCCGGGTCAGCGTGCCGAGCAGAAACACGCCCAACAGTGAGCCGTAAGCGACCGACGCAATGGAAAGCCCTACTTCCACCACGTGTTTGCTTCCGCGCGATACGAAAGCAAGCCCGCACAATGCAACCGCCCAGAACAACGTGGAGATATGTGAAGCACTGGAGCGCTCTCGACCCGCGGCATTGGGGCGAAGTTTCATATAAAAGTCGACCACAGTAGTGGAAGAAAGCGAATTGAGAGCGGCGCTTAAATTGGACATAGCTGCGGCCAAAACAGCCGCGATGATCAATCCCGAAACGCCCGTAGGCATGTGATCGACAATGAACGCGGGAAAGATCCGGTCCGGACTGGAAAATGTAGTCCCCGGCGCGACGCGAGTGTAATAGACATAGAGTCCCGCACCCACGCAAAGAAAAAGTAAAAATTGCAGTGCCACAATAAACCAGCTCGACAGAAGAGCGAGACGCGATTCGCGCAGATTCTTCGCGGCCAGCAGGCGCTGCACCATCAATTGGTCCGTGCCATGGCTCGCCATTGTCAGGAAGCAGCCACCGATGAGACCCGTCCAGAATGTATAGGTCGTTGTCAGATTCAACGCAAAATGAAATACGGTGAACTTCCCTGCCGCTTGCCCAGCCTGGTGGATCATGCTCCAGCCGCCAGGAACCTGATGACCCAATGCCCATAGGGCAGCAAAGCTGCCCCCGATATAAATGAACATCTGCATCACGTCGGTCCAAATGACAGCCGCCATGCCGCCCTTGATTGTGTACAGCAGCGTCAACACAGTAATGATGACAATCGATGCAATATCGCTGGTGCCGATCGCAATGCCGATCAAGATTGAAATGGCGAACAGGCGCACGCCCTCTGCAGCAGCGCGGGTCAGCAGAAATATGGCCGCCGTCACTTTGTGCAATTTTGGACCGAATCGCCGATCGATCAATTGATAGGCAGTCAGCAGTTCTCCTTGGAAATATGCAGGAAGAAACAGGAGACACAGCACGACTCTGGCAACCAGGTAGCCCATCACCAGTTGCAGGAATCCAAAATCGCCAGTGAAAGCCAGCCCAGGGATGCTGATGATCGTCAGCGTGCTGGTTTCGGCCGCGACAATAGAAAGCGAGATGGCCCACCACGGGATGGTGCGTTCCGCCAGAAAGTAGCTGCGAAGCGAATCTCCCTTGCTGCGAAAATGCAGGCCGAATAAGGTGATGCCAGCCAAATAGAGCACAACGATCAGAAGATCGATGGCGCGGATATGGTTCAGGCCGGCAATGGCAAGATAGGCGATAGGCTGCATCCCTCTGAAAATCCTACGATACGCTCGCTACAAAGTAGGGGTGAAATTCCTGGCACTTTTTGTAGTTTCGCCCACTGCCTGCCGCGCCTCCGCGATGCGGACATAGCAGCGGTGAGACAGATGCCGCATGCCAGTCTCCATTGACACACCAACTCCACCAACAATTACACTCGATGCCATGATGCGTTCCGCCTGCCTTCTCCTCGTTTCCTCTGCCGCCTTCACCTGCTGCGCATTGGCGCAAACAAAATCGCAAGCGCAACCGCAGCCCGTGCCGATGCCGCCGGCCATTATCGCGCCGCTCGACAAGCCGTATGTCGGCCCGATCGAATTAACCGTGGACCTGACCAACAACGTGGACCGCGTGGAAAAAGTGCACGAGGACATCCCAGTCGAGCCCGGCTCAAAGGAAATGGTGCTGCTCTATCCGCAGTGGCTGCCGGGCGACCATGAACCTTCCGGCCCCATCGAGAGCCTGGGCGGCATCGTCACCTCCGTGGATGGCAAGCGCGTGCAATGGGTGCGCGACCGCGTGAATGTTTATGCGTTCCACGTGCCGCTCACCGCAGAAGCGAAAACAGTTGGACTCGACTTCGACTACCTATCCCCGATCAAACCGAGCGCCGGGCGCATCGAAATTTCAGACGCCATCGCAGACCTGGAATGGAATGAAGTGGTGATGTATCCCGCCGGATATTTTTCCCGCGATATTCCCGTCGATACCACATTGAAGCTGCCGAGCGGATGGAAATACGCTACGGCTCTGGAAACGGCATCTGACCAGGGCGACACCATTACATTCCAACAGACCACGCTCAACACCTTGGTGGATTCACCGCTGTACGCCGGCCTCTACTTCAAGCGCGTAGACCTGTCGCCGACGTCGACCGACATCGTACATCTGGACCTGTTTGCCGATGAGGCAGACGACCTGAAGATGACTCCCGAGGAGCTTGAGGAGCATAAGAAGCTGGTGTCGGAGGCCGACAAACTCTATGGCTCGCACCATTACAAGCATTATGATTTCCTGCTGCTGATGAGTAACAAGGTAGGCGGCGTCGGGCTCGAGCACCACCAGTCGAGTGAGGATGGACAGCCTTCAAATTATCTGACGGATTGGCCGAATGGCGTTCTCGAGCGCGATCTGCTTGGGCATGAATACACCCATTCCTGGAATGGAAAATTTCGCCGGCCAGCGGATTTGTGGACTCCGAATTTCAACGTGCCCATGCGCGACGATCTGCTGTGGGTCTACGAGGGGATGACGGAATACTGGGGCAATGTGTTAACCGCGCGTGCAGGCATGCGCACGCCGGAGCAGACGCGGGACATCTTCGCGCGTATTGCCGCGAACTATGCCATCAGCCCCGGTCGCGATTGGCGTCCGCTGGTCGACACGACCAATCAGCCGATCGTTTCTCAACGACGTCCCGTGAGTTGGGTGAGCTACCAGCGTCCGGAAGATTACTACATGGAGGGAGCGCTGATCTGGCTGGATGCGGACACGAAGATTCGCGAGTTAACCAACGGCAAAAAGTCGCTTGACGATTTCTGCAAGAAATTTCTCGGCGTCTACAACGGCAGCATGATCACCTACCAGTACACCCTCAACGATGTGGTGAAAGACTTAAACGAAGTTGCGCCCTACGACTGGAAATCTTTCTTCTTGGAACGCGCGTACGATCTGCATCCTCCCGTCCCGATGAACGGATTTACGCAAGGCGGTTACAAGCTCGTCTACACAGATACGCCCACCGAATGGCTCTCGAAAGAGTTAGAGAAGTTAGGTTATGCGGATTTCTCTACTTCCCTCGGCATCTCCATGGGCTCTCGCCATGGACAAGGACCGGCCGGCATGATCACCAACGTGTGGTGGGATAGTCCGGCGTTCAAAGCCGGGATCACTCCAAACATGGAACTCATCTCCGTGAATAGTACTGCCTATACTCCGAAGGTGCTGAAGGATGCGATTCTGGCTGCGGAAACGGATAAGAAACCGCTGCAGTTACAATTTCGCGACGGCAAGCAATATAAGACCATCCCTCTGCCCTATTACGATGGCATGCGCTATCCATCGCTGCAGCGCGTGGAAGGAACTCCGGACCGGCTCGACGACATATTTGCGCCCAGCAAAAGCCCGCTACCGGCAATGTAGCGAATCCGCTCGGCGAGTTCAGGTATGCTTCTGAGGGGGCGTATTCCGGGCCTTTCGATGGGCTCGAAAATACGATCGCCGATACGGAATCGGACGTCGATTATGTCGCCGAAACCATTGGTCGCTCTTGATCGCCACCTCGTAGTTCTCAACAAAACGTACGACCCTTGTGAAGGTTCGATGGATCGCAATAGGGCGGAGGCCATTTTTGTCATCTCCAGGATCAACCGTTTCTAAACCGGCGACCAGCGGCTTCGTCACCATGGTCTCGTGGATTTCCGCGCTCGCCGGCCTGTTGTTCGGCTACGACACGGGCGTCATCTCCGGAGCCATTCTTTTCGTGCAGCAGGACTTCTTACTCACCAGAGTCCAGGAAGAAGTCGTCGTCGCCGCTGTCCTGCTGGGTGCGGTAATCGGTGCGTCCTTTGGCGGCAAGCTGGCGGATCGATTCGGACGCCGCAAGATTCTCATCCAGGTCGGCATTCTGTTCATCATTGGCGCCATCGGCACGGCTCTGGCGCCTACGCCCGCGTGGCTCGCGATCGGACGCGTGGTGGTCGGCGTTGCTATTGGGATCGCATCGTTCACAGCGCCTCTTTACATTTCGGAAGTGTCGCCAGCCAGCATTCGCGGCAAACTCGTTTCGCTGAATCAACTGATGATCACCATCGGCATTGTGGTTTCCTATCTGGCGGATTACGGATTGGCAGACGCGCGTGCCTGGCGCTGGATGTTCGGCCTGGCTGCAATTCCCGCGCTGGTGCTCGTGATCGGCCTCATCTTTGTTCCAGAAAGTCCGCGTTGGCTGATGAGCCAGTCACGCACTACGGAAGCGCGCAGCGTGCTGCAGCGAATTCGCGAAACGACGGACGTCGATACCGAGCTGAATGACATTGAAGCGGATTTGCAATTGCAGGAAGGCGGCTGGCGCGAACTCCTCGCCCGCTCCATGCGGCGACCATTGATTGTTGGTATCGGTTTGGCAATTTTTCAGCAGTTCACCGGCATCAACACTGTTCTGTATTACGCGCCCACCATTTTTGAGTTTGCGGGCCTTCACTCCGCATCGGCCGCGATTCTGGCCACTGTTGGAGTCGGTGTCGTCATGGTGTTGTTGACCGTGGTCGCGCTGCGCTTGATTGATCGCGTTGGGCGCCGGCCGCTACTGCTCTATGGCATCTTCGGGATGATCGTCAGTCTTGGCGTCCTCGGTTTCTCGTTCTTATCTCCAACGCTTTCGAATGTCGTTGCCTGGGTTGCGATGATCAGCCTGCCAGTCTACGTCGCTTGTTTCGCGATCAGCCTCGGACCGGTTTTCTGGCTGTTGATCTCTGAAATATATCCTCTAAAAATTCGCGGTCGCGCGATGAGCATCGCTACGGTCACCAACTGGGGCTCGAACCTGCTGGTGGCTCTCACGTTTCTCAGCCTGCTCCACTCTCTGGGCCGCGCCTGGACCTTCTGGCTCTATGGGGTCATCGGCATCATCGCGTGGTTTTTTGTTTATCGCCTAGTACCGGAGACAAAAGGGTGCACGTTGGAGGAGATCGACGCGCGCTGGCACAACATCGGTCAAGCCGAGAAGTAAGAATCACAGGCACGCCGGACACTGCGCGGCGAGCCTGCTGCGCAGTACTGTCGTGATTCGAATTACACGAGATTATGAGATTGAAAAATCTTCGAAGCGATCGGACGACCCATAGGAGTGGACAACTCGGCCAGCGCCTTTTTGTTTTGGCGATAGCGTTCTGCATGTCAGCGTTCAGCAGTGCACAGAACGGGGTTCCCTCTCGGCATCCGGACCCGATCGAGTCCTATTTGCAGCCCTTGGTAAACAACCACACCCTTGCGGGCGCTGTGACGTTGGTTGCCACCAGGGATAGGGTCATCTACCTGCAATCCGCCGGCTATCGCGATCTTGAAAACAAGTCGCCCATGCCGCCGAACGCGATGTTCTGGATTGCCTCCACTTCCAAACCCATGACGGCGACGGCGCTGATGATGCTGGTAGATGAGGGTAAGGTTCATCTCGACGATCCAGTCGAGAAGTATCTACCGGAATTTCATGGCCAGATGGTCCGGGTGACATCAGAGGATACGAAACAGAACAGCTCGGCCTCGCAGCCATCCTCTCACTTGGTCCCGGCGAATCATCCCATTCTAGTGCGGGAAATTCTCAGTCACACCAGCGGGCTGCCCTTCAAATCTGCCGCTCAACCGGGCGCTCTCGACACCCTGTCATTGAAGGATTCCGTGCGGAGTTTTGCTGCGGAGCCGCTGATCTTTCAACCTGGAACGGATTACAAATACTCCAATGAAGGCCTCGACACAGCGGCGCGGATTATCGAAGTCGTCAGCGGGATGCCCTATGAAAAGTTCATGCAGAAGCGGCTCTTCACTCCGCTTGGGATGAAAGACACGACCTTCTGGCCCAACGCTGAACAGCTTCGCAGATTGGCGCAAACCTACAAGTTCGACCCTAAGACGAAAGAACTCGCCGAAGTACCAATCAACCAGCTGACCTACCCGCTGAATGATCGGGTACATCGATTCCCGATGCCAGCCGGCGGACTATTCTCAACTGCAACCGACGTCTCAAAGTTTTGCCAGATGATTTTGAACGGCGGCACGCTACACGGCAAACAGTACATCTCTCCCGACTCGTTGCACGCGATGACCAGCGTGCAGAACGGCGGGATGGAGAAACATGACTACGGATTCGGCTGGTCTATCTCCAAAAATGGCTTCGGCCACGGCGGCGCATTCAATAATGCGATGGAGATCAACACCAAGACGGGCCGAATTCTCATCTTCATGGTGCAACAAGACGGGCAGTGGGGAACTTCTCAAGGAGACGACATGGTGCCGACGTTGGAAAAACTTTCGGACGAACTAGCCTCGCAGACTCCTTGATCGGCTGCTAACAACACCGTTGAACCAGGGAACGCGGGTTCAGCGATAGGAATGAGTTTGATTGCTTCCCGGGAACGGGCACCAGGCCTTCGGTTGATATCGGTTCATCCCACGCTTACTGACGGAATCGGCCACGGTAAGCCCACAATCCCAGCGCCGGATTCGAGACAAAGAAGATTTCTTCTCCGTCAACCGTGTTCCAGCCATCGGCGAGCTTAGTCGGATCATATTTTGCGCTATATTCGCTCAAATCTCCGTAAGCGTAATGTGTAGATTCAATTTCCTCGGGAGTCAGTCCACCGGGACAATAGCGAATGGTAAACCGGCCTTCGCTTGATCCGTGGATAAAGTGCGCGGCGGCAGAAAGATTGTTGGCCAGCGCCGGATCATTCTTGACGGCTTCAAGAGTTGCCGGCGTGCCGCAATAGCCATATTTCCGTATCAGCGCATCGATGGCCCCATCTTCGCCGAAAGCGTGCACACCCGGAGCAAGCACGATCAGCTCCGCGCCATCGGCCAGCGCCATGCGTGTGCGATAGACGCTTTTGTTGCCGAGCCACGTGGATTTGAATTCGTGCGGATCAAGGAAAACGACGGCTTTGCGAATCTCCCGATCCATCATGAAGAAGTTGACTTTCAGGCTGAGTTCGGCCGCGCGCTCAAAGCACTCAAAATCATCCCCGATATACAGGCCGTTCATCACTAGCTTGCCGGCTGCATTTTTGCTAACGACGGTCAGCACGTAAACAATGGGCAGGTTCCGCGCGAAGTGGTCGCCCGCATAGTTGAAGATGCGTCGGACAGGCGTATCTGCGCGGCCCATCATGCGCTCCATGCCGTAGACCGCGCCCAGAAAATGCGTCCGATGAATGGCGAGCACTCCCCCCGTTCCAACAAAGATGTTTTTTGTAAAGTTGGCCATGCCCATCACTTCATGCGGCACCACCTGCCCGATCGACAAGATCAGGTCGTGACCACCGTCTCGCAACAGCTTGTTCACCTGGACGGGCACAGGAAAGTCCAGCTTGCCTTCGCTGACTTCGCGAATAAACTCCGATGGAACTTCTCCCAGCGTCACAACGTCATTGCGCCAGTCGTGTACCCGAAATAAATCGCGAGGCACCGGCCCAAACATGGTCTGCAATTCATATTCGGTCATGGGATTGTGCGTCCCCAGCGCCGGGAGCACATCCGTGAGAGCCTTGCCGTAATAACTCCAGGTGTGCTCGGTCAAGATGCCGCTCATGGAGTGCATGCGGGTAAAGTCCGGCGGCACGGCCAGAACTTTCTTACGTGGCCCGAGTTTGCCGAGCGCAGCAAACAAATTCGCTCTAATCTCGGCGGGTGAGAATTCCGTAGTTGGCGATCCAGCGGCGAAGAAAAGGCTCATCAATTGCAATGGTAATCCTCCTCCGCTGGTCCATAAAGACCCATTGCCCGCCGATAGGTGCGCTTCGCTGCGTCTCGGTATATAAAAATATTAATCAAGTGCTGTATGAGTGAAAGCCAGATGGGAGTTCCGCCCATTTAGGCTGGAGTCGGCAAACTTTTTCTGCATCCGCTGGTATTCGTCTATTTCGCGCCGTACGCAACGCGTCCTCAAAACCATCCTTGCAAGATCGAGTACGTGCTTGGTGGATAAAGTTCCAATGTACGGAGCGATTCAACTTTCATAATGGAGCGCGATGAGCATCGAAGTTGTGACCAGACAGGATCCCCGTTTTGCCAGCCTCAACCAAGGCCACAATGCCCGATTTCCCCCTTCACCCGCCGAGGCTGCCGATCGAATTGAGGTTTGCGACACTCCCGAAGACGTGGCGCAGGCGTTGCAGCGAGTTGTCAGTTCCGGCCAGCGGCCCACAGTCCGAAGCGGCGGTCATTGCTATGAAGATTTCGTCTATACCAATCCGCATGGAGCCATCCTTGATCTCAGCTTGCTGACGCAGACAACGCCGATCGCCGGTGCCCCCCGCTACAGGATCGAAGCGGGCACACAACTCGCCACCGCCTACCTCGACTTGTATAAGCGCTACGGAGTCACTCTTCCGGGTGGATCCTGCGGAACGGTAGGCGCAGGAGGACACATCTGCGGAGGCGGTTACGGCGTATTGTCCCGCCTGCACGGACTAACATGCGACTGGGTTTCCGCCGTCGACATTCTTACAGTGGATAGTCACGGAAAAGTAACTCTACGGCGAGTAGATAAAGATCACGATCCGGACCTGTTCCGAGCCTGCCGCGGCGCTGGCGGCGGAAACTTCGGAATTATCACCAACTATTTCTTCTCTGATCTTCCAACTGCTCCCCAGGAAGTGATGGCAGCTTCAATTGCCTTCGCATGGGCCGACATGACACCAGAGCGCTTTGCCGGCATCTTGGGTACCTACGGCAATTATTGGGAGACGCGGGGACGGGATAAAGATACCTGGGGCCTGTTTTCTGTCATGGGTTTGACACACTCCTCATCAGGCCATTTTGGCGTTTCTGTCCAATTCTGCAATCCAGATGGAACCTGCAGTGATTTGCGCGTGCTCAATGATTTTCTCAACCGGTTTGAGCCGTTCAATCCAGTTGCAGGTACTCGCGCCAACATGGCCTCCGTAACACGCGGTCGCCTGACAACGCTGCATGCCAATCAAAAGGACTCGATCGAGGCGCGCTACAACATGTCTCGTCATCTATGGCTGAATGCTACGGTGCGAGAGGCGGAGGGTGGCGCCGGCGGCGAGATGCGCGGCAAATACAAATCGAGTTACATGAAGCGGAACTTTACTCCGGCCGAAATCGCATGCTGTTACAAATATCTGTCGCGCGACGCCGGAACAGATATGCGGGGATTTACTATATTGGTCGATTCCTACGGCGGTGCGATTAATCGCAAAGAACTTGCAGAAATCACCGCTGTAACGCAACGTTCCTCTGTGATGAAGCTGCAATTCTTAGCATTTTGGCAAAATGCGGACGAGGACGACGCTCATATTGATTGGATGAGGCACTTCTACACAGACCTATATTCGGGCCCCGATGCAGAGCCCGATCATAAAGGAACCCCTTACTTCAACGATCGATATGAAGGCTGCTACATTAACTATCCCGATAGAGATATGTTGAGTTACTCCTATTGGCCGCAGCTGTATTACGGAGAAACCCTCTATTCATCGTTGCAAGATGTAAAACGGCGCTACGATCCCAACAATATCTTTCACCACGCCATGTCTGTACGTCCCTGACTCGCACGTAAGTCCCATGTCGACAATCGGAATATATTCTTATCGCAGGTTAGGTGAACCTGGCACTCCTCAAATAACGTTAACTCTCTCATGAAAGTCGTAGAGATTTGCGGACTTTTTTTAAGCTTTTATAAAGCCGCGTGGAAGAAGCGTCATGGGTCGAGTGGGAAGCAGCCGAGAAGAATTAGTCTTGAGAGGAATGCTGCTTCCGCTTCGCTACCATTTCATCGAACTCGCTACGCGGCATCTTCAGCATCTCCGGGTGAGCATCGATCCATTTTGTGAAGGCATCGTATTTTTCCGGAGTCCAGCCGCCCTCAAATTGGCCGCCGTTCTTACCTTCCCGATTCAGTTCAAAATTGAATGCATCCTGGAGCGCAGTGAATTCGGCGGAACTAATGGCAGCTTCAGCCAGAATTGCAGGGATAAAAATCACTCCCTCCGGCTTCACCAACACCAGATCGCCCGGCAATACCACGGCTCTCCCAATTCGAATCGGAGCATTGATCGACGTCAATTCCATTTGGCTCCAGGCCGATGGATCATAGCCGCGATAGAGACCGTTGAAGTCTGGGATCTCTCTGTTTTCTTCCTGATCGCGAATTCCGGCATCGAACACAAAACCGGTGTGGCTCCGCGCTGCAATTCCGTTGCCCAGGTTCGACCCGATGAGCGTACCGTCGATAATCTTTCCGAATCCGTCGGCCACGTACACATCGCCTGCCTGTAGTTCGGCGATGGGCCACGAATTGGTGTCGCCCACGCGGTGCTCCTCCTTGCCCTCGCCGGCAATAGCCGCGGCCATATCCGGCCGCCTAGGCATGTACTGCGCGGTCAGCGCTCGACCCGCAAAAGATTTCTCAGGGTGAAGTGCCTGCCAACCGCCTTCAAATTGATTGTCGTAACCGTGAGCCCGCAAAAAATCCCAGATGTCTTCAATCGTCATATTGACAGCGCGCTTCAATAAGTCATCCGGCAGTTTCGGCCGTCCATCCGGGAATCGTTCGCCCTTCCAACCCGACGTATAAAAGAGAATCTGCTGCCGCGTCATTTTCACTTGACCGAAAACCGGCGACGTTCCCAACAGTGTGCATGCCAGCACGGCCATCCAAATCATCTTCTTCACGCAATTCTCCTTTGCCGCATAACTTCACTGGATTCCTGTCAATATTTCGCGCCTCTTCAATTTCACGACGCTTGAGTAGTCGCGGCCTTCATCAGAATCTCTTTCAAACGTCGGGCGACAATCAAATCCTGACCCGGTTGCAGCATCCACACACCCACCACAATCGTGCTTGCATCGGATGGCAGACCTGGCTCCGGCGAGCCTGTAGCTGGATGTAACTCGATACTAGGAGAGCCATCACGACACATCTTCGCTACGTCCAGCGGCGCGATCTTCACCTTCTGCTGGTCGTAACGCAATAGAAGGGTGGGGACATGATTCGCCACTTCAGGAACATAGATCTGCGAAGTCAGCGTCGGTACACCGGAAAGATATTTGGCGATCCTTTGCGCGCGCCCGCGAAATTCCTTTTCCATTCCTTCATCTGTTTGGCTTAGCAGCCAGTCCACAGCTGCCACCATCCCCACAATTTGCTCCTTCGCCACCTTCTGTCCTCGGCCTACCACGTTGTCAATTGGGTTATTATTCTTTGCTGCGGCCGCGATCAACTCTTTTTTTCCAAGTAATAGACCCGCGTTCTGCGGGCCTCGAATTCCCTTTCCTCCTGAAAAACAAACCAGATCAAATCCCATCTGCGTATATTTCCAAAGATTCGATATCGGCGGCATGTCTGCAGCGGCATCGTTCATCGCGGGGACATTGTGTTCATGAGAAATTCGAATCCAATCCTCGCGGCCGATCGTTCCACTTGTCGCTGCATTAAAGAAATGCGTCATGACAGTTTTTGGGGAGAAGGCTGCGCGATACTCATCAACAGTGTCCACTTCTACAATGCGAACGCCACAGCTCAACAGCGCGTGGTCATATTCGTAGCGGTGCCCCTTCTGCATAATGACCTCATTCTTCAATGAGTCCATCCCTTGCGGGATAAGGGGCGGAATGCGCTCGCCGCGATCACCATTCGCAACTGTCACGCACGCGGCCGTTCCAAGCGTAAGTGCGGACGCCGCCCCGGCAGACACTAAGGCCGCGTCACAGTGCAGCCGTTTCGCCAGGTAAGATCCGGCCGCCGTCTGCAACTCTTCCAAACGCACAGGATGTTTGGCGGCCCTTGCAACGGCTAGTTGCACGCTCTCCGGCATCAGGGCTGCCGTCAGAAACGTATAGGTACCGGCGGCGTTAATGATCTCTTGCACACCAAGCTTCGAGTAGTAATCGACTGCCTCGTCCTTAGGGGAAATCGCTGCCCCCATCGACTGCATCGGCGTCATCACACTTGAGAATCCAATCGAGGCTAGCGCGGTGCGAGCGTGAACAAAGAAAGACCGGCGCGAATAGCGAATTGTCATCGTTTCCTCTCTAACTCGTTGCTTTCCAGTTACATGATCTAGTGATTCCCGCCCTACTGAGTTACTCGAATAAATCTCGATGGAGTTTGGCATCCATCTCTTCTTGAAGATACCCGGGGGCTGCTTTCCGCTGTCAAACCTGGTGCTGGCGCAGTAACTTCGACAAAGCATCGGCAATGATTCGATCTTCTCCTGGCTGCAGCACAATCGCGGTGACTCCAATACTGCCACCACCATGATGTCCACCGCCGCCTAGAACGATGGACGGCTTCATGCTCGCAAGTTCTCGATTCACCTGGCCTACGTCGACAGAAAACTTGCTGGGATCCAGATGGATCTGGATGGTGGGAAAATTGTTCGCGATCTCCGGGACATGCCGAGTTACCGTAACTCCCGGGAGTTTTGAGACATGATTCGCGATCGTATCCAATTGCGCCCACTGCTGTTTCGCAAGCGCTTGCTCGTCTTCCGCCAGATAAATCTCCAGAGTTTTCAGCATGCCGATGATCTCTTCTTTACCAACCTTTGTCGGACGCCCCAGCGTATCTTCGTTGGGGCTCATATTTAGAAGAGCGTTGCTGATCATTTCTTGGCGACCAATCAGCAGGCCCGTACATTGCGGCCCGCGCATCGCTTTACCCCCGCTGAATGAGATCAGATCGTACCCCATATTTGCGTAATCCCAGAGGTGCGATTTAGGAGGAGTGTCCGCGGCCGCATCGATAAACGCTGGAAGATTTGCGGCATGAGCCAGCTTCAACCACTCTTCCCTCTTGATCTGTCCATCCGGATCTGCCAGATTCAAAAAGTGCATGGCAGCGGTCCGCTCACTGATGGCGTTATGAACATCCGCGACCGTCTCCACCTCAACCATCTTCACTCCCGTGGCGCGAATCTGATGGTTCCAGGGACTGCGATGCGCTTTCTGAATGATGACCTCCGACTTGAGTCCTGTCAGGTCTGGAATCTGTTTGATATAGCTTTCATTGCTTCCCGTCAGAATTCCAGAGTAGCCATTCTGGATGGCCGATGCGGCTCCGGAAGTAACCAGCGCACTATAGCCCTGCGGCAGCTTCAGCATTTCAGCGATGCGTTTGCCCACCGCGGCTTCCAGACCGTTAATGTTGACGAAGTGCATCGAGGCCAGCTTCATCACCGCCTCCGCTTCCGGTCGCATCAGCGATCCCCCAAGGTAAGTCATCGTTCCTTGACCATTGATCACCGTGGTTAATCCAAGCTCCTCGTATACATTCCCGCTTTCCCCAAGACCCTTGATCTTCCCATTCCACGAAGAAACACGCTTGTCTGGTGCCGGCGCGGCCCAGGCCTTCCGGCCAATCGTTGATGCTGACAGGACCGCAAGCGCATGTAAGAAATTCCGACGATTGATCGTATGTCGCATGAAATTACCTCCGGTGGATTCGAATCGCTTGGGGTGGGATCTGTGCCTTTCGTCTCACCAAGTGCATATGTCTGACTATTTTAGAGAGGCTGAATCGATCCTGGCCAACAATTCATTCCGATCTCTTGATTGGAGTGTACAGACGGCCCGAGGTGACGCATTCCAAGCTTGGCCGCCGCCGCAACGCCGCAGGGGTTTGTCGCACAGTTGGAAACATCGTTCAGACAAAACCATTACCTGGTTTGAAGTCACCGACGTGGACTTCAAGCCGCCGCCCGCTGCCCTCTTTGAAATTCCGGCGATTTGCTCAGCCGATCCACAAGCGTCAAAAAGCATACCCAGGCCGAACTAAAGGTGCAAGTGTGCCGAGCAATGCCGGCTCTCTCAAAACGCTGTCAACAGCCGTACGCACTCAATGAATTCCGTGCTTTAGTACGATTCACTATCCCTGGATGAGAGCCTCAGCGATTTTGTACCCGTCGAGACTCGGACGCAGTGCCTATGTTCTGAAAAGTTGACGGTGTCGAGATAAGGGACGGCAAGCGCGTTCTCCAGTACTCATCAGGCGCTCCATGTCAAATTCGCTTTTGTACCATGCTAATCGCCTTCAAAATGACTGCATTGCTTTCAATCACCGGACCCCACTCGTTGTCGTACTCGTCGGAACCGCCGCGAAAACCTGTCGTGCCTTTTAAATGGATCTCTCGAATAATCTTGCCCAGGCGAGGATTGATCCACTCCATCGCAAAAAATGTAATGCCCATAGTCGAGTCGCTTCCAACCGCGACCGCATCGGCTCCATAGCAGTAGTCGTTGTACGAAACACGTTGGCCCCAGTTCCATTCCAGAATATTGACGCCATAACGGATGGGAATGGTGGTGACGAAGCCATCCTCATAAACAACTTCATACCATCCTAGAAGGTCGGCGGTATCTCCCTGATCCCAGATCAAACGGAAGCTCTCCTTATTGGAGGCAGGTTTCGCAGCCGCGTGTAGAAAGATCAGGCTGGTGGGCGCAACCGCAATTGGAATCCCAGTCACCGCCTTCGGCAGCTTCGTGCCGCTCTTCCCATCGGTTCCAACAACGATGGAATCCATGCCGTTCGCGGCTTTCAGGTCGAATGGAATATTGTTCAAATGGATTGTTCCGGTCGCCGTCCCACTGAGATCGGAGCCCAGCACGTTGTTTCCAGAATTGAATTTGCTCGAGATATCGATCGCAACAACCGAGCTTTCTGTCTGCGTGGGCGGAATGGTTCCGCTAAGTCGCGGTCGAATAGCGGGAAGCATCGACTGTACTTTTCCCGAGAGATCCTTTCCCTCGACCACCTGTCCTGTCCACAGAATGCTGCTGCATCCAAGGAACGTAGACATCAGATTCTTTCCAAATCCAACTTCGTTGGTGGCAAACCATGCCGAAGGCGCGCCGCCCAGCAAAGTAGGACGCCTTTTTCGCGTGTCATAGTTCTGGATCGTCGGCTCGAAGTTCCCGTAAATTTGTTGAAAGCCCATCTTGTCCAACGTGGCCTCATTCAATTCGGCATTTCCGCCTCTTTCTCCCGGCTCATTACTCCAGAACCAGTTAAAGATTAGGCAGTCTTTCGGAATCAGCCGCTGTACCTGCTCGGGAGTCATGCCACCGGGCATGTAGTAAACCCAGCCATCTCGTGTCGTATGCTTCTGCAATCCGCGCCCGCGCACGGACTCGAGTAACATGTCGCCCCACAGCGCAGTCTGGACTCCACGGGATGAAAGATGGTCGTGAACCTTTTTCACATCTTCCCCAAATAACTCTCCAATATCCTCGTCCTTGCACTGGGGAGAAACTCCAACTGGAAGAAACAGTTCATCATGCCCAATATGGATCATTCTCGGTTTCAGAAGGTCGATGTATTCGTCGTAGACCTCGTATACCAGTGGGTAGCAATTTGGATTCGACGCGCAGTAGATGTCGGGCCACTTGCTTTGCGGCACCGCCGCCAGGTCTCGATGCTTCGTCAGCAGATAGTAACTGTGGGTGAACGAAGCAATCTCCGGAATCAATTCAATCTGATACTTCGCCGTGAAGCGCGCCAGGTCGGCGACTTCGTCCTTTTCAAGAAATCCCCCGTCGGCCGTGTCCTGGTGAGATGAGTTCTGTTCCACGTCGTGGTACGGTCCGGGCGGATAATTGCGGCAGCTATAGTTGCAATCCCGGACAAACTCAATCCATCCGGAGTTCAGTTCCGGGTGGCTCTCGAGCCGCATACTGGCGCCCATCTCCATGATGAGCGTGTTGTATTTATAGAGCGCCATATAGTCGCGGATGAAGCGCTTGAAATAGGGGATATTGTCTCGACCAGGAAGATACAGATAGATTCCCCTAAACTGTTTCTCAGGCCAGTCGCGAATCTGCACGCCGCGAATTTGTATCCGGTTATCCTGCTTGAAGACCAATTGCCGCAAAGACTGCAATCCGTAGAATGACCCGCGATCGTCGTTACCCGCTACAACCACGACGTTATTGGCGGTTCGCAGAATATAGCCTTCTGCACCCGGAATTCGCCCGTCGCCGCTTGTAGCCATTCTCGACCAATACTGCCGGATCAACGGATTCTGCATCGACCCCATCAGAATCACCCGCGCCTCAGCTTGAATACTCGGAGTTCGTTCGATCGTCAGGTGCAGGTCGAATCTATCTCCTAGCTCGTTCGCGAGAGAGCGCGCAAGAAATAGATCGTGCTGCGATGCGTTCGGCGGTACGGCGATGCGCACCTGGTTATCAAGAATGAAATTACCTCCCGCGCTGGAAATTTCCTGCGGCTTAGGGAAGATGACAGAGTCGAGCGGTCCACTGGGTCCGGCATATGGTGGTGCGTTCGATCCCACGGTGACAGAGGGGACATCTCCGGTCGCGGCGTTGAGAACCCTCGCATGGCCCATCATCGCACCGCTGATCGCAGCTCCTGCGGCTGTATTCAAGAACTCGCGACGCGTCCAATCATTCATTCCAGTAACTCCGTAAATTTCTCAAGTGCTGTTCCCATGCGAATAAGATCGCCTGCTCCTGCCAACCGAACGTTTGCGTCCCGCGCGGCATGGGTTTGCGCTTCTCCTCCTCAACTTTTCTAAGCTGACTGACACGATGAGGAAGAGAAGCAGTAAGTGTGACCTTCAATTACAATCTGCCCGGGCGGTCGAGTGCGGGTTAGAGCGGGATAGCACGCCCGCAAGAATCTTCCTTCTCCGTCTAGTTCGGCAGCGACCAGATTTGGTCTGGCTGATTGTGTCCGCAGGCCGATAGGCTCAGCGGCGCAGATTGATCATCCGGCCCGCTGGCCGTGAGACATGAGCCATCGGCATTCACCACGTTTCCGAGCAGGGTATATTTCCAATGCTGGGTCCTGCTCGCGGAACATGTTTGCATCGCCGTTTTGCCATCCGCCGCGGCAAGGCATTTACCGCCCGATTTCAATGTCCCACTCGGAGTCATCGTCCAGGTTTCCGATGAAGTCCCGGCGCAATCTTCGACGCTTCCCGAAGCGGTCAGACAGCGGGTGTAATGATCAATGAACTCGTGATGGTGGCTGCCAACCGCGATCGTGACAATCGTTCCGGTGCGCGTCGGCAGCCCGCAGGAGGAAGATGGACGGATGCGCCAGATCGCAGTATCGTGACTCGCAACGTTAGCCTGCAGGCTGGATGTTGTGGCCTCATTCGCGCCGCTCCAAAGATTGCGCGCTTCCAAATGGCATCCAGCGTTCTCCGAAAATCCTAAATCGGCTGGATGCAGTTCCACTTGAATCGCTGAAGTCCCTCGATTGAGTATCGCCACCGCATAACTTCCACCGCTAAGTTTCTTCAACAAGACATCCGTGGTCGGATTGCGCCGCACCAGCGTCGCCATCTTGCCTAATGGATCCTGATCGACGGCCAGAACCGACTTATTGCTAAGAATCTCCACCGCCTGTGGGCTTAGCTTCTCGAGATCGGAGCTGAGGATTAAAGGCGCTGACATCATCGACCACAATGCCAGTTGACTGCGAGTCTCGGGCAAGGTAGTGCCGGCATCTCCGCCGATAATGAAATCTGCGTCATTCCAGTTCCCCGGCGATTGAAATCGTCCCAGCGGAAGGTTATAGGAGTAATTCCAAAGCACGCTGTCAAAGCGCGGCTTATCAGGATTCGAAAGGCTGAAGATGGCGACATCGGTCCCTTCGCGCCAGAGTTGTCCGTAGTCGCGAACCCAGCTCAGCACGTCATACCAATCCGGCATTCCCTGAAAATACGCCGGAGCTGATTCGGAAAATACAATGGGTCGTCCAACAGCCTTCAGTGCTTTATTTTCCGCTGCGTAGGCGCTGCGGTACGCCTCGGCTTGGGAATTGCCCGCAGGCACATAGACATTGCATCCATCCAGCTTCAGATAATCGACACCCCACGACGCAAACAATTTCGCGTCCTGGAGGAAGTGGTCGTTACCCCCGCCATCGGGCACACCGCTGCCGGCGAATTTGCCGCAGGTTTCATAGCCCGCGTCTTCGTAGATGCCAAACTTCAGGCCCATCCCGTGGATCGCCTGCGCGACTGCCTTCATCCCCTGCGGAAAACGCTGCGGATCTACCTGTAAGTTGCCTTTGGCATCGCGATCTTTCTGCATCCAGCAATCGTCAATGGTTACAGTGTTGTAACCATGCGCGGCGAGGCCGCTTTTAACTAGTTCCTTGGCATTGTTCAAGATTGTCTGGGCCGTAAAGTCGCATTGATAATGGGCCCAGTCATTCCATCCCATCGGCGGAGTGGGGGCTAACACCTTGCCATTCGCGGACGCAGCAAAACTGGGGATGGTGATGGCGCAGACCAGGGCAACAAGCAGGGTCATCAGACTGACAGACGAAAGGCGTAGGCGAAGCGTTCGCAAATGCATATAGATTTTTCCCTCGATGGAGTGGCTAGGACGGTGGATGGTCTCCCAGCTGTCAACTTGGCTTAAGAAGTGGTTGGTCGTGGATATCCTGCAGGCATACCTATAGGGTCGTTTTTGAATTGACTGCGTCATCCCTTACTCCGTCCCTGTTGCTTGAAACCGCAAAGAACAGCATGCGAGCCAAGCAATCGGAAGCACATTGCCGGCCGGATAACCTTGCACCATTGGTTCACGAATGAATCGTTCGTCAAAACAGAAGACGCTGAGACGAAACGCGCCTCTGGCCCATCTGTCTTATATTTCACGTCTAGGACAATTTGCATCGCACGCAGCTTTCTAGAACGTGAAAGCCCCTTGAAATGTAATCTGTCGCGGCGTTGCGCGTTCGAGCGAACTGAAAACACCCAGTTGGGACGTGTATTGATTACCGCCCGGCACGGAGATGTTTCCGCTCGGCGGCAGGAATTCAGGGTGATTCAGCAGGTTTGATATCTGGGTTGTAAAGTGAAAATAAACGCGGTGAGTAATTGGAATCACTTTCAAAATTCCCAGGTGCGTCGCATATAAATGCTGGCTCTCGAGACTGTTCGGCTTAGCATTGCCGAAGGTTCCATTCTGAGGAACCGCGAATGCTGCATCGTTGAATGCATCCAGGGTTCCTTTTCCGTTCGGGAAGGAATACGGATTTCCGACTCGATCGGGTAGCCCACCAAAGGTTCCCGTGTTCGACGGATCGGAACCGGAAAAGGAAGGTGAATACCAGATACCAGAACCCAGATAGGTGAGCGATGTAAGCACCCAGCCACCCGCGAGTTTCTCGACCAGCGGCGAAGGAGTCGACAAATATCGTTGCCCTTTTCCGAAAGGTAGAGTCCAGGATGCGGTAATGGATGCGTAGTGGCGCTGAGTTGGTCCATCATTTTCCCAACCGTGACTGAGCACATTGTAAGGATTTTCGGTATCCAGATAGTTTTCGACGCTTCGTTGGAAACTGTATGTCGCATCGAATGTCAGGTTGCCCGCGCGACGCATGGCTTCGAACTGAAGGCTATCGAATTGCGCACCTCCGTTGTAGTAAGTCTCGTATGCCTGGATAAACTGCGGGTAAGGCAATTCGCTTGAAGTAAACGGAGTTGTACTCGGGTGAGGCAGGTCTATGTTCACCACATAGTTCAGTCCTGAACTTCGGGAGCCTACGTATGAAGCACGCAGACCAATATTGCTGATCTGTCTTTCATAAGTGGCGCTAAACTGCTGAATTCTTCCCAGGCTGGACTGTCTGGGATACCCATACACAGTCTGACTTGGAACGGAGGCAAACGAGGTGCTGGCAGGATAGGGGTTGGGAAATTGAAATAGTGGCGGCTGTCCCGTGTTGATTACGTTGAGATAGTTTTGGCTAATGGAGAATGGTCCAGTCGAGCCTAGCTGTGGATTGATTAGTTCGAAAGGATTGTAACTGCCTTGGCCGTTGGGTCCAATATCTCCATCCAGGCGTGCAGTATACAGTCCATAACCGCCGCGAATCACGGAGTGCTCGCTGATGCGGTAGGCCGCCCCTATACGCGGCGCAAAGTTCGTTTTGTCACTGATAGCCTGCACCGCGCCGGGAACAACGGTGATGTTGGAAGGATACAGAGGACTGACCTTGGAGACCGCCGCTGGATCGACAATTACGTCGCCAGTGGATGGGTCGAAGTTATACATCAGATGGTCAGGCGAGTAGGGAGTTCCGTAGTAGTCCCACCGAAGTCCGTAGTTGAGCGTCAACCTATTGCTTACCTGAAAGTCATCCTGCGCGAATAGACCCATGTCCCCAACATACTGGTACCGGGTCGGTAGGGGGTTGGTGCGCGCGCTCGATTGCGGGATACCCAGCAGGAAATCTGCGTACGCATTGCCCGTCGTCGGCGAATTGCTAGTCACCGATCCGTCGAAGTTGAACGTGCCGTAATCGTTCACAAAACCGTAGCCGTTCTTATACCGCTGCAACAGGAAGCCGAATTTCCAGACATGGTGTCCAACCTGCCAGTCCGCGGAATCTGTTACAGTAACCAGCCGGTCATCCATCTTCACACCACCGGGAACATCGGCGATTCCCTGCAAGCCGCTGATGTTGATCGTGGGAAGTCCTTGCCCCGTCGAGTTGCTCGGGTTAGACCCTTGTAAACCCACGGCTGTAAGTATGGTCGCGCCATTAGGCGGCGTCTGGCCCCGTTCCGTTTGGCCGTCATCCATATAGTCAAATTCCAGCCCGAGCCTGAAGTTGTTGTCCAGGTGGGTGGAGAAAATTTGCGTGTCGCCCATCGCCCACTGCTGCTGCTTACGCACGCGCGTCCAGAGGGACGATGGAACGCCATCGTTCAGCACATACGGAGTAATACGATCCAGCCATCGGACAAACACGGTATTGTTTTTGGTCAGGTTGTAGTCGACACGTCCCATCGGCCAGTCGCCCTTGAACAAGTCGCTGTTAAAGGGAAATTCAAATGGATAGTTATTCACTGGCGGCAGGTTGGCGTAACTCCCTGTAGGTGTCGGATAGAACTCATTCTGGATGGCCAGCGACACGGGACTGATTCGATTTTGAGGAATGGTGTTGTTTGGAAACGGCAGACCAGTCTGTGGATCAATGATCACTTGCGAATTCTGCAAAAATACTCCCTGGCGCCAGGCAGGTGTCGGGACGCTGATGAGATAGGGTGTTCCCAGGGGGATACGCTGCGCAAACCACTCTCCATAGAAAAATGCCTTGTTCTTGTAGATCGGTCCACCTACTCCGATGTTCCATTCGTGTTGGATATACGGGGTCTTGGGCGGAGGGAAATACTCGGAGGCATTGAGTACGGAATCATAAATCTTGTAACTTGCCACACCGTGAAAGTCATTGGTTCCACGATGCGTGATCAGAGTAATGTCGGCAGGTACCGCGCTTTCCGCCGGGGCGTTGGATGTCGTGACCGAAGCTTCGTCAAAAAAATTGGAGTTGTTATTCTGCTCGCCCTGCAGATCGTTTGGGATTCCGTCGAAGATCTGGGATTCGTCCGTCTGCTGTTGACCATTCATGACAGGAAAGCTTCCGAAGCCTCCCTGCACACCGGAAGCCGTTGTCAGCAACGAGTACATGCTTGGGTAAATGTTGACCAAAGGCGTTCGGTCATTCTCTTTCGCGCTGAACGTCGCAGAGATGGCTGCAGTCTCCGTATTCATCACAGCGGCTCCGGCCGAAACAACCACTTGCGTCGCGGTTGCCCCGACCGCCAACGTTGGATCGACTCGCCGTGTCTGGCCCGGGTCCAGCAGAATATTCTCGGCATCGAAGGACTTGAAACCTGACTGGTCGCAGCGGAGTGTGTAGGTCCCTGGCTGCAGCTCGTCGAATTCGTAGTCGCCAGACGCCGAGGACACAGCTTGTCGCACGATCCGCCCTGTCGCCGGTTCCGACAGGGTTATCTTCGCCCCTACAACGCTGGCGCCGGAATTGTCTTTGACCGTACCTCGTAGGGTGGAGTTGGCCATCTGGGCGAGACTTTGATGTACCGTCAGTCCGAAAGCCAGTAGGAGGAGGAACAACATTGCGAAGCGCGACCGGCGAAACACCCGCCGGGAGCTTGCCATAACTGCTGAGCATAGGGTCTTGAAGGAAAAGCGGCTCACGTGGCACCCCGTAGCTTTATGATTGTTATGTATTCCGTGGTTTAGGAACTATTAGCTTCGTTTTGCATACAATGGGAGATTTTTATATCAAGTGCAAGAAATGTGTCAAGAAAGCCAACCCTCGTTCGCAGGTAAATAATAGGTTCCATCGCACCTACTCCATCGGGTTTTCTTTAAGCTTGGTTGTCGACACTTAATCGGTCCCTCGACTGTTTGCCGAATCTGAACTGGCTGAATTTAAAGAGAGTTTTTGGGTGATATTCAAAATAACTGTTCAACATTTCTGCGGAACATTGACTAGCAATTCCACAGCCGGAGAAGCTCAAAATGGGCGTGAAATATTTTTTTAACTAAAGACTGAAAATAGTCGTCGGTGCTAGCCCGAATTAGTGTCGTGGGGGACCTCGCTCCCGAGTTGTTAGAGCAAACACCACACCGAACCGTCATTTCGGGGAAACTTTTCTCTTTACCTTCTTCTTGGCGGTTTTCATTGCGGGTGCTTGGATTGCTTTCCCACGCGCCGAAGCGGCGGTCAACCACGCCTCAAACCCGAATTCCAATCCGCTTGCCGGTTTGAGTTCACCTAATACTTGAGCGGCTTGTAACATCACCGCTCCATGTAAAAACGCCCAAAGCGCGACCGAGGCCTGCGGAGCTCGATCCTTACCGGCAATTCGTTGCACCTGCTCGACAGTGAACGCCCACAAGCTTTCGTGAAAGGTCGGATCGTGCTCCGGCGAGTGGAAGCTCATCATCGCCTCGTAGAGGTTACTGTTCTCCCTTGCGAACTTGAAATAGGCGGATGACATCTGTCGGATAGCCGCAAGCGGTTCGCATCCTTCGGCTGCCCTCCTCAGCGCTACTTCCATTTGTCTTGCAGCTTCGCTTGATAGGGCAGCTTCCAGTGCCCGACGATCAGAAAAATAACGGTAGATCGCATTCGGGGCCAGGCCAAGGGAAGCAGCAATGTTTCGTAGCGATAAGTCCCGGATACCCCCATGGGTGAGTTCCTTAACTGCAGCAGAGAGGATCGCCTTACGGTCTGTTTTTGATGGGTACGGCATAATGATCACTGTACACCTTGACACTCCAGGCACCAAGATGTACGCTGTCCACATTGAAGATGTTCAGTGGGCATCTTTAGGAGATATGCGATGGTGAACAGCAGAAATGTCGTGGTCACTGGGGTATCCACCGGGATCGGTCATGCGACCACAAAGGTGCTACTTTCAAAAGGGTTCCGAGTATTCGGTTCCGTTCGCAAGAAGGATGACGCCGATCGTTTGCAGAGAGAGTTTGGTGACCGATACGTGCCTCTTATCATGGACATCTCCGACGCGGAAGGTGTCCACCATGCTGCCCAGCAGGTTGGCTCCATGATCGGCGATAGAAATTTGGATGGCTTGGTGAATAACGCCGGAGTGGTTGTGGGTGGACCATTGCTTTATATGAGGGCCAGTGAATATAGGCGGCAGTTGGAAGTCAATATGATCTCGCCGCTTGTCGTCATCCAGGCCTTCGCTCCTCTTTTGGGTACAGATAAGAAGAGGCAGGGTCCCACCGGTCGCATCGTGAACATAAGCTCCAGCACTGCAAAAGTAGTTGTGCCGCTTCTCGGTGCCTATAGCTCCTCTAAATGTGGTCTTGAGGGAATGTCGGATGCACTGCGGCGAGAGCTTATATTATTCGGTATCGACCTCGTGATTGTTGAACCTGGCACCGTGAACACAGAGATGTACGACAAAGGTGAAAAAGAGGATCTAAGTGAGTTCAAGCACACCGAGTATTGGGAGGCGGTGCAAATGTTCCAAAAATATATCGTCACCGAAGCCCGGACGAATGGCTTGCCGCCCGAGCGCCTGGGCGAAGCTGTCCACGTGGCCCTCACCGCGGTAAAACCGAAGGCGCGCTACGCAGTCATTCCGCAGCGCTTCAAGAACTGGACATTGCCCAGGCTCCTTCCTACCAGGATGCTCGACGCGGAACTCGCAAAGCAGATGGGCTTCAAGAAGCCGTAGTCACCTTGACCGGAACTAGCCGCTTCTTCGGCGACGGCATCGGCGATAACTGCACTGTACATCTGGTTCCGACGTGATGTGAGGTGGCATTTCGGCGGGCAGAGCAGTTGCTTGGCCGACACCTCGACGTCGTGCGCATGCCGCCGATGGCGGACGGTAGTGACATAGCTGAGGGAAAATGGACCTGGTAGGAGATCGGGGTCCTGTGATGGTTGCGGGGGCTGGATTTGAACCAGCGACCTTTGGGTTATGAGCCCAACGAGCTACCGGGCTGCTCCACCCCGCATTCCTATGATAGCGACTGAAAGGTGCACGGTCAAACTGTCTGCGCTCGCCGCACTCACAGCCCAGGTGCCGCTATATCAGGATGGAAAATGAGCAACTTCCCCACTGCTAAGCCATGTTCAACGGTTCACTGCGGCCGCAGCGGCTCATAGGGCTGAGCCATCATCAATGTTGCTAAAACCTGCCGTTCGTAGTCAGAATAATGGCGACGAAATTCCGGCGAGTTCAAAATGTCACCACGCTGCGATTGCGGAAATTCGCTCAAATCTCGCACTGCCCGGTGAATCATCACCTGCCGGTCAAACGGCATCTGGTGCACTTCAATAATTCCGACGCGAACCTGTTGCCGCTGCTCTGGCGACAATCTCTCCCAGGTCTCCAGCCGCGCCAACATTCTCTCACGCCGTGCAGGCGGCATCGCATCCAGCTGCTGCAGCCGCTCCAGCAATCGCTGCTGCCTCGCTGGAGCCAGTCGATTGAACCCTGGCTCAGTTCGCAGCGCACGCTCCTGCTCAGCAAAAGTCATGTTTTGATGCTGCCTCAGCCATTCTCCCAAATGTTCGTGTTCCGGCTGCGGGACAACCGGTCCCACCACAGCGTTGCCTGAAACTTTGCTGCGATCACTCGGAGCTTTGTTGTTCGCCTGGTACCAGGCGACGGATGCTCGCGGTGATTTGGCCTGATCTGGGCACGGACCATACGAACACCGACCCGCCCATCCCAAACCGCATGTCAGAAATAGCATCCAGGCCGCAAGAAGGAAGATCGAACCCGCTAGAGAATCTCGGACACGGGACGCAAACCCGCTTTTGCTCCGTTGCATGGGCATGGCGGTAAGCAATTTGCGTTTTTTTCCAAGACAGGTCATCTTCTCATTCGCGACGCCGGGGATCGAACATGCCCCGCACGCCGCTCCCACTCTCTATCGCATAGCGCCAACACCTGCCCATCTGTTCGTACCCGATGTAATGATGTGTGGAACCACGACTAATTCGAGGAATTTCCTCCACCGTTCACCGGACTGCCGTCTGCATTCGTTTCGTCGAACGATGCCAGTTGCTGCAGCGTTTGAGCGTTGGAGTCGAGAAGTTCCAGATCGTTTACGGTGGCAGAGATCGCCTGTGGATGATGGGGTGGTGCAGCGGTATGATTCAAGCTCACAACACCCAGATAGGAACCACCGCTGACGATGACCAGCAAAGCAAACACCGCGGCCACTGCCGGACGCAAGTGCATGTTGCTTCCGAAAAGAAAATGTAAACGCAGCCGCTCCAGCCATCCGGGCGCTTCAGACTCTCTGGCTTCGCGCAGGCGCACGGCCAGCCGCGTATCGAAATAAGGACTCGGTTCGGGCGCCTTCCAACTATCCAGCAGTTGCATGGTCGCCTGCAGTTCCTTCAACTCCCCGGCACAATTGGGACATTCCGTCACATGCTGCATCGCCTCGGCGGGAACACGAGTCGGATCGAGAATCATATCGGGTAAATACCCCTGGAGCTTTTCACATTTCATGGCAGCTCTCTCCTTTCGTCAATTCTAAGCAAACTCTTTCAGCTTCTCTCGCAGTGTCTGGTAGGCGCGAAATAGCAGCGACTTGGTCGCCGACTCGCTCAACTTCAGCACTGCACCAATCTGTTTGTAATCCATGTCCTGATACTTATGCATCACAACAGCCATCCGCTGCCGCTCCGGCAACGCCATTACATGCTCTCGAATCCGCTGCATTCGCTCATCCTGCAGCATATCCTGTTCGGCAATCGGGCGAAGATCGGGGACATCCGGTTTTGTCCCGGTATCCTCATCCGCCTGATCCAGAAAGATGCTGCCGGAGGCTCGCTCGTACTTGGTGTCGCGAGCGTGGTTGATGGCCATGTTCGATGCAATTCGATAGAGCCAGGTTGAAAAACGCGCCTCGGCGCGATACGTTGCCCGGGCTCGGTAGACCCGCAGAAAAACCTCCTGGGCCAGCTCTTCGGCTACCGCCTGATTGCGAACCATTCGGTACATAAAACTGATGATCGGCCGCCGATATTTCGCGATCAGATATTCCAGGCAGGCTTCATCGCCAGTCCCGGCGCGTTGCATAATTTCCGCATCGCTCATCTGTGACAGGTCGCCGCCCAACCCTGCCGGCATTTGGGAACTCGCCAGCCTGGCGCTTTGTTCGTCGATCGGGATGCGTTCCAGCGCGATCGTACCCATACCTTCTCGAACACTTTCATCGGAAGAAAGTTGCGTTTCTTCCTGCCAAAATCCTTCAGATTCAGGGTTTACCGGGGATTCATCCGTCCCTTCTAACCCTTCTTCGCTGAGAATGTTTCCCGACCCCTCCGAGCCTTCATCCTCTTCATTTGCCCCGGAGGGAGCGTCCTCGAGCGCATCTTCGCCGGACGGGTCGGAAGCTAGCTCATTTGTTGAGGATGGGGCTGGATCGGAAGGCAGCCTGGTGTCTTCTCTGGGATTGCCGCCGGACCTTCGCCGAGGCGTCGACACCGTCGGTTTCGGGTCGGCGTTGGAAGAATCGGGGGCCTCCGGTTGTCGGTCCTGACCGATTTCCCGTGGATTTTCCTGCCCCGGATTGCCGTCCTTTGCTGCCATGGGATGTGTTCGGATTCTAGCGTATACTGGGGCGGAGAGAGATGCCTGCGCGCATCTTTGTTTCATCCCACCCACCCGGCAAGAGTTCCCTCGCGGTTCCCGTTGCTGGAAATTCAGCCCCTGGCAACCTGGGGCGCTTAACTCAGCGGTAGAGTGCCACCTTCACACGGTGGAAGTCGCAGGTTCGAATCCTGCAGCGCCCACCATCAATCCATAGACTTACAGGCATTTTCAGCGCCCATTGCAAGAGCTTTGTGGGTCTGCTCGAAGCTGTATCGACCACCTCCGCCTAAGCTTAACGTTTGCCCGTCGACCGACGCTCCCTACAACTCCGCCGGTGGCGAAAACATCTTTCGCAACGTAGCCGCCATGCTCGACCGCGGATCGATGTACTTGAACAGTTCGGCGTTGTACGAGGCGCAATAAGGAACCCCCGGCACCGTCCCATACACAATGGTCGGATCTGTATACATGTTGTTCGCGCTTGGCACACCATCCGGCCGAGTCGGATCCATCGCATGCACGGGAATCACGCCATCCGGCAAGCGCATCACGGAGGTATTGCTGCTGTTTGGCGTCAGGTCGTTTTGCACGATCTGTTGCGTGGCGATCGCGTACGCCCGAGACGTCGCGGCCGGCGTTCCCTCGGCAACAGCCGGGTCGACATTCGTAACCACAATGGAGATCGTGTAGTCGCTGTTCAGGTAAATCTCGAAGGTGCGAAACTGCTGCGGAAAATCCCGCAACGACGATGTTTCCACCTGCCAGAAACCATGTTCCGGTCCCCCTGTCGCCGGTGGAAGAAACGCCTTCACCGTATTGAAGTGGCGATGGCCGGCAATCCACATCAGCAGGTTCGGCGTGCCCTGCAGCGTGGAGACAAGTTCCTGCAGCGTGACAGCGTTGCTCTCAACCGCATTTGGATCCTTCGCCGCCTCCCACCATTCCAGCTCGGAGCCAATATTCGCCACCGCAATCGGAACGTGCGCCGCAATGATCATCAGCTGATTCGCGGCCTGCCCGGCGGCGAGTTCGGCTTGCAGCCATTTCCAGCGTGGTGCATCGAGAAAACCGTGACCGTGGATATCGTGCGAACCGTCTGTCTCCGATTGCGTATCGTCCAGCACAATCACTTTCAACGGAATCTCCGACTTCGGAATGAAGCTGTAACACGCAAAGCCCTCTTCCAAGTCGGGATTGTTGCGGTCGACCAGGTTCAATCCGTGCCCGACCGGCTTCGTTCGCGTGCGGAAGAATTCCTGCATCCACTCCGTTCGCAGCAGCGACCGCCGATCAGGATCCGCCGCTACTTTGGGCGGTTCGTCGAAATCTCCCACAGGTCCCAGGTCTTTCCGGTCGCCGTGAACCGTGGCTCCATCCAGCACGCCCATGTACATCGACTTCGCCTTCAGGCTCGCCGAAGAGTCAATCAAACAAGGGAACGTCGCTTTACTCACGTTGGGACGAAGCAGCTCGCCGGCAGCCCACACCTCGCCGCTGACATAGGAAGAGCGAATCCCAAGCGCCGGATCGCCATCCACAGCAATCGAACCCAGCCAGAAATGATCGTGATTGCCAAGAACCTGGTACCAGGGGATGGAGCGATCGAGTCCGACGGCCTGATACGGCTTCTGATAGTCGACGGTCGTCGCGCCCAGGTGCGCGCCGCTGCTCGGCCGGATGACCTTCCCGTCGATGACATCGAGATACCAGCGCAGTTCGTTGTACTGCGTGCTGTTGCACGTGTCGCCCAGCGAGATGCCAAAGTCAAACGCCTGCCGCTGGTGCAACACGTTGATCGTCTGGATGGCGGCATCCAGAACATGCGTCGTGTACAGCATCACCGGCGAATAAATGGATGTCTGTCTGCCGGCGTCGGCTGGGTCCTGCTGCTGCAGGTAAATCAATTGATTGGGCGCTTCCTTGTCCGTGATGTGGATGTCCGAGATGGCAAAGAAATGCAGCAGGCGGTGCATCCTGGTGCGCGATGCGGCCGTCGCTGCATAGGTCGGCGGCATAATGTCAAAGCGTGGAACCGAAGGCAGTCCCGCCGCAAATGTGTATTGTCCATAGCCGTATTTGTCATATGTAGAAATTTCGCAGAGTTCGGTCAGGTAGAGCCCGGTGCCGGAGTTCGGGCCCTTTGGCTGCGCAGGCAGCGGGAAAGAAATCATCCGCTCCAGCGTCGTGGTGACATACGGCGCGACTCTGTATTCCGCGATCTGACGATGGAAGACAGCAGCATCCAGAGGGTCGAAGCGTGTCAGGTACAGAGCGGCCACTGTGCCGGAAGAGTATTTCAGAAATTCTCGGCGGCTCGTGCCGTGAGCCAATGTTCCATCGTCACCGGGGAGAATCGTGCCTTCCGCTTCTGTTGTCTCCTTCGTCATTCCATGACCTCAATTCGTGTCGCAGATAAGGTTGCATCGGTGCGGCGCGCTTCAGAATGACGGAGGCGTGGCTGGCAGCAAACCAGAACTAATGCCTTGGCACTGCGAGAAATCCGCCGTCAAATTCCCTTTTGCATCCAGGGTGATCACCCACAAGCTGTCGTAGTCATATGGCGACCAGACTGGCGCCGTCGGTGGATTGGTGGATCCAGGAAAATAGCTGGCCAGCAGCGCGTTCACGGTCTGGCCGATCTGTACATACGCATAGCCAAACAAAACCTTATGACCTGTAAATTGGCCGCCCGTAAAGAAAAATGTGCTGGTGTCCGACCCTGGGTCTGACGCTGTCCAGTTGACCGTGGTCATCAAGTGATAGGGAAGCTTGTTGGCGATGGCATACGGCACGACCGTCATCGCCGGAGCTAAACCGGACCAGTTGAAATCTCCATTGGTGCTGACCGTTCCTTCCCCATACTGAGACGGGTCCCCGGACCATACCTGGTCTGGATGCACTTTGCCGCTCAGCGAATTGGGTAGATCCAGCGCTCGCCACTGCCCCGCACCCACATAGTTGTTGTCGGACCAGTCGTTATAAGGATGTGCCTCGGCATGACGAACGAAATAGACGGTTTCGTTGGTGTTGATTCCCGTCGGTTTCACCGCGCCATTCACACCCACGTTCACCTGCAGGCTCGCAGGAGAATTTACTGTACACGCCGCACTGACCAGCCCCGACGAAGGCAATGCAGGATAGGTCGTCGGCGGAACAACATTGCTGTTGTAGGTGATCAGGCTGGCAGTCCCAGACGGGGTGATGGAAACAACATACATCACGTTCGCGCCACCATAACTCCTCGGAAGATTCAGATGATAGCCTTCGAGCGCATTGATCTTCGCCAATAGCGCACTCGTCGTTTCCCACGGCGCCGAGAATACGAAGAATCCCTGCGGAGTCGTCTTGATGATTTTGTCTACCAACGCTTCGTTATCGCCGCCAGCATCATTGAAATCGAGACCTTGGCAGGTCGGGCAGAAGGGCGAAGGAGTATAGGCGCCGAGCGGCAAGGATGCGGCGCTGTACGAGGCATTCACTGGATAGTTCTGACCCGCGTAAGGGTCTCCGCCCGAGGTGTTACTCGACAGTGTCATCTGATTCAGAACAGAAAACTGCTGCACCGCTTCGAGTCCTGCCATATCAGGAAGTTTTTCTGCCGTCTGCAGGTGCGTCATCGGTTCCACGGCATAGATGCTGCTCAGGTTTTGCGAACCCATCACGTACTGATACAGAAACGTATCCATCATCAAAACGCGCTCCAGCCCACTGTTCGTCAGGTTGGCGGTCGCTGGTTCGATATCCCCAGGGGTGTTGAACGCCAGATCCTCGCTGACGACAAAGACGAGATTCAGATTGCCGGCGGCCGGAGGATCCGGGTTGGCCACCAGCGGAGGAAACGAATGCCCGCTCACACATCCAAGAAGAAATATCGCGCCGAGAAAAAGGAATGAAAACCCCATCGCGCTCTTCGCATGTTTTGCCATGATTTTCCACCCAACAGAATTTGCCCCACGCAAGGTTATCGGCGGCAAAGCTTTTCCTCATGAATTGAGCTCCCATCCCGCGTGAAGCGGACGGTGCCGCGATTCGATGCATCGGATAACGTTTGCCTTCGGTATGCTGAAGATGAACCGCCCCTAAAACAGTAAGGACCCCGCATGCAGCTTTCGCCATCGCTGACGCAGACTCTGACAAATCTCAACCTGCCGCCCTATCCCACGGTCACGGGACTCCCGCAACCAATCACTGCGCGGTCGCTGGCATTGTTTGCCGGCGCCCTGGTGTGGGCCTGGCTACTGCTGGTGAGCTTTACCGGCTGGGGAAGAGTGACAGGGAAACTGTTTCGCGGCCCGCGCCTTCCGGCGTCCGTTGCCTGCTCGCTGGGAATTGCAGCCGTCGTCTTCCTCGGAAGTTGGCTGAATCTTCTGCATGCCATCTACCCCAGTGTTTTATTCGCGATCACCGGGGTGGGACTCCTGTTCTATATCGTTTCGCGCACCGACAGGCCGGAAGAGTATCGCTGGCTGCGCTTCTGGAAGAATGCATCGCGCGGATCGAAGATCCTGATCGTGCTCGCTCTACTGATTTTCGCTCTGCGAGTCGCAGCCACGGTCCGACTTGGCATGTTCAATGTGACGGATGACAGTGCCGCATATCTGGTTTTCCCGCAAAAGATGTTCGCCATGCACCATTTCGCCAGCGATCCATTCAGCGATCGCCGCATCATTTCCAGCCTTGGCGGATCCTATCTTGTACAAGCTTTCATCATTGCGGCAACATCGCTCACCCACATTGCTATGGCGGATCGCACCCTGGGATTCATTCTCCTGGCGGTGGCATTGTTCGATATTGGGGTGCGCTTCGCACTGTCTCCAATTCAAATTGCCTTGTTGGAGTTCCTCGTTGCCCTCGCACCCCAGGAAACAATCAACCTTACCTTTGTGGTGCTGCCGACTTCTCTCCTGTTAGCCATGCTCTGGCTGGTGATCGAGGGAGATCAGCTTCAACCCCGCTTGCGGAATGCTTGTCTCATCGGAGTCACCGGCGGAGCCATCATTTCACTCAAGTCCACCTACCTTCCAATTGTTGGCGTCTATGCGTTCCTTCCCTTCCTCGCGGCAAGCTGGAAGGCCAGGAGACTCACGCGTGTTAGTTCCCCGATCGTCGCCGGGCTCTGCGCATTGGGAGTTATGTTGGCGTGGATGATTGCCATGAAAATGACCAGCGGGACGTATCTCTTCCCAGTCCTTGGCTCAGGTGTCGACTACACAACCTATGGCCTGTTCCACCTGATGGCGAGATTTTCAACGCATCGCGCATTCGTCAAGATTTTTCTGCAGGCGTTTGCCTTGTGTATCCTGATCGGCGTCCAAATCGCTGTCGGCGTCAAAAACGAAAACTTTCGAATCAGCCTCTTGGTTCTCGCCACGTCTGCGATTGCGATTACTGCATTCAACTATCGCAGTGGCGGAGACTTTATTTGGCGCTATAACTTTCCCCAGTTTCTTTGCGCGATTGTCGTTTTCTATGCTGCGACTGGATCATCACTACTTCTAGAGCCCAGTGCAACAAAAGCTCGGCTGGCCTTTTATGTCGGCATGGTATCTCTCGCCAGCATGGTGTTTTATTACGATGCTGCTGGAAGCAACCCTCGACCATTTCGACAAATCCGCGTGGAACATAAAGACTATGTGGCGTCTCTACGGGCAAGCCTCAGCGCTGTTTCCATAGCCGGCCCCTCCTTGAATTCCGAATATCAAGCCGTCGAAAAATCGATTCCGCCGCGAACTGTAGCACTTGAAAATGTGGCGCGTCCCTATCTCTTTCACTACCATCAGCACAACTTCTATGTGATGGATTGGCCCGGAGCTGCCAGTCCTCCACCAGGATGGCCTTTCGGCAAGAACTCCGCCACGCTATCCTCTTACCTTCAGCAAAACTCAGTGCGCTACGTTGTGTACGACTATCACTACGCCGCCTGGTACGATGCGGGTTCTTGCCGCTCTCTGGTGCGGCCGCAGCTGTACTCGACAGAACTTTACGTACTGTTCTGGATGTCTGTCCTGGCAGATCATCAATTCGATCAACTGCGGGCCGATTACACATCCATCTATGACGACGGCAAGATCGCTGTGATCGACCTTCAGAAGCCCCGGCAAAATACATCGGTACGCATTCCAGATTGGGCTCTGGATGCCAGCAAGGAGCAGATGTGTTCGGCAGTGCTGACGCGTTACCTGTCCGATCCCTTGTCGCAATAATCAAACAACAAACGCCGAAATCCTGGATACGGATTTCGGCGTTTCGAATGTAACCCTTCCCTGCTCTTATTTACTCGCCAAAGTTCACTGACTCCAGCCCGAGGAATTGTGCCGACTGGCCTAGCTCTTCTTCAATGCGAAGCAGTTGATTGTATTTCGCAATCCGATCCGTGCGCGAAGCCGAGCCGGTCTTGATCTGTCCGGCGCTGGTCGCGACTGCAAAATCCGCGATGAAAGTGTCTTCCGTCTCTCCGCTGCGATGCGAAATGATCGAAGTGTAGCCATAGCGGCGTGCCAGATCGACAGCCTCGAAGGTTTCGCTGACCGTACCAATCTGGTTCACCTTGATCAGAATCGAATTCCCTACGCCCTCTTCAATGCCGCGCTGCAGAATTTCTGTATTGGTCACAAAAATATCGTCGCCGACCAGCTGCACATGGTCGCCCAGTTCCTTGGTCAGGTAGGCCCAGCCCTTCCAATCGTTCTCGGCTAAACCATCTTCGAGTGAAACGATCGGATATTGCCGAATCCAGCTTTCCCAGAAGCGCGTCATCTCCTCGCTGGTGTGTTCGCTCTTATCCGACTTCTTGAAGACATATCGATCCTTGTCGGCGTCGAAAAACTCGCTGGCCGCCGGATCGAGGGCGAGAAAAATGTCTTCTCCAGGCTTGTAACCCGCCTGTGTAATCGCTTCCAGAATCACTTCGACCGCTTCTGTATTCGACTTCAGCGAGGGAGCAAATCCACCTTCATCTCCCACAGCGGTGTTGTAACCCTTCTTCTTTAACACGCCCTTCAAAGTATGGAAGACCTCAACACCCCAGCGCAGCGCTTCAGAAAAACTCTCCGCGCCGGCCGGCATGATCATGAATTCCTGAAAGTCGACATTGTTGTCCGCATGTGCGCCACCGTTCAAAATATTCATCATCGGCGTCGGCAGCGTGCAGGCATTCACTCCACCCAGGTAACGGTAGAGAGGCATGTGCAGCTCATTCGCAACCGCACGCGCTGTTGCCATCGACACCGCCAGAATTGCATTTGCACCCAGGCGACCCTTGTTCGGTGTTCCGTCCAGCGCAATCATGGTTTGATCGATCAGGCGCTGATTGCTGGCATCCATTCCCGCCAGTTCCGGAGCAATCACGCTCTCGACATTTTCAATGGCCTGCAGAACGCCTTTGCCCTGGTAGTGTTCTTGATCACCGTCACGCAGTTCGACAGCCTCATGTTCGCCGGTGGAAGCACCGCTGGGCACAATCGCCCGGCCCACCGTTCCACTCTGCAAAATTACGTCCGCTTCAACAGTCGGATTCCCGCGCGAGTCCAACACTTCGCGGGCATGTATCGAGGTAATTTCAGTCATATCACTCCTCAGGATCTTGTGGTCCAGCCGGTCATTCAGCTTAGGGCGGCGGTCCACGGGAATTGCATTTCCTTCGGTGGTCCGGATGGATTGGACAAACTCTG
The DNA here is from genome assembly GCA_963821145.1 of uncultured Acidobacteriota bacterium. Classification (GTDB taxonomy): domain Bacteria; phylum Acidobacteriota; class Terriglobia; order Terriglobales; family Acidobacteriaceae; genus JAKAAZ01. Next base: position 328,424 of record CAWGCV010000020.1, read on the forward strand.
GCATGCTTGCGGCGATTTCAGCTGTATATCCAGGTTAGGAAATGCTGGTAAGAGGCTATCCTCGGAAAATTTCACCACGGACGCGCCGACGAAACGTCAAGGACTAAATCTTTGAATCACGTCCAGTGTAACAAAGCTGGGCTCTCTGTATGTGAGGACGCGCACACGGTTTGATCGATGCCAAATACGCGGGCACATGGGAGATTCCGGTGATCGGGGCGATTACTTCTCCAACCGCCGTGTTGCTTCGGCCCGACGGATATGTAGCCCGGGTTGGAGAATCCACCCACCTGCGACTCACGAACGCGCTGACCACTTGGTTCGGGACGCCTGCTGCCACATAGCGGATAGGTTCTCAATCCGCCGGCGACTGTTCGCAGGCCGCGAACATAGTTAATGAAATGGATAATGAAGATAACTATTTTGATACCAGTTTGCATGGTCGACGGTGCAGGCTCTAAATGCTCCATTAGACTGAACTTGCGGTGAAGGTCCATTCTTCACCGAATGAACCCCGGGATGCGCTCCGCAACAAACACCCCGGGAGTTGCGTCCAATGAATTGCCCCATCCGCACCCGGTTTGCGCGACGGCAGATGGGCGAAACGAAACAGTTGCAGCACAGATTCTTTCCGGTCAGCGGACACGCGAAACCGAACAACGAGGGCGGATATGAAAATTCTTACGGCTACGAGTCTTGCCGCAATCATGGTCGCGGCAACAGCCTTTGGGCAAAGCGCGAAACCCAGCCCCTACCAGGGCGTATCGCATCCGCCGGATGACGCCATCGTGACCAACGACCTGACGCCGACGCCGCCGGCTTCAACCGACTCGACCGCTGCGACCGACACCACCGTCACGCCTTTGGCGAGCCAGCCGACCGCTCACATGGAGGCGGCTCCAACCTCTCCGCAGGATCATGACTACATCCAGCATCCAGGCCTCGTCAGCAGACCTGTAAATCCTCTCGACGCCGATATTGTTACCATACCCGAAACTCAGGAACAAGCAGACGATTCCGGCATCGTTACCAGTGTTCCGTCGGGCCCGAATCAATTGCCGGAAGGAACCACGCTGATGGTCTCGCTGAATCAGTCGTTGTCTACGTCAACGACGCAGCCGGGCACCATCTTCAGCGCTCGCCTGCTGGCTCCCGTCATGAAAGATAACCGCATCGTGATCCCCGTCGGCTCCACCATCACTGGACGAGTCACTTCGGTCAGCGAAGGCCGTCGCATCACTGGCGGAGCTTCCATTCGACTCCGGCCGGATGAGGTTGTTCTTCCCGATGGCACTCGATATTTTCTGCACGCGGAAGTCTATGACCTGGGTGATACCCGTAAAGTAAAAACCGGCAGCGAAGGTACAGTGGTCAACGTCGCGCATGGCAAACGCACATTTGCAGAAGCCAGCTTGCTCGGTGGCGGCGCAGCGGCAGCGGGATTTATGATCGCTGGCGGCCCGGCAGCATTGGTACTTGGCGGAGCGGCAGCAGGCTATGTTGGAGCGCACTGGCTGCTGGAGAGCAAGCAGGCTGTGCTTCCCAAGGACTCTGAAGTCGTCTTCGGCTTGACCCAGCCCATGTCGCTGGTTTCATTCCACGAGTAATCAAAGCGGAATCTCAAGCAGCAAACTTCCGCGGGAAGAAAATTAAAGGGCTCGGCGAGAATCTTCCTCGCCGGGCCTTTTTCCTTGCGCAGGAATCGTGTCGAATTTATTGATTGGGAGTGATCGACAATCGAACCGGTGATGTCGAACGGTAGAGCCGCGCGCACGGCTGTCCTGTGCTGCAGATGACGAACATCATCTCCAGATTTTCAGGATGCTTCTTGACTGCGTCCGCGACCGGATCGCCGTCAATCGCGACAATAAAATCCGCGGCCGCGGCTGGGTCTTTGAGCGCCTGCTGCCACCGATCGTAATCGCCTTCGTTGATGGTCCGACGAAGCGGAAATCCAATCTGCTGCAGCGCCCCAATGTGCGCCGAGGTGTACATCAGCAGGGTAGATTCCGGAGGAAGAATCATCAGCTTGCTCGCCAGCGCCCGTTCAAACGCCACTGCGCGTCGTCGCGTTGACCTTCGCTTCCTGCAACACCAGCGGCGTCGCGTACATCAGGAACGCATTGCTGGCGACAATCAACGCCAATGCAAATCCAAGGATCGGACGAGTCCATTGCGGACGCTTCTTGATCGCTGCCAACACGGCAAACGCGGGAAACAATGCGAACGCAGGCAGCAGTTCCATGCCATATCGCGTGTTGTAGTAGGAGTTCGGAAACCACACGGGCAGAAAAATTGGCACCGACCCGTACGCGACCGAGTAGGCATAGAACGGGATCGGCATCCAGAACAACATTGCAGCCGGCACCGCGAGACCGCGATAGCGCACCAGCGCGTACGCCGTGCCAGCCGCAGCCATCAGCAGTAATAAGCTGCCGCATCGCAGCGGAGCTGCCCCCATCTTGGCCGACTTGACGTAGTAGAGGAATGCCCACGACAAATGATGCCAACCCGGATATGGTAGTGAGCCGGGCTTGGTCGTCCGCTTCGCAATCGCCGCAGCCGAATAGGGCCCGCGCAGAAAATCCAGCGGGTCGCCGTACATGCGCCAGTTATATCCCAGCCAGCTGAGCGGCGCGGCCAGCAGGCACAGCGTGCACACGACGAATACCCCGGCATTCGCGCGATCTTTCCACCACGCACGCCGCACTGTCCAATACGCCACCGCGAGCCACGCCAGCGTGCCCAGAATCCAGCCATCATAGCGCGTGAAGACCGCAGCAATCAGCACAATGGTCAACTTGATCAATGCAGCACGCGCTTCAGGCGCGTCCGCTTCTCGCACCGCCGCCTCGAACGCGGTCAGATGAACCACGCTCCAGATCATCAGCGCCAGAAACAGTGGCTCTGTCATGGCCGTGACGGACATGTACAGCAAGCCAGGATTGAGCGACAGCGCGGCGAAGACCAGCAGCGCCAGCAGCGGCCGCATCCATCGCCGAGCCAGCCGATAAATACCGGCGCAGGCCATCACATAGCTCGCCATGGATGGAATTGCACCCGCCAGTCCGCTCTGCCACCACGACGTTCGCTGCACAAATGGCAATAAAAGAAGATGCGGCAACGGCAGCCACACCGAACCTAGCTGACTGAATCCTGGATTGGACGAATCGAAAATGCGCCGCGCAATATGCAGATGCGCGACGGCATCTCCGTAAAGCAACAGATATCCATGTCGCGCGCAGAAGGCCAGAGAAGCTGCCGTCAGCAAAATCGCCACCGTCGACACCAGCTTCATTTCTTCCCGCAGCGTGGGAACGCTTCTGGGTCGACTAGTGCGGGCGATTGATTTCTTATTCGGCATCGAGGTGCGAAAGCTCCTGGAAGCTCGCAAATCGCTGATCGATTTCTTCGCGGGTCAGTGCCTGGATCCGCTCCGTACCAAAGCGTTCCACCGCAAACGAGCCCATCACGCCCCCATAAAACATGGCCCGCTTGAATTGCGCTGGAGTGATTTCCGACTGCGACGCCAGATAACCGAAAAAGCCGCCGGCAAACGAGTCGCCCGCACCGGTTGGATCCACCACTTCCGCCAACGGCAGTGCAGGAGCGCGAAAAAAGCGGTTGTGAACGCCGCCAGGAAATGAATGTTCGCCAAAGAATGCGGTTGCACCGTACTCGCCATGCTTCACGATCAGCGTCTTCGGACCGAGTTCCATGATGCGTTCCGCGGCGCGCACCAGGTTGGCATCTTCGCCCAGCAACTTGGCTTCGCCATCGTTGATCAACAGAACATCCAGGCCCTTCATCACCGCTTTCAGATTGTCCTTGTGCCCCGTGATCCAATAATTCATGGTGTCGCCGCAAACCAGTCGCACCTTCGGCATCTGCTGGCGAACCTGCTGCTGCAGCGCCGGATCGATATTGGCGAGAAAAAGAAATTCACTGTCGCGGTAAGATTCTGGAATCTTGGGCTGAAACCGCTCAAACACATTCAGGTCCGTGCGCAACGTCTTCGCTTCGTTCAGATTCTCGAGATATTCGCCGGTCCAGTGAAAGCTTTTCCCTGCGGTGTGCTCAATACCTTCAGTATCGATGCCTCGCGCGCGAAAAACCGCTTCCTCCTTGGAAGTAAAGTCTTCTCCAACCACGCCGATCACCCGGACTTTGGTAAAAAAGCTGGCGGCCAGCGCAAAATGAGTGGCAGCCCCGCCCAGGCAACGATCCACCGTACCGCTCGGAGTTTGAATGCTATCGAATGCGACCGAACCAACAACAAGAATGGACATGGATGCGAACACTTTCCTAATCAGAATTTGGGCGATTCGTCTTTCGTGGTCGAGCTTGGCTAAGTACGGAAATATTTTTCCAGCAGCAGGTGAAGCGTTTGTTTCGTCTTGGCCGACACTGCCGATGGCTGCGTCAAAATTGCATCCTTCAGCGCCGACTGGCAGTGGCAACTGCGCTTGGCCGGCAGCGCGGCAACGGCCGCATCCAAAACCTTCAAGGCCGCGGCGCTGTTTTGGGTCAGCACCGCAACGATCTGCTCGGTGGTCACGGAATCATGCCCTGGGTGCCAGCAATCGTAGTCCGTCACCATGGCCACCGTGCCGTAACAGATCTCCGCTTCGCGCGATAGCTTGGCCTCCTGCAAATTGGTCATCCCGATCACGTCCGCGCCCCACGACCGATACAGGTTCGATTCCGCCTTAGTCGAAAACTGCGGACCTTCCATGCACACATAGGTTCCGCCGCGTGTGGCTTCAACCCCCGCACTGGCGCAGCCGGCCATCATCGCGTTCCCAACCTCCGCGCAAACCGGATCGGCGAGCGCCACATGCGCCACAATGTCCGGGCCGAAGAAAGTACTGCGCCGGGCATACGTCCGGTCGATGAACTGGTCTGGCACTACGAACTTTCCCGGCTTGTGTTCTTCCTTCAGCGACCCCACCGCTGAAATCGAAAGAATCGCGCTAACGCCCGCCTGCTTCATGGCGTAAATATTCGCGCGATAGTTAATGTCAGACGGCAGCAGGTGATGGCCGCGGCCGTGTCGCGCCAGAAAAACTACTTTGCGACCGCGCAATTCTCCGAAGGTCAACCAGTCGGAGGGCTCGCCGAACGGCGTACTGATCTGCTCCTGATGTACATTGCTCAGCCCCGGCATGTGATACAGCCCGCTGCCACCCAGAATTCCTATCTCTGCGCGAAACATGGTCAGATGTTCTCCTTCACCGGTCATCACCCTGTCACCTCGGAACCAACCCAATCGAACGAGGCTGCAAAGTGGTTAGTATATCGTGCATCCGCTTCTCTTCCGGAGAGGGCAGCGCGAACAACCAACCTCGCAACGCCCCCGTCAGGTCAGTTTGCGGCATTCTGTTTTCAACCTGCACGCTGGTGGCACTATCGACAATGCTGCCCATCATCACAAATTCCAGTTTGCGCGCCAGGTCCATGGGGAAGCTCTCGCTGATAAACACTGTCTTTCCCGAAACCACTACCAGCACCGGACCCTCTGACGTCTTCCAGATTCGAGTGATGATTGTTCCGTCCGGCGCGTCGTTCTCGTCGGCCGGCGCAAGCACAGCATCGTCATATTTCCGCGGAATTTCCGCTGCGTAAAGATTGGCAAATGCCAGCGCAGCCTCCGGCGTCGCCCACCGCGACAAATAAAGCAGCGCCAGCGATGCCGTCGAATCCTTAGCACTCGCGGTCGTGGCTTCTTTGGATTGCGCGGTGTAATAAATTCCCCCGCGCCATGCAGGAGCCAGAGCGTCCGCCGCCGATTGCCCACCAAACAGTTCCGCCATCACCTGCACATCAAACTCGCCCATCACCCCAATGTCGTACGGATCATACTGCGAGTCGATCAGCGAGTGAATGTCCGGCATCTTCAAAAGCGGCACCGGCGCATGCGTCAGGTAGGCCGCCGGATTCATGATTTCGAAGGTCGACGATGGAGGATGATCGAGCATTCCGGCGAATGCCGCCTGTGTTCCCTTGGCAGTCCACACCGCGCGAACAAAGTTCAGCCCCGCAATGTAAGGAAAGATCAGCGATCGCTGCAGCAACAAGGGAGCGTTGGCAAGCGTAGGAGAATCGCTGGTATCGCCCATTGCCTCATTCATCTTGTCCGCCACCTGCGGCGCCGTTAGCAGAGTCTTTCCGCTGGGCGCCAGAACATAGTCGATGAAAACCGCCATCGCCTGGCCTTCGACCACCGCGTCGCGAACGGTGTCTTCTTCATCGGTAGCAATGTGTTCGTTATCCTGCTGCACGTTCTTCGGGATTGGCCGATCGTCGTCGCGATCCCACTTCTCCAGATGAATATGCTGGTCTTGCAGCGCGTGCGTCAGCTCATGCGCCAGCACCGGTTTCTGCTCGTCCGGGGGAATCCAATCCAGCAGATTCACCGTCTTGGTTTTGTCGTCGTAATAGCCGGCGATCTGCTCGCGCAGCAGTTGGATCAGAAACGGCTTCAGCTGAAAATCGCGATCCAGCAGCCCAAACTTTTTCAGCACCAGCTCGCTGCTTTGCAGGCGCTTCGCATCGCGGTCGTTCTGCAATTGGTGCATTAAGTACTTTTCGACTTCGTCGCGTGTCACCAGGCGCCGCTTCACCGACTGCAAAACCGGCAGGCCCGTCACTTTGCTGTCAAACTGCAAAATCGAATCGACGGAATTGAATAGCTGCCGCGCCTGCTCCGGCGTGATGTGTGTCGCCGCAGACGGATTGGCGGGTTTGGCCGGCGACGACGGCACCCCCGGGATCGGAGGGGTGGGCGGTGCTGCTGGCGTCGATGGATTCTGCCCCGCAGGCGGTTGAGGCGGAGGCGTCGACTGCGCGTAGGATCCCAGCGCAACAAACACGAACAGCATGCACACCGAAACAGCCAGCCAGCCAGCGACTGAAAAGAGCCCACTGCGATTCAAGTACCCATGTCCAAGGCTTTGCGCCAGATTGTGATCCGGCAAACATGTCTCAACCTTCATCCAACCCCTTCGTGACGGGTCCGCTTCTGCATCCCCGCTATAATTTGGAGTGTACCTTTGTAAGACGCTGCACACTGGCCCCTATGAGCAATTCCACCCCCAATCAGGTCGAAGCAGGTTCCACCGGGTCAACGATGGTAGGCCCCATCGGCGTCGAAAACGCCAACCCGGAGACCACGCCCTCGAGGCCGCCAATGCAACCAACTCCCTTGGCTGAAGCATTGAAAAATGCGCATCCCCAGCCGCTTCGGCACTATCGCGGAGCTGAAAGCATTGGCCAGTTTTCGAATACCTCAGAGGAATTAGCCGCGCTGTTGAACGCCACCGGTGTTTACGATCTTGGATGGCGTCGCCTCATCCGCTGCACCGGCGAAGATCGCGTCCGCTGGCTGAACGGCATGGTCACCAATTTCATCGGCAACCTCGACGAAAATGCAGGCTGCTACGCTTTCGTGCTCAACGCCCAGGGTCGCATTCAGGGTGACCTCGATATCTATCGCCGCGCGGACTCGCTCTGGCTTGAAACCGACGCCTCGCAGATCGAAGCCCTTTCTGCTTTTCTGGATCACTACATCATTATGGATGACGTGACGCTCGAGTTGCAGCCGCAGTGGACTGCGCTTGGGATCGCCGGACCGCGCGCCGCCACAACCTTAGCCGAAGCCGGCCTGCCGGTTCCCGCTTCGCCCTGGCACATGTCAGAAACAACCTGGCGAGGGCATTCCGTGACTGTCATTGCAGCCCATAGTCCGCTCGTCCCGCGCTACGAAATCTGGATGGAACGCGAGTCTGTGGTTGAAATGTGGAATGCGTTGCAAGCTGTAGGCTCCCTGCCTTGTGGCATCGATGCAATCGAGTCATTGCGAATATTGGAAGGCACTCCTGCCTATGCCATCGACATTACAGCCAAGGATTTGCCGCAGGAAACCAATCAATTGCGCGCCCTTCACTTCAACAAGGGTTGCTACCTCGGCCAGGAAATTGTCGAGCGCATTCATTCCCGAGGCAACGTCCATCGTACCTTCACCGGATTCATTCTCGCGGATGACAAGCCGACGCCCGGAACGCCCTTGCTCGCCGAAGGCAAACCAGTTGGGGAGATTACCAGCATCGCTGCCGTCGTGCTGCCCGGCGCTGGCCAGCGCATCGTGGCTCTGGGCAACATTCGCCGCGAAGCTCTGGAGCGAAAAAGTGATCTGATAGCCGGCGAGACGGCCGCCCGCCCCTCGCCGCTTCCGTTCGACTTCAGCAGCGAGTCAAGCCAGCCTTAAGATGTAACGCGCCAGGTTCAATAAATTTCGTAAGAGGAAACGAGTCACGCTATGCCAGAAAAAGAACCGCAGGTCACATTCACCGATCGCCGCAAGATTTCTTCCGATGGAGAAATTCGCCCCGGTGTCGCCGAGAGCGAAGCCGCAGAGGAATTGCGGCGGCAGGCTGAGGCATCCAAGTCCGCAACCGCGACCGCCGAGCCCATCGCACCCGCGAAAGAGGCGTCGCCTGCTGCTTCACCAAGCGCGCCCGAAACGCATGCCGGCGGACCTGAAGATCAGCTGCCCGAAGGACCAACGGCAAAAGAGACCGCCGACTCCAACGCCGCCTACCAGGAGACCACGCAACAACTGGATGAACTGCTGCGCGCCAAGGCGCCCGATTCGTCGCACCTCGGCCCCATCGTTTTCGATCACCTGGTGCAGTCCATGTACATGACCGCGATGATGAGCATGGGTGCCGGTACGCAGCCGGGAGAAAAACCGCGCATCGATCTGATGGGCGCGCGTCAGACCATCGATTTGCTGGGTGTTTTGCAGGAGAAAACCAAGGGAAACCTGAACGCGAACGAGCAGCGACTGCTGGAGAGTGCTCTGTTTGAGCTGCGCATGATGTTCCTTGAAATCACCAACGCGATTGCGCGCAATGCGGCCAATCCTCCGCAACCGCAGCCTTCCGGACGCAAATAATCGCTACGCGTCTTAGCGCAATAAGAAAGTCCAGATGCACGCAGAGATCGTTTTCCTAGGCAGTGGCACTTCCATGGGCGTCCCAACGCTCGGGTGCAGCTGCGCGGTCTGCACCTCGACCGATCCCAGGGATACCCGCATGCGTCCCTCGATTCTCGTCAAGTTTCGCGAGGGCGACCACGAACGATCTGTGCTGATTGATACCGGACCCGATTTTCGCCAGCAGGCACTCCGCGAAAATCTGCGCCTCATCGACGCAGTCCTGTACACCCACTCCCACGCGGACCACATCATGGGGCTCGACGATTTGCGACCGCTCAGCTTCAAGAATCCGCACAAAATTCCTCTCTACGCTGACAGCACTACCACCCGGGTGCTGCAGCAGGTTTTCGAATACACATTTTCCGAGAGCAATCGCTATCCCTACAAAGCTCGCGTCGAACTGCATCCGCTCGAGGATCATACGCGCCTCTTCGGCGCCGATTTTGTCACGGTTCCTCTGCTCCACGGAGCGCTTCAGACCGTCGGCTTTCGCTTCGGGAAAGCCGCCTACTTAACCGACATGAGCGACATTCCAGAGGCGAGTTTTTCGTTATTACACGATCTGGACGTCTTGATCATCGATGCGTTGCGGCGAACCCCGCATCCTAGTCATTCGAACGTGGAAACGTCGTTGAAGTTCATCGAGAAGATCCAGCCCCGCCAGGCCTACTTCACCCACATCGCGCACGACCTGGGACACGTTGAGATGGAAAATGAACTTCCCGGCAACGTCCACATGGCCTACGACGGACTTCGCGTTCCATTCGAGCTATAACCATGCACATCTTCCATTCCATTCAGGAAATTCCTGCCGACTTCGGTCCGTCGGTGGTGACGATTGGGAATTTCGATGGCGTGCATCGCGGACATCAAGCTGTCCTGAGGGAAATGATTGCGCGTGCGCGCGCGCTGCATGCCCGCTCCATCGCGGTCACCTTCGACCCCCATCCGGTTCGCGTCCTGCGTCCGCAGATTCCGCTGCGCCTGATCACCCAGCAAGATCAAAAACTCGCCTGGTTGGCGCATTCCGGCATCGATGCAGTGCTGGTTCTTCCCTTCACCCGTGAGCTCTCTCGCCTCACGGCGCGCCAGTTCGCGCAGACCCTCCTTCATGATTCGCTGAAAGCGATTGAGGTCCACGAGGGAGATAATTTTCGTTTCGGCGCCGACGCCGACGCGGATGTCAACGAGTTGTCTTCGTTAGGCGAGGAATTTGGTTTCATCGTTCATGTCCACTCCCCAACCCATCGAAGAGGGAAGATCGTCTCCAGCAGCGCTGTGCGCAACGCGATTGCAGCAGGAAACATGCGGGCCGCACGTCAACTCCTGGGCCGTCCGTTCGAGATCCTTGCGACGCCGGCACCCGGTCGCGGCTACGGTTCACGCTATACCGTTCCTACAATCAACCTCGCTCCCTACAAAGAACTGCTGCCGGCCAACGGCGTCTATATCACCTGCCTCGAGGTGAACGCAGAAAAATTCGAGTCCGTCACCAACGTCGGCAATCGTCCTACCTTCGGAGAAGATTCGTTTGCGGTGGAAACCCACATCCTCGACTTTCATCCCATCGCGCTCGACGAGTCCACGCAGCTTCGACTTCTTTTCCTCGACCGCCTGCGCGCTGAAGTTGCGTGGCCCTCACCTGAGGCGTTGAAACAGCAGATTGGTAAAGATGTCGCCCGTGCTCGACACTATTTCGCCTTGTATCAAACAATGTTCGGACTCAACTCCCAGGCCTGAGCAATCGCGATCCCTTCCGCTCGCTCAAAAAAAGCAAAGCCCGAAAGCTTTCACCTTCGGGCCATGCATTGCGTGTTTCGTACACGCGGTCAACGGCTACGCCGCGGTTTGCGCCTCTTGATTCACACTCTCCGAGATCTTCGTCAGCTTCTCATCCGCCGCTTTTTCTTCATCCAATGTTTGCTCCAGCAATTCGACAATATCCGTCTTGCCCAGCAATTCAGCGAAAGAACGCACCGACCCATATCCCGCGATTTCGTAATGCTCCACCCTCTGCGCCGCGGAAATCAATCCGGCATCCCGAACTGGACCCTTTTCGATCTCCTGAATAACCTCCGAGCCTTCCTCCAGGACGCCCTTCATGCCCTCACAAGTTTTGCCCGTCCCCTTTTTTCCAAGCTTCTGAAAGATTTCTTCCAGGCGCTCCACATGACCCTTCGTTTCTTGCAAGTGGCTATCGAAGGCAGCGCTTAATTCCTGGGTGGACGCGGCTTTCACCAGCTTTGGCAATGCTTTCGTGATTTGCTTTTCAGCGGAATACAGATCTTTTAATTCATCTAGAAAAAGATCCTCAATGGACTCGACTTTCATGACGTGCACCTCAGAACTGCGGAAATTTACATCCTTATCCTGCTAGGATGCGACCGCCGCCCAGGCGCTGCTCAAGACCCTTAAGGCTGATTTGATGCGGATGGATTCTTCTGTATAGACGCTACCGGGACGGCCGTGTCCGGCGTAGGGGGCGCTTCGCCGGGAAACGCCTCGTCCGGATGGCTGGCGATCGCGGTCTTCATGAAATCAATCCAGATGGGTAGCGCCACCCTGGCTCCTGTTTGCTTGTCGCCCAGGGTCTGCCGGTCGTCGTAGCCGACCCAGACCCCGCAGGTGACGGAAGGCGAAAAACCCAGGAACCATGCGTCCGTAAAGTCATTGGTGGTCCCGGTCTTGCCGCCAATAGGATGGTGCAGCTGGCCGGCCGTCGCCCCCGTCCCCTGGCGCGTCACCGCCTCCAGCAGCTGCATCATTTGCCGCGCGGTTTTTTCATCGGTGGAAACGTGCACGTCGGGAGTGTCATCCCACAAAACCTCTCCATCCGCCGTCGTCACGCGATGAACAAAGTGCGGTGTCAGGCGAATACCGTCATTGGGAAAACTGCTGTACGCCGCCACCTGCTCGACCAGGCTGATTTCTGCCGCGCCCAGCGCAATCGGCAGAAATGCAGGAATGTCTGTCGTGACTCCAAAGCGATGTGCAGTCGCAATCACCTTGTGAACGCCGACATGATCCGCCAGTTTCAGCGCTGGGATGTTCAACGAATCGGCGAAGGCTCGCGTCAGCGTGATATTTCCCAGCCAGCGATGCTCGTAATCATGTGGAATGTAGAGACCAGACGGCGTGCGAAACGTCACTGGACCATCGAGAATGATGCTGTCCGGTTTGAACCCGTCCTCCATCGCCGCCGTATAGTCATACGCTTTAAAAGATGAGCCGGTTTGCCGCTCCGCCTGCGTGGCTCGATCGTATTCCGAAAGGTTAAAGTCGCGTCCGCCGACCAGCGCAAGGATATCGCCGCTGGGATTATCTACTGCCATCAGCGCGGCCTGTACGCCGCTGTCCTGTTCCAGCGTGGCATAGATCAGATTGCCATCTGTCGCCGCGACGGATGTCGATGCGCTCGCAGCCGTCTTGCTGGTCGCTTGCGCTCCCGCAGCCTGCGGCAAAATTCGCACGTACACAATATCGCCGGGCCGAAGCAGATCCGTGGCTAATTCCTTCTTCGTCCACGACCAACCTTCCGGCGCGATAATGGCGCTCTTGTTCTCTCCCACGCGAACCGTCACTTCATACGGCAATACTTCCGTCACGACCCCGTGGATGTAAGTTCCCGGACTAGGCGCTACGTTCCAGTCGGGATGTCGAAACGCATCAATCGAACTTCCTGCAGCGATCACGTTCAGCAAGTTCCCGCGCCAGCCTCGACGCCGCTCATAAGCAGCCAATCCATCCAGAACCGCTGCATTCGCGGCTTGCTGCAGCTTCAAATCCAATGTGGTGTAAACGCGCAGCCCGGATTGATGCACCATCTCCGATCCGAACCGCTGATCCAGTTCCTTACGAACCTCGTCGACGAACCACGGAGCCACAGTATTCGGAGGCGATTCAATATGCAGTCCGAGCGGGCTCGCCTTCGCTTCCGACGCCTGTTGCGCCGTGATGACGCCGTCCTCCAGCATGGCGTTTAACACCAGGTTGCGCCGATCAAGCGCCCGCTCCGGATGACTCACCGGGGAATAATACGATGGACCGCGCGGCAGAGAAGCCAGCAGCGCCGCCTCCGGCAACGTGACATCGTGCGCATGTTTGCTGAAGTAATATTCCGAGCCGGCCTCAAACCCATACACACCCTGGCCCAGATAAATCTGATTGGCGTAGAGAGTAAAAATCTGCTGCTTGGTAAAATTCCGCTCGATCTGAATTGACAGCAGAACTTCCTGCAACTTGCGATGAAACGATCGCTCCGGCGATAGAAACAGGTTCTTCGCCAACTGCATGGTCAACGTGGAAGCACCCTGGGCACGCCGATCGGTCGTCAAATCCCGATACGCCGCCCCAGCCACGCGAAACAGATTCACGCCCCAGTGGCTTTCGAAATTCTTATCTTCAATCGAGATGACGGCGTTGCGTAGCACAGGAGGAATATCGTCGTAGCCGACAACAATTCGCCGTTCCAGCGCGAACGATCCAATCTGATTGCCGTGAACGTCGTACAGCAGCGTCGTAGTATTCGGCCGATAGCGTTCCAGATCCTGAATCTGCGGAAGATCCACCGTATAGATCAGCAGCAATCCGCTCAGCGCTCCGAACATGGCCGCCAGAATCGCCAGGATCGCGAACGCAGCTGACCCCGCCAATTTTTTTCTTCGCCGCGAGGGTGGACGAAATTCGGCCCGCCGAACGCTGTGCAGTCGGGAAGAACGCTGAGATGCTGGAGGTGTGAAGGTCAAGGACAGTCCTGATGCAATTCTCTTACATCTCTCGAGCAAATCGCAGAATTCTGTCTACTTCGCGGGGATTTGCGTCGGCAACCAGGGACGCGTCACTTTGCAACGTCCCATTGCGACGCGATCGACGGGTTAGGCCGCCTTGGCTTGCTTCAACAACTCCAGAGCCTTATTCAGCTGGTCGTCCGGTTGCGGCGCAGCAGGCGGCGCAGGTGCAGCCTTCGCGGCTCCAGGTGCGGTTGGAACCGTCACCGGCCCGTGCTGGGCGGCAGGCGTCTGTAAACCAAAACCGTTGTTTTCCGCCACCACTACGTTCGGCGTCACCGCTTTATCCTGGATGGCGTCTCCATCCGGCGTGTGATATTTGGCAACCGAAAGGAACAACATGGCGCCGTCGGGAAGAGGAATCTGCTTCTGCACGGAACCGGATCCAAACGTGCGATCCCCCACCAACTGCGCGCGTTTGTTATCTTTCAACGCAGCCGCCACAATTTCCGCCGGACCGGAAGTTCCGTGATTTACCAGAACCATCAGCGGCGCTTCCGTAACAAAATTCTTTGGCTCCGCCGTCCAGGTCTGCTTGGGATAGGTTTGGCCCTGCAGCGTGGCAATGGTGCCGGACTTCAAGAATGCATTTGCCAGCTGCACCGCCGAATCCATATTGCCGTCGGTCACGTCGCGCAGATCCAGCAAAATCTTCTGCTTGCCCGAGCTTTGAACCTGGCGCAGCTTCGTCACCAAATCATTCACTCGGTTCTGGCTCAGGTCGTAGGGCTTCAGATACAGGATGCTGCTGTTTTCGTACTCGTCCACATGCAGCGCCGGATAGTCCGCCATGGCTCGTGTCAGCGTCATCGCATCGGGTGTGGCGCTGGTCGGCTCAATCACGGAGAAGTGCACCGTCGATCCCGGTTGGCCGTCGAGCGACATGCGAATCATTTGCAACGGCATCACCCGCGTGCTCTCGTTGCCAATCGATTCAATCACGTCGCCATCAATGATGCCGGCGTGCTCGGCGGGGCTGCCCGGAATTACCGACACCACCGTCGCATAACCGTAGCGCTTGGAAATATGCACGCCGATTTGCGCTTTGCTCTCGTTCTCGTGCGACTGATATTGCTTGTATTCGTCCGCCGTCAAATATCCGGAATCCGGATCGAGGCCCTCCAGCAGTCCGTGCAGCGCGCCGTTGGTCACATCCGGAATGTTCGGCGTCACCACGTAATCGTTCTGAACGTATTGCAGAACTTCGCTGTAGACTTCCATCTGCTGATAGGCGCTGGCGTCTGTGCCGGCTCGAACTCCACCAGGCAACAGCCCGCCCAGGAAAACGAACACGATCAGCAACACCGAGATTGCGAGCAAAGAGAGTTTCAAAGCTTTAGGCATACGTATATTAGGGGGCGACGCGAAGACTACAGCGCCGTTGCTATCAGTGTACAGCTTTCAACTGGCCTGGGCTCCCCCGGGCGTTCAGCGCGCGCCCGGCGAGTCAACAGAAAGCCTTTCGCTCGCGGTTGATGATGTGAAACTTTAGAAATGGCTTCGGAATTCGGCCTACGAAACGCAGGGCCTCTGGCGGATGTTCTGCGAGGCCCACGGAAAATTCAGGACGTGCGGGTATCCTTCTCGGTTCTACTCAGCCTTACTTCTTAGAGAACCCGCGAAGATAGACCACCAGGTTCCAGATCTCGTCGGTGCTGGCGCGATCTTCCGCCGGCATTTTCCCCTGTCCGTTCTTGATGATGTAGAAAAGTTCTCCATCTGTCCGGTTTTTTAAAGTGTCCGGATGGGTGAAGTCCATCATCGTCAGGCTCATATCGGAGATGATCCCAGGATCGCCTTTGCCATCGCCATTCGCTCCATGGCACATGGCGCAATCGATGGAATACCGGCTTTTCGCCTTCGCCTGGGACTCTGGCGTGGGTGTGATGGGGTTCACCATTCGAGCGGCGTCCAGCGGAATTACCTTCAAGGTCGGCGTGGCAGCAGGAGGGGTCGTCTGTTGCGGCGGAAACGCGAAAAATGCGAGTGCGAGAACGGCAAACAAGGAATTCGGCATGGCAACCTCCTAAAACTACCGAACACAAATGCTACGTCCGCATCCTTAATAAGTCTGTGTTCCCTGTCACAATCCCGCACCCTCACCCCAAATTCTTCCGGCGACTCACCCCTCCCAATCCCCGCTAATTTTTGCGCTTGACATAGAGTACTCTGCGTTATAGAGTTCTCTATGTCGGGACCTGATTCCAACGCATTCAATCTTTCCATGATCCTCAAAACCAATCCCGAGGCAATCTCCCCCCCGAAGCCGAATTATGGGCTCGATGCTCCCATCTTTCAGCGGAGCGCGATGTTCGGCGGGCTATCTGCCGCCATTCTGGGCACGGTGATCACTCGATGGGCCCAACACCACGGCTCGCAGGTTGTCTTCAGCTGCGCCACCGCCGTCGCCTGGACCGGACTATGGTTTTTCCTGACCGGCTGCGTCATGTTCTGGGGCAGCAAGGTTGGCAAGCTCCACCTCCGCGACAAGATCATCGCCTCCATTCCGTGGCGTGGAGATGAGCAGGTTCTCGACGTCGGCTGCGGCCACGGAATCATGCTGCTGGCTGCCGCCAAACAACTGAATTCCGGTCGCGCCATCGGCATCGATATCTGGTCGCAGGTCGACCAGGCGGATAACAATCCAGAATCAACGCTGGCCAACGCACGCCTGCAAAATGTCGCCGACCGCGTCGAAATACAAAACGCCGACGCTCGCCATCTTCCCTTCCCTGACAGCTCCTTCGATGTCGTTGTTTCCAGTTTCGTCATTCACAATCTGAATCGTCCGGCAGATCGGGAGCAGGTGATCCGGGAAATCGCCCGCGTCCTTAAGCCCGGCGGCCAGATCGCCATTGCAGACATCCGCCACACCGCGCAATACCAGCGCACGCTTCGATCCCTGGGATGGACAAACCTCGCGCGCTGGTTTCCCGAATTTTCTATTTGTCACTCCCACACGCGTGCTGCGGGGCACCAAGCCATGAAACGTCTCTCGCGAACTTACCGCGCCACAGTCTCCGCGTTGAGCGATCGCCATCCGTCGATGACTCGCAGCCTGGCGCTGTTATTTTTTCTGGCTGGACTCATCCTTTGCCTGCGAATCCTGTGACATCAGTTTTCACAAACATGAAAGGAAATCACGATGACCGAACAAGAAACACAAGAAGAATTACTCACCCGCTTTGAGCTGGTCGAGATGATGGTGAAAGAAGGTCGGCGCTCCACAGAATACTGGGGCTGGACCTTCGTCCTGTGGGGCACCGCGTATCTGATCGCCATCGGCTGGAGTTACTGGTCCCATCGGCCCGATATTGCATGGCCCGTCACCATGATCGCCGCGACCGTGCTGACCATTGTTGTCGCAACCAGAAAAGCGCGGACCCGGCCGCGGACCCCGGTTTCGCGAGCCATCACCGGCATATGGCAGGCCGTCGGCACAGCCATCTTTATTTACTGTTTCGCAGTCGGAGCGAGCGGCCATGCCGAAATCCACACCTACATGGCTACAGTGGAGATCCTGCTGGGGGTTGCGAATTGCGCCATCAGCCTGGTGCTTCGCTGGCGCGGCCAATTCTTGATTGCACTTCTCTGGTGGATCAGCGCAGTGGCTACTTGTTTTGTCTCCATGCGACTGGTGATGCCAATTCTGGTCTTCGACACATTAGTCGGGTTTCTCGGCTTCGGCCTCTACCTGATGTATCGCGAACGGCGCGATCGCCAGCTCCGGGTGCAGCATGCCTGATCTACCGGAACTCGATCCCGTGATCCACGGCAAGCTGCGTCTGGCCATCCTCTCCCTGCTCTCCAGTGTGGACGATGCGGAGTTTACCTGGCTGCGCGACAAAACCGGTTCGACCGACGGCAATCTCGGCGCTCACCTGTTGAAGCTGGAAGAGGCCGGCTACATCGGCGTGGAGAAAAAATTCGTCCTGCGCAAGCCGGTCACCCTTTACCACATGACAGAGGCCGGTAGAAATGCGCTCGCAGGCTACATTCGCGCGCTGCGCAGCCTGCTGGGTTCCGCGCTGAATTGAGTTTTGTTTGGATTTGAACTCTACATTGCAGACTCGTCAGCACGGCAACAACTGACTCAAGCAGATCGAACGAGGAGATACATCATGAAACGCGCTCCACTCACACAACCCAGCATGATCCGTACATTCATCCTTTCCGCGTTGATGATCCTTCTCCCAATAGCCGTGTTCGGTCAAACAGGCTCGCCGCAAGATCCGGCAAGCCTCATCGCACAACAGCGCGATGCCATGTCTTCGCTGGCATTCCTCAACGGCGTGTGGCGCGGACCAGGCTGGATCATTCTGCCCTCGGGCGACAAGATCACATTCACCCAGACAGAACGGATGGGACCCAATGTAGATGGTTCCTTGAAAGTGATCGAAGGGCGCGGGTACAGCTCCGATGGCAAGCTCATCTTCAATGCCTTCGCCGTTCTCTCCTACGATTCAGGCCAACACAGCTACTCGATGCGTTCCTACGCCCAGGGCCACTCGGGAGATTTCGATTTCAAGCCGTCCGCCGACGGCTATACGTGGGAAATTCCCGCCGGCCCCATGACCATTCGTTATACCGCCCACGCCACAGACGGCGTGCTGCATGAGGTCGGCGTCCGCATCCTTCCCGGTAAAGACCCCGTCCAGTTCTTCGAAATGAATGCCCGCCGAGTGGGAGACACTGACTGGCCCAACGCAGGCGCTATCGGGCCAAAGTGACCATCCCGATTCGACCGATCTTCCAGCTTATTGGCATGCAGCGATCAGCCGATTCCATCGTCAAGAATGAACCCCGCCCAGAAAGGAGAATCGCATGCAAGCCCAATCCGCAATTCCGGCATCGCTTCAGGAATGTGCCGCCCGCGCCTTCGGCATCGCCATCGGCAACCTCTTTCTTGGAGGTTTCGGGATGGCTTGGATCGTTTTGGGATTGAGTTCGGCGCGGAAATTGAACCCGCTGGTTCTCGCGTTGCTGAGTTGCTTCCTTTTGGCTCTCGTCATCGCCAGCGTATACATCCTGCAGCGCACCCACGGTTCGCTCGATCGCAGCCAGGCCAATCGAGCCACGCAAAAGAAAATCAATCGTAAATTCGGCCTGGTGAATTTCCTTCAGTGGATCTTGATCTTCGCGGCGGTGTTCGGTCTACCTCGGTTGGGACTTTCCCGATGGATTGTGCCTGCCATCGTTTTGATAGTCGGGCTTCATTTCTTCCCACTGGCGAAACTGTTCAAGGCCCACATGCACTATGTCGTTGGAGCGATTGCCGTGGCATGGGCGATTATCTATCCACTCCTGTTCTCTGCCGGCAAAGGCGATGCCATCGGAGCGATCGGGATGGGCGTGATTCTCTGGGTCAGTGCCGCCTTCGCATGCTGGCGGGCCTTTCATCTGCTGCATTCCTATTGAGGACGCGGAAGCTCCGTGATGCTGACAGTCTCGCCAGGTTTTAGATACCCTTTGCGGCGAAACCAATCTTCCATCGCATCGCGCAGCCCCTCCAAAGGCACGCGAAAACCCGCCTCCAGCAATCCATCGCCCACAGGAAGCGTGTCATCAAAAATGGCGTCGTTGGTGAAGTTCCGCATGGCGAAATTATCGATCCACTGCACCGGGCACAGCCGCCGTTCGCCGGCCGCATCGATGGATTCGACCTTTAATTTGCGCAGAAACATGCGGGCTACTTTTGCGCCCGCGGACCGGCATTGCGAACCGAATCCGGAACATCGAACCTGACAAAATTTTCCTGGAACTTCTCCGATAGCATGGCCGCCTGCCGATCGTAGGCTTCGGCGTCTTTCCACATGTTGCGAGGATTTAGAATCTCGTACGGCACGCCTGGATAAGAAGTGGGAATGCTGAATCCAAATGTTGGCTCAACCACAAACTCTACGTCCGCCAGCTGTTCGTCCAGTACAGCATGCACCATGGCACGCGTATGTGGCAGGCCGATCCGCTTGCCGACTCCATACGGTCCGCCCGTCCACCCCGTATTCACCAACCAGCATTGCGCATTGTGCCGCCGTAGGCGTTCTCCCAGCATGGCGGCATACACCTTGGGCGGCAAAGGCATAAAAGGTGCCCCGAAACATGTCGAGAAATCCGGCACCGGCTCGCTTCCCATCCCTGCTTCCGTGCCCGCCAATTTCGCCGTATATCCCGATAGAAAGTGATACATCGCCTGCTCCGGCGTCAGCTTGGAAATAGGAGGCAGCACCCCGAATGCGTCTGCGGTCAGAAACAAAATGTTCTTAGGGTGGCCCCCAATGCTGGGAATCAGGGCGTTTTGGATGTAGTCGATGGGATAGGCAGCCCGCGTATTTTCAGTGAATTGGATGTCGTGATAATCCGGCTCACAACTTTCCGGATCGAGCACCACATTTTCCAGCACAGACCCAAATCGAATCGCATGATAAATCTGCGGTTCCTTCTCCTTCGACAGATCCACACATTTGGCATAACAGCCGCCTTCAAAGTTGAAGACGCCGTTCGGCCCCCAGCCATGCTCGTCATCGCCAATCAGCCGCCGATAAGGGTCAGCCGAGAGCGTGGTCTTTCCCGTTCCGGAAAGCCCGAAGAACAGCGCCGTCACCCCGTCCTCTCCCACGTTCGCCGAGCAATGCATAGGAAACACATCGCGCTGCGGCAACAGGAAATTCAGCACGCTGAAAATGCATTTCTTCATTTCGCCGGCATACTTCGTGCCGACAATCAAAACAACCTTCCGCGTGAAATCCAGCAGTATCGCCGTGGAAGAACGGGTTCCATCGCGCTCCGGGTCCGCCTCGAACTCTGGCGCCGCGATCACCGTAAACTCCGGCACATGCGTCGCCAGCTCTTCCGGCGTGGGCCGCAGAAATAACTGGTGCACAAACAGCGCCTGCCAGGCATATTCAGAAATAATCTGCACCGGCATCTGGTAACGCGGATCGGCGCCGGCGAACAGGTCCTGCACGTACACATCGCGCTTCGCCAGGTGCGCCATCACCCGCTGATACAGCGCGTCAAACTTTTCCGGCTCCAGCGGCTGGTTGACCTTGCCCCACTTCACCGTTTCTCGCGTGCGATCGTCCAGGATGATGAATTTATCTTTCGGCGAACGCCCTGTCCGTGGACTCGTATAGGCCACCAGCGCGCCGTTGGCAGCCAGCTTCGCTTCTCCGCGGGCCAGCGACACAGCCACCATTTGCGGCACAGAAAGATTGCGATGAACCTTGCCCGGCGTCAGCTGGGATAGGATAGGGGATTCGTTGACTACTGCTTCCGCCGGTAGCATGCTAGCGTCGCTCCTGACTCTGACTAAACCTTCCATTGTGCCACGGTTCCCGTTTCTGGAAAACTGGACACATAACGCTGAGGTAGACCCCCAGCTGCGTCGAAGTGGACCTCGGACCCGATCGCGACGGAAAGATGGACACCGGGCCTTGAATGTAGACCACGGACTTCACTTCGTGAATGAGAAAGGTAGACCCGGACTTTAATCCGGGGAATCAGAAGCCGCCGAAATACGCCTTCAGGCGCCGAGGTTCGCCGCTAACAGGTGTGATTCTTTTGCCGGGAACGTTTCCAGGCTGACGCAGATGAATCGGAATGGCGGAAAACTTTAGTCTGCCGTGAGAACAGGCAGCACAGGCAGGTTGCGCGTGCTGCCAACTTCTTTCATCACAATATCGAGGTGAGCCAGCACTTCATCCACCGTCATCGTGTAGATTTCGCGTCCATTATCGTAGCCGTTTTCGATGGCCTGCTTCAGATAATGCCCCGCAATTTGTGCAGCCAAATAATCCGTAATCACGTTGCCGCCCGACCGCTCGCGGAATTCCACCCACGCAGGCAGCGGCATCGCAATCACCAGCGAGCGCCCGTTCACCAGGAAGCATACGTCCACCGCATCCGCATGTCGCGTGGCAATGGCGACAATGTTCCCCTTCCAGGTGCAATGCAGCTCTTCACCGGTCCAGTGATCTGCGGCTTTGAAGTCTTCATACATAATTAACAGCCTATCTGGCGGAAGGTTTCGGATCAAGTTGGCCAATTTCTGCATCTAAGTCGGAACCGGAGTATTTCCCGGCGCTCCGATGTGGCGATCCAGTCCTCCTTAATCGCGATCTGGTCCAGCCAAAACGATCGTCGGGTGAATTTCTGAAAATAACAGAATATTCTCAACCAATCGGCGCCCATGCGCGTCAAACAATGGTTAGTACGCTTAGGAAAAGAGACGGAGTCAACAGAAAATGGCACATACCCCCAGCGCAAATCCACAAGATAAGCGGCAATATTTCGAACAGCGGCTACGGCAGCGGCAGCAGGAACTGGAGCAGGCCGTCGCCAACACGGTGGAGCAAGCGCTTTCAAGCAACGCAGATGACACACGTGACGTCGCCGACCAGGCGGTCGCGGGATATCAAAAAGAATTGCTGTTCTCGCAGGGCACCGTGCGCAGCACGCAACTTCGCCTGGTGCGACAGGCATTGGCGCGCATTGCGGATGGAAGCTTCGGCGATTGCGTCCGCTGCTACCAGCCCATCGGCCCCAAACGCATCGAGGCTCTTCCCTGGACGCCGTACTGCATCAACTGCCAGGAACTGATCGAGCGCGGCGAAGCCGAGCCGACCGCATCCGTCGCCTAGCGCGCTACCGCGAAAATCAATAGATCCGGGCTGGATTCCTGGCTTCATTTCATCGCAGCCATGGCGGCGCGGAACAATGTTTCGAAATCTTTGCCGGTCCCCGGCTCGCGAGCAATCGCGGCTTCGACGCCCTTCTGTGCGGCCGCTCGCTGATACCCCAGGTTCACCAGCGCGGACAGCACATCCTCGGCTACCGGCGCTGCAGCACTTGTCCCAGCCCCAGGCGCAAGTTCCTGCAGTTTGTCTTTCAACTCCAACACAATCCGCTCCGCCGTTTTTTTGCCGACTCCTGGAATTCGCGTCAGCGTGGCGTGATCCTGCCCGTGAATCGCGGCGATCAGCCGTTCCGGTGGCAGGCCACTCAACACGGTGATGGCCAGCTTGGGTCCAATTCCGCTGATCGAAAGCAGCTTTTCAAACAACCGCTTCTCGGTCGCCGTCGTAAATCCAAACAGCGCCAGCGCATCCTCGCGAACGTGCGTATACACCAGCAGCGAGACTTCATTCCCTTCCCCCGGCAACGCCGTGAAGGTTGGAATGCTGATGGTCACTTCGTAGCCAACGCCCCCGGCTTCTACCACCGCTGTTTGCGGAGTCTTGGAAAGAAGCCTTCCGCGCAAATGTGCAATCATGCGCCGATTCTATCGTGAGGAGGCGATCAGCGGTGCCTGTGATCGCGGAGAGGAAAATCTCTAGCGATTGCGGCGGTAATGAATGGAGAACTCGTGGGCTTCCGATGGTGGGAACAGCTTGGCGACATGCTTTAGCCGTTCTGCCAGCGCTGGCGCAGCCAGCAACGGATATTCGCGTTCGCGCAGTTCGCTGTAGTCAAAATCGACCGTCAGCGACAGCAGATAGATTGCGACCGCATCGGAAAAGGCCGCTTCCAGGTACTGCATACGCGCTTTTTCATCGATCGCACGCTGTTCAGTCGCTGTCTCCGTTGCCGGCTTGGACATCCAGAACTTCGGCCGCCGCCGTTTTATTTCCGGCGCCGCAATCTGCATTGCATTCCCGCCCAGTGCCTTCGACCGCTGCTCCCACGCATCCTGGCTGGTTTCGCCGCGAACATTGGATTCCGCCTGCGACCACACCAGCTTCATAAAGCTTTCCGGAACACCAACCGCATCCACGAAATGATGGCCGGCGTTGATGTAGAACTCGAAGGACAGCGCGAAGCGATCCTGCATCAGCCGGGTCGAAATAAAAATGCAGTCCGTTGCCATCCACCTTGGCGTTGCGATGACAGATCGCCATGTCGCTCAGCTCGGTCGAGTAATCCGCTGCGATCATCAGCTTGCTCGAGTCAATCTCGAAGAATGCCGGATCGTTGAGCTCTGCATCCAGCGGCTCGCTCAAGGTGAGCGGAACAAAATAGTAGCGCTTGGCTTGCAGGGCGGCCGCAATTGAAGTCGGCACCGCTTCCACCATGCGCTGCAAATCCGCGGCCGCAAGCTGCGTGTCGCCAAAGCTTCCATAGTGGATGCCGTTGCACGCCAGTCCCACGGGCACCGAGCGCGCCACTTCCATCGCAGGCTTCACATCGATCTGGGCGATTTCCGGCATGAAGCTGTATTCTAGAGCAGTTCGACGGTTACCGGTACTCTGCAAACAATCACCTGCAGCAGTTTTTTACCACGCATGCGGATAGCAGCATGCAGCGAATCTCAATGGCAGCCGTCGATACCGTGATTGCGAAGGAAATCGAAGTATGACAAACGCACAACATATTGCAGCCCAGGCTCCTCACAACCCCGGAAAAGACGACGTCACCATCTTTAAAATTCCCATCGGAAAACTGGGATTGCTCAGCAGCCTCTTGATGGGCGGAGCGTGCGGCTTCATCGTCTTCTTCGTCACATTTTTTCTGGCGATCGTCGGCATGATGATCTACGACGCCGCCACTCATACCTCCATGCTGAACCTCGACATCAGCTATCGCTATATCGCCGCGCCCGTGGGATTAGTTGCCATGGCCATCAGCTTGACCTATCTGTTGACGGTTTGGCTCCGGCGAAAAATGTCCGGCGCGGAGTAACGACGCTCCTGATCGAGCCTCCACTATGGGCAGGGTGACCATTCCGCAGGAAGCGTACTTGCAGTCTCAGGGGCCTGCTGGAGAACAATCGCGTGTCTGGTGCCGTCAGTTGGAAGAAGGCAACATCCTTTTCTTCCCCCAAACCCCCATCGCATTGCCCGAGGACGATCTCCGATTCTTGCTGACCCTGGAACAAACCAGCAGTGGCCTGCACAAAAACCTGGCCTACAAGCCGCAACGCGATGAAGTTTCTGGCGCGGACATGAAGGGCGCTGACCCGGCCGCAAGCAAACGCCTGCATCGCATTCTTCGCGATTATTCTCGCTGGGTCACAGAATTCCTGAAATCCTTCCTGTCGCCTTATCAATCTTGCTGGCAACTGGATTACGGCAGTTTCCGTCCGCAGGAAGAGCAGGGTCGCGACCTGCCGCTGCGCCGTCGCAATGACCTGATGCACACCGATGCCTTCCCGACTCGCCCCACGCATGGCGCGCGCATACTCCGTTTCTTCAATAATCTTCATCCCACCAAAACCCGCGACTGGATTACCGGCGAGCCCTTCGGCGCCCTGGTTCCACAATTCGCGCCGCAACAGATTGCCTTACCGCGCGAGCAAAGCACACTCACCCGCGTGACTGCGGCCGCCGCCTGCAATCTCGGACTTGGCAGCGTGTTGCCGGCGTTGAAGCGTTCTCCGTACGACGACTTCATGATGCGCTTTCATAATTTCCTGAAGGAAAACGCGACCTACCAGGCGCAAGGAAAGCGCGAGGCCTGGTCTTTTCCCCCAGGCTCCAGTTGGATGGTTTATACCGATATGGTTCCGCATGCTGTCCTGGCTGGCCAGTACGCGCTGGAGCAGACCTACCTGGTTTCTCCTGAAGCCATGGTTGCGCCGGAACATGCTCCTTTGAACGTGTTGCAGGCCATGACCGGCCAGCCGCTGGTCTAGTTCGCGCTCCCCGATCTCCGCGCACAGTCACGCAGTCCAAATCTTCGCCCGCACCTCGTCATCAAAAATTACCCGCGGGAAAATTTCCCCTGTCTGCTATGCTTGCGTTCGTCATTTCTTCTGGAGGAAAAGCCTGGTGAAGCAGAACCATTCTTTAAGAGCAGCCGTTGCGGTGCTGGCGTTTGCGTCATCCATGACGCTGGGGGCAATCGCGCAGAAACATCACACAAAAGCAAAGAACACGGCAGCCACAGAACCCGCTCCAGCCGCGACGGAGGTCCAGCCTGCGCAGGAAACGATCGACCTGGGAATGTATCAGCGCATCATGGACGAAGGTTTCAATCACTCCCACGTGATGGATTACGCCAGCGCGCTCGATGACGATATTGGCCCGCGGCTCACCGGCTCTCCAAGCCTGGCCAAGGCAAATGAATGGACGAAAAACCAGTTCGCCGCCATGGGATGCACCAATGCGCATCTGGAGTCGTGGGGTGACTTCGGCATGGGCTGGGAGCAGCTGAATACCTGGGTGCGGATGGTCTCGCCGGACCCTGCAATCTTTATCGCGCAGGCCACGCCGTGGTCTCCATCGACAAACGGCCCACTCACCGGCACTGTTGTCCACGTCAATGTTCAGGAAGAAAAAGATCTCGACCAATATAAGGGTAAGCTGGCCGGCAAAATCGTTCTGTTGGGCGACATGCGTCCCGTGCCGCCGGTCGACAAGCCTCTCTGGACGCGCTACACCGACGAGGAGCTGGCAGCGATGACCAGCTATCCGCGCGCCGGCGGGGGCATGCCTCCCAATTTGAAAAAGCGGTTGATGGCCTATATCAAGCGGCGCGAACTGATGGGAAAGCTGATGCAGTTCCTCGTCGACGAGCACGTCGCCGCGATCATCGTTCCCAGCCGTGATGGCGGAGCCGGAGGCGGTTCCGGCGGCACGTTTTTTGACGACAACGGCACCTGGCTTAGTCCCGAACCCTATAAGCCGGCGAATCGCATGAAGATCCCGGTCGTCGTGATGGCGATCGAAAATTACGGACGCATGTTCCGCCTGCTCGCCGCAAACGTTCCCGTGACCGTGCAGATGGATGTCGAAACCAAATTCACTGGTGACGACGAACAAGGCTACGACACCATCGCAGAAATTCCAGGCACCGATCCGCAGTTGAAAGATCAGGTCGTCATGGTCGGCGGTCATCTCGATAGCTGGATCGCAGGCACCGGCGCCACCGACAACGGAGCTGGAACAGTCGTCGCTATGGAGGTGATGCGAATCCTGAACGCGCTGCATGTGCAGCCGCGGCGTACCATTCGCGTCGCGCTGTGGACTGGCGAAGAACAAGGCATCTTCGGTTCGCACGGCTACGTGAAGAACCATTTCGGCAGTTTCCCGGTTTCAACCGCACCCGATCAGATGAAGCTCCCAGAATTTCTGCGCAAGCCCGCCGGCCCGCTGACCATTCTGCCGGAACAAAAACTGGTCTCCGGATATTTCAACTTGGATAACGGATCGGGAAAGATTCGCGGCGTATACCTGCAGGAAAACGCAGCGGTCGCGCCGATCTTCGCTGCGTGGATTGCTCCGCTCAAGAGCCTGGGCGTCACCACGCTCACCATGCGAAACACCGGTGGCACCGATCATCTTTCCTTCGATGCGGTCGGAATTCCTGGATTCCAATTCATCCAGGATCCGCTGGATTATGAAACCCGCACGCATCACTCCAACATGGACGTCTACGAAGAGCTATCACCCAGCGACCTGAAGCAGGCGGCCGTGGTCGAGGCGATCTTCGTCTACAACACCGCCATGCGCGATCAGATGCTGCCTCGCAAACCACTGCCCACGCCGAAGCCGATGTTCGACTTCAGCGCGCCCAAACCGTTGCCGGGAGTCTTCCCTGACGCAGTCGAGCCGCCAACCCCACCACCGGCCTCAACACCAGCGCCAGATAAGAAATAATCGCAAAACAATTCGTCATGCAAAGGCCGCTGAATAAATTTCGGCGGCCTTTCTGTTGCTGGTATGGATTCTATTTTCGTAAACCGCGCAATCCCTGCCCATGCTCGGCGATCATTCTGCATCCAAGCGGTATGGAAAGGGCAATCCTCATGATCGAACGAAAGAAAATCTTTACCGCCGCCATGTGTGGCGCAATTCTGCTCGTCGCAGGCTGCAATAAAACAGACACCAACAAACCCAACTTCAAGACCGCCATCGACAATTACTATCAGGCGCACCCCGCCTGCCTGTGGTCGGACGCAAAGAAGTTTCCCGTCCAGGCTGCTACCTCCGACGAATCGAAAACCGAAGGCTACGATGCGCTCACCGATGCCGGCTTGTTGACTCGCACCACGGCGGAGAAGAAGCAATTTCTCATCGGCTCAAAACAAGTGAATAACTACGATGTGTCCGCCAAAGGCCGCTCCACGTGGACCCAGGACCCCACGCAACCTGGCTACGGAAATTTCTGCTACGGCCATCGTGAAGTCACCTCCATCGACAACTTCACTTCTTCTGTGAATTCCTCCGGCTCCAAGACCGCGCAGGTCAACTACCATTTTCAGTTGTCGGGTGTCGCGGATTGGGCGAAGTCGCAGGAGATGCAGACGGCCTTCCCGCAGTTGAATGCCGCGCTCGCCGGTAGTCAGCCAGCGCAGACCACGCTGGTCATGAACGGCAATCAGTGGCAGGTGGCCGATAACCTTCCGCCCGCCCAACAGTAGGCGACTTCAACTGACGCGACTATCGATCGCATCACGCTCCGCATAAAAGGCCGCTGTCGGCTGCAGGTTTTCATCGAACGGCAGCGGTCGCAGCGGTTTTCCGTCGGCGCGTTTATCTTCCTTCTCGCCATTCAACCAGGTGTACCGATCGGTGATGCCCCACGTCAGCACCGCCTTGACATTCGGCTCAGCCAGCATCATCGTCAGGTAGTCGCGATAGATTTTCGCCACAACAGCATCGCGTTCGCGAACCGTGCCAGGAACTTTTCTGTCCGCGACATCCAGCTCCGTCACAAATACCTGCAGATTCATCTTCGCCATCTCGCGCACAAAACTTTGTAGCTCTTTTCCCGGAGGCGCCAGATCCGCCTTCAGATGGCTTTGCACGCCGATCGCATCAATCGGTACTCCGGTCGCCTTCATGTGACGCACCATCTCCAGCACGGCGTCGCGTTTCTTTTCCTGATCGGGATATTCAATGTCGTAATCGTTATACGTCAGCAGCGCTTTCGGGTCCGCCTTGCGCGCAGTTTTGTAGGCCACGTCAATGTAGTCGTCGCCGACTAGCTCCAGCCACGGCGTCTTGCGCAATCCATGCGGCAGCCCATCCTTCGGATCGATCCCCTCATTCACCACGTCCCAGGCTTGGATTCGCCCCGCAAAATGGCCCATCTCCGTCTGGATATGCTCAATCATCGCCTGCCGCGCATTCGCTTTCGTAATCGGCCCCGGAAACCACTTCGGCAATTCCTCGTGCCAGATCAAATTATGTCCGCGCACCTTCTGCCCGTTCTTCTGCGCGAAATCCATCAATGCATCCGCTTCGTGAAAATCGTATTTCCCCGGCGCAGGGCTCAGCGGACCCCACTTCATCGCATTTTCGGCGACGACAATCGAGCACTGCTCCGCAATCAGCGCCGCATATGCCGGATTACGTGCCAACGTCACCCCACTCACCGCGCAACCGACGAAGATTCCATGCGCTTTCCCATGCGCGCGCAAAGATGCCGCACCGCCGATGTTCCCTGATCTCTGACCACTCGCCTGTGGCCATGCAAATCGTCCCGACGCCAATGCCGCACCCGCAGCCAGTCCCGCCGCTCGAAGAAATTCTCGCCTGTTTTGCATCGTTTGCCTCGCCGTCAAATTTACGATGACTGCAATCCTACGCTTTTGCGCTGCGTCGTCGTTTGCAGATACCTTAAGAGTGGCCATTCGACCGCACAGGCCGATAGACCGCGGGGGCATCGCACCAATCATGGCAATGGCGAGCGCAGACAGCACCAATCAGCTTATGGTCGAGTCAGCACCGGGCAGCAAATCCGCGCTTCCCATGGTGATTACGCTCTTTTTTCTGTGGGGCTTCATCACCGTTTTGAACGACGTCCTGATCCCCCATCTGAAAAGCCTCTTCACCCTGAACTATGCCGAAGTCATGCGGGTGCAGACCTTCTTTTTCGCCGGATATTTCATCTTCGCGCTTCCCTCCGGCAAAGTCATTGACTGGATCGGCTACAAGTGGACCATGGTAGCGGGCCTGCTGGTCATGGCGGTCGGCGCGCTGTGCTTTCTTCCGGCGGCCATGGTTCCATCGTTTCCAATGTTTTTGTTCGCGCTGGGAATTGTCGCTGCAGGCATGACCCTGCTGCAAGTCGCTGCCAATCCTTATGTGATCGTTCTCGGACCTCCCGAGACCGCGTCCAGTCGCTTGAATCTTGCGCAGGCCTTCAACTCGCTGGGCACCACCGTCGCGCCGTATATCGGCGGCTTGTTCATTCTCAGCACCGTTCCTCTGGCCGCCGATCAACTCAACCGGCTGTCCCCCGCTGCCCTGCATGCCTATCGCGTAGCCGAAGCTTCCGTCGTCAAACTTCCCTACACTCTGATCGCCATCATTCTGGTCTCTTTTGCATTCGCCCTGGCGCTCTACAAATTGCCGGCCATTCGCACCCACAATGAAAATGCCACGGCGGCAGCACTCCCCAGCATCTGGACGCAGCGCCACCTGGTCCTCGGTGTGGTTGCGATTTTCGTCTACGTCGGCGCAGAAGTCTCGATTGGAAGTTTCCTCATCAACTATCTCAATCAACCCGACATCGGCAACATGCCGCAGAAAACGGCCGCCTTATATGTTGCGTTCTATTGGGGAGGTGCAATGATTGGCCGTTTCTGCGGCGCTGGCATCACCCAGAAACTGCGCGCGGGTCCGGTACTGGGAGTCGCCGCCATCGTCGCCTGCTGCCTGGTGATTACATCCATGTTGACCTTCGGCCACGTCGCTATGTGGAGCATCATTCTGGTCGGCCTCTTCAACTCCATCATGTGGCCAAATATTTTCGCCCTCGGTCTTGCCGAGCTTGGCCCGCTCACCAACCTTGGCTCCAGCCTGCTGGTGATGGGAATCCTGGGTGCCGCGCTCATCCCGCTGCTGCAGGGTTTTGTGGCCGATCACATCGGCATCCACCACGCCTTCTTCCTCCCCGCGCTCTGCTACGTCTACATCTGCTTCTACGGCTTCAATGGCTCGAAGGTTCGGAGAACGGGTGCGATCGGCGAGATGATCTGAGAGATCCCAACGCGCCTGAATAACATTGTTCCAGAGCGGCATGCGATCACTGCCGATACCGCCATCCATCCTGCCAAATATTCCGGAACCACAGCGTTGTTGTTTTTCCGTCTTCAATGATCAAAATTTCGCGTCTGACGGCATCTGATCCCTG
>CAWGCV010000021.1:0-72032 GCA_963821145.1 uncultured Acidobacteriota bacterium
CCTGGAGTTGCAAAGAAGGGCCAGGACGTTCACATTCCTCATTGCTACATCCTGCGTTTCGACGCGGGCGAAAAAATTACGCGCCTTGACGCCTATTGGGACAACACCGTCCTGAACAGCATCCAGGCGAGCGCAGTGTGATGGATCGACCTAGCCGCGGAGGCGTTTGCTGTCGACAACGCTTTTCGTGCGGCACATGTCAGAGGCGTCCCTACGGAGCGAAGGTGGTTTCAAATCTCGTAGGCATGAGCTGGGTGACACGAATGGGAGCAAACTGCCATGAAAGTATTGATTCTCGGAGCAACTGGGTTGGTGGGCAGAGGACCTTGCCCCAAGCTGTCACACATCCCGCGATCACTCAGGTCATCGCTCCAACCAGGAAGTCCTGCCACCCAGCGGCAAGCTGGCAAATCCAATGGCAGAGCGGTTGGAACTCCTCTTGCCGGAAGTTCTCACTTGGGGAGTCGACGCAGTGATCTGCGAGCTGGGCACGACGAGTAGTAAGGCGGGGTCTAAAGAAGCATTCCGCCAAGTGGACTATGTCTTGCCTCGAGCGTTTGCTAGGCTCGCTCATCAACAAGGAGCAGAAACGTTCGCCCTCGTCTCGGCGATTGGTGCCGACGCTAATTCCTCATTCTTCTATCCGAAGACCAGGGGCGATGTCGAGAGGGACATGAAGCTCGTTGGCTTCAAATCGCTGACGATCCTCCGGCCCAGCATCATCGGCGGCAAGCGCGACGAGTCGCGTTTTGCAGAAGGAATTGCTCTGACGCTGTCCCGAATACTGGCGCCAGTTCTTCCGAAAAAGTTCCACGTCAATCCCGCAGCGAAGATCGCCGGCGTTCTTCTCGACAGCGTCATTGCTGCGGTCCCGGGTTGTCATTATCGCTACGCCGAAAGTTTGACCTAATTCCTTGGAGGGCTGTGCACGAGATAGCGTTCGACGCTGACAAGGATTACGTAAACCGCAACAGTCACCAGAACAAAAGGACGAAATGGCCATGGCAAATACAAGCTACACGACCGCACCCACGGAATTCATCCAGACCACCCTCGAAAAGTACGCCTATCGCCGCCTTGGGAAAGGACAGGGGCTGCCGTTGTTGTGTCTTCAACACTTCACCGGAACCCTGGACAATTGGGACCCTGCCGTGATCGATCCACTCGGTCTGGGACGCGAGGTAATTCTCTTTGAAAGTGCGGGCCTGGGCCGCTCGACCGGCCAGGTTCCCGACACCATGGCGGGGATGGCAGCACATGCTCTCGCATTTGTGGATGCCCTAGGCCTAAAACGCCTGGATATCCTCGGCTATTCCCTCGGTGGAATGGTGGCGCAGCAGGTAGCGCTAGAACGTCCATCGCTTGTCCACAAAATGCTGCTCGTCGCCACTGCTCCTCAGGGAGGCGAGGACATTATGCACATGGACAAGCCGGAACTCAGGAAGATTACGGAAGATCCGAATATGCCTGGGTTGGAGAAATTGGTGAAGCTCTTTTTCGCCCCAAGCAAGTCGAGTCAGGCGGCAGGAGAAGCCTTCGCAGCTCGGCTCGCCCTGAGAAAGCAAGATGGCGAGCCTCTGGCCGGCCAAGACGTCGCAATCGCTCAGATCACGGCCTTTCGCTCCTGGGAGAAGTACCGTGGCGAGCGCTTCGCCAAGCTCGGCAAGATCACACAGCCGTGCCTGGTCGTCAACGGCGTCTTCGACAATATGATTCCAGTCCGCAATTCTTACATGCTGAGCGAGCATCTCCCTAACGCCATGCTGTTGACCTACCCCGACGCCGGGCACGGATCGTTGTTCCAGTTTTACAAGTCATTCGTTCGGCAAGCTTCGCTGTTTCTCGATTCTGAAGACATCAGCTGAGCGATTCAGCAGCATCGGTAGGCTCGGGAGCCCAGATGAGATTGCAGATGAGATTGCAAATGCCGTCGTGTTCCTCGCATCCGATGATGCAAGTTATGTCAGGGGACCGAGCTGTTTGTCGATGGCGGCTTCGCGCAGGTATAGCCGTTCAAGAATCTGCAAGAAAGGAAGAATGGAATGGCAATTCAAAAAATTGAAGTAGAATGCTTCAGCTTAACCACGTCACGAGCATTCGACGCGGTCGTAGCTTCATTGAAAGCCGGTGTTGGCAACTCGATCTTGCCGCGTTTGCGAATGCGTCCAGGTCGCATGGCACCTTTGCCGAGTTGGAACACGTGATCAATCGCAACATGGGTAAAACCGGGCTCATGTTGTTCTTGGAGTTCTATCATGGCGCTGTGATCCGCAAGGAGACAGGTCTCGAAATACCGAAGATCGTGAGGCTTGTTATCGGCAATCCACGTGTCATGAAGGAAATGGCCAAGCATGTTCCGGACGCAGGATCATATGCTCCCGTCACCGTTCTCGTGGATGAGCGGGCCGATGGCGTGCATTTGCCCTACGACAGAATGGTCAGCTTTCTGGAGCCATACGAAAACACGGATGCCTTGAAGTTTGCTCGGGAATTGGACGCCAAGGTAGAGAAATTGCTCAATCATGCCGCGGCTGAGTAGACCCCGCAGCCAAATCCCAACGGTCTGCTGGTGAGAAAGGACGAACATGGACTTCGCAGGGATCAAAGTACCTGACACAGCGCTGGTCCGCGACGCGATGAACTTGTCGCGGAGTTTGTTAGAGCCGTACCTTTTCAATCATGTGATGCGCTCTTGGTTGTTCGGAATCGTCCTTGCAGAGAGCGCCGCGATAGCACCGGACGCTGAGATCTTAGCTGTAGCAGCGATCCTGCACGATCTCGGTTTGACCGAGCGGCACAACGGGGAGAATCGTTTCGAGGTAGATGGCGCGAATGCGGCTCGCGAATTCTTGAAAGAACGCGGCATCTCGGCTCAGCAGACGCAGCTTGTGTGGGACGCTATTGCACTTCACACGACCCCCACACTCGCTCTCCATAAAGAGCCCGAAGTAGTGATGACTCATTCAGGAATCGCGGTGGATGTTCTCGGCGCTGGTCTTGATCGCATCCCGCAGGAGAAACAGCGGGCGATCCTAACCGCATTTCCTCGGCTGGCATTTAAGGACGGATTTAAAGAATGTCTTTGTAACGTCGTTCGTCAGAAGCCGATGACAGCGATAGACAACATTCTTCGTGATTTTGGTATTCGCTACGTAGAGGGGTTCACCCCTCCGAATTTTGCAGACCTCGTCGCTGAAGCGCCATTCTGCGAATAGCTAAGGCTCCACGACAAGTCGCGCTAGGACCAGCATCCCTGGATTTAGCAAGAGAGCCGACCTTGGAGCATTAGTCCTGTGAAACGCGCTTCTCGTCACTAATTCTGACAGTGCCTGCTATCCAGAAATAAGCACTGCATTTGAGTCGATGAGTGATAAATCGCCAATTCACTCATCGAGGGTCAGAGTCATCACGGGAACACTTTTATGCAAGTAGGATTTCCAAGAACATGAAGCTTTCACTCGCCGGATTGGTAGCAAGAATTCCAGCGCCGGTCGCAACTGGTTCCAACATAGCCAACTTCTCCCTGACGTCGGACGGCGTATCCCGCACCGTCGCCGGATCAAAATACTCAAACGTGACGTCTGCGGAGACGTGCATCTCGATGTATCCGAAATCTTGTATGCGGAATCGAACCCCTTCACTCTCCGCCGATTCCAACGTGCCCAAGAGCGCAAACTTGTGCATCGATGATTTCTCGCGAAACAGGAGAAGAGTTTCTTCGCTCTTCCATTTGCGAAACACCAACAACGCCTCTTCGCAGGAAACCACGCAGCTCCTTAAAATGCCCATGAAACCTCCGACACCCGATCATTCCTGATCAAGGGAAGGTGAATCGACCTCTTCAACGATTTCCAGGGAATATCGATGCCTAAGTTTGACGCTTATCGCTCCTAAGAGGGTGCGGATTGATCTAGCTGTTCGACCTTGCTTTCCAATGATTTTCCCGACATCTGTCGGATCGGCCCTTAGTCGCAAAACGATGCCAGTTTCACTGGACGTCTCGTTAATGGAAACTTCTTCTGGCTTGTCCACCAATGCGCGAGCGAGACCGGTGATTAACTCCACAACTGAAAGCTCTGAGCTATTGTCGGCCACGTAGCCCTCCAAAACTTGCACGGTCTGCGAAACACGCGAACGTTTCAGCTAGCGTGCGCCGGGGAACACATAATTGTTTGTGACAGCCATCACCGATGGATGCCGAAGTGGAAGCGAAACCGCTATGTGACGACAGGAAACACTTCATGTGTGGAATGTCTGTTGGCGGTGACAAGCCTTAGCACTCGTTGAGCTGTTCACATCGGCAGATGCCATCCTCCGAAAAAGCTGCTATCAGGGAATAACCGCGACCTCTTTCCCACAAGTCAACTTGCCCGTAGCGTAACTGCTACTATTACTCCGTGTTCAACTTCGGAAGACCGAAAACGTCAGGCAAATGAGTTGCACATAGCGCGGGAGCACACGCACTGTGACGGGCCAACAGGGGGAAATAGGCAGGGAACTGATTAGACTGGGTGTGTGGGTGGTAATCGACGAACTGCGTCACGTCGTAATGTCCTGACAACGAGAAGCAGGGCTGATCGGTTCCTCGATGAGTGACTCGGCGATTCTTCACTCACCGAGGCCCAGCTCAATCTGCGGAGGGTACCTGATTCCGAGCCGAGAAACAAACAGGACGAGGAGAAGCATCCAGCAGTCTCGGTTTTGATCGCTTGGTAGATCAAAACTCAAAAGAAGGCTGACGTATAGACTTCGTTATCAGAGGTACCCGTCTTATGCAATTTGGAGTAGTGCCAATTACATGCCCTTCAGGATGGAACCTACGATGCCGCCCACGCCGCCGCCTTCCGCGGCTTGCTGGGCGCGCTCCTTCGGAAGATATTCCTGAATCTGATGAGCGAGTCTGGAGATAGGCAGAGTTTGCAGCCAGACTTTGCCGGGACCCGTCAACGCAGCAAGGAAGATGCCGTCTCCTCCGAAAATCATGTTCTTGATGCCGGGAATGCGCTGGATTTGAAAACCAACAGAGGACTGGAAGGCGCCGATGTGGCCCGGATGGACACGTAGAGTTTCGCCCGAGGTGAGCTCCTTGAGGACGACTTCGCCGGAAAGTTCGAGCCACGCAGTTCCCTGACCACTTACCTTTTGGAGCAGGAAGCCATCGCCGCCAAAGATGCCTGCTCCCAGGGACTGCCGGAAGCCTACCCCGAGTGTAATCGCCGGCGTGGCGCAGAGAAAACCGTGGCGATGGATCATGTACTCGTGCCCAGCGGCAACTTCGACCGGGAGAATGTGGCCGGGAACGCGAGTGGCAAAGGCGAGTTCGCCGGAAGCACCGACAGCACGGTACTCGGTCATAAAGAGCGAGCCGCCTTCGAGCCGGCAAGAATGTCCATCATGCGTTGCGGCGATCGCAACAGCAAGGTGAGTTGCGAGATCACCAACTCCTCGATCTCTGAAGCCGGAATTGTCGATGTGCACGTGAGGTTGTGTGCCTATCGCGGAAACTGTGCGAGTGCCCGCCGGCTGCACGGTGCATGCTCTTGCGATGACGAATCACGATATGGCTTACTGGCCGTAGATATCGGAGCAGAAATTTCAAGCAAAATGCTGATGTTGGACTGTGCCCAATTTTGTGCCCAGGGGCTTCTTGGGGCGTCTGGTGTTTGTTTATACTTCGGAGAAGGGAAATCCAGTGAACACAGATATATACAATTAGCCGCAAATTTCGGTAAGTTATTGATCCTTCGTTCGCGGTGAACTTAGGATCTGGCGGGTAAAACCGTGGGGGTTCAAGTCCCCCCTTTCGCACCAACCATTGATTGCTACAGACAAACTGTCCGCGAACTTACAAAGACCCCATCGATCGAGGACAGTTCGTTGATCCTTCCGAACTGATTTGCCGGGTTATTCTTTCGCTGTCTTCTGCAACTCAAACTCTCCGCAGTTACACGTGTCGACAAACTTCATGTCAACATCGTTCCTGGTGACCAGCGTTGTTGTGGAACCCACCCCGCCTTGCGCCCGTTCCGGCTTCGAGTATTCCTGGATGGTGCGATAGTGCCAGAGTTCGTACGGCTTGGTCGGGCCAGCGGCAGCAAGGTGTGCATCGATCGAGTCTGGTGGTCCGTACATAATGTAGATTCGTCCACGTGCCGTTTTCCAACCTGACTTACCTGCCGATACAAAATGTTCATTCGCGTACGCGATTCGCTGGTAGTAGGTCTTCCTGAAGTCTGTTTTGCCGTCGCCCGCGGCCTGCACATCGCGACGCTGCCAGAACTGGCGAATGAACTGATTGCGCTCTGTGTCGCTGCTTAACTTCATAAATTTTGCGCGCTCCTCCGGGGTAATAATCCAGACAACATCCTCATTCACCCATTTCTGATACGCCACGGGGAGTGACTGCGATGCTGCGGCATTCGCGGCGGTCGACGAATTGTTCGTTGCGGGCTGTGCATGGGCGAATGCATCAATTCCCAACCCAGCCGCGAAAATCACTACGACCAACAATGTCATTCCCGCCAATTGTGGAACAGCAGGAGCTTCCTCATATCCAAGCAAACGTCTGATTCGCATCACAAGAGCGCCTCCATTTGCGCCAAGACTCACCACGGGGTAAGACGAGCGTTGCTCCTCCAGCAGTGAAAGCGCCTTTGCATAACCAAGCGAATCGCCGCTGATCCTGACCGCCAGGTCGTCGCAGCAATGTTCGCGTTCGCGACGCACTTGCTTCGATACCCACCAGACCGCAGGATGATAGAAAAAGATTGCCTCTACCAGGGATTGGGCAACACTCACCAGGTAATCGTGTCGCCGAATATGAGCCAACTCATGCGCGAAGATGGCTTCGATCTGGGCTGGAGATAGTCCCGTAAGGCATGCCACAGGAATCAGAACAACCGGTTTCAGCCAGCCGATTAGGGTGGGCACCTGAACCAACGCCGAGATCGCCAGTTTCACCGTCCGTTCGATTCCGAGACGATGCTTCAGATTGTGAAAGATCCGTTGCAACTCTGCAGGTGCTGCTTGCGTCGCGATCGACTTCATTCGTTCCGCAAGGATCAACCCCACATTGAATCTGGCGAGGAAGAAGACGACTCCGGCAAACCACATTGCCAGCAACCACGGCAACGAACGATCGATGGATGCAGCAAACGTATTCAGCCACGAGTCCGCGGCTCCGCTGAAGTTGTTGCGAAGAGTGATCACGGGGCCTTGGCCCGGAATGCCATAGGTCATCGCATGATCTGCAGCGCGCGATGCGATTGCGAGATATGCAAATGTGAGGAGAGGCACAAGCATCATCAACCCCAGGGCGCAGCAGGCAACGACATACCGGAGTTGCGGTGATCGGCCGCGAAGAAGCTTCAGCACCAATGCCAGCAGAACGGCGATGATCGCTCCCTCCCACACGAAGTGAAGCAGGCTCCAGCCAAAGGCACGAACCAAAGGCTGCTCGGCGAACAGGAATAAGGAATTCATCGCGATCCTTTCTCGAACGCATCCAGCATCCGCCGGATCTCCGCTAACTCCGAGGACGAAACCTTCTGCGACGAAAGTGCGCCGAGAACAAGATTCCTGGTGGAACCATCGAAGGCGCGCTCCAGAAGATTTCTGGCCAACAGTTTCTGAGTCTGCTCTTTTGGGAACCGGACTTCGTACACATGCGAACGGAAACGCTCGCTGCGCACCAGCAGACCTTTTTCTGCCATTACCTGCATCTGCTTCAGTACCGTTGTATAGCCCGTTTGCTTGCTGCTCAGCGCAGTGTGAACTTCGCGCACAGTTCCGGGACCTGTCGCCCACAGAATGTTAAGAATCTCCAGTTCGGCTTCCGTAGGAAGCGGGACATCACGTTTGGATCGACTCGATTCAGCCATGAGCATCACCATAGTACGATAAGGATCGTATGTCAACGATGTTTGTCGTAGAAGCTCCACATCCTTTCGCGCCAACAATTTACATTGCTTACAAAAAATAAGCGTCCTCTCAACGTTCAATATCTTCCGTCGGAGTCCGGCGAGCCATCGCGACTTGTGCGGACTTTGTCACCTCGCTCCGTCTGTTACATGAGCGTAAATAAGCGGCGCCACGTGACAGGCACCATGAGAGAATCGCGCCTGAGCTGTCTAATATTGCGTGCGCCATCCCCGTCTGCACAGTAGAATCAGATTCAATCTACCGGCTACGCAAAGTTTGTGGACGTTTCTCCTGGTTCGCCCAGCCTGGCTGGCTTTCTCAGTGGGTTGACGTAGCAAGGTTGCACGAGAGGGTCCCGTATGAAGAAAACAGCACTGCTTGTCGCTTTGTTCGTTGGAATGGGCTCGCCCATGTTTGCGCAAGATCAGGCCGCAGCCAGCCCGTCCGTGGTGAATATCAACATCAATGTGTCGAAGACCGTACAGGCGGTCAGTTTCCCGAATAACACTTCCAGCCGCCTCGATTTCACCGGAACTCCGCTGCTGCCCTTCGCCAAGGGGCAGGCGAAGATCGACAACAAAAAAGGCATCATCACCATCGACATGCAATTGCAGAAGATGTCGCCTGCCACGCAGCTGGGTCCGGAATTCCTGACGTACGTTTTGTGGGCCATCACGCCTGAAGGCCGCGCAGCAAATCTCGGCGAAATTTTGCTGAATGGCGATAAGGCCAAGCTGCTCGCGACAACCCAGATGCCGAACTTTGCTCTCATCATTACCGCGGAGCCCTATTTTGCAGTGACGGAACCGAGTGAGGCTGTCGTGCTGATGGGCGTTCCCGGCGGCAATACCAAGGGGATGACGACTCCGGTGGCGGCGCGACTGTTGAAACGCAGCGCCTACCATGAGTCGCAGTTGCAGCCGATCACCATGAATCCGAAAACTCCGCTCGCTGTCTACGAAGCGCGTAACGCCATGCGCATCGCACAACTGCAGGGAGCCGAAAAGTATGCTCCCAATGCGTGGAGCACCGCGCAGCAATCGCAGGCACAAATGGAGGATTACATCGCGAGAAAGCAGAAGAATCCCATCCTGACCGCCGCGCGTAGTACCACCCAGCAGGCGGAAGACGCTCGTTCGCTGGCCGTAAAGGCGGAGGCAGCGGAAAAAGTGGCCGAGGCAAAACAGGCGGAAGCCGATCGAGCCGCGCAAGCGAAACAACGCGAAGCACAATTAACTGCGGAACAACAAGCCTCTGCATTGCAAAGCGCGCAGGCGGAAGCTCGTGCCGCCCAGGCCCAGGCCGCTGCCGCGCAGGAAGCTCAGGCTCGTGCCCAGGCAGAAGCCGCCAGGGCGCAGGCCGATGCGGCTGCCCAAAAATCAGCCCAGCAGGCTGCCGAGGCAATCGAAGCGCAACGTGCCCTGCGAGCCCAGCTCCTGGCGCAGCTGAACGCCGTGCTGCAAACCGTGGATACGCCGCGAGGACTTGTCGTCACTATGGCGGACATCCTGTTCTCTACCGGCAAGTACCAGCTGTCGCAGAATGCAAACCTGGCACTGGCGAAAATGTCCGGCGTCATCCTGGCGCATCCCGGCCTGAAGTTGAGGATTGAAGGCTACACGGATAGCACCGGCAGCCCTCAGTTCAACCTGAAACTATCAGGGCAGCGAGCAGATGAAGTCAGGGCATTCCTGATTTCGCAGGGTCTCAGTCCGGATTCCGTCACCTCGGTCGGCATGGGTGCCGCGGACCCGGTGGCCAGCAACGATACCTCCTCGGGCCGGCAGCAGAACCGGCGCGTGGAAATTGTCGTTTCCGGAGAAGCCATCGGAACCGCCGCATCGTCGGGGAACTAACCCAATTCCACTCGCTTGCGGACGCGGCTAGCTTCAGCGCGTCTGCAGCGACTGGGATAGGCTCACAAGGTTCTCCGGAATCACGTGAATGACGCCGTTGCGAGGGCTGTCAATTTCCGCAATCAGGTAAAACGCAGTCGAGATCACGAACGGCAGCACCATAAAAATCATGGGTCGAGCTCGCACGTTGTGCCCGCCGAAACCGAGCAGCAGGTTGGAGCAGACGGCGATGATGGTCATCAGGATCCAGGCTGATGTCGGGATGCGATTCCACCACGATCCCTGCGCCCGTCCCTGCGAATTGATGACGTCATTCATTCCAGAGACGACAAGAATTGCCGGGGCAGTGGATTGCGTTGCCGCCTCACCCTTCACCGCTGCCCATAGTTCGTTTTGAATCCGCAAGGTTTCACCTTTGATTTGCGGTAGGTGCTGGCGATCTCCCGTTTCGTAGAATGAAACACGTTCCGCAAGGTAGGTTCGCAGCAGGCCTTGCACCCTGGCTGCGTCTGCGGCGGGCAGCAGCTCGGCCCGCGTATATTCCGCACTAATGGCGTTCGCCTCGGCTTCCTCGTATCCCTTGCGCTGATCGTAGCGGCTGATGGCCATCGAAAAGCTGAATCCCAGGATCAGGCTTAGCAGCGTCAAGGTCGCCGTCAGGATAATGTTGAAGCCCGGTTGCTCGTCCGGCTGAAGCTTCCGGAGCCGGTGGAGTGCCGCGCCGCCCCGCATGGAAAGCCAGAGCCCGACGAACAGGCAGAACGAAAGAAATAGCGGGTGATCGAATGTGTTCATGCGCGGGATCCCTTTCGAGAGAGCGGTGCCCCATCGGCGTCCCACCATTCTAGCGGCAAGATCACCCGATTTTGCCGATGCGTGTTCACGAGGACGCGAGCCATACCCCGGCGTTGATGCAAATCATCTGCCATCCATGGCCAACTGGCCCTGTATGGGGTGCAGCGAACAGTCTGCGGTCGATGGGGTGAGTGACGACGTCCGCCCGCCGCCATCATCTTCCTGTTGGCCGGTTACGACATGTTGGAGACAACTCCGAAATGTCGGGCGCCTTCTCGACGCCCAAACGTCTAGCACCTCCAAACTCCACATTGCAGATGGGGTTAAATGTTTCTTCGTTATGGAGATTGATTTGCATACGCCATACAAGCGTGGGACAGGGTCCGAGGCAGCCGGGCCTTCCCATGGACTACAGTGGGAGGGGAAAATGCACGGTCGTCTCAATGTTTCCAGGATCACTCTCAAAACCGGCGTGCTGTTGTGCGCGCTGATCATCGGTGCCATTCCTGGTCTTGCCAGGGATAGCAGGTATGAAACCATCGACGCCACCGCCTTCGGAACCGGCAATCAAATGGGTCAGAACATCGGGGTCACCTTATTGATTTATGACTTCTCAACCCCGGCGGACAAGGCCGTTCTGGAAGCCGCGTTTCAGAAGGGGCAGAATCAGGGTCTGGTGAATGCGCTGTATAAAATGCGGACCGTAGGCAGGGTCGAAATCACCGGAACGCTCGGGAATGACTGCGCCTACATCGCCGTCACCCCGACCGCAACCGGACGCCATATTGTTTTCGTCACCAATCGTCAGATCCGCTTTGCGGAAGCCTGGACCGATAGTCAGACCATGTCCTACGACCTGAGCGCGGGCATTCTCGACATCAACGACCAGGACAAAAGCAAGAGCACGGGCGTTGTTTATCCCTTGGCGCAACTGGTCGTCAACAAGCAGGGACAGCTGCAGTGGGATCTGAATCAGAACCCGTGGCGGCTCGTAGATGTGATCGACTGGAAGGGATCCGGCTTCAACAATTAAGGCTGCGTTGACGGCGCGCCGGATTCCCGGCCAAACCGCATCGGCCTCGCCGTGGCGAGACAGCGCCGCTCCCTGGGAAATGCCTGTGTTGCGCGCGGACTACCGGTTACGACATGTTGGAGTCGACTCCGAAATTTCGGGCGGAGTCCTGGGACGGCATAGGTTCCAGGCACTCAATCCACCGTTATTTCCAATGAATTCAGCAGTCCAGGCGGGTCAGGAGTCTGGTCGCTTGCTTGCACTCCATCCCTTTACGAAACGGCTCCATAACTGAGGCAGGCTGATTTCGCTCGCCGCTGCGGGCTGTCAGCCGGAGAATACCGAGGAAAGCATCCATGAGTCCTGAGGAAGTCGTGCAAAAAGACCGGGGAACGGTGCTGGCGGAGAACCGGACCGACCTCGCCATCCAGCGCACCGTGATGGCATCGGAACGATCGCTGATGGCATGGGTTCGAACATCGCTTTCGATGATTGGATTCGGTTTCAGCATCTACAAATTTTTCCAATACCTGCCCGAAGAAATCGCGTCGGGGAGTATCCGACGTCCGCAGGCGCCGCGCAACCTGGGATTAACTTTGATTGCTCTGGGCACGCTCGCCTTGGCCGCGGCCGCCTGGCAGCATCGGAGATTTCTGAATGAGATCGGCGCCACCCAGTCGCGACATATCTATTCCATTTCGTTCGTCGTCTCCATGCTTGTCATCCTGATCGGAATTATCACGTTTTACGGCGTTCTGCTGCGCCATGGGCCGTTTTAGCAGAGCCATTCTGCCGCATGCCGATTTGAGGAGATTTCTTCATGACCTTACCCAGTTTTCCGAACATCGATCTGTTTTCCGCCGGGATTAATGCGTTGAATGGGGTGCTGATCGCCCGCAATCCATCGCACGACCGCGGCTACACCATGGCCGGTTTGCTCATCATGGCCTTCTTTGGCGGGATAGGAGGCGGCGTGTCGCGCGACGTTCTGCTGAACGATGTGCCCGCACCATTGAAGAATTGGAATTATTTAGTCGTGTGCATCCTGATGGGATTGCTGGGGATCGCAATTTACAAGTTCCTGGAGTCGAAGGAAGAGCGCTTTCGCACCCGAACGCTGGCTTTTTTCAAGTCGTTCACGTTGCCGTGGTTTGCGATTCTCGGCGCCCACAAGGCACTCGATCACGGGCTTGGCGTCTTTGCAGCCATCGTGGTGGGTCTCATCTCTACAGTCGCCGGAGGAGTGTTCATCGACCTGTTCTCCGGGGTTACACCGGAGATTGTGCGGCCATCGGAGCAGCTTGTCACCACTGCGGTGCTCGCCAGCAGCATCTACACTTTGCTTGCCTGGCACTTCATGAATCGCGGAGGTTTTTTCCCAATCACCTTAATTTCTGTCACGGTCGCATTTTTATTCCGGGCGATCGCTGTTCGAGAGCACTGGCCATCGATTGTTCCTTGCGATCCACCAGCGCCAGTCGCGGGCGCGTGAGTATTCTTGAGCGGGGTTCTGCCTAGAATGCCTCCAGAACCCCCAGGCCAAAGGTGTGGCCATTGGTGCCTTGCCCATAGTCCGCGCGCATGTTCACGTGATATTTCTTGCTCACCG
Source organism: uncultured Acidobacteriota bacterium (assembly GCA_963821145.1). Lineage (GTDB taxonomy): Bacteria > Acidobacteriota > Terriglobia > Terriglobales > Acidobacteriaceae > JAKAAZ01. The sequence continues at coordinate 13,193 of CAWGCV010000021.1, forward strand.
TAAACCGTACGCCCGCGCCGATATCCGGCAGGAAGTGGCTGCTCTGTAGCAACTGCGTGTCTCCGGCCCGAACCCCGCCGATGCCGCCGAATGCGACCAATCCGAATCGCTTTGGCAGAACCAGCCGGTACTCCAGCTGCGTCGCCGCCATATATCGGTCAAAATATTGCCCGGCTGTGTAACCGCGCAGCTCGTTGCCACTACCGTAAATGCAGTTTCCGTAAAAGGGAGGCGTGCCGCCCGTCGCGCAAAGATACGCGTCATAGGCCAACACCTGCTTCTGGCTCAGGCTCCAGTATTTGTTGTATTCGGTCTTATACGACTGGAAGCTATATTTGCTGCCCAGCGACTGCGAAAAGAAATCTGAAGTGAAGCTGAACTTCGTTCCGTCCACCGGATAAAAACGGTTGGGAGTGGTGTCACGCGTCACCTTCGCGCCGATGGCGACCAGGTTGGTGTGCAGCCCGGTATCCGGGGGAATCGGGAAATTCGGAAACTGATCCTTCTGCACCGTAATGAAGGAATGACCGTCGATAAACCTGGGCCCCGCAAGAAATCTCCACGCAATGCGACGAAGGAACTCAATCATGTAGCCATCGCCCGTTTGTTCCAGGCCCAGCTTCTGGCCTTGCAGGATGCCCTCGCCGTAGATGTTGTAGTCGAGATTCCCATGGACATAGCCCGCCGTCAGTTCGTATCTGTCCTCTTTCATGAAGAGTTGTCCGATCAACGCCAAACCGCGGCTGCTGTTGTTCGTAATCAGGCCAGCCGCCCCGATCACCGAAGGCGGCGATTTCTTGTCCTTCAGGCTGAGCGGGAAAATGTATCCCACCACGGGTACCAGGCCCGCGCCAATCGCCGGACTTGAAATCGGAATCGGCGCAGCCGCGATCGAGCCCCGCCGCAGAAGTTTCTTCCTCTTCTTTTTCTTTTTCGACGTGTCCGACGATTTATCCGTAGTGGACGGCCCGGCTTCCTGGACTGGCTGCGATACCTTCTGAGCGTTGGAAATTGTCGAGGACGTTTGGGCCAATCCGGCAGCGTTGCAGCACAAACTCATCACCGCAAAGGTCAGCAACCAGGCGCACCACCGCATCGGGCTGGAATTCCAGGGCCGCCCCGGGTTTCGAGTTGTACGTGACAATCCCATGGGCAACCGCAACGCTCGGAAAGTTAGCTGGCCGCAATTTCCGGCTTTGATTTTTGCCCTTTTCTTTTTATGCGCCATTTCACAAATCGATTGATGGGACCACGAATCAGAAAATACGGGATGATCGCCAACACGACCGCCACAATCAGCGTCTCGCCGGGATAAATCCAATGGAATTCAATCAGCTGGTAGATAACGTCCAGCACGACCGCCAGCAGAAATACCCGGCTCACGCGCTTCCAGCCTTCCCGCAGCAGTTGTTTTCGATCTGAAGCGGTCGAAATCATCTCCCACAGATAGGCCGGTCTGCCAGCCCTTCCGTCTTTCACGCCATCAATCGTCGCCAATATCGCGGCCATCAGCGGCTGCATAATAAAGCGAAAGTGCAGCGGACCGTCGAGCCGCGCGAAAAGCTGTGTGATCACTCGCTCCCAATTAAACATGGCCTAACCTTTCTTATTCCTCGCAAGCTGCCAGGGCCAGCAGCCCTCAATCTCCACCGTGATCGACCAGCTTAGAAAGGTTCGAATCACGATCAATAATCCCAGGGAAACGATCTGTTCCCGGGTTGGCTCGACGGTCACCGTGCTGATGATGTCCGCGGCGACCAGAAATTCCAGCCCCAGTTGCAGTCCTCTTCCAATGAAAATCTTCAGCTGGTCGAACACGTCCTGACGTCCCAGCCGGTAGTGCCGCACCGCACGCAGTACCGCGTAGATGAAAGCGACACCAATGACCGCCACGCCGACGAGCTCGAGGCCCCTCGCGACCCAGTCCACGATGTCCATCGTCAAGTTATGCGTCATCGCTGTCTTCGGCCGCGCTGAAACCCTCCGTCACATTCCCGGCGAAGCAAGAGCACGGCAGTCAATTCCATCGCCGCTCGCAGATCCTGCGTCAGAAGTCGCGATAGATGAAAAAGAGCAAGCGGCCAGCCAAACCGCATGCGCGCGGAAAGGGCAGTATTTATGTGGGATGGACGCCAAATGCCGTGAAAATGCCGGAGGGATGTCGGCTATCTATTGGAGTGCGCCCAAAATGTTGGAGGAATGTGCGCAACGAGAATGCGCGTGGCACCGTAAGCCAGCTTCGCCGAGGTCGCGAGCCGCAATCCTTCGTCCTAATCAGAGCTGTGACGTGTCGAACACCACCTGGTCCTGCCACCACAGCCGGTCGAAGAACGTACGGGCTAGCTCGAATCGAGAAGTGTCGGATGACGCCGGCTGCGTTGCCTCCACAATGTCGCCGAGGTTGCGATGGCCGTCAATGCCATCCAGCAGACGTTTTTCCGCTGCGTTGATGGGCAGAAACAGGTCCCGATAGGTGTGCGTCTGGTTGATGAGCACGGCAGCAGCCCCAGCCGGCAATCGCTCTTGAATCGAGAGAGTCTCCGGCATGCGAAGCGGGACATAGCGCAACCATGCATCACCGGAAAAGTGGATCGGAGCAGCCTCCGCCGGTCGATCGTTGCGGTAAGCGACTACGCTATGCCGCAGCATGGTGCCACGAAAAAGCTCTGCCGCGGCGAACCGATCCTCAAGAGGAAGCTGCGCCATCTGCGCAGCCTGCGGCAGCTTCGCGAGCACGCCACAGGCGATGCTGTACGGAGCTTGCTTGATCCACCGCCCGAAGCTCAATCCCGCGTTCTTAAGAAACTGAAACAGCTGTGGAACGGAGTAGGCCCGATCCTGCGGGTGCAGCAACGCATCCGCCAGCGCCGCCTCATGGCGAAAATCGGGTGCCTGGCGCAGCAGGCCTTCCAGCGGGTGATCGGGTGGCAAAGATTGCAGCGCCGTGACCAGATCGCGGATTCCATCATCCGTCGCATGGATGCCGACCCGCCGGCAAAACTCCTGCAACATATAAATCCCGGTTCGCCCGTAGGGAGCATAGACCATCAGGTGCATCGCGCCATCGGGCGTCAGCACATCGCGCAAAGCAGCCAGTCCGGCATCCGGGTTGGGCAGATGATGCAATACGCCGGTGCAGACAATTTGATCGAAGCTGTTTCCCAACTCTTCCACGCGTTCGATCGAAAGCTGGCGCAGCTGAAGATTCTCGAGGTTGTATTTCTGCTTCAACTCTTCGGTGTGATGGATACTCGTCGCGCTGAAGTCGATACCCGTGACTTGCGCGGAAGGCCAGCGCATCGCATGCTTGGCAGCCTGCGAGGTTCCGCATCCCGCAATCAGAATGGAATAGTCTTCGCGATAGGCTTTGTCGGGCCAGAACAGATGAAAGTCAGTGCGCCGTCGGTTCGGATCGTCCCACAACCTGGCATAGTTTTCCAGGTTTTTGACCGGTCGGGGATAGGGGTAGCGCTCGTAAAAATCCTGAACATCCTCCATGCCATCGGCTGGCGTCGACAGATTTTCACCGGAGGGTGTCATAGAAGGAAGAGGATACAGAAAAAAAGGGAGGTCGACGAGACCCTCCCTTTCCTTCAGTTGGTGACGACGCTACTTCGCGCCGACTGGTTCTGGCTTCTTGGCTGCGGCTGCCGCTTTCTCTGCCGCCGCTTCTTTTGCTTTGTACGCGGCTTGTGCCGGCCCCAACGACGCCATGACGGAGTCGAGGTTAAATGAGGCCGCTTTCTGCCGCGGTGGGTACTTGATGTAGTTATCGATCTGGGCTGCGGTGACCGCCTGAGCCATGTAAATCTGCGGCACATGGTCGACCATCCAGTCGAGATAGGTGTTGGAATTGAATTCAGCGCGCTCAAATGGATCGCGACGCAGATTGCAGATGTAAGGAAGCCGCAGCTTCACAAACGGCTCTGCCCAGGCTCGCATCGTGGTTGCACGCTGTTGTTCGAACGTCATCTTGTAGTCCCCGACTCGGATGGCCATCACGCCGCCGTCATCGCTGACATAAAAGAAGTAGTCCCTCGGGCTCTCCTTTTCCTGACCCGTAATGTAGGCAAGTTGGTTGAGTCCATCGATGTGCGCCTTGAACGTCCTGCCGCCGACAGTGTAACCATCGAGCAGCTTTTGGCTCACGTCCGTATCGCCTGCCAGGGCAAGCAAGGTCGGCAACATGTCCTGGTGACATACGATGCCGTTGAGCACCGAGCCTGCCTTGATCTTGCCGGGCCAGCGAAGGAACGCGGGCACGCGCCACGCACCCTCATAGTTCGTGTCCTTTTGCGCGCGGAACGGTGTATTCGCGCCGTCGGGCCAGGTATCGTTCTCCGGGCCGTTGTCGGTCGAATACATCACGATGGTGTTATCGGCGATGCCCAGTTCATCCAGCTTGTCCAGCATCATGCCGATTTGTTCGTCGTGGACGACCATGCGATCGCTGTAATCATCCTGTCCGCTCTTGCCGCGATTTTTGTCGGCCAGATGGGTGCGGAAGTGCATGGCTGTCGAGTTGTACCACAGGAAAAACGGCTGATCCGCCTTCGCCTGTGCTTCCATCCAGTCCAGGGCGGCGGCCGTGATTTCCTCGTCAATCGTTTCCATACGCTTCTTGGTCAGCGGCCCAGTGTCCTTGATCGTCTGCTTTCCAATTTTGCCGAAGCGCGGATCGTCCGGTTCTGGATTGTCGCTGGCCAGTGCCTTGCAGTGCAACACGCCGCGGGGTCCGAACCTCGCTTTGAATCTCGGATCTTTGGGATAGTCGGGCAACTCCGGCTCTTCTTCGGCGTTCAGGTGGTAGAGATTGCCGAAGAACTCGTCGAACCCGTGTACGGTTGGCAGAAACTCATTCTTGTCGCCAAGATGATTCTTGCCGAACTGTCCGGTGGCATAGCCGAGAGGCTTCAGCATCTCAGCAATGGTCGGGTCTTCCGGTTGCAGCCCAAGATCTGCGCCAGGCATGCCAACTTTGGTCAGGCCAGTGCGGAGCGGGTTTTGGCCGGTGATGAAGGCAGCGCGTCCAGCGGTACAACTCTGCTGGCCGTAGTAGTCGGTGAAGGTGACACCCTCTTCGGCGACACGGTCAATGTTGGGCGTTCTATAGCCCATCTGGCCGCGACTGAAGTGGCTGATGTTCCAGATGCCAATATCATCGCCCCAAAGGATGAGGATATTGGGTTTTTTTGCAGCGGTTGTAGCCATGGTCGTTACCTTTCTAGTTGAGTTGAACTTCCTGCTGCGGTTGCGGCCTCAGTCCAGGACTTGGAAACCGAAGCTGAAAAATTCTGCTTGCATGTCAAACCACACTCTGGATTCGCGCCATCTTCGAGCTACCCCCCTCGAAAACGATGGAGTTGGCGGACGCCATCGCGTCCAGCGTGAATCGTCAAGCTTTGCGGCATCCAGCCCCCATAGCTCCCAAAGAGCCGATTTGTCCCGCGCGTAATTTCACGATGGCACCCCGTTTCCGGCAATCGATACTGCGGGCCCCGCAATTTCGCCAAGCATCGCCGCGCTCTCTGCCCCCGCCTGCTCATCCTCGGTCAGGCTCACATGGCTGAACGGAAAATCCGGTGACTCATTGCCGTGACACTGGCGAAGTTTGCGGCCGCTGCCGCAGGAACATGGCTGGTGACGAGCCAGCTTGTCGCTCTCCGCGGTGATGCCCATAATGTCGGAAGGCGCGCGCCGCTGCTGCAACAGTTGCGCCATGGTTCGCATCGCCGGCATGGTGTGCTTAAAGAACAGTTCAAGCCCGGCGCATAAATAGTTTTGACCCGGCTCGCCGTCGCGCGACAAGGTAAAGCGGTCCTTCGGACATCCGCCATTGCAGAGTGGCCGCACCTCGCAGCTCTTGCACTGAGCGGTCAGCGTATCGCGCTTGTCGTCGCCGAATTTGCGTTGCACGGCAGAGGACACCAGCGTCAGCATGTGGGTTTCGTGAATATTGCCGAGGCGAAATTTGGGCTCGACAAAGTGATCGCAGGAGTAGAGATCGCCATTATGTTCCAGCGCCGGCCCGTATCCGCAGGTGGGTGCGTGGATGCAAAGCAGGTGGCGCCCAAAGTAGGCTTCCAGGGTCACGTCGAACAGCTGCACATACACCTTGCCGATGTCGTGCCGCACCCACTCCTCGAAAATATCGATCATGAACTGGCCGTACTGTTTTCCCCCGACCGACCGATCGGTCACCATGTCACCAGACTGCGTATACAGCAGGCGCTTCTCGCCCGGCCGTTCGCTCCAGCCCAGGTTCGCGATCTGAATCGTATCCGCGGTGGCACGCTCAATGATCGGAATGAACTGCACCCACTGCGCTCCCAGTTCATCGCGAAAGAAGCGATACACCGCGCGGCCATGATGTTCGTTCGCGGAATTCACCGTGCAAAGAATGTTGAAGTCCACGTTATGCTGGCGAAGCTTGCGCCAGCCCTTCATCACTTTGTCGAACGTGCCTTGTCCGCCGCGATCCACACGATTGGTGTTATGGATTTCGCGAGGTCCATCGACGCTGAGCCCGACCAGAAAATTATGTTCCTTGAAAAAAGCGCACCACTCATCGTCGAGAAGAATGCCGTTGGTCTGAAACGTTTGCTGCACCACCTGCCCCGGCTTGCGATATTTCTCCACCAACTCGACGGAATGGCGAAAGAATTCCAGCTTCATCAGCGTGGGCTCGCCACCCTGCCACGCCACCGTCACTTCAGGAGTGCGGTGCGACTCCAGCAGTTGCCGGATATAAGTCTCGAGGGTCTCCTGGGACATCCGTTGCTTGTCGTTCGGATACAGCGCTTCCTTCGACAGGAAGAAACAGTATTTGCAGTCGATGTTGCAGGTCGAGCCGCTTGGTTTGGCCAGCAGGTGAAAGCGCGGAGGAGAATTGGCTGGACGGGTGAACTCAGATACCTGCGGCATGAAGGCCCTTTCCTGGCTACGGCTGAGAATGGCTTAGACACAAGGTGCAAGCCGCAAGCCAAATCTGGAATCGTTGCGTCTCGCGGGTAAGTAGTTCAATCCGTGATAGTTGATTTGCGAGGGCTGAGACGCGGCACGGCGTTCCGACCGGCTCAATTTTGGGGGAAACCCAACATGTTGGAGCAGGGAATCGGATCGAGATTGGAGAACGCCAGATGCGCCTGCCGGGATGCCGGGCGATATCTGTCTCACAGAGGAATTATCGTGTGGTGCCGGGCGGGGAAGGCTCCGCTGGGGAGCCGTTCGAAACCGGCAGCGGCACGTCGAGCCCCCTGTCAGGCGTCACTGTCCGGGTGGCATCTTTCTGGCAATCTTCCAGTACGGAAGCCGGGCAGCATCGCTTCAGCAGGCGAAGGCTCAGCCCGATCACCAGGACGTCGTCGAGCTGGCCGATCACCGGGATGAAATTCGGGATGAGCTGGATCGGGCTGGCAACATAGGCCACGGCGCATCCGCACACAGCCTTGGCATACCAGGGAACACCGGGGTGGACCAGGGCGCGCCGCAGCGTGCGAAATTGCTTCCACAGCTGGCTGGCGGCAGCTTTCAGCTTCCTGGTCAGACGCTGTCGCATTGGCTCCGAGCTGGTTGGCACGTGGGCCTGTCTCCAAATATCTTCTGCGTCTTCCATCCAGTTGTCTCGCTAGAATCTACGAACCGGCAAGCTCCTGCATCACTGCCTGTCCTCAACACTTCGACTGGGGTAAGGTCCACCTCCATTTGCCGAAGCGCGCTTTAATTCAGGCTTGCGTCCTTATAATATTTGGTGCTCTTGGCGGTGATTTCAGCGGCGAGACCCTTGTCTGTAAGCTGATACATCCAGATGCCGGGCGATACCGAAGCCCCTCCCGCCATCGCCCCGCCCTCATCTCCGTTTTTCGCAGCCACCGTGGCTTGTCCGCCGAACTGCCAGCCGGAATTCACAAAATCGTTGAACACTTTCTGGTTGTCGAAGACGAAGATAACCCGGAATTTCTTCACGCCCATTCCGAGTCCCGCCTGAACTTCGAGCATCTTCATGAAAATCTCTTGCTTGGTTTTGTGGTTCACTGCGATCCCTCGTCCGTTGCCAGAACCGGCGACAAGGATCTTCACCCCCAGATTGCTAAAAACCGCGTAGCCGGCTGCATTTTCGACCGCTGACTTGGCGCGGGGATCGGCTTTGTAGAGCGTCTGCAGAGTATCCTGGGCCATTTTGCGGATCTCCTGCTGCTTGTTTTCCACCTTGCTGTCGGCCGTTTGCGCCGTCATCGACAGCGCGCAAAGCAGCGCGGCTGCGATGAGGCACCACGTGCGTCTAAAGGACTTCATGCGTTTCACTTCTCACTCTTTCTCCGACTGACCGGCAGCCGATTTCGACTGCCGGTTCTGAGAATCCCTACTGCCGTGCCATTGCAATCCGAACTGCTTCTTCGGGTGAGACCAGGTGATCGAGACTGACGGCATCTTCGGCAATGGCCAGTTGAACGCCTTTCACCTGGCCCGTGAACTCATTCCCGCGTGACCCATAGTCCGGCGACACGGGGGCTCCGGTGTCCACCCCAACATCGCAACCATCGTCGGCAGAGAAGACCATCGCCGCCGTGGCTGCGACGTTGCCTTGGCCCACTTGCTTTCCATCGACGAAGAGAGTGGCAGTACCGCCTTTGCCCAGGCCCCCGCCGGCATACGCGAACTCCATGCGAACTTGGTGTTGACCCGAAGGCAGCACGTCGGCAGATTCCGCGTAGAACTGGTGGATGCCGAGCAGGTTGTAGCAGTATTTCAGCTTGCCGCCCTTGGCATACAGGCTCCAGCCGCCGATATTGCCTCCCTGGGCGACAATCACACCCTCAGCCCCGCTTGCCGGCACAACGATCTCCGCGGTCACCGAATGCGATTTGTTCTTGATATTCACGACTGAATTTTCTGACAGGCGACCCATGCTGCCAAACAGAATCTGGGAGTTGCCCTTGATCAGCACGGGCCGTCCCGCTGTATCTGCGTTCAGTCGTGCGGCGATGTTGTCGTCAAGCGGAAGAACGTTATATCGGACTGCCTCAATCAGCCATAGCCGCTGTAGCTCATGCAGTTTCTCCGGCATCTTCTTGGCGAGGTCGTTTGCCTGGCTCCAGTCTTTGCTCGTGTCGTAGAGTTCCCAGTTGTCGTCGTCAAATGCTTGGACTTTTTCGCCTCCGATGATGAGCCATGGTGTTTGATGTCTCGTTACCGCGGTCCAGCCCTTGTGGTAGATGCCGCGGTTGCCGAACATCTCAAAGTACTGCGTCTCGTGCTGTTCGGGCGCATTGGAATTGTTGAACGAATACGCCATACTGACGCCTTCGATTGGATGCTGCTGCACTCCCTTCACAAACTGCGGCTGCGGCACCCCGGCCAGTTCAAGAATGGTCGGAGCAACGTCGATCACATGATGGAATTGTGTGCGCAGTTCACCCTTGCCCTGGATGCCCTTTGGCCAGTGAACGATGGTCCCGTTGCGCGTGCCGCCCCAGTGCGACGCCACCTGCTTCGTCCATTGATATGGCGTATCCATCGCGTGCGCCCATCCGACCGCATAGTGGTTGTACGATTCAGGGCCGCCCAGCTTGTCTAGCCTCGCCATCAGGAACTCGGGCGTTTCCAGAGCGGCTGCGCCATTGAAATTGATCATCTCGTTGAATGTGCCGTTCAGAGTTCCTTCCGCGGATGCGCCATTGTCGCCGATGATGCAGTAGATGAGCGTGTCATCCATGAGTCCGAGCTGCTTCACAGAATCCAGTAACCGGCCGACATGGTGGTCGGTATACTCCATGAAGCCGGCGTAGATTTCCATCTCGCGTGTGAGTACGGGCTTCAGTTCGGCAGGCATCTCGTCCCAAGCCGGAATCTCTTTGTGCCGCACTGTCAACTGGCAATCCGGTGGGATGACGCCCAACGCCTTCTGCCGCGCAAACGTCTCTTCGCGCAACTTGTCCCAGCCCTGGTCAAATTTCCCTTTGTACTTGTCCGCCCACTCCGTTGGAACATGGTGCGGAGCATGGGTCGCGCCGGGCGCGAAGTAAACGAAGAAAGGCTTGTCGGGAATCAGCGCTTTTTGTTGCCCGATCCAGTTGATCGCCTTATCCGTCATGTCTTCCATCAGGTGATAGCCTTCTTCCGGCGTCTTCTTCACTTCGATTGGCGAGGTGCCTTCGTATAGCGAGGGGTACCATTGGTTCGCCTCTCCGCCAATGAACCCGTAGAAATATTCGAATCCTCCACCCCCGGTGGGCCAGGCATCGAACGGGCCGGCCGGACTGGTTTCCCAGACCGGTACTTCATGGCACTTGCCGAATTGCGCCGTCGCATAGCCATTCAGCTTCAATGTTGTGGCCAATGGAGCACAGGTGTTCGGCAGGATTGAGTTATATCCGGGCGAGCCGCTGGCGATTTCCGTGATCCCGCCCATCCCAACCGTGTGGTGATTGCGTCCGGTCAGCAGTGCCTGTCGCGTCGGCGAGCAGAGCGCGGTGGTATGGAAGCGGTTGTATTTCAAGCCCTCGGACGCCAGATGCTCGAAGTTCGGCGTGGCGCACGGTCCGCCAAAGGCGCTGGTTGACCCAAAACCGGCGTCATCGATCAGTATCAACAGAACATTGGGCGCGCCTGCGGGTGGACGTAACTGGGTAATGGAAGGGTATTTATTCTCGGGGTCCTTGGCGTCGTAGAGAACTAAGCCCTTGCGCGGTTGATCTGGGATCGGTAGCACGGTGCGTGGAGGACTGTCTTGCGAAGCCATTTCGATCTCCTTTTCATGAACCGGTGAAACTCTCACGGATTTTGTCGGTCATGCCTGCTTCACCGCCGCTGGATTCCACTTGCCGGTGAGCGCGTCGGACTGCGGCGCATAGAGCCGCAAGGTCAGGTTGAATGGACCTTTCGGCGCAGGGAGCCAGTTGTTTTCTTTCTCCTTGCCGGGACTGTCGTTTTGAAAGAACAGATCGAGCGAGCCATCTGGATTGAATGCGAATGGCATCCAGCTGCTGACTGCAAAACGGTGCAGAACATTGTCCACCTGGAAGCCGTCCGCGTCGTAGAGCGTGATCGACCAGAAGGCATCCACGGGAGGTGTCGCGCCCTTGTCGAAGTGAATCGAATGGCGGCTCGCTCCATTCAGCGGCTTGCCCGACGCGTCCGCTAGATTCAACGGATAAATGGCATCCTCTGGAAGATTGGCTCCCAGGCCAAGTTGTGCAACGATGGCGCGCTTCAGGTAGTAGTTGCCGTAGACACCCATGGTGTCGGTGTTCATCGACCAGTAGTTGGCGACCCGGGCAATGGTCGGGACCTTCCACTTCATCAATTGCTGCGCTTCGGCAGGCGCGGCCTGCAGGCCTTTTTGCACGGCGGCGTCGAGTTTCGAAATGTCGAAGCTGGACCCAGGTTCAATCCCGATCCGCTGCATCTGCGCGAGAATCGGCTGATCCGTGATGTGTGCCGGATGGAGCTTGAGTAGCTCTGCTGCGTAGGCAAAGTAGGAATCTGCAGGCATGGTGTTCACCTGCACCATCGGCGGCGTTTTCATATCGACGTTCGGATCGAACTTGACTGGCACCGGTTGTGACGGCTTGCCCCAGAGAGAGAGCGGCGTCACTTTGTAGCCCACCTGAATCTTGTGCACGGCATCGTAGTCGGCAGGTCCGTCGGTCTTGGTTCGGCCGATGATCCATACATGCGGAGTTGGTGCAGGAATATGCGCAAAACCGTCCGGAACCTTTCCGCTCCAACCCGGCGGCGTGACCAGGTAGTCGGCAGCAGCGGTGCCGGTGGTTCGCCAACCTGGCGAAGCAAAGACATCCGTCCACATATCGAGCATGGGCAGCAGGTAGTACCGTCCAGACGTGTCCGGGGCGGAGATAACCAGCGGCTCCTTCGTCAAATCAAGCCAGGCGATGGAATAGAGCGTATCGAAGTTGGATCGGACGACACCTTTGAAATCGGCGGGCGGATAGGCCGGCACGTTGACGAACATATTCATCGGGCCCTTGCCAAACTCCGGCATGTCGACGTTGATGGATTGCTTGCGAGTCAAATCCATCAGAATCAGTGGATAAAAATAGATGTAGGCGTCGACGGCGATGGCGCGCGCCTGGTCTTCTGTCAATGCCACGGTATGGTTTGAAGGCTGGATCATGGGTTTCTCCGGTTCCGTTGCTGGGGCGATAGGTAGCTCCGCCAGGATTCATTGCCGTTGCCGCGGCGCTGGTTATCTTGGTGTCAAGATATTGAGTGCATGCCAAACGCCAATCGCAGTCCCCGCGCCTCCCTCTCATTCCGCTGATAGGGCATAGCTTTAGACGGGATCGAACGCGGATTGACCGACGCCTGACCCACTACATATCGGAGAGGCTCCGAAATATCGTGGGAAAGGATGCGCCTGTTTTCCGAGTGCTTCACCCGGCCCCGCATCGTTTCCGCGGGCTCAAATGGCGCGAAGCATCCAAGGCCTGCATCGATTTGCCCAAAGGCCGCGAGTTGCACAACAGATTCGCAGACCTTCGCTCCCTCCCTGCTGTATGTGGCTGTCCGCTTGCAACGCTACAAAGGAGGCTTGGTTTCCGCCATGCAGCGAAGCCATAGCCGCCCTTGTGTGCCCAGTGCTTTGCATGTTGAAGGCACAGGGTCGACCCGGGGTGAGGGTATTCATGCGGTGGATGGGGAAACTCGCATTCTGGATCGCGATTGCGGCATGTGCGCTGCAGCCTGCCCAGGCGCAAGATCTGGCTCCTCGAGCCTATGTCATTACGCCGCTGCATGCCAACGCGCTCACCCTCTCCAATGCGTTTTTCAATGGCGAGGTTCTTTTTAACGGTGCGGCCCCCATTACCGGTGCCACCGGCACCTACAACGTTCAGATCGCGACGTACTACCACTCGTTCAACTTTTTCGGGCGTTCAGCAAACGTTTCCGCCACGCTGCCGTACGGCGTCGGAACTTTTCAGGGATACGTGGCCGGTGTGCACGAACAGGTGTACCGGTCCGGACTACTCGACTTCGGTACTCGAGTCTCGGTCAATCTGAAGGGTGGGCCGGCCATGACCGCAGTGGAGATGAGGAAATGGAAACAGAAGACCCTGCTGGGCGTCAGTTTGCGAGTGGTCGCTCCCACTGGCCAATACGATCCCAACAAGCTGGTGAACTGGGGAGCCAACCGGTGGGCTTTCAAACCGGAATTCGGCTATTCCGAGCGCTGGAACCACTGGCTTCTGGATGGATACGCCGGCGCATGGTTCTTCACGACCAATCCAGAATATTATTCGCACCCGGCTCCCGTTCCCCAAACGCAAAATCCGATCGGCTCCTTTGAAGGGCACGTGAGCTACGACGTCAAGCCTCGACTCTGGGTGTCGCTGGACGGGAACCTCTGGTTCGGCGGCGTGACCACTGTGAATGGCGTGGAGAACACGGCGACCCGGCAGCTGGGCTCGCACCTGGGGGCGACCGCTTCGGTACCGATTACGAGACATCAGTCCATCAAAGTCGGATACAACAATGCGGATTACAGCCAGTTTGGCGGGGCGTACCAGAATATTTCCGTGGCATGGCAGTACTCGTGGTTCGGCCATCCCCGATAGAAATTAGTGCACTGCCTTCAGCAATTCCTTCAACACAACCGCGAAAGGAATCTGCGCAAGCACCACAACCAGCCCTGGAATCGCAACGGCGGCAGCCAGCCCATAGAGTGATCCCATGTCGATAGGAAAGGGATTGAGTTGCCCGATTTTCTCGTAGCTGGTGCCGAAGCCAGTGAGTGTATTGCTTTCAGGAGCCACAAGAAAATCAGCTTCATGTCCAGAGCGATGGTGAATCCATTTCTCGTGATATTCACTGCTGTGCAATTGCCCCAGGACGCCATATTCCAGAATTCCTTTTTGCCGTAACGCTGCCAGGCGTGGCACGAAGAACAGCAGTGGACCGATCGCCAGCAGCGCGATGATTAGGACCAGAACAATGGCGGCAAATTTAAAGTCGACCAGGTGAGCTCCATGATGCAGAATTTCATTGCGCCAATTCGACGCAATCACACTGCTGGCGGCGAACGCGGTCGGTGCGAATGCCATCACCATCAGCCCCAGGAAGCTGAGCCCTCCTCGCTTATCGGGATGAGAGGCGACAAGTTTGAGTCGACGTCCCGAAAGCTTAAACGCGTAAAAGGCCCACATCAGCCATCTCCAAAGCGCCAGGCCCAGCAAAAAATTCCACAGCGGCGCGCCGGTGAAAAGCCCATACCATGCCGCGGCCGTGAAATGGAAGCTGTCTCCAACTCGCTTGCCAAGCCAGGGAGTCGTGTCCAGTACGCCGTGGTTCGACATGTTGGTCGCGATGCTGACAACGGCCAGCAGCAGAATGACGAGTTCTGGCAAATAGGCATCGCGCAGACGCTTCATCTGCGCCAGGACATGATTCATGTAAGTTTCATCGGCAGCATCCAGCAGATTTGCTTCGTGAATATGCCGGAGCACGGCCCCAAAATACCCATCCAGCATCAGCTCTCCCGTGATGAGTGCCGGGATGGCAACAAAGAGTCGCGCATACACACGAGGGTCGACTAATAGCGAATGCAATCCGGCGCGGTTTGAAATCGCTGTGATGATCACGAGAGGCGCCCAGGTGAACGCAAGCAAAGCAGTAATGCGGCGCCCCAGGTTCCACTTCTGCGGATGTACCAGCCGGAGGGCCTTCAGCAAGTTATAAAACGGCCCCCCGCGCACCAGCGAGAATTTCGTGTGAGCCGCCGCGTGAGAAACGTCGGCGACGGAGCTGATCCCGAGTTCCTTCTCTGCTTCTGATTCCATGGACACCTTCACAATGAGTCGTCGATCCTTGGTGCCTGACCTCGCGTAGCCGATGAACATCGTCCTCGTCGAGCGCGGCGTACAGGTTATTGCAGAGTTCCCCCTTGCTGCACCACCAGTTTGTACGCGACGTAATACTTGTAGATATTGCTCACGTACTGCACCGTCACCTGGCCCACGCTTTGCGCAACCACTAACTCAACATTTCCGAACCAGACATTGGGATCGAGTCCCCGCGCCGCCGCTTGCCGGCGAAGTGCCGCGATACGCGTCGGGCCGGCATTGTAGGCGGCGAAAGTTAATAGCAGGCGGTTCATCGGGTCAATCTTCGGATCACTGAAATATTTTTCCTCGATGGTGTGCAGCATCTTCACGCCCGCCTCAATATTGTTTTGCGCTGTCGTGACGTTATGGACGCTGATCGGCGGGGCCGCTGCCAGCGCCGGCTTCACCTGCATGATTCCCACTGCGCCGCCATTTCGTGCGGATTGATTCAGCATTGACTCCTGGTACCCCTGGGCCACGACCAGCAGGTAGTCCATGCTGTATTCCGCCGAATATTTCTTGAAGTACGCAATGTTCTCGTTGAATTTTTTGATCTCTTCTGCGGTAGTCGGATTTTTGATCCACTTCGTGTTCTGCAGATAGCGACGCAACAAAGTGTTGCCGAATGACGTGCCCAGGCCATGAGTTTTCACAAACTCATCCACCATGGCTTTCAGTTCAGGATTGTTTTTCCGCATCGCCCATGCCAGGTCCTGCTGGCTGGCGACAATCAGGTCCGGATGAGCCGTGATGTTTGGCAGCACACTGGCCCAAAGGTTCGCGCGCTCGGTAATGGTGACAGTGGCGGGAATGATCCCCGCGTTGACCATCTCCAGCAGATCCTCGTCCCCAAGATTTACGTCCGCTTTCTCGACCAGAATCGGCGGCTTGCCCTGCTTGCGTAACGTGACGTTCAACTGTTGAAGGTTGTCATAATACGTGGATAGGGGATTTACGTAGATTTTTTTCCCGCTCAGATCCTGTAACGAGGTCGCCTTGCCGAATCCTTTCCCGGTGACGACAATCTGCTTGATGTTGGTTGCGATTGGAATCGAAAAGGCGACCTTCTTCTCGCGTTCCGGTGTGACCACCAATCCATATGCAATCAGATCACCGACTCCCTCGGTCAGGTATGCTTCCGCCTGATCCGGACGGATTGGAATGAAGGTCACTTGCACACGCTGCTTGCCGGTGTGCAGCTTCTGATTCACAAATTCTTCGAAACCGCGCAGCGCTTCGTAATTGATCCCTTGCGGCCGGCCGTTGACATAAAAAAAACCCGTTCGACTGTAAAACACCAGCGCCCGAATTCTGCGGCGCTTGACCATCGAGTTCAAGTCACCGGTTTCGCGCGCAAACGTCAGGGGCAACCCGCGACCGCTAGCCGGAGGCGAGCCTTTTTCAGGCGATGCTTTCGCCGATTGAGGCTGGGCGTTCGTCATGCCCACCATGGCCGCTTCGCTCCGGCTGACAATTGCCGGCATGAAAACAACGCACGTCACCACGATGAGTGCCAATGTCATGACGGATCGTCGTCTCGTCCGATAAAAAACCATTCTCATCCCAATCTCCGCTCCGTATGCAAGCTTCTACTACTGCGACGGCTCCGCTTTCAACTGCTTCAACCTCTGCTCCATCAGCATCATTTGTTGTTGCTTGGTCAGCTTGGGGAACAGCAGCGCAATCTGCAGCCGCATGTTCCACGAGGAAGTGCCCGTCGGATGGACAGCGTTGCCGTAGAACGTTGCACTCAGATTGACCGGCTGAAATCCGAGCTTCATGATCCTGCCAACTCCGCCGCCGAAGGGCACCGTCCATCGATTGCCGTTGGAGGATTCCCAATTTGCCGTCACGATGGGAGCCGTGCTGAGGTACCAGCCCTTTTTCAGGTTGTAGTTGATGAAGTATTGCATCAGGAATTGATTCACTGCCTGCCTTCCACCCGAACCCGCCACGGACCACACATTGTTCGCCAGCACGCCGATCGTCCAGGGACCAGGCTGCGTCAAAAGAACCACCGATGGCCCCAAACCAAGCTTGCCCTGCCCCAGGTAGTCGCTGGTGGCCGTAGGTATCTGCACAATCGGCCCGGCGCCCCAGATTAACTTCGAAGTCTTCTTCGGCACCAGGAAGAATGTCGGCTGCATGTCGCCGAATCCATACACGCCTGTTTGAGTGGGTGAAGATTGATTTGGCAGCGGCTGGTAAACGATAGGCATGATCCAGCGAATGACCAGGTTCCAGTCTTTCGAAGCGCTGATTGGAATCACGGGCTGGATGTTCAGAACATCCTGCGTTCTGTCGCCAGGCTGAACGCCAAAATTGCTGTTGTTCTGGATGGGCACGCTGATCAGGCTGGCGACAGGATTCTGTGTCGCTTTCTGCAATGAATTGGTGTTGGCTGCCGCGGCCGCCGTCTGTTCGGTCGCAACCTGCGTCCCTTCGGGAGCCACCGCCACATCTCCCGCCGGCTTACTTTGTTGTGCGGTCAACATGGCAGGGGCCATCAGCAAGGGGAGCAGAAATGCAATGCGTAAATAGAGTTGCCGGTTCATTTCGAGGGTTCTTCCTTGTCGGTGAAAAGGACGGCTGAGGTCCGATATGAAAGCCGCCTTGAATTCGGCGTCGTGAGACCCGCCGCGAAGCGGGCCTCACCATGGTTTGCCGAAGTTGTCATTCATCCCGATGAACGCTGGTTATAGTTTGTTGAAATTCGCGCTCGTGGTCCTGATTTGAACCTGCTTTGCGGTCGCGTCCAGTACCGTTTGCGCCACGTAGTTGGTTCCATCCGGCAGACTTTGGAAGACGGCATTCAAGGTGACTACCTGCGATGGATCATCGAGGTATGTGTTGACGACGAAGGAGCGAATCTTATTCGATGCGCCATCGAGCGTTATTGACATGGAGTCTCCCGGCACCGCGTAGTCGTGGAATACCAGCGTGACAAGACCGCCCTGCGGCTGGATCGAGGCCTTGCCTGCTTGGAACGAATTTTGTATTTGCGCTCGCGTCGGCGGCACGTAGAACTTCATCAGCGCAGCGACCTGTTCCATGTAGTCCTTGATCTCGCCTTTCTTCTTCTCGATCACTTTGCCCCTCATGCCGCGCTTCTGCTCTGGCGGCGGCTGGGGTGGTCCGATCGGAGACTTCTGCACCTTACCGTCCGGCCCGTACTGGCACTGAAACATTTGCGTGGACTTTACGTCGCCCTTCAGAATCATCTGCCGCGTTTCCACCCACGTGTACTGGGCGAGAGCCTGCTTGTTCTGGCCCAGCGCCTGCTTCAGAGCCGCGACCTTTTGTTGTAGTTCGGGACTTGGAGACTGCGAGTTCGCCAGGGGAGTCAAGGCGACTAAGCTCACGGTGACGATCGACATCACAGCGTATTTCTGAAGAGTGATTCGTTGCATTGACCTTCTCCTTGCGATGCGCGACGAATTGTCGTGCCCCGCCGACCTGGTTGGAGCCCACGCGCACCTGATTGAAATCAACTGTGACTCTGTCCACAGAGTTTCAAATCAACCACACTGAACTGCGTTTACTTCGTCTTTCAGAATTCCCGCTGAAGGCGCTTACGTCGTTTGTGCATTTTGAAATTGCGGCGCCGCCCCACTCAGGCCGGTTCGGCGCCTGCAACATCAGGTTTTCTACTTCGCCGGTGGAGGCGGAAAATTCTTCAAGAGCTTGGCAACAGCCTTGTCCAGGTTCTTCTGCCGCTTGTTCGGATCTTTGGGCGGGTTCAGTGTCTTGGTCGCTGTTCCCCGCCAGATCAATTGCTTCTGCGCCGGATCGTAGAAATCCACCGCAAGCGTTCCAGTTTGAATGGTGCTGCTGGTTGCTGTCGCCATGCCGCCGCCCATGCGCCAGCCACCCCCGGCGCCGTAGGCGTTCCACTGCCTCTGCTCGGTGATGGAGACTTGGTAGGCCACGTCCATATCCGCGGTATCACTGTCGGTTTTGACGTATCCCTTGGACGCCAGCTGTTGATCGATCGACTGTTTGATCTGCTCATCGACAATCTGGTCGGGGTATTGAACCCCCGGGACGGTGACCCATTTGTAGGTGTGGTATTTGCTGAAGTTCGTGCCCGGTGCAAAGTTATAGGAAACGCTCTGCGCTCGCGTGGAGCCGCAAAGGCAGACCAGAACTCCCACCAGTGTCGCCAATTGAAGAATGCGCTTGGTTCCGAGTGATTTCATAGTTCCTCCCAGGTACGTCATCCGATCGATTCCTGGAAGATGCAGAGATACCTCAGCAGCTGTTCAGAAACGCGTTCGGTCTACATCGAACAACGCGATTGTTGATGCTTTGTCTCTACCGACAATCGCTTCCGCTATATCAGTGCTGCACCGGCAGAATCGTGGGTTGACTGAGGCTGAATTCCAGCAAAGTTTGCGGGGGAAGATTGATCGCCTCTCCCTTTTTGATCATCGATACGCCCAACCCGGAAACCGCGCCGATGGCTGCTCCTCGTCCGGCGTTGCCGCCGATCGCTCCAATCGCTGCTCCAAGTCCGGCTCCAGCAGCCGTCTTTTTGGCGGTGTTGGCTCCCTCACTGGAACCCTTCTGCTGAAAGCCGCTGGTGCTGATCTGTTGCGCGGCTCCATTGATCACGATGTCCGTGAGTGCAATTTGCAGCTCCGACCTGCCCGTCAATCTGCGGGCATGTTCTGCCTTGGTCACGACGCCGTGCAGCGTTGCTCCCCGATACGCCACCACCACTCCATTCGCAACCAGGTTCGAATCCAGAACAGCGGTAAATCGATCGCCGGTATGGTTCGAGCTGGTACTTAGGCCGTTGACCAGGCGCACGGGAATTAACGTTCCCGCCAGAAGCGTGACATTCGCAGGAGGTTGCCCCGCCGGCGGAGGTGGTGGCGGAGGCGGCGGTGGTGGTGGCGGTGGCGTGAAGGTGATTTCACGCACATCGCTCAACAGGTACGTCCGCGTCTGCCCGCTGCTGGTGACAAACGTCATCTGACGTGTATCCGCCCCAAGAAACGTGCCCTGAACGACGACGCCGGAGCGCAGCCTCAACGTGTCGGCCTTGGCGCTCGCCAGAACAATCAGTGCGGTACACAACGCTAGAAATGCACGCTTCTTCATCAGCCTTTCTCCTCTCGCGGATTTAATTGCTTGCCGGGTTGCTGACAACTGGCAACGAAGACGCGATCTGAAGATCAATGACCATCAGCAGCTGGTTTTCCACCTGCAGCCAGCGGGCCGCAATGATGCCTCCAAGTGCGGCGTGAAACTTCTCGTAATACGCCTTCTTGAGCGCGTTGCGCTGATTCTCCAGATCGAGCACCAGCTTGGCCAGTTGGTCCGCTTGGGCGTCGGTCATGGTGTCATATTCCTTTGCGTATTGCTGGATTCCGGCAAGCTTCTTGTCGTTCAAGGCCTGCAGCTTTCACGTTGTACTCGCGATAGATCGGCCAGAATTTCGCCGATTGCGCGTCATTCAATTGCATGGTCTCGGTCAGGACTTGAGTCTTGGCGGTTTGCACATTGGAACGCAGCAACTCCACGTAGGCCTGAATATTCGTATTCTGTGCATCCGTGGTTGGCTGCGTGGCAGCCGATGCCGGCGGTGCGGCCGCGGCCTGCGCAAAAACGTTGGGGGCAAGCGTCATGGCAGCCACTGCTGCCGCGGGAAACATCCATCTCATCCACTTCATTGGGTTAGTGCTCCTTTAGTCTTTCGTGTTGTGAATTACCGCAAGGCATCCACGTCCGTGGAACCAAGCCATCCCCGCGTACATGTCTCAGCGCAATCTCCGGGCTTCAACCAGGCATCTGGTTGACTCCTTCGAGGGTTCCGAAATACCCGGAAGGTCTTTTGAGGTGCTCGCGTGAGGGTCAAGCTGCAACCTATAGGCCAAATGTCAACTTTCGACCAACACGGGGTGAAGTTGTAGAGATTGACTACATTTGCGAGCACCGACGGATGACATGACACCGTCGTTCGCCGTACCACTGCTCCGTCATTTCGGGGGACCTCCGAAATGTCGGAGGTAGAGAGGAAATTCAACGAGGCCGATATGAGAAGGCGAGGGATTCTCCCCAGGCAATTCACGGCAACAGAAAGGACTTCCAGCCGACAGTCGAAGTTGGGAAGCGACTGCGGGTTCAATCCCTTACGGAAAACACGCTTCCCTCGCAAGTTTGCCGCCGCCCTTGCCCAAGACGACCGCCTCGTCACTAGGCCACGTATGGCACTTAGCGTGCATTGTAATAACGCTGCTTAGGAGATCACCAGATGCCGCTGTATGGGAAAAGTCGCTCCCTGTCGAATTCACTGCGAAGGGCGATTCCAGCCGCTCTATTTCTGTTTTTTGGTTTCATCCCGGCGATTCACGCCCAGAAGCACGAAGACTTCGACCAATACAGGTTGAGACTCAGTGGTGGATGGTTCTACTCGACACCCTCCGGGACCATCCAGGGAGAGGGTGACACGGTTCCAGTCGATTTCCAGAAGGACTTGGGCTTCAATTCCTATTCGACATTTGGCACCGGCTTGGACTGGAAGTTCACCCGAAAGAATCATTTTCTGCTCGACTTCAGCCGCTTCAATTCCTCCAATCAGAAGGTGCTCAGCCGGACCATCACCTTTCAGGGCCAGACCTTCGAGGCAGGCCTGCAGACGCAAGGTCAACTGGATGCGCTATTCATTTCTCCCGGCTATCAATATGACATTATCCGGCGGAAACGGGGTCACCTTGGCATCGGCATCCACTTCAACACATTCGATACATCGGCCAAGATCAGCGCCCAGGCACAGGTCACCGAGGACGGGACGCACTATGAAGCCAGGTCAGCGAGCGGTTCGTTTTGGGCTCCCATTCCAGTCGCAGGGCCGCAGTATCGTCTCTACCTCACCAATTCCCCTCGCCTGTTCGTTGAAGGGGATGTGTATGGCATGTACTTCTTTGGCTACGGGAACTATGTATCGCTGGAAGATAGCATCGGCTATTCGGTGGGCAAACACATCAGCCTGAAGGCCGGCTATGCGCTTGCCTCGCGCCTGATCGTCAACGCGCAGACCGACCGGATTGGAATCCACATGACGCAGAAGGGTGCCACAGCGGGACTGGAATTTTCTTTCTAGACCGTCGCGGTTGACCTACAATAGCGGTCACTAACCCTTGAAGCGCGTACGTGCGAATTTGACCTGCCGGTGGATTCTTTGCCAGTCCGCCTTGGCACCTATCCACCCACCACACAAAAGGAGATTCAAAATGGTTCTTCATGGAAACAAGTTCAGGGCAGTGTTGGCGGGATTCATCGCGATTGTCATCACGATTGGACTGCATAGCGCAGTCGCGCAAGATGTCGTGCACGGAATCGATGGAGTTGTGAAGAGTGTCGACAAGGGAACCAAAACTTTTGTCGTGAAGTCTGCCGACGGCACCGAACACACCTTCAAGTGGACGGACAAAACCGTGGTGAAGGGAACCAAGGATACCGGCAAAGGCATCGCCAAGGGCACCGAGGATACCGGCAAAGCCATTGACAAGGGAACGGTCGATACCGGCAAAGACATTGACAAGGGAACGGTCGACACCGGCAAGGACATCGGCAAGGGCAGTGTCGATACCTACATGGGCGCGAAGAAGGGTGCCAAGGTCACCGTGAAATATACGGAAAAGGGTGGCGAGAAGACCGCAGTCGGCGTCAAAGATGCCGGCAAAGCTACCGGAAAAGCCCTCGCGGACTAATCGCCCGTAGCCGGCAGTTTTTGCAATTTGTTTCTCAGGGGGAGCGTCGTGGCGGAAACGCCTGTCGCTCCCTTCTCTACTTCTTCTTCGCCGAAAAATACAACTGCATGGCAAGGTCGATATAGTTCTTCGGCTGGTTCGGGCTCTTGCCCGTGTTGTTTTCATGGTCGTAATAGCAGTTGAACTGCACATGCTTTCCCACCGGAAACAAGCCGCCAATGTACAAATCGGTCGTGCTCCATTTGCTGTATTGGCTGGTGTAATACGGTTCGGCGGCAACGTACGGGATGAAGTGATAGCCGCCGATTTCCACCGTGCGTTCAATCGTCAACTTGTTTCGATAACGCCAGGTGAACACTCCGCCCTTCCAGTCCAGATCCGCGCGATTTCTATCGGATGCCAGAAATCCAGCCTTCAAAGGAAAGTGCGAGGTGGCCATCGGCTGCATCCGCTGCGTCGATGGCTCACCCGGCGAAACCAGGTAGCGATACCCGTCTTCCACCACTAGCGGTCTCGCTTTGGCATCATCCAGGTCAAATGCCGTGATCCGCTTCATCTGTACCAGCGGCTTTAAGTAAAACTGCAGGCTGGGGCCGACGCTGAATTGGCTTGACGCGCCCGCATCGCGATCGTCCTTGGTCACCAGGTAGGTTCGCATGTAGGAGTTGAGAGTGACGTGGGTATCGATCTCCGGCACAAATTCCGGCGATTGCGCATGCACGGAAACGCATGCGCCCAACAGGAACATCCCCACCGCC
The DNA here is from genome assembly GCA_963821145.1 of uncultured Acidobacteriota bacterium. Lineage (GTDB taxonomy): Bacteria > Acidobacteriota > Terriglobia > Terriglobales > Acidobacteriaceae > JAKAAZ01. The sequence goes on from CAWGCV010000021.1 coordinate 36,512, forward strand.
GCGCCCATTGTGCGAATGCGAGTCACCATGAACACTCCTGGACGGCGTCGAAGCAGGTATTTCCCATCGCATCCTCAATTCGAGTGATTGGCAAAATGTCGGATCGATCGGCCACAGTTACCGGCGCGCTCCGCCCCAGCTGCGTCCCCCGCCGCCGAAACCGCCGCCTCCTCCCCAGTGCTGACTCTGCGCGGCGCCGGTCATCCGGCTCTGACGGTCGGCATCCAGTCCCTGCATGGAGTTGCCGCCCGAGGATTGAAATTGGCCGGCGTTCTGCTGTGGGCGTTGCTGCGAATAGGATTGACCGCTCGGATGCTGCTGCTGGAAGCTCTGCGCATTTGCCTGGCCGTTCGGATGCTGCTGTTGATAGCTCTGCGCATTTGCCTGGCTGTTTGGGTGTTGCTGCTGATAACTCTGCGCGCTCTGTTGCGCCTTCTGTTGATTCGCGGGCGTGTTGACGTTGTTCCAACCACCGCTGCCATCCGACTTTTGCCAGCCCGAGCCGGTGTTCTTATACACATTGCCATCATGCCCGGCGTACATGTCACCGCTGGAAGTTTTTCCGGCGAAGGAATTTCCCTGCGCCGTCGAGCTGCCGTACGCTTTCCCGCCCTGGGATCCCTGGGCGGAAGCGGTCGTTCCATACGCGTTGCTATAGTGCTGGGTCGTTGCGGACTTGTTTCCGTTCGAAACGTAGGATTGGCCCCACTGCGCGTTTGGACTCGATCCCTGGTGAGTCGCGCCATAGGTTCCGGTGTACGGGTTATAAGCCTGGCCGACGGTCTGCTTTCCGTATGGAGTGGAGGCCGATGCAGTGCGCGTGGACGTCCCGGTATACGGGTTGTAGGATGCGGTGCGAGTCGCCGAACCATACGGTCCATAGGCAGTTTGCGATACGCCATACGCGCCGTTCGCCGTTCGGTAATAGGAAGTGCTGCCGTAGGGCATCGGGTACGGACGATATATCGGATATCCGCCAATCGGGTATCCGATGTAGGGCGGATAGTAATATCCAGTCCCGTTGGCAATGATCGCCCCGACCGCCGCTCCCATGATGAATGCTCCCATGTACCCCGCTGTGTAGCTGGACTGCACATACCCATTCGAGTTCGTCACCTGGGTCACGTAGGTGACGTTGTATACCGGCGAACTGGGCGGGATCGAATAGATCACTTGCGGAACGGAACTCGCCGTGGTCCACGGACCGTTGGGCGTGGTGGAGATGAACCACACTCCCTGCAGGCACAAGTAAAAGACATCGCCCACCTGGATCACTTTGTCCGCAGTGTTGGTCGCGTATTGCATGCTGGTGCCTTCAATCGGCGCGAATTGTGGATTGCCGGTGTAGCTGACCTTGGCCTGGGCCGCCGCTGTTGCGGGGTTGATCACCATGGTCGTTGGAATTTGCGCGATCAAGACCGCGTCTTGCGCTTCACTGGTCCCAGGCACGGAGGAAAGGATCGCGCTTGCCGGGCTGGACAAGGGAATGTTCGCAAAATCGGGCGGCAGATTCATCGATGCAAATGTCCAGGGTCCGTTCAACGTAGGGGCGCTGAACCACCGCCCCGCGGTCAGGTAGTAATACGTCTGCGTTGGGCTGTAAACGAAGAGCACGCTATCCGTGTTGTCGGCGTAGACCAATTGCGTTCCAGAGATCGATGTGTAATTCGGCCTCCCATTGAACAGGATTACGTCCGACGGCACGGTGCTGTAGAACACCGCCGGAATGATTGGACTGGCGACTGCGCGCGGGGGAATCTGCTTCCAGACGTCGGCAAATTCCGCGGAATACGGCATGGTGCTGAACGCATAGGGCAGCGCCGTGACTCGCACCCACGGGCCGTGGAGATCGCTTGCGCTCAGCCAGATTTTGTCGACCAGCAGGTAATAGCGCGCCGTCGATTGCTCGAAGAACAAAGGCCATTGCGTATTGACGACGAACTTGACCGTAGTTTTCGGAAAGTCTGCCAGCACCGGTTCGCCGTCAACCCCAAGCAGAATGGCCGGCGTGTAGCTGACGAAAATATGCGGCGGATCGTTCTTGACTGCGACTGGCTGCAACGTTTGCGGCTTCGGCATGTAGGCGACGATGCGCTCCAGGGAGACATTCAGCGTCGGCGGCATGAAGGTGCGAACCAGTTGATCCATCTGCGCTGTCGTGCCTGGATCCTGTCCCGGGAAATAGGTGTGGTCGATGTTGATGTTGTAGACGAACACGGTGTGGGTGTCGGTGTTGGCCTGGGTGGATGCCGTCGCCGACAATGCGCCGACAACCTGCTTGCCGCCCGTGGGAGTCAGTTGAAAGGCCATCCGCCATTTCAGCTCGGTGTAGTTGCTCCACTCATCCACTTGCGGTTGGTAGACGGTCAGCGTTCCGCCCGGCCGCGCGATCTGCCGCGGCCAGCCCGGATCCTGCGCCCAGGTGGTCGCAATCGCTGTGAATAGGAACACAAGGCTGATACATGTCATCCAGATTTTTGAGGTTCGCATTCCGACTCCTTCACCGTGTGCGCGCAAAGTGCGAGCGCAGTGCCACTATCAACAAGGCAAGCGAACTTCCGAATCGGTCGGAATCTCAGAGTGGATGCAAGTCGTTCGATAACAGCCGCTTGCCTGCATCGCGAGCGGGCCGGCGCAGCCTCTTCAGGAACTCCGCACCCGATACGTTGGAGATCCTCCGAAATGCCGGAGGCTGGATTCGCGGAGCTGAATACTTTCAGGCGCAGGAATGCGATCATCCCGCCAGCGACATCACTGACTTATAAAGGACGAGGGGATGGGACGGCACGCTCCACTCGAGCCCGCGCAACGTGCACGTTTTTGCCGCTGCTATTTTCTGACGATCCCGAGTTTCTTCATGCGAGCTTCCAGCGTAGTCGGCTTCAGGCCAAGCGCTTCGGCCGCGCCTCCAGGACCGCGAACCCGCCAGCCGGTGCGCTCCAGGATGCGAAAAATATGATCGCGATCGACTTCCTCAATTTTTGTTCCCACCACAGACGAAACGCCGGCCCCCTCAGGCAAGTCAGCTTCAAATACCGTTCCCTGGTGAATGATCAGGCTCCGCTCGATCACGTTGCGCAGCTCGCGCACATTCCCCGGCCACGCATAGGATTGAAATGCCTTCATCGTGCTGGCTCGCACCGAGCTTACGTCGCGGCCCATGCGAGAACCCAGCATCTGCAGAAAATGCCAGGTCAACATGGGAATGTCTTCTCTCCGTTCGCGCAACGGAGGCACGCGGATGGGAAATACATTCAGGCGATAGAAAAGATCCTCGCGGAATTTGCCCTCGCGGACAGCGGCTTCCAGATCGCGGCTGGTAGCGGCGATCAAGCGCACATCCACGTGGATGGTTTTCGAGCTTCCCAGCCTCTCGAATTCGCCTTCCTGCAGCACACGCAACAGCTTTGCCTGTAATTCCAGCGGCAGTTCACCCACCTCATCCAGAAAGATGGTGGAGTGATTCGCCAGCTCAAATCGCCCGATCTCTCGAGTCAGCGCGCCCGTGTAGGCACCGCGCTCGCGACCGAATAGTTCATTCTCCACCAGCGATGCGGGCAGAGCGGCGCAATTCACGTTCACCATCGGCCGGGCGCCGCGCTTGCTGTTCTTGTGGATGGCTCTCGCCACCAATTCCTTGCCGGACCCAGTCTCCCCCAGCAACAGCACCGCTGAATCCGTCGGGGCCACCTGCTCTGCATTCATCAGTACGCGCAAGATTGCCTGGCTCCGCCCCACAATCTCATCGTGGCTCGATTCGAGCTTGACCTCATGTTTGAAGGAAATCTGCTCTCGTTCCAGATCTTCCTTCATGGTTCGGATCGTATCGTTCGCCGCCAGCAGGCGCGCGTTCAAGTCAATGACAGCCTGTTCGGAAATCTTGCGGTCCGTAATGTCCGTGATCGCGCTCAGCACCAGCATCCCTTTCGGGGTCTGCATCGGCGACAGCGCGACGTCCACCTGAAACTCGCTGCCGTCTTTCCGAAGGCCAAACAGCGCCTGACCCGTTCCCATGGGCCGCATGCTGGGGTGCGCAGCAAACTCAGCACGATTCGCACCATGACGGCCGCGGAATCGACGCGGAATCAACATCTCCACCGGCTGTCCCAGTAGCTCTTCCTGCGTGTAACCAAACGCCATCGAGGTTCGCGAATTGACACGAATCATGGCTCCGTTCTCATCGGCCAAAATCACCGCCGTTGGAAACGATTCGATGGCCAGACGAAAACGCTCGTCCGCCTCCAACACCCGGCGTTCCTGACTCTGCACCAGCTCGTCTTCAGACCGATTGCGCGCCAGTGTTTTGGCGAAGACATCCGCAATCACCGGCAGTCGCTCTCCAATGTCCTCCGGCCATTCATGATCCGGGCGCGAGCAGGCGAAGCAGACAAACCCAAGCACCTGGTCGCCGGATCGTAGAGGCAGGAAAAGCGCAGATTCTGTGCCGGGATGACAAACGGATGCCACATCTTTGGCGGCTTCGCTGGAAAATTTGGAGGTGCGTCCAAACTGAATCGACTTTCCCCGAAGGATGGAAAACGCCAGCCAGGGAATGTCTTTCTGAGAGAATCTCCGGCCCGACGCGCTCCCATTCACAACCCAGGAGTGAGTGATGACGAACAACTCGGCGGCCTTATCCCACTGCGCCAGCGCACTGTAGTCCAGGCGCAGAGAATCGCAGATTGCCTTGAGCGCTGCTTCTATATTGGTATCGAGATGTGCCCCGCTGGAAGTGATGAATGGCAGGGAAACATCCGTAATCAGGCGCTCAAAATGGCGTTGCTCTTGCCCGGTCGAGATGGGGTGAGCACTCATATTTGTTTTGATCCTTTCAGCGCAGCATGTTGGGTTCGTACGGATCAGTTTTTTCGCCTGGACGAATCGTTTCGTCCGGTGCCTTGGGTAGATTGTAGGCAGGCAAAAATCCAGTCGGTTCAGGGGAGAAGACAAATATACACTTCTGTTTGTTTTGCGGCATAAATAAATTTTGAATTCTCCCAAATATCGTGGGGGCTCCGAAATCTTGGGCAGCGCCGCCGCGGCTCCACCTGAAATCTCACTCAAAGACGTTATCGCTCATCGGTTTGCATAACGGCCGACCGGGGGAAAGTTTGGACTCCGCCTTGCCTATAGACAGGCTTAGTCCAGCGTGTCGAAGAGGGCAGTGTGATCATGGCCGGCGGAATTGCGATCATCGAAGTCGTAGACATCAAGACTTCTCCTGAAAAGCGCGAAGAGCTGCGTCGAGCGCTTTCCTCCTTGTCCGGCCCGACGGAAGCGGAGCCCGGCTGCGCCAGCTGCCAGTTGTACCAGCCGCTCGCCGACCCAAGCGTCGTTCGTGTCGAATCGCACTGGAAAACACAGAGTGATTTCTTTCGCCACATCCGATCGGATGCCTACAAGAAATTTCTTGTGTTGATGGAACTGGGTTGCGAGCCCCCTACCGTCGAGTTTTATACGGTTTCTGAACTAAGAGGACTCGGCCTTGTGAAAGCCGCCCGAGAACTCTCCGAGTGAAGGTCTGGCGTGTCGAGAAATCGGAGGGCTCCGATCGATTCGATAAAATCCAATTCTGATCCGGTGAATATTCATTCATCCGCTCCCAGTGTCGTTCCGGCTCTGCGACGCGCGTTGCATCGCGATGAGTGACCTTGAAGGGAGCCAGTCAGATGAGGATTCCAATCCGTCGCTTCGTATTCCTCGTCGGGTTGTCTCTTTGCGCGTGGTTGACCGTGCCGACGTCCGCGCGGGCAGCAAAAGCTCCGGAACGCCGCGACCTCGTGGTGATGAAAAACGGCGATCGCATCACCGGCAAGATCAGAAAACTGGATCACGGCCAACTATATATAGAGCCGCCTTACGTCGTTGCTCCAATCCCGGTGGATTGGCTGCAGGTGGAGCGGATCGAAACCACCGCGAAATTCCAGCTGGAAATGTCGGGCGGCAAGCGACTGGTCGGCACCATTCAAAAGGTCCCCACCCAGGACAATCCGGATCAGGATTTCATCATCAAAAACGGCAGCATTGAAACTCGCGTCCGGGCCATCGACGTCGTCGCCTTCCAATCGCAGAAAAGCAATTTCTGGCGACAACTCAAAGGGTCCGTCAACCTGGGAGCCAGCTATGTCAGCGGCGTTACAGCCACATCTGTCAATCTGGATGCCGATACAACCTACAGTTCAACCAAGTATCAGATTGGCGCCGCCTTAAGCTCCAACTACAGCGGCCAGTCGGGCGCCAACAGTTCAAATCGTCAGGATCTGTCCAGCACTTCCTCTCTGTACCTTTCGCGGCACGCCTTTGTCGGCAGTTTCATGGATTTTCTGACCAGCGACCAGCAAAGCCTCGACCTTCGCCAGACCTATGGCGGTGGTTTTGGGCGCTACTTCGTCCGCACCAACACGACCCAGTTCTCATGGCTGGGCGGTCTTGTGTTTGTGAAGGAAGCGTACACTCCAGAATCTGGAATGAACCCAAAGGACCAGAACCTTGAGGGACTCCTGGAGCTGAACTACGATTGGTTCCGCTTCAACACGTCCGAAATTTCAACCAACTTCCAGTTATTTCCGGGGATCTCCGATGCGGGGCGCTTGCGCTCCAACGTGAACGCAGCCTACTCCATCAATTTCACCCATGACATCGTCTTGAAGTTGAACCTGTTCGACACCTTCGACAATCGACCACCGGAAAATGCCCTGAAGAACCAGTTCGGCATCAGCACCACCTTTGGACTCACTTTCTGACGCCCCAAATCTCGACGTACTCGACATGAAGTGCGACGCAGTCACTCCAAACTCTCACCAGCAATGCAAAAGCCCACATCGCGCGGATGTGGGCTCTTGTGCCTGACAACTTCTAGTTGAGCGAGTCAGATCGATGAGATCCGATCGTGATTAGTGATGCCCACCGCCATCGTGTCCGCCGCCGCCTTCGTGTCCGCCCTCATGTCCACCACCGCCGCTAGGATGTCCTCCGCCTTGGTGTCCACTGTTCGACTGGGAATGACCGCCCGAATTTCCCTTGTAGCTGGACTGCTTCGAGTTTGGCTGCGACCCACTGTGGTTATAGTTCTGCTGGCTGCCATGGTATTGCTGGTTGCCGCCATGGTTCTGCTGGTTGCCGTGATACTGCTGGTTCCCGTGGTATGCCTGACCACCGTGGTTGTAGTTGCCACCATGGTTGTAGCTGGCGTTGTGGTTGTAATACGATCCTCGGCTGCCCGGATAACCGTGCGGACTGCCGGGCCGATTGTAGCCGCGGTTGTATACCGTCACGCTGCGAGTGTAGTAACGGTTGCCACCGTAGTAAATGGCGCGGTGATTCCAGTCAGGATGCCAGCTATGCCAGCCCCAGCCCCAGTGCGACCAGATCCCAATCCCAATCCCAATGCCAAAGCCAATGGCAAGCCCGGTTCCGAAATATACGCCTGCCGGCGGACCATAGTAGTAGCCCGGATAAACGACAACCGGCCCACCGTAGACTCCCCACGGGTTATAGACGGGCACATACACCACCTGGGGGTTGGCAGGGGCGATGACAATATTTCCGCCATCATCGGAAACCACCTGCTGCGGCGTGTTATGCAATGAACCCGCAGACTGGGCACGAGCACGCATGCTTTGTACGGCCGCCATCACATCGTCGGGCTGGTTGTAGTACGCGTTCCCAAGATCGGTCGTCCATTGAATATTCTTATCCATCTGCGCCAGAACCGAGGGGAAGGCAACCAGGGCCTTCACGCTTGGATCCCAGCTTTGCTGGTTGGCAGCGGCGCCCAATTGCTCCGGTGGCATATTCCCTTGCGACTGTACCCAGCGATCTGCTTCCACAATCTGCGTGGGATAGGTGGAAGCCGCCAGAACCTGCGCTACCAATGCGTCCGGATATAGCGCGATCGGCGCGACCAGCTGCCCCAGCTCTTCCGGACTTAACGGCTGTCCCTGGGGAGCACCCTGGTCAGGCGGCGGCGCCCCTTGATCCTGCTGGGGAGCACCCTCGTCCTGCGGCGCGTATTGATCTTGTGAACCATTCTGGCTTGGGGGCGGAGGCGGGGGTTCCGCTCCGTTATATTGTTGCTGCTGCGCGGGGGCCGTCTGGGCAAACAAAAGCGCGCCCTGTCCCATCGGCACAATCAGAACAATCAGAACAAGAGCGAAGACTTGCCGGGCCAATAGTGCCGCGCGTCCAATGCCGCTCCAACGGGTTGGAGATGACGGCAGCGTGCCGCTCAGGCCCTGCAGGAATGAGGTCGCCGGAGATGTATTTTGCTTTCTGGTGAATTTCATTTTCCCTCTCTAACTGAAGGCAAAACGCCTTGCTAGTCCGAACAAATGCTGCAAATCGCTCGACCAGGTGACTGGTATGGATGGTAACCCGTGCCCGGCTCGATAGTTGCTCCAAAAAGGGTGTTGATTTCAATACCCCTTGCCCCTCAAGTAACTAGAAACGCCCACGTTTCCCCGCCCTCTTCGCTGTTACCGCAAAGAGTTCCTTCCAGTTTGATGCAGCCCGCATCCATCGACTCGCGATACCCTTGTTGCATGAGCCAGTCCATGCATTCTTCTCCGAATATCAACATTGTGCAGGCGCAGGATTATCGCGACGGCTACGCCAACAGCGTCCAGGTACGAGCCAGTGTGTGGGACTTTATGTTGATCTTCGGCGCCGCCCGCCAGGATTCTCCCGATGAAGTGGTCCTGCGAAATTTTCAGGGTATCTATATAAGTCCGCAGCAGGCCAAGGCCCTGTGGAATCTGCTGGGACAAAACCTGGCGCAATATGAGCAGGCTTTTGGTGCTATCAATCTGGAGCCCACGCAGGCGTTTCCGGCGGCAGGCCCCGGCAACGGTCCGATACACTAAACCCTGGTTGGTGCGAGTCAGCAATTGGAAGGTCCCCCAGTTACCCCTTTCGACTTGTCAGGAGCGATGATTTGCCGGCCACGAATCCGTCTTTGAATCCAGCGCCCGTCGCGCGGCCGCATTCGCTGCTGCAACAATTCCTTCTTCGCGAGCACCGCGACGAACCCGTTCCCACCTGGATTATTTTTCCGGTCATCTACGCCTTCGTTCTCCTCACGCATCTGCCTCTGATGCGGCTGCCCTATTTCTGGGATGAGGCTGGCTACTACATTCCCGCGGCGTTCGACTTCTTCCGCACCGGCTCGCTGATCCCGTATTCCACGCTGACCAACGCTCATCCACCCTTGCCCGCAATCTATCTGGCTACCTGGTGGAAGATCTCCGGCTTTACCCCAGTGGTGACGCGACTGGCGACATGCCTGGTGGCCGCCTTCGCGCTAACGGCAGTATTCGCGCTGGTGCGCCGTTTGATGAACACCACCGTGGCCGTCGCAACTACGTTGCTGACCGCGCTCTATCCGGTCTGGTTCACGCAAAGCACGCTGGCGCAGGCTGATATCTATGCCGCCGCCGGAACCATGTGGGCACTCGCATATGCATTGGACGAGTTGCCCTCCGCCCGACGCGGATGGATTGCCGCCATATGGTTCTCTCTGGCCGCGCTCTCGAAAGAAACTGCCATTGTGATGCCTCTGACCCTGGCTGCCTGGCACGTGTGGGAGACCCGTCGCAAGCCTGCGCAAGCCCGTGGACATTGGCGTGCCGCGATGCAGTTCACCTTGCCGGCGCTGCCGCTGTGCGGGTGGTACGCCTACCATTTTCACAAAACCGGATATATCTTCGGCAACCCGCAATATGTGCGCTACAACGCCGTGTTGACCCTGCACCTGTTCCGATTTTTCCTGGCTCTCGGGCAACGGCTGATGCAGGTCACCGTCTATATGAATCTTTTCGTGCCCATCCTATGTATGGTGGCTGCGATGTTTCTGCCGGCGCTTCGCAAAGCCGATGGCAGCAAGCGTCCTCGTGTTTCCTGGAATGCGCAGGCGCAGATCGGACTGCTGCTGCTGGTCAACCTGCTCTTCTTTTCGATCGCCGGCGGCGCTGTCCTGGCGCGCTACCTGCTCCCGCTCTACCCGCTGATTCTCCTGCTCTGCGTTTCTACCTGGAGGCGCCGCGTCGAGCAATGGCCGTGGATTGTTCTGCTCAGTACCGTGGCGTTTCTGGCCGGATTGTTCGTCAATCCCCCGTACCGATTTACCCCGGAAGATAACCTGACCTATCGCAGCCTGATCATCATGCAACAGCAGGCGATTTCCCAGGTGATCCATCGCGCCCCCGGCGGCACCGTGCTGACCGCATGGCCCGCTACCGATGAACTCCGCCGGCCCGAGCTGGGATATGTTCGCAAGCCGGTCCACGTAGTCGCCATTGATAATTTTTCGTTGCCGCAGATCGAAACCGCATCGCAGTTCCACAATTACGATGCAGCCCTCGTCTTCGCGACCAAGTACGAACTGCCCGACAGCCTCCGATGGACCCACTTTGGCGATGAACAGTGGAACAAGGAATATTTCGGCTACCACTACGATCTGCCGCCCACACTGATTGCAAAATTGCTGCACGGAGATGTAGTTTGGCTCGCCAAAACGCGCGGCCTGTGGACCGCCGTGTTGCTGTTTGACCGCCCGCAACGAGTCAGCGTGCCAGCGAAGGTGCCTCCACTCCAGACCTACGCCGCCAGCCGCACAACGCTCGACGCGCAATCCCTGCAGCCCGGAGTTTCCCGCTGAATGTATGCTGAACTCTAGTATCACGAGTGTCGTGAAGAAAACCAGAACCATGAACGGTCTTCGAATATGGCGGGGCTTGATCTTTTGCGCGTTGCTCGCGCTGGCGGCACTGCCTGCCTGGGCGCAATCTGCGTCGGCCAATGAGACCGACTGGGACGGCCACCTGGTCTGGGTGCTTCCATTCGAAAATAATTCCACGCAACCCGGCCTCGACTGGATTGGAGCTTCCTTTCCGGACATTCTCGATTCGCGCTTAAGTTCGGCAGGTTTCCTCACCATTCGACGCGAAGATCGTCGCTACGCTATGCAGCATCTTGGCCTGCCTGCGGATTTTCATCCCACCCAGGCGACCGCCTATCGCATTGCGCAGACCCTCGATGCCGATTATGTCGTCTTCGGAAATTTCACAGTCGCGAACGGCCGCATTCAAGCCACCGCGCGGGTGCTGGATATGCACGGCCCCAGCATGGGCGCCACGCTGCAACAGGAAGGCAATCTGGATCAGCTCATCAATATTGAGGATTCGCTGGCCTGGAAAGTCGCCATGCAGATTGATCCCAATCTCAATTTGGATGAGCAGACTTTCCTCGCTGCCAGTCGCGATCTCCGCCTGGATGCGTTCGAAAATTACATTCGCGGACTGATCGAGCCCGGAGTTGAAGAACGCATCGGGCACCTGACAAAAGCGGTCCAGCTCAGCCCAGGCTACGTGCAGGCATGGTTTGCGCTCGGCCACGCGTATTTCGACAATCAGCAATATGACCAGGCGCAAGCCGCATTCGCCAAGGTTCCGAAGGGTGGACGCCTTTCGCTCGAGGCCATGTTCTATTCCGGTCTCAGCGATCTTTACACCGGGAACTACACCAGCGCGCAGACTTCATTTGCCTCGATCGCTTCTGTATTGCCATTGCCGGAGGTATTGAACAACGAGGGCATTGCATTCAATCGCCGCGGTCAGAACGGTACAGCATTTTTCCAGCGCGTGGTCGAGATGGATCCGCAGAGCGCGGATTACTGGTTCAACCTCGCTGTCTCTGAACGTAGGCAAAAAAACTATACGGCCGCGCTGAACGCAGTCGCGCACTGCCTGACCATCCATCCACAGGATGAAGAGGCGCAAAATCTGCGCAAAAACCTGACGATGCTGAAGAGCGGTCAGCTCACGGACACGCCCGCAAAGCCTGCGGTCACCAAGGTCGATGCATCTACGGATCAAACTTCTTCGGATGCGGCCGACGATCAGCCAGACTCGGACGAGGTCGCAAAAGATAAGCCCGATGCGAAGAGTCCGCAGAGCGCGTCCAGTTCTGCCGCTACCGCGACCTCTGGTTCCGACGCGACCAGTCCAGACTATGAGCCGCTCGAACGTATCGCGCGTACCTACGATGAGAGCTCGCTGCGCCAGGGTGCCTTCGCTTTGGAACAGGTGAGCGCGATGAAGCTTCGCTCATTACCGCCGGCCCAACGCGCGCAGAGATTATGCCAGCAAGGGAAATCCTATGTGAGCGACGGCTTGCTGCTGGAAGCAGAACGTCAGTTCCAACTGGCCCTGGCTGCAGATCCCAACAGTTCCGCCGCGTATGCTGGACTGTCGGAAGTCCACGAGTACGCGGGCAGCATAAAAATCGCCCAGCAGGAAGCGAACAAGTCGCTGCAGTTGCAACCCAACGCCGCTGCCTATTTGGTGCTGGCACGCATTGCATTAAGCCAGCACGCGTTGCCCGATGCGCGCAACAATATCGATAGTGCTCTGCGCCTTGAGCCGAATAATACCGCGGCGAAGGGCATCCTGCAGGCAATTCAGGCGCAGCAAAACCAAACCAAGTAGTGTGTGGGAGCGGCATCGACATGCACACAACACGAAAATCTCCATCCAATTTTCTTCGCTTTTCGCGGCCCGGATGCAGCTTTCTAACCTGGCTCCTCGTCCTGATGTGTTTTGGTTTTTCTTTCACGGCGAAGGCTGCGGAGTCGCGTCCAGTCGTCGTTGAGCTGCCGCTGCACGGCACCATCCAACCTATCAGCGCAGCCTATTTGAAACGCGGACTGCGCCATGCCGCGGACATTCATGCGCAGGCGGTCTTAGTCGAGTTGGGAACTCCGGGCGGATTGCTGACCTCAACCCGCGACATGGTCACGGCCATCGAAAAGTCTGAAGTTCCGGTCATCGTGTATGTCGCGCCCTCGGGCAGCCGCGCGGCTTCCGCAGGGTTTTTCATTTTGGAATCTGCCGACGTTGCGGCCATGGCTCCCGGCACCAACACCGGCGCATCGCATCCGATTCTTGAAGGCCAGAAGATGGACCCAATCCTGAAACAGAAGATCGAGAACGATGCCATGGCCTTCCTCCGCTCCTACGTTTCGCGTCGAGGCCGCAATGTGGACGCGGCGCAGGATGCGGTGCTGAATTCGAAATCGTACACCGATCAGGAAGCACTGAATCTCAAGTTGATTGATGTCATCTCGCCCGACATTCCCTCGCTTCTGAATCATCTGAACGGCACCACGGTCACTCGATTCAGCGGCGCGAAGCAGGTGTTGCACACGCAGGACGCGGACGTTGAAGTGATGCCGCCCAGCACGCGAGAACGAATTCTAGGCGCGCTCACGGATCCCAACCTTGCCGTGATCCTTTTGATTTTCGGCGGCCTGCTGATCTATATGGAGTTCAACGCGCCCGGCACCATCGTTCCCGGTGCACTGGGCACGTTGCTGGTTTTAATTTCGTTGTTCGCCCTGGACCTGCTGCCGCTGGAATACACCGCAGTTGGATTTTTGGTCGCCGCGCTTGTCCTGTTTGTGCTGGACATAAAATTTACAACGCACGGAATTCTGGGAATAGCTGCCATCGGTTGCCTCGTCTTCGGCCTGCTGACCTTGGTGAATGGTCCCATTCCGGAAATGCGCGTGCAGTTAGGTACAGCTCTCGGCGCCGGCATCGGCTTCGGTTTGATTACAATTTTTCTTACCACCATCGCCGTGCGTGCTCGTCGCAATAAAGTGCAAACCGGTGGAGAAGCTCTTCTCGGTACGATCGCGGTCGCACAAACCGCGTTAAATCCGAACGGACAGGTAATGGTGCGCGGGGAACTTTGGCAAGCGCATTCCCGCGATGCCATCGCAGCCGGCGAGCCTGTTCTCATCCGCAATCGCAACGGACTTCTGCTGGAAGTTGAACGTGACCTGCGAGGTTCCTGAATGCCGTTTCGCGCCCATTTGACGCACGGCCCATGCTATACAACCTAAGGCGAGTGTTCCATGCTCGGGGAGAGTTGAACATGCCATCCACTGCTGTACTGGTCGTCATCGTTATCGTGGCGTTCTACATTTTTAGTTCCATCAAAATTTTGAAAGAGTATGAGCGTGGCGTGATCTTCCGCCTCGGCCGTCTCCTCAGTTCTCCCAAGGGTCCCGGCATTGCACTTGTCTTCCGCCCATTCGATCAGATCGTGCGCATCTCCCTGCGCCAGGAAGCAATGGAAGTTCCCGCGCAGGACATCATCACCCGCGATAATGTCACCCTGAAAGTAAATGCCGTCATCACTCTTCGCGTCATCGATGCCGCCAAGGCCGTCGTCGAAGTTTCAAATTACGTGTACCAGACATCGCAATTCGCGCAGACAACGTTGCGCTCAGTATTAGGCGAAGTCGAACTGGATGAGTTGCTGGCGCACCGCGAGAAATTGAATTTGAAAATCCAGACCATTATCGATCAGCACACGTCACCCTACGGATTAAAAGTTGTCAGCGTGGAAGTGAAGCAGGTGGATCTGCCGGAGTCGATGCTGCGTGCCATGGCGCGTCAGGCTGAAGCCGAGCGCGAAAAGCGCGCCAAGATCATCAATGCCGAAGGCGAATTCAATGCCGCACAGCGACTGGTCGAAGCCGCAACCCTGCTGGCGCAGCAACCGATCACCATGCAGTTGCGCTACCTGCAGACACTCAGCGAAATTGGCGCGGAGAAAAATACCACCATCGTATTTCCGCTGCCGCTGGAATTGGTCTCGCTGTTGAAGCAAGTGGGTCAAGCGGTTCAACCTAAACCTGGCGGAGATGTCTAGCCATGACGGCCTTTTTCGAAGACAATTTTGATGTTCACGATCCGGTGGAAGTCCACTGGAGTTCCAGCACGATTCTTGCAATCTTCTTTGCTGCTTCTTTGGTTTCGGCTGTGTTCTTCGGTCTCGGATATTCCTTTGGCGGAGCCGGCACCAGCAAGCATTCCTTCACCCTCAGTTCGTCTCCAGCGAGCAACACCGCTGTGGCCCCCGCTGTCCAGCCGGCCAAGCCCACTCCGCTAGCAGCGTCGAATCAGCCCTCCCCCATCACAAATCTTGCGGACCATAGCAATCCCCATCCGGCGGTGGCTCCATCCACGCCCCCGGTTGCATTGCGTCCGATCGCGATGACCCCGATCGTTCATGCAGAGACTCCTGTGGTGGAGAAAAAGAGCGTGCCGCCACCCGTGAAGCATGACAACGCGACGGCGAGCTCCCCGAGCAGCGCGCACATCATGGTGCAAGTGGGAGCGATCGGCAATCGCAAAGATGCCGAGCGACTGGTCGCGGAGCTGCGCAAGAAGGGCTTTCACGCCGGAATCTATCAGCTTAAAACCGACAAGTTCCTGCACGTGCAGATCGGCCCGTTTAAAGATGCAGCACAAGCGCAAAGCAAGCGCCATCAGGTGATGGCCAGCGGGTTCCACGCGATCTTGAAGAGTTCGTAACCGCCGGCCGAGCTACTCGCGCATCCACTCCGGCAGTCCAGCAGCAATCGATGCACGCACCGCGTGGATCAGTTCTTCACGCGTCGCGAAATCCGCAGCGTAGATCGCCGGATGCAAGTGGATATGCGCCACGCCGGGATAAATCTTGAGACTGCCTTTTCGCATCATGGTTTCTGTGCCAAAAATCGACACTGGAATAATCGGCGCACCCGTTTGCTGGGCCAAATAAAAAGGCCCCTTCTTAAATGGCAGCATCTTTCCGGTTCGCGACCGAGTTCCTTCCGGGAACGCGGTGAGATGCACGCCAGATTCCAACACTCTGGACGCGGCCTCGATACTCTCTCGCGCATCTTCGCGATTTCCTCGGCGCTCCACCGGCACAAAATCCGCCATCCGCATGGCCATGCCCACCACAGGAATCTTCATCAGCGATTTCTTCAGGAAAACCGCAGAACGCCCGGGAATCGTCGGCATGAATAATGGCGGGTCAAGATTTGAAACATGGTTCGCCATGAAGATGCAGGCCCTTCCCGGCGGAATATTCTCATACCCAGAAGGATCAATCCGGATGCCTCCCAGGCGCAGCCCGGAAGCCGCAATCCACATGGAAAAACGATAGAGAAAAGTGACGTCTCCTGTGATCCAGGTCCACGGAAAACCCAGCAGCGCGCCGATCGGCACCAGCAGCACGTAGTACAGAAGAATGGTCAGCGAAGAAATCATGGAGCGACGGCGCGGCCCGCGCCACTGCGAAGCGCTTCCGGAAGTTTTTGATAAATCCCGTCGAAGCCGCCGTTCGATAGAATGGCGACCACGTCTCCCGATTTCAAATTCGCGGCGAGGTGAGCCACAATTGCAGCCACGTCCGGCAGTTGTCGCGCGGAGTGTCCGCGAGATTCGAGCGCCTTCACAATGTGTTCTGGATGCAGAATTTGATCGGCCGGGATATTCGTTGCCTGGTACACCGCGGCGAGCACCACTTCATCCGCCAGCGAAAGACTATCCGTCAGCTCCTGCTCAAAAACGTTGCGGCGCAGCGTGTTGGAGCGTGGCTCGATGACGGCCCACAGTCGCGACTCAGGATACCGCAGACGCAGCGCGCGCAGTGTTTCTCGTATGGCCGTTGGATGATGCGCAAAATCATCGATGACCGTCACGCCGTTCACTTCCGCAATCACTTCCAGGCGCCGCTTCACGCTGCGAAACGTTTGCAGCGCTCGCTGAATATCTTCCGCGGGAACGCCCTGCCCAGCCGCCAGCGCCGCCGCCGCAGTTGCGTTCAATACATTATGTTCGCCAATCATCGGCATCTCGACCTGCAGCCACGACGCTCCATTTCGCTCGATGCGCCAACGGCTCAGGTTGCCATGGATGGAAAGATCCGCAATACGCCAGGCTGAATCCCTCGCGAACCCGTAGCGTTCGACAGCGCAGAAAGCCCGCGCAACGCATTCGGTTGCATTTGCGGATCCGTCAAACGCGACAATGCGTCCTCGCCGAGGTACCAGGTTCACCAGCCGTTTGAAAGCCGTCTTCACAGATTCCAGATCGGCGTAAATATCGGCGTGGTCAAATTCCACGTGAGTCAGGATTAACGCATCCGGAAAATAATGGAGGAACTTCGGCCCCTTGTCGAAAAACGCGGTGTCATACTCATCGCCCTCCAAAACAAATGGCCGCGTTGGACGCAGCGCAAAGCTCGAACCGAAATTCTCCGCGATTCCCCCGATCAAAAACGAGGGAGCCAGCGCCGGATTGTTGGACGCGGCAGTCTCGTAGATCCATGCCAGCATGCTCGTCGTTGTGGTCTTGCCATGCGTCCCTGCAATCACCAGCGGTTCGCGATCGACAAGAAACTCTTCATGAATCAGCTGCGCCAGCGAACGAAACGGAATGCGCTGATCGAGCACATATTCCAGCTCCGGATTGCCGCGCGAAATTGCATTACCAACAATCACCAGATCAGGTCGCGGCTCCAGATTTGTTTCTGCGAACGGTTGCGAGATCGGAATATGCAGCTGTTCCAGCAAATCCGACATAGGCGGATAGGCAGCCTTGTCAGACCCGGTGACGTGCCATCCCTGCAACTGCAACATGCCCGCCAGCGACGCCATCGCACTGCCGCAAATCCCAATCAGGTGCACGTGTCGCGCTTGCGCAACCTTTCCATCGCGGTTCGTCTGCTGGATTTCGCTCATCGTGATCCTTGCTTGCACACGACCGAAGGCTGAAACCGCAGCGTCGGCGCATTCATCAGGTCCAGTTCGCTTTCGACGCCGATTGGCACCGTAATGTTTCGTTCGAGCACGTGGCCCGAACGCAGTCCAATCGCGACCGGGCCAGCGAAATGCTCCAGCACGCGCAACAAAACCGCGTCCAGCAATTCATCCGCATTTCCCGGCTGCACGCAATCGCGCATGGGCCCAAAAACTATGCCGCGCACCTCGGCGAGCTTTCCCGCCAGCCGCAATTGCAGCAGCATGCGATCGATTTGATACGGCTTGACGCCGATATCTTCCAGGAACAAGATCGTCCCCGCTGTTTGGATTTCGTACGGCGTGCCCAGGGATGCGACCAGCATGGAGAGACATCCGCCATAAAACTTCCCATGCGCGCGACCGCTCTTCAGAGTGCGCAAGCCCCCCTCAGCCCCGACTTGCCAGGGATTTTCCTGCGACAGCGCGGCCTGCCAGCTGACAGAATCGACACCGTTCGGTCGCGCGAAATCTCCAGCTGCCATCGGCCCATGAAATACCACCAGACCCCGTTTGATCGTGGATGTAGGTCTCCAGGCTGGTGATGTCGCTACAGGCTACAAAGATTTTCGGATTGCGCCGATCAGGTCTAGATCAAGGCCGCTCAACATTTCAGCCGATCCGTAACCGCCACGGTTACATAGGATCGCTTTGACGGATTCATCCGCAAATGCGGCGTGTAAATCCTCCAGCCGTTGCTCCGAGGTGCCCGCAGAGTACTGTCCGTAACGCGCCAGGGCATTCGCACCGAGCTCCGGTTGCAGGCCCAGCGCTCGCAACGAACCCATCCCCGTTTGTACTTTGTTGGGGTCGAACCAGCTGGCAGGAGAAATCAGCCGGACGCGATCTCCCGACTGCAATGCCGCCGTAAGAACCGACCGCCTCGCAGCCCCGTCCCGCACTGTCGATGGCGCGCTCATACCAGCAGGCACTCCCCTTGCGCAATAATTTCCGCAGGCCCCGTTAGCATCAGGCTAGAGTTTTTATTCAGCCACTCGACCGTCTGTGCGCCGCCCTCCGCAACCACCGTCAGCGCCCGTGCCAGGCCTTTCATTTCCATACTTGCCGTCGCGGACGCGGACGAGCCAGTCCCGGAGGAGAGTGTCGGTCCCACACCGCGTTCGAAAATGCGAAACTCAATCCTATTTGTATCCGTCACACGCACAAATTCAACATTGGTGCCCTTTGGAAAATCCGGATGCACGCAGATTTCAGCCCCGATCTGCTGCCACGGCCTTCCGGCGCACGCGAAATCCGGCGTGTCTACAAAGGTGACAAAGTGAGGATTGCCAATCGAGACATCCGCGCCCACAACCACTGTCCCATCCTTCAGCTTGACCGTGTGCGCCTTGATTGTTGGAATCCCCATTTCCGTGGAAATAAGATATCGAGGAGCGCTGCGCTGCAGGATCCGGCAGCGGCGCAGCCCAGCATGAGTGCGAATGACAAACTCACTCGCATCGTCTTCCTGGGCCAGGTAGGCCGCCACGCAGCGCGTGCCATTGCCAGACAGTTCTCCCTCGGTGCCGTCTGCGTTGAACAGGCGAATGGAATATCCGCCATTGTCGCCCAGCGAGAGATATTCAACTCCGTCCGCACCCACTCCCATGTTGCGCTCGCAAAGAATTCGCGCGACCTCGCCCAGTCGATGTTCCTCGACCAGCTCGTCGACGATCAGAAAATCGTTTCCGCAGGCGTGCGCTTTCACAAATCGGATCACTTGGCTTCCTCTACGAGTGTTGCGGTCTGCGGTGCCCGCGCCACATAGCGCCGATCCACAATCGCATAATTTCCGCTCAGCACACGCGCGATGGCTTCAGGGTAGGCAATATGCTCCTGCTCCAAGATGCGCGCTGAAAGCGTTTCCTCATCGTCACCCTGCACCACCGAAACAGCTCGTTGCAACACGATCACGCCATGATCCAGCTGCTCGTCTACGAAATGGACGGTGCAGCCTGAAATCGCCACACCGTACGCAAGCGCCTGTGCCTGCGCGTCGAGTCCCGGAAACGACGGCAATAACGAAGGATGAATATTCAGGATTGCATTCGGGAAAGCGGCGATAAATTCCGGCGACAGCAAACGCATGTATCCGGCCAGGCAAACCAACTCCACCCCATGTTCTTGCAGGCACGAGATAATCTCGGCATCCTGCTCGACCCGCTTTCGCCCGCGCGCCTCGATCACCTGAGTGTTCAGCCCACGCGCTCTGGCAGCCGCAATTCCAGCGGCTTCCGCGCGATTCGAAATGACAATGGAAATTTCCGCGTCTTCAATCTGGCCGCGATCAATGGCATCGGCAATCGCCAGAAAATTGGAGCCACGCCCGGAAAGTAGAATGCCGAGATGCTTCATCTGCAGTTAGTTGTACAACACCCGGCGGTCGCCCTTGATGATTTTTCCAATCACCGCATGCGGCTCGTTCGCGCGGTCCAGCAGCGCCTTGGCACGCTTGTACTTCTCCACCGGCACAACGCAGATCAGCCCCACGCCCATGTTGAACGTGCGCAACATTTCATCGCGCTCCACATTGCCCAGCGATTGCAGATGATCGAAAATCGGCAGCACCGGCCACGAACCCAATTCCACCGTGGCGGAAACATGCTTGGGCAGGATGCGCGGCAAATTCTCCGTGATGCCGCCGCCGGTAATGTGCGCCATGCCCACAACCAAATCCGCCGCCGTCAATTTGCGGATGATGTTCAGATAGCTGCGGTGCGTTTTCATCAACGCAATGCCGGCTTTTTCGTGCAGCTCATTCACGTATTGGTCGGGCGTGTACTTGGCCACCTGGAAAAACAGCTTGCGCGCCAGCGAATATCCATTCGTGTGCAGCCCCGTGGAGGGCAGGCCCACCAGCAAATCTCCCGGCCGAATTCCAGCGCCAGTAATAATTTTCTCCCGCTCCACCACCCCGACAATAAAACCCGCCAGATCATATTCGCCGTCATGGTAGAAGCCCGGCATCTGCGCCGTTTCTCCGCCAATCAGCGCGCAGCCATTGGCGCGGCACGCATCGGCCATGCCAGAGACGACCTTCTCCGCCACGTCGCCATCCAGATTGCTCGACGCCAAATAGTCCATAAAAAACATCGGCGTCGCCGCCTGCACCGCAATGTCGTTCACGCAGTGGTTCACCAGGTCGGCGCCAATGGTGTGGTGCATGTTCATCTGGAACGCAACCTTCAACTTCGTCCCCACGCCATCCGCACTTGAAACCAGCACCGGATTTTTGTATCGCGCGGTGTCCAGCTTAAACAGGCCGCCAAACCCGCCAATCTCGCTCAGCACCTGCTTGTTGAAGGTCCGCTGGGCAAGATATTTAATGCGCTGTTTGGTGCGGTCGCCACTGGAAATGTCCACGCCTGCGTCGGCGTACGTGATTGCGGGGGCTGGCTTGGATGATGACTTACTGGGCACTGGCGTCGCGTTCCGGGGATGAAGGATGTCGGCCGGCAATGTCCTGAAACTGTACGACCCTTTCGCCCGAACTCTGCGGAATCTTGGGGCAGTTGAAGTCGCGGAACACAACCATACCGGGAAGGTTCAGTGTAGCATCGCAAGCTGCTCTCTTCGGAATTTCGCGGCGCCTCCTATACTGGATATCGATGACTCCATCGACGCGATCCATGCATCTTTCCCGCCAACTCCAGCAACGGGCGGAAACTCTGCTCCCCGGCGGCGTCAACTCGCCGGTGCGTGCCTTTCGTGCTGTCGGCGGCGAGCCTCCATTCGTTGTCCGCGCCGAAGGCGCCTATCTCTGGGATGCCGACGGCAATCGCTACCTCGACTACTTCGGCTCCTGGGGCCCCATGATTCTCGGCCACGCCGCCCCGCAGGTGGTGAAAGCCGTGCAGGAGGCCGCAGCCCGAGGCGTCAGCTTCGGCGCCTCCACCCCCACCGAAGCCGACCTCGCCGAGCTGGTCCGCCAGGCCTTTCCATCGATCGAGAAGATGCGCTTCGTCAGCTCCGGCACCGAAGCCACCATGTCGGCCATCCGACTCGCCCGCGCCTTCACCGGCCGCAAATACTTCATCAAATTCGAGGGTTGCTACCACGGTCACTCCGACGCCCTGCTGGTCAAGGCCGGCTCCGGCATCGCCACCCTCGGCATTCCCGGTTCCGCCGGCGTTCCAGAGGAAACCGTTCAGCACACCCTCGCCCTGCCTTATAACGACATCGCCGCGATCGAGCAGGCCTTCGCGCGGTATAAGGGTCAGATTGCCTGCGTCATCGTCGAGCCCGTCGTCGGCAATGCCGGCTGCATTCCGCCCGCGCCCGGCTACCTCGAAGGCACTCCGGGCGATCACCGCGCAAGACGGGGCACTGTCCTGATTTTCGACGAAGTCATGACCGGCTTCCGACTCGCCCTCGGCGGTGCACAGGAGCTCTACAGTATTCATCCCGACATGACCTGCCTGGGCAAAATTCTCGGCGGCGGCCTCCCCTGCGGAGCCTTCGGCGGTCGTGCGGAGATCATGCGACCTGCTCGCCCCGCTCGGCCCGGTCTATCAGGCCGGCACGCTCAGCGGCAATCCCCTCGCCATGGCCGCCGGAATCGCCACCGTCGGCACCTTGATCGAGCAGCGCGAGACCATCTATCCGCAGCTGGAGAAGGTTTCCACCGCCGTCGCCGATGGCGTAGCCGCCCTCGCGCGCGAGGCCGGAGTTCCCGTCACCACCAACCGCGTCGGCTCCATGTTTACCTGGTTTTTCACCGGCGACGCGGTCACGGATTACGACAGCGCCGCACGCTCCAACACCAGGCAGCTTCGCCGCCTTCCACCGAGCCATGCTCCAGGCCGGCGTCTGGCTGCCGCCCTCGCAGTTTGAAGCCGCCTTCCTCGGCACCGCCCATGGCGAACAAGAAATTCGCACCACCCTCTCCGCCGCCCAAAACCGCCCTCTCCGCCGCCCAGTCCGCTTAATGGATGAGAAAAGTCTGTCATCCTGAGCACCGCGAAGGATCCATGTATTTCGCCCACATCTGAAAAAAGCCCTGTCAATCACGGAGGGGCTAGGTGGTTTCAACTGCGGAGGGAGCAGGGGGTTTCAACCCCCTGAAACCTGCCTCAAAAAAAACGGCCTTCAGGCCCGGATCAGAACCAATCCCGGGTGCCCCATGTCTCGCCTCTGAGACATGGGATGAAATCAGCCCCGTCATCCTGAGCGCCGCGAAGGATCTCCGCATTTCGCCTTCCATGAAGAAAAAAAGCCATGTCTTCCGACCGAAAGACCTCGCCCGCGTTCGTTCGCTCCTACTTTGCCCGGCGCTTCTTCATCTCACCAGTTGATAAACACCATCGTATTTATAGGTGCGAATCTGCGGCGGTTCAAAGGCACATTCGGTGCGTCCCCAACGCGTCGTGCCGAGAGGGCAGCAATTAGAATCATCATGCAATATAGAGATATGCCCTTACAAAAAACGCTTGAATATGAACTGGTGCGCCGTCTCGCAATCACGGCTGTATTTTCTGACGACTATTTTTTCGACAGGGTCGTGCTAAAGGGCGGAAATGCATTGGCCATCGCGCTTGGCCTCAGTGGCCGCTCTTCTCTTGATCTCGATTTCTCCATCGAAAATGATTTTGAGAGCCCTGCGGAAGCGTCAGAGCGCCTGGAGGCTGCGTTGAAGCGGCGATTTGCAAGCGTGGGGATGGTAGTAGTTGATTTCTCTTTTAGCCCCCGTCCGTTCACACCACGAGAGGGAGCGCCGAGGTGGGGAGGGTACCTCGCTGAGTTCAAGATAATTGAAGAGGCTCGTTACAAGCAGATTGGTGATGATAAACAGGCTCGTGGACGTGAGTCGATGGTGATCGGTCCAGATCAGCAGCGAAAATTTACGATTGACTTGAGCAAGTTTGAATACACCCAGGGAAATATAGTTCGAGAAATCGACAGTTTCGATGTTCGCGTGTATACCCCGGAAATGATCTCCCTCGAAAAGTTAAGGGCAATCTGTCAGCAGATGTCCGAGTATGTGCTAAACCGAACACCTTCTGCCAGAGCCCGAGATTTTTTTGATATTTACCTGATCTATTCAATTACCGGATTTAGAATTGGGTCGCCAGAGAATAAGGCGCTTCTCCGTAACATTTTTGCTGCCAAAGACGTGCCACTTGAGTTTTTGCAATTGATTGCAAGAGAACGAGAGTTTCATCGTCCTGACTGGGACAGTGTTCGCCAGTCGATAAACAATGACAGCTTGAAAGGATTCGATTTCTATTTTGATTTCGTCGTCGAAGAGGTTGCCTCATTGGGCATTATTGAAGACCTCTAGGAATATATAGGCGCCATTTCGGAATGTATTCAGGATCCTTCACTCCATACGAAAGATAAAAATCGAATTCAAGTCCCAGTTCTTTTAGCCGGGTGAATTTCGATTCTGGATATCCTGCGCGCTCCATGTAAAAGCCAATGGCCTGGTGAAACGGATAGATGTATTCAAGCTTCCGTAATGTGGCGACCAGGACTCCTACAGAAACCCTATCCATTGCTCCGCGATAGGCAGCAAGAACCTGTAAGGGGCCTCCCGCGTAAGCCGGTCGCACAGCAATATCAATGAGGGTCCGCTCGATGTTGGTGACCCTCAGATTAGCTCCCCCATAATCCATTTCGATCACTTCCAGATTGCCAGTGCTCTTTCCCCACACAATGGCAACATCAGTCTCGTCGAAGCGGTATATGAGACGAGTCTCCCTCTGTTTATTGGCAAAGGCTCGGTCGATGCCGGTCTGAGTCAAAGCATTTGAGTGCGATTTTGGGCTTTGCTCCTTGTTCAAATACAGCCGCTGGGGAATTTGATCGTTGAGTCCATGAATTGCGACCGCTGTTCCGTGGCAAAGATATGCACCCCTTTTCAGGGAAAGCGCAATTTCAAAAGGGCTAGCCTCTTTCCATATATATCTGTAAATCTTGGATAAATCATGGTTTACGGGAATGATCTCTTTTATGCGTAGATCGCCCTTTTCGACCAGAAAATCTATAAATTGTCTTAGCCCCGTACGACTACTTAGCCGCCAAAAAGCCCTATTTTGTTCTAATATTCCGGCAATATCGTCCGCCCAGAAAACCCGACGAGGATCCGTCTCGAAGGATTTTAGAATATCGCCTCGTGCAATTTGGAGTCGTCCAGTTCTGCCCATGGATTACCTAATCCGCCAATTATCGCTTTAAATGGAGCATATCATAGCGGATACAGTGAGGTATATATACCTCACTGTATCGGCATAATAAGATATGACTTCAAGGCACAAGGCCTGAAATATTAGCGATTTGGCTTCTAGAGAGACGTTCTAAAACGTATATTCGCAATGGTATATATACCATTGCGAATCCAAAATCTATTTTCATACATAAATTGGATATTTATAGCCTTGTGAAGCTGGTTCCACCCTGCCACTCCTTCGTAGAAGCTATTTCCTTCCCTTCAGCAAAATTCTAAATATTTTAGACATAAATGTTTGTTTGCTATGGTATATATACCATAGCAAACTTACAAAAAATTCAACATTTTCTATCGAGCAACTCACTAAGAAATATCGGCTTCACACCCAAATCCCCCTCCATATACTTGCATTGCGTTTGGTATATATACCACAGCAATGCAAGTATATGGAACGCTGCCCACATTTCCGATGGATCCAGTGCGCCGCGCCGCAGGGTATCCATGGCGGTCGCCCAGCGCTAGAAAAACGCTTCTCAATGGCGCATCCATCATTCCGAAATTGATACAATAGAGCTAAGCACTCCCCTGGAGCCTTCCCCAAGCCAGCGTATTTTCCCTCAATCACACCGAGTTTTCGGCCGCTGATTTTTCGTTTTTTTGCAGAAATACCGCGAAAAAGGCCAAAATACTTGAGGTTTCCACCCGGATAGCACGGCAGCCAAAGCGTTTACCGCAAAAACAGCGCTGCACGATCCTTCAATTAGCCTGCACAATCCTTCAACTAGCCTGCATAATCCTTCAACTAGCCCGCACAATCCTTCAACTACGCTGCACAAACCTTCAATCAGCCCGCACAATCCTTCAACGATCCAGCCCAATTCGCCCCACAAACCAGATCACTACGACCACGCCAGATCAGTGCGACGAGGCATGCCCCTGGCCGATCGCCCCATTCCCTCGACACAAACTCGCCGCCGCAGCAGAAGTTCCCGCCTGTTCGCAGAGTAGTTCCCGCAGCTTCTGATTCTTGATTAACAGTTCCGCCACCAACCGCTGAAGCCGGAGATGTTCCGCCTCCACTTCCATCAACCGGGCCCGCAGCGACAGGGAACTGCTCTCGCTGCCGCACCGATCGACACTCTCAACATTGCGCCCAGCCACGCGTTCCGCGTGCGGCGTAGATTCCATAACTCCCATCGTCTGATTCATGGCGTTAGATTCCTTGCGTGGTTGCAGGCCCTTCTTTGCGTGCCTGTTCGAACTCGCCGCGACGTCCAAAGCCGCAGCCGTGGCGTCCGCGCATGCCAGCGCGAAACTTCTCCCGCTCTTCCTCGCTCATGCCGGCCCAGCGCTCATCCATGTGCTGCCGCCAGTGGCGTCGTCCGCCACCGCCGCGATGGAATCCGCCAAACAAAATTTTGGCCAGAATCAACAGCCCCAGCCCCTGCCAATAGGTGATGGTGTGCAATCCAAAAATCCCCGGCATCAGCCAGTTCCACAGATGCATGATGATGAAGCCGAAGATCGCCGCGGCAATCACGACAAAAGCAATCACTTTCAAAACTCTTCCCACACGATGGTTCATTTCTTCTCCTTCATAACTTTCCAAAATTTTCATCGACGGCAAGCAGCCGTTTGCGCAGATGCAGCACCGCATAGCGCTTCTGCGACAGCAATGTATTCACGCTGAGCCCGCTTTCTTCCGCCAGTTCTTTGAAGCTTCTGCCCATCCACTCATGCGCGATAAAGACTTCCCGCTGATTCGCCGGCAACTCGTCCAGCGCATCATCCAGCACCTCCAGCAGCACATTCCGCGCATAGATCGCATCTGGCCCCGCATCCGGCGAAGGCAATAAATCTTCCAGCGATAGCGATGCGTCCTCGCCAATCGGTTCGCTGAGGGATGCCGGCTTCTGCCGCCGAAAGCGATCCGTGATTCGATTGCGGGCCACCCGGTAGAGCCACGCCGTCACCTGCTCAATCGGCTGCAGCAGGCGATAGGTCTCGATCAGCTCGTAAAAAACATCCTGCAGAATGTCTTCCGCGTCGCCGGAGTCCAGAACCCGCTTGCGAATAAAATTGCGCAGCCGCGGCCGGTCTCGTTCAATCGCCTGCGCGATGAACTGGTCCTGCTCGTCGATCGTCCAATCCTGGCTGGGCATTCTGTCCCTCAAAACCGCGACCCCTCTCTGCGCTTACGAGCAGGTCTACCAGTGTTAACGGATGAGGAGGAGAAATATTGTAGGAAAAATAAAAAAAGATGGGACGAGTTGGATCGCGTCGTTGACAGTGAGTCGGGCGATTTACGCCCAGGCTTCCGGCGTGACAAATTCGCACATTTCACCGCGCAGCGCGAACTCATCTTTCCAACGTTGAATCAGCCGATCGGTTGCGACGACCGTATGACGGCGATCCTGGCCCATCGCCGCCTGTCCACCATCGTGCAGCAGCGCGTTGGTCGCGTTTCCGCCGCGCATGTTCCGTCGAAAGCTGCGCAGAATATTCTGCTCGACGGCATCCGCAGTCGTCCGCTTCCAGTCGTATCCCATCGCATTCCACAACACCGGCGTCAGCCCCAGCTCGCGGGCGGCGTGCAAAACGTCCGGTCGACGTCCACCATGGGGTGGTCGAAACCAGCGGACCGGCACGCCCAGCGCATCTTCGAGCGCGTCATTGCAGTCGCGCAATTCCTGCCGAACGACCTTCGGCGGCCGAATCAACAACAGCGGATGCGTCATGGTGTGGTTGCCAATCAAATGCCCCGCAGCAGCCACCGCGCGAGCAATCTCCGGGCGCTGCTTCACAAACCGTCCAATCATAAAGAAAGTCGCGCGGACTCTATGCTTCGCCAGTACCTCCAGCAGGCGATGCGTGTCGGGATCATTGGGACCATCGTCAAACGTCAGCGCAATCTGCCACGGCTTTTTCGCCGCCACCACGCACCGTCCAAAAATCTGCGACGTCGGCCACATCCCCGCGTAAGCATACGCTCCCGCCGCCAGAACACCCGCCGCCATTGCGGTCACCGCAATCACGCCGCCGCTCGGAAACTCCGGCCGATTCGCAGCCCTGTTCGCGGGTGGTTCAGTCACGGGAATGGTCAGAATTTTAGGCGTCGTCATCGCGTTTGAGTGTATCGGAACCGGTCTAAAGGGGTATTCACAAGGTATCGATTTGTCGCTTGCCGAGTCGCCATGCGCATGCTATCTTCGATTTTCATTCGCTTTTACTACGAAGGGAATTCGCCATGGCCAAGCTTTTCGAAAATCCGAGATTCATCGCAATTGAGGGCCCGATCCGCGCCGGCAAGTCGACCTTAGCCACGCTGCTTGCCCATGAAATCGGCGCCACCCGCATCATCGAACCGCAGCAGAATCCCTTCCTGTCGCCATTCTATCGTGGAGAAAGAAGCGCTGCCTTTCCTGCGCAGATGTGGTTCCTGATGTCGCGGTATGAGCAGCTGTGTGCCGCCGCCGAGCGTGATGCCAAGACCGGAAAAGCGGTTCCCATGGTGGCCGACTACATCTTCGAGAAAGACAAGCTGTTCGCCAACCTGAATCTGAGCGATGACGAACTGGCGCTGTACGAACGTCAGTTTCAATACTTCCGCGACCAGTTGCCGACTCCCGACCTGGTGATTTACCTGCAGGCGTCGCCCAAGGTGCTGCGCACCCGCCTGGCGCGCAAAGGCGTGCGCGAGGAGCAGGCGATTTCCGGCCGCTACCTGGAGCAGGTGGCCGAGGCCTATGAGCATTATTTCTTCCACTACACCGCCAGCGATTTGCTGATCGTCAACACAGATGACATCGACTTTGTGCGCAATAACGAGGACCTGCAAACACTGCTGCGGCGGCTGAAGGAGCCAGTGCACGGCACGCAATACTTCCTGCCGCTCGGCAATGGAGACAAGGGTGGCCCGCTCAATCCGCTGCGTGCGCTTCGATCTCAGGGAGCTTCGCTGCGGTCGATACTCTCTATGCCGCGGGCAATTTTCGGGGCTCCGCGAACTGCAATCGGCTCGGCCGTGACCGGGATGGGCGCGCTGCAAGCTGGAATTCGTTCGCCCCATGCATCGGCTCCCGCGCTGCGTTCTTTTTCGCTGCGCGCTGTGCCGCCCACCGTGCGCTCGCTCACCTGGAGCTTTGGTCCAAACATCGTTCAAGCCGCCCAACGCCTCTGCCGCTAGTTTGCGCCGAGGGTCCGATTTCTTTGCCTAGTTCAGAGGAGTGACACCGCATCGCAGCAGATATTGTGCTGTCGCTTCAAATTCGTCTGGTGCGTTTGTGGGGTCGTCGGGATTTCCGTTGGGAACAAAAATGATCATGCCCTGTCGCGCTCGAGTGAGCAAAACGCGATACGCGTTCCGGCGGAAGATCTGTTTTTCGGCATTCTTAATTCGCGTCCACCTGCTCGGCGGCCCAGACAGCAAACGGCGCGTCTGCCATCCCATTAATGCATCCCAAACGAAGTCCCCACCCCAACACAGGCCAATCCAATCCAACTCTAAGCCTTGTATCTCAAACTCTGTAGCGAAAACCTCGCACCGAAAGCTAGAACGCACGTCGGTTGCGTCCGCCAGATACCAATGCTCCCAAGGGTATTCCGCGTGAAAGGAGGAGCTCGGTTCGAGTCCTTCACTCCTCAAACGCGCGGCTCCTGACGATCCAACTAAACCATAGCGACTTGCCCCAATTCCTTGCTCGCGCAATTTTGTTCGCGTTTTGACGAGGTTGCGTGACATGAAGATCGGGAATCTTGACGGAATTCCGAGAGCGGCGGCTTCTTCGGCGTTCCCGTCGATTACGAAATTCACCCACGTTGCCAGTTGGTCGGCCCGCAGGCTGCGATTTGATGTACGAAGATGCAGGGCCGAATTAGTCTGAACTTCCTTCCGATGCGACGGATCGTCAAAAAGCTTATGCCCTGCCGTTGATGGCCCACCGTTTAACACTTCCGGAGAAGCATGAATTTTCCACGGCTTTGCACTCCCGACGAGGGCGCGCCCCCATTCTTCCAGACCTGCTTCGCCATCATTGATCTCTTGGCCGCCGCCTACCAAGGCCACCACCACCGCCCAATCCGAGTGTCGTTCCATGATGCGGAGAAGCATCTCGGGCTCTGAATAATCGCGGCGAAATTTCTTTAAATTCTGCGCACGGTTCCACGCACGTTGCGCCTCGTCGAAGATAATTGCATGGTTGGACGGTGGCCCGGATTGGTCTTCGGTATAGTACCGTGCAAAGACGTGAACGTTCTCGATGAGCGTTTTCGCCTCTGTACGAGCCTGCGGCGCCTTGGCCCCAGTTCGCATGCTTTCTTGGGTAAAGAGATACTGCAGAACCATAACGAGGGGTCCGTTGCCACTCATGAAATGGATTGAACTCGCTTTGTTTTCGGCGGAATGAGCCAGGCTTAAACCAACGAGGGTCTTTCCAGACCCGGGAACTCCGGTGAGAAAGCAGATCGCATGGTAACTCTCAGACCTAGCCCGATCAACATACTCTTGGATGGCCCGTCCAACGAAGTCGATTTCATGCTCTGATGCTTCTGAATGAGCAATCTCCCTAATTGACAAGCCGCTTTTTAGTGCGAGCGCTGCTTCAATAATGCTCGGGACCGGAAAGTACGGGCTATTGTCCCAACTCTCCGCACCCATTTGCAATTCATTGCCATCCTCAAGCGCAAGCAGCAAATTCCAGAGCTGAGACCAGGAGGTTCGGGTTATGGGAGCCACCCAGTAGCTTGCTAATTGAGGAAAAAGTTCGCGCTGATTTAACAACATTAAATCTGGCTCGTTAGATTCCGGCGAAACTAAGATCGGAACAATCCGACGATCGGTCGAGCCCTTATGAAAATAATGCAGTAGCAGTGCATACTCTTCGATCTGACGCTTGGCTTGCGACGCGGTATCGCCGGTCTTGGCTTCAAGAATGATGATTGTGTTGCGAATCAGTAAAACAGCATCGATCCGGAGTTCCTTGCGTGGAATCGAAAACTCGAGAAGCAAGCCCCATGAGTTGGCGGTGATTGAATGAGCAACGCACTGTATCAATGAATCGCGAAGAGAGCGAATGTCCCGTTCCCAAGTCAAAGTTTGGTCGGAATACTGGCTGGTGTAGCCTCGGTTTGCATAAGCAATTCCCATTCGCGCAAGGACGTTCTCCTCACCCTGCGCAAGGAAATCTTCCACAGTCGTCCGATAAAAACATGCCATAGTTTTGCGCCGGAGTGAACTGGTGCCCAGGGTATCATCGCCGCCTGCTATGGATGGCCCGTCTCATTTCCAGATGCCGTTTCAAAATGACCGAAGCATACAGGCTAGAAAAGAATGGGCGGGAAGATGGAAAGAGGGTCCCCGGGGGAGAGTCGGTTCGGGTAGGATGGGGAATGTTGCCTGTCGCACGGCGGGCCCCCCAACTATGCGAGCGCTGATCTTTTCTGACATCCACGCCAACATTGACGCCCTGGACGCGGTGCTGGCAGCTGCTCCCCAATACGACGTGGTTTGGAACCTGGGCGATGTGGTCGGTTACAACGCCGCGCCCGGAGCCGTCATCGAGCGGTCACGCGAAATCGGCACCATGTTTGTCCGGGGAAATCACGATCGTGCCTGCGCCGGCCTGACGGGGGCGGAAAACTTCAACCCAGTGGCGTATCGCGCCGTCCAGTGGACGCGCGGCGAGCTCAATCCGGACGCTCTTGAATGGCTGAAGGAAATGCCGGCGGGCCCGATCATGCCTGAGAGGACGCTGGTGAGCTGCGTGCATGGCTCGCTGCTCGATGAGGACGAATACCTGCTCTCCACGGAAGACGCGGAAGGTCAATTTGAACGCACTCGTACGCCGATCACGTTTTTCGGCCACACGCATGTGCAGGGTGGATTTGCCGCGAATGCAGCCGGCGACTGGTTCCAGCTAAAGCCCGCGTACAGCGACGACAAGGTTGCCGAAAGCTACGAGCTGGATCTACGCGACTCGGCGAAATATCTGATCAATCCTGGCGCGGTTGGCCAGCCACGCGATCGCGATTGGAGAGCGGCTTTCGCGCTCTACGATGACCAGGCGGCGCGGGTCACATACTTCCGCGTTCCGTATGATGTGAAGGCAGCGCAGATGCGCATTCAGCGGGCCGGCCTGCCGGAGATGCTGGCGTCGCGCCTGGGAGCCGGGAGGTAATTCTCCCACCTGTCACGAGGAGAGCGGGAAGCAGGACCGCCCACATCTCAAGGCGAGATGTGGGGCACCCAGAACTTCCTAAGCCGAAACTACTCGGTGTCGGCTTCTTTTTCGACGACGACCTTGACGTGCGCAGTGACTTCGCGATGCAGGCGCACCGGGATCAGGAATTCACCCAGCGATTTCAGCGGCTCTTCCAGTTGCACCTTGCGGCGGTCAATCTGAAAGCCCTTGGCTTCGAGAGCCTGCGCAATATCCGGGCCAGTGACGGAGCCGAACAGGTGATCGTTGTCGCCGGTCTTGCGGGCGAACTTCAGCTCGACATTCTCAAACTGCTGCAGCAGCAATTCGGCGTCGGCCTTTTCCTTGGCGGAACGGCGAACCGAGGACGCCTTCATCTGGTCGATCACGGCTTTATTGCCGGGCGTGGCTTCGATGCCCAGGTTGCGCGGCAACAGAAAATTGCGGCCATAGCCTTGCGCCACTTTCACAACATCCCCGCGATGACCGAGGTTCTCGACATCTTCTTTCAAAATGATTTCCATATCTCAATCTCCAAAAATTCTAAAAATAGCTTCGAACAATGCTCTAGTGACGCTGCGCAAACGGCAGCAGAGCGATGTTGCGAGCCTGCTTGATGGCGCGGGTGACGCGGCGCTGGTGCGTGGTGCAGACGCCGGTCAGGCGGCGGGGAACAATCTTCCCGCTTTCTGCCACGAAGCCTTGCAGCAAGCGCACATCGCGGTAGGGAATGGCATCGATTTTCTCGACGCAGAATTTGCAAACTTTCTTGCGGCGGAAAAATTTGCGTCCGCCAGGACCGCCGCCTGCGCCTGCCGGGCGCGGTGGCCGCGGACCAGAGTGAGAGGGTCCATCCGACGAGGATGATGTCGATTGCGATCTTTCTTCTGCCATGTTGCGACTCCTTCGTAGTCGGCCGGAGCGTCTCCGGCGCGGGAACTTAACGTTCGGTTGAAAATTGCCGTGGGCATCGCCCACAAAAATGTTGTGTCAGCTTCCTTAGGCGATGGCTTCTGGAACCGCCGCGGTTTCTGCCGGCTGTTCGACGCTGCGCTGCGGAGCGACGGGCTGTGCGGCAGCGGCATGCGCGGCTGCCGCCTGCGACGCAGCTGCTGCGGCATTCGCCTGGGCAGCCTGCGCGGCCTGGGCATTCACCGTGCTTTGCTTGATCTTGGTGGAGCGCAGCTTCTTGATCTTGTTGATGCGCTTTTCTTCCTCGTCCATGCGGACGGTGATGAACTTGATGACAGGCTCGGTCACGCGCAGGCGCCGTTCCAGTTCGGCCACCAGGCTGCCATCCGCTTCCACGGTCAACAGGTTGTAGTTGCCCTCGTTGAACTTGCGGACAGTGTAGGCCAGCTTGCGGTTTCCCAGCTTCTCGCTCGATACCAGCTTGCCGTTGCCCTTGGTGATCGTGCCTTCAAAGCCGGCGATCAGCTTGTCGGCCTCTTCGCCAATCACATCCGGGCGCAGGATAAACATCACTTCGTATTTCCGTTGCATTCGTCTCTCGTTTCCGGCAAAGCCTTCTGGCCTTGCCTGTCGCAACCTTCAGGGCTGCTCAGTCTACCGTTCAGTCGTTTGCTTCACTCTTGCTCTTCGGCAGTGATCCGCCGATTCAACCGGTTCATCGCGACGCTGGCGCCTTCGGTTAAAAGCAACTCAATCGCCGTCGAAACATCATCCAGTACTTTGTCCAGCACCGCCAGCTCCGTCTTGCGGAACGGCGTCAGAACATAATCCTTGCGACGCTGGCGGGCGCTTTCCGCCGCCATGGCGTCTTCCGGAGCAATTCCAATTCGAATGCGCAGCCACTCTTCTGTGCCCAGCGCACTCGAGATCGACTTGACCCCGTTGTGCCCGCCCGCGCTTCCACGCTCACGGATACGAATACTGCCCAGCGGCAGAGCCACCTCGTCATACAGCACGATCAGCTGCCGCCGCGGATCAATTTCCAACTCATCCACCAGCGCCGCTACCGATAACCCACTCAGGTTCATGTAGGTTTCCGGCTTGGCCAGCAACACTTGCCGGCCGGCGATGCGCGCCGAAGCTGTCAAAGCCTTCGAACGCCGATTTGTAACCACCACACCACACTGCTCAGCGAGCCGATCAATGGCCAGGAAGCCGGCGTTGTGCGGCGTGAACTGATACTCGATTCCTGGATTGCCTAAGCCGACGATCAGGGTCACGCCCGAATCGCCAACAGAATTCAAGTTCGAACTTATGCCGCCAGAAGGTTCCATGTGCTCCCGAAACTATTTCTTGGCGTCTTTCTTGTCATCCTTTTTAGCTTCTTCGGCACCCTCAGCTGCATCCTGCTTGCCCTTCTTGGCGACTTCAGGTTCTGCAGGTGTTTCGGCTGCCAGTGCATCCGGCGTGGCCACGACTTCCTCACGAACCGCTGTGATGTGTGCGACGGTGGTTTCTTCGTCCGTAATGAACTTCAACTTTTCGTTGTGCGGCAGATCGGCGACACGAATCACCATGCCGAATGCCAGCTCGCTGACATCGATATCAATGTGTCCTGGGATATCCGATGGCAGACACTCGATTTCAATCTCGCGCAACACCTGGTCGAGAATGCCACCCTGGGTTTTGACGCCGACGGGCACACCGAGCAGCTGGATGGGCACTTCGACTCGCATCATCTTGTCCATCGCGATGCGCTTCATGTCGATGTGGATCAGGTTGCCTTTGATGGGATCGTTCTGCCAATCCACCACCATCACCTTGGCAACGGAGCCGGAGACATCGAGATCGAAAATCGTATTGTGGCCGGACTCGGAATGGAGGATGCGGCGAATCTGCTTGGGGTCGACCGTGACCGCAACCGACGGCTGCTGGGCTCCATAGACTACGGCTGGAATGCTGCCGGCAACGCGTACGCGGCGGGCGACATTCTTTGTAAACTTGCCCTCGCGGGGCGTGGCTGTAACAACTTCAGGTGCGCTCATGTTTTCCTGTTTCCCTTCGATTGACCTTCGGGCACGGCGGGCTGCGCCGCTCCCTTCTCGTGACCACGGCTAACTTTGCCCGATCACACTGTTGATGTTCCATTCACGCCCGCTTTCAAAAGCGGCGTGTAATAGAAGGCTTCGTTCGTCAGAGAGGCGTTAGTTAAACAAGCTGCTAACGCTGGTCTCCATGTGGATGCTCTCGATCGCGCGGCCAATCAGGCCGGCAATTGACAGCACTTTAATCTTCTCCGTATGCAGGGCCTCTTCCCGCAGCGGAATCGTATTGGTCACCACCAGCTGTTCCAGCCGGGAGTCCACAATCCGTTCAATCGCTCGACCGGAAAGCACCGGATGCGTGGCGCAGGCATACACTTTTTTCGCGCCCACTTCCAACAACGCGTCCACGGTCTTGATCAGGGTGCCAGCCGTATCGACAATATCGTCGAGGATCAGGCAGGTCCTGCCTTGCACATCGCCAATCACGTGCATCACTTCTGAAACATTCAAATCCGTGCGCCGCTTGTCCACAATGGCCAGCGGAGCTTCCATCTTCTGCGCAAAG
>CAWGCV010000022.1:0-8496 GCA_963821145.1 uncultured Acidobacteriota bacterium
AGGAGGGCGGTCCCACACCCAACTACAGCTTTCCCATCCCATTCTTCCGCGCGTTGGAACATCAGCCGGCAATCTTCTCGGATGTGTTTGCCTATAACAATAATGGACGGCCATTGCAGGTACAGGCTCGGTCTGGCAATGAAGACGTCCCCGGAATGGAGGTGAGCGGCCAATTCTTCCAGGCGCTGCAGACCCCTCCCTTGCTGGGGCGATACTTGACCGCCGCCGACGACAAAACCGGAGGCAATCCAGCGGGACTGGCCACCGTGATCAGCGAGAATTTCTGGCAACGCTGGTTTCATCGCGATCCCAACGTGGTCGGCCGCAAGCTCGTCATCGCCAACGTCCCCTTCACCGTCGTGGGAGTGATGCCGAAGCGGTTTATTGGCGCCGACCTCATGCAGAGACCAGACATTTTTGTTCCGCTATCGGCCGAGCCAATCGTCGACGCACCGCGGCACAATATTGACGAAGGCCTCAATGCCTGGTGGCTGACCGTGATTGCACGGTTGCAGCCCGGCGTCACGCTGCAACAGGCGAACGCGGCCTTACGTACAGTTTCCGGTCCAATTCTGCACGCCGCGGATGATCCCAACTACATCGCACAGGAAGATAAGGCCCATTTCCGTTTTCAGGCTGAACCTGGCTCCGGTGGATACGCGATGGCGCGTTTTTTCTTTCGCAGTCCGCTGCTCGCCATACTCGCGATGTGCGCAGGAATCCTGTTGCTCGCCTGCCTCAACCTCGCCAGCCTCCTGATTGCGCGCGGTGCGATGCGCGAGCGTGAACTGGCAACACGGCTGGCCATGGGAGCTACGCGCTGGCGCCTGATCCAGCAGTTATTCATCGAAAGCCTGATGCTCGCTGTGCTGGGAACCATCGCCGGCATTGCGGTGACTCCGCTGGTCAGCAGCTCGCTGGCCGCATTTCTCACCAGCAGTACTGGCGATCCAAGCGTTGTTCTCGACACCTCGCTCGATCTCCGCGTGCTTGTTTTTGCCGCGCTCATCGCCGTTGTCTCCGCCGTACTGATCGGACTGATGCCCGCGCTGCAAGCGACCGCAGGCAATCTCAGCGACCACATCAAAGAGGGTCAACATGCCCGGCAGTTGCACGAGCAGCGGTGGCTCCTGCCCCGGATTCTGATGGCGTTGGAGGTGGCTCTGGCTCTCGTACTGGTTGTCGGTGCAGGACTGCTGGCGACAAGCCTGGTAAAACTCTATCGCTCCGGCGTCGGCTTCGATCCCAACGGCCTGGCAAACATCTCCTTCAACATGGACAAACAACAGCTAGAGGGCGATGCCCTGATGCGCGTGTATCAGGAAATCGGCCAGGGATTCAGCCATCAACCCGGCGTAAAAAGTGTCAGCTTCCAGTTCATCACCCCACTATCGCATCGCGGCTGGAATGGTAAATACTCTGCGCCAGGTGGCAATCCCCACGTGATCTGGTTGAATAGCGTGGCACCGAACTACTTCAAAACCATGCGAATCCCCCTCTTCAAGGGGAGAGAATTCCGCTGGAACGATACCAACGCTTCCGGCCTGAAAATCATCTTGAATCAGTCCGCTGCCAATCTCTTCTTTCCAGATCACAATGCGCTCGGGCAACAAATCGTCGATCCTCGAGAAAAGACTTCGTATCAGGTGGTGGCGATCGTGGCAGATGCGAAGTATAGGAGCATGATGGATCCTGCACCTCCGGCCGGCTATGTACCGATCCAGCAGGACGAACAGAAAAAGCCCTCGCTCACTGCGGTTGTGCGTGTCGACGGCCCGATCACTCCACTGGCCGCCGCCGCCCGTTCCCTCGCCACACGGCTCGCGCCAACCATCCCGCCTCCCGTTCTGACGACAATGGATGATGTCGTAAACAATTCCGTCAGCGCACAGCGGATGATGGCAATTTTGGCGCTGTTCTTTGCCGGTTGCGCCCTGCTGATCACCGCTATTGGACTCTACGGAACACTCGCCTATGCCACTGCGCGCCGAACCAGCGAGATCGGGATCCGAATGGCGCTCGGTGCCAAACGCCGCCAGGTGATCGCCATGGTCTTCCGCCAGAATGCCTGGGTTGCCATCGCCGGCTGCATCTCTGGAATGATTGCAGCCGTCCTCGCCTCGCGCGCCATGGCAAGTTTTCTGTTCGAAACATCGCCCCACGATCCCTGGGTCTTGCTGGCCTCGATTGCAGTTTTGTTGATGATCGCAAGCTGCGCCTCGCTGCTGCCTGCATTGCAGGCCGCCCGCATCGACCCCATCCAGGCCATCCGCTGCGAGTAACGTAGAATACGTCTCCGCGCAGTATCGCAGCAGTTGGGCAGCGTTTTCGGTCGCAGTTGCATTTGTGATGCAAGCGTCCTGAGGGTCACGGAAAAGTTGTGAGGGCATTTCGATATGGGTTCCGGTCTCCACGCATTCTTGCTTCGCATCAAGACGCTGTTTCGCAAGCGTCGTATGGATCGCGACATGGCAGAGGAACTGGAGTTCCACCAGGCGATGCTGCGCGAAAAACTAGCAGGACAGGGCGTCCCCAAATCCGAATTAAACAAAGCCGCTCGGCAGATCTTTGGCGATGCCGGGCGCTGGCATGAACGGCTCAGGGAACTATGGCAATTTCGCGGACTGGAAAATCTTCTTCGCGACATAAGTTTCTCGGCGCGGATGTTGAAGAAGTCACCCGGCTTCACCACCGTCGCCCTACTTACCCTGGCCATCGGAATCGGCGCCAACACCGCGATCTTTTCACTCATCAATGGATTATTACTGCGCCCACTCCCCGTCTCCCACGCCGACCAATTGGTCGTGCTGCAAATTCATGAAGGCGATCCCGAGCCTGGCTACAACTTCTCATCTCCAATCTTTCGTGGACTCGAGCAGCAGCACACAATCTTTTCGGATGTGTTTGCGTACTTCACCGGGGCGCCTCTGCAGGTACGTGGGCGCACCGGCAATGAAGTGATTCAAGGAGTGATGGTAAGCGGGCAGTATTTTCGCGCTCTCCAGACCCCCCCGCTGATGGGACGATATCTGACTCCCGCTGACGATCAGCCGGGGGGAAATACGGAAGGCTTTGCCGTCGTGATCAGCCAGCATTTCTGGCAACGCTGGTTTAACGGCGCTCCAAATGTGGTGGGTCGCAAACTTAGTAATTGCCAACGTGCCATTCACGGTTGTGGGAGTGATGCCAACAAAGTTCTTCGGCGCCGATCCAACCCAGAGACCTGAAGTTTATGTTCCGCTTTCCACAGAACCCATTCTCGATGCGCCCTACAACATGACGGCCGGCGGCATCCATGCCAATTGGCTGACGGTAATGGCACGCCTCAAGCCTGGAGTGAGCCTGCAACAGGCGAACGCGGCGTTACTTCCGCTTTCGATGCCGATCGTACGCGAACAGGTTTCAGACGCGGACTGGATCGCGAACGCAGAGCAAACTCACTACCATTTCATGGCGGTGCCGGGCGCGAAGGGCTTTACGTATGTTCGCGCGCTTTTCCGCAAGCCGTTGGTGGCCATGTTCGCCATGTGCGTAGGAATCTTGCTGCTCGCCTGTCTGAACCTGGCAAGCCTGTTGATGGCGCGCAGCGCGGCAAGAGAACGCGAATTGGCGACTCGACTAGCATTGGGCGCGACGAGAAGCCGGCTGATCCAGCAATTGCTGGTGGAGAGTCTGCTACTTGCATTTGTGGGCACCACGGCGGGCCTGGCCGTGTCACCCCTGGTAAGCCAATCCTTGACCACAATGATGCTTCGCGGCTACTACACCGGATACATCGACACCTCCATCGATATGCGCGTCTTCCTATTTGCCGCCGCGATTGCGTTGCTGGCCACCTTCTTGATCGGGCTTGTCCCCGCAGTGCAAGCCACCGCGGGGAACCTGAACGATCACATTAAGAATGATCGACACTCGCGACCGACGCACGCGCGGCAGAGAATGATTCCCAGAATTCTGATGGCGTCGCAGGTGGCGCTGGCAATGGTTTTGGTAGCGGGGGCAGGATTGCTGGCAACCAGCCTGGTGCGACTCTATCGAACCGGCTTGGGATTCGATCCAAAGGGATTGATAAATATTTCCTTCGATATGGACAAGCAGTCGGTGGAAGGCAATGCCCTCCTCCAGTTGTATCAGTCGTTAGGCGACGGACTGCGCCATTTGCCGGGAGTGAACAGCGTGAGTTGGGAGTATGTCCAGCCGTTGATCGGAATGACGATAACCAGGGATTTTCAATCGCCCTTCAGCAAAGGGAGTCACGAGGCTTACACCAATATCGTCGCCCCGGAATATTTCTCAACAATGCGGATTCCCCTCCTCGCCGGCCGCGATTTTCGGTGGACCGATACCAAAGCCGAAGGGAAAATGATCATTCTCAATCGGACCGCCGCCAAACTCTTGTTTCCCGGACAGAATGCGATCGGACAGCAGGTGCTGGATGACGATAAGGTCTCCTTTCAAGTGATTGCCGTGGTCGGCGATGCCCACTATTCATCCATTCAACGCGCTGCACCTCCAGGAGCTTATCGTCCCATCACTCAGAATGATTGGAAGAAGATTTCGTATACAGCTGTTGTCCGAAGCAATGGGCCGGTCGCTCCGTTGGCTGCGGCGGCGCGCTCCCTCGCCGCACGGTTGGCGCCCACCATCCCCCCGCCTGTGATGACGACCATGGACAGCATCATTAATGATTCGATCAGCTCGCAGCGCATGATGGCGCTCCTGTCGCTCTTCTTCGCCGGTTGTGCTCTGCTCATCACCGCCATTGGACTCTACGGAACACTCGCGTACGCCACCGCGCGACGAACCAGCGAAATTGGCGTTCGCATGGCCCTGGGTGCGCAGCGGGTGCAGGTGGTGACATTGATTTTCAAAGAAAATGCCCGCGTCGCCATCGTTGGATGTATTGCTGGATTAGTGGCGGCGATTCTTGCGTCTCGCGTCCTCGCTAGTTTTCTCTACGAAATTTCGCCCCACGATCCCTGGGTCTTGCTTGCCTCGATTGCAGTTTTGCTGATCATCGCCAGCTGCGCCTCCCTGCTGCCCGCAATCCAGGCCGCCCGCATCGACCCCATCCAGGCCATCCGCTGCGAATAACAAATTCGCTCCGCAACGCATATTCCCGCGTCTCCGCGACCCCTCCACTTGACAATCTAGAGAACACCATGCTCTCATCTTGATTGTCTAGAGGTGACACGCCGCATGCCCGCAAAGCCCGATGCACTCAGTCAGAATGATTCCAGCTCCCGCGACCTGGTCCAGGGAACCCTGGAGATGCTGATCCTCAAAACACTGGCCCTGGAACCCATGCATGGCTACGGCGTTGCCCTGCGCATTGAGCAGATCAGCCACGGCGTCTTCCGCGTCAATCCCGGTTCCCTGCTCCCTGCGCTCAGCCGCATGGAACGTGCCGGCTCGGTCAAATCCGAATGGCACGCGACAGAAAATAATCGTCGCGCCAAGTATTACCAGCTCACCGCCAAAGGTCATAAATCTCTGGCCCGCGAAACCGAACAGTGGCAGCGTCAGACCGCCGCCATCGCCCGCATTCTCGAAGCGCAACTATAAATAGGCGAAGCCATCATCGGGAGCACGCCATGCAATGGATGACAAATATTCTCACCGGGCTGAAATCCCTCCTCCACAAGCAGCAGATTGAAAACGAACTCGATGAGGAGTTGGAAAGCTATTTCCAGGCCTCCGCCGCCGAGAAAGTAAAGTCTGGCATGACTCCAGAAAAAGCTCGTCACGCCGCGCTCGTCGAATTAGGCAGCCGCAGCGTAGTCAAGCACCAGGTCTGGTCCTCGCGGTGGGAGTCAACCCTCGACAGTCTTCTTCTGGACATGAAGATCAGCCTCCGCACCCTCGCGAAAAGCCCCGGCTTCACCGCCATTGCCCTGCTCTCCATCGCTCTCGGCATCGGCGCCAACACCGCCATCTTCACGCTCATTCACCAGGTCATCCTTCGCAATCTTCCGGTACACGATCCGCAACAACTCGTCACCTTCGGCACATCCACGGGCGGCGGCATCCTCGGCGGCGTCGATCTCGGCGTCAACAGCATGTTCCCGTGGGATTTTGCGCATCAACTGGAA
The DNA here is from genome assembly GCA_963821145.1 of uncultured Acidobacteriota bacterium. Lineage (GTDB taxonomy): Bacteria > Acidobacteriota > Terriglobia > Terriglobales > Acidobacteriaceae > JAKAAZ01. The sequence continues at coordinate 6,093 of CAWGCV010000022.1, forward strand.
AGCAATCCCGGCCCATTCCAGGGCATCGCTTCCTACTGCAGTTTTGAGCCAACGGTCAGCGTACAACCACCGTCGTCCGCCAATGCTCAAGCCTCCGCGGCCTCCGCCGTTCTGGTCCGCGCCGTTCTCGTTTCAGGAAATTACTTCAGCCTGCTCGGCGCACAACCGCTGCTCGGCCGCACCATCAATCCGTCTGACAACGCCACGCCCGGCAGCGGCGCGGTGGTCGTCGTCAGCGAACATTTCTGGCGTCAGTCGCTCTCTGCCGATCCAGACATCCTGGGCAAAATCATCACCATCAACAGCGCTCCCTTCACCGTCATTGGAGTCATGCCGAGCCAGTTCCACGGCATCAAGCTGGATACCGATCCGACCGCGCTCTGGACCCCGATCATGATGCAGCCCGTCATCCTGCAGCAGCCTTCCTTCCTCGGGCCCAATGCACCTTATTTTCTGGAAATGTTTGCGCGCCTCAGTCCCGCCGCATCCAGTAGCAAAGCTGCGCTAGCGCAAAGCCAGCTCTGGCTCAATCAGCAGATTCGCGCCGGCGTTCGCGCCACGGAAAGCGGTACCATTTCCGCGGCGCGCCAAAAAGAAATCAATCTCCTCAACGTTCCCCTCATCTCCGCGCAACGCGGTGTCTCCAGCATGCGTGGTCAGTACGGCAATTCCCTCATCATCCTGATGGCAGTCGTCGTTCTGGTATTGCTGATCGCCTGCGCCAACCTCGCCAACTTTCTGCTGGCCCGCGCCGCAACTCGTCAGCGAGAGATTGCAACCCGCCTCGCTCTCGGCTCCAGCCGCCGCCGCATCGTCCGTCAAAGTTTGATCGAGGCCCTCAGCTTATCGATGGTCGGCGGCGTCATCGGCCTCGCCATCGCGTTCGCCGCCACCCGCGCTCTCATCGCTTTTGTCAGCCAGGGCAGCACCAACACCACGCTCAGCTCCACTCCAGACGCCACCGTTTTGCTCTTCACTCTGGCAGCCTCTCTATTTACGGGATTGCTTTTCGGCCTCGCGCCCGCCATCATTTCCGCCAGCACCGGGGCAGCCGGTTCTCTCAGCTCTAACGCACGCACCGCTCAAGCCAGCCAGGGACGAGGCTCTCGCCTCTGGCCCAAAACACTGGTCACCGCCCAAATTATTCTGTCGCTGTTACTCCTCGTCGGCGCCGGCCTTTTCCTCCGCTCGCTGCGCAATCTGCAACAGCAGGATTACGGCTTCAACCGAACCCATTTACTCCTCGCCGAGTTTGATCCCAAGCTTGCCGGCTATAAATCAACCCAGGCTGCCGCCCTCAATCAGCAACTCATCGATCGACTCTCCGCTCTTCCGGGAGTGCGCTCCGTCGCCGTTGCCAACACTCTTCCCATTCAATTAGGAACCGAGCAATCCAGCTTCAAAATTTCCGGCTATACACCTGCGCCCAAAGAAAACATGAGCGCCACCATCGATCGCGTCTCCGGCAAATATTTCCAGACTGTCGGCGTTCCCATCCTTGCTGGCCGCTCCATCCTGCCATCGGATACGGCCAGCAGTCTCAAGGTTGTGGTCGTCAGCCAGAGCCTGGCAAAACATTTCTTCCCGAAGGGGAATGCGGTCGGCCACATCCTCACCATTGATGCCGATCAGATCAAAGGTCCCTGGCAGATCATCGGCGTTGCCAAAGATACCCGCTCCGGCGATCCAAGGAACAAAATATCTTTCCCCACCACCTACATCCCTCTGGCGCAGATCGATCCATGGATGCCCAAGCCCGCTCCATCCAACGGCGCTACCGCTGCCAATGCCACTCCCGCGCCTCGCGAAGAAAATCAGGATGCTTTCGCCAGCGCCATCCTGCTGCGCACCACTGGCGATCCCGCGCAGAGCGCCGCCGATCTTCGCTCCGTGGTGCGGTCCATCGATCCCAGTCTGCCCTTGCACCACATCATCACCATTCACGATCAAATCTCCAGCCTCATGACGCATGACGAACTCATCGCCAGCCTCACCGGAATGTTTTCCCTGCTCGCCCTGGTTCTCACCGCCATCGGCCTCTTTGGCGTGATGAGCTATAACGTGGTCCGCCGCACCAACGAAATCGGCATCCGCTTCGCTCTCGGTGCACGCCGCCAAACCGTCCTCTGGATGATCCTCCGCGAATCGCTTCTCCTGCTCGCATTCGGCGTCGGCGTAGGCATTCCACTCGCTCTCGCTGCGACCCGGTTCATCCGGCAGCAGCTGTACGGTCTGGGCGCGATCGATCCCGCCACCTGCGTCACCGCGATCGCCGTCGTCGTCGTCATGACCTTGTTCGCCGCCTGGCTCCCCGCGCAACGCGCCACCAAGGTCGACCCCATGATCGCCCTCCGCTGCGATTAGCTTTCGAGTTCCCTCACCGCACGAACGAAACGCGCCTATG
>CAWGCV010000023.1:0-91961 GCA_963821145.1 uncultured Acidobacteriota bacterium
TCCCTGATACCAGGGTGATAATTCCCTGTTAGGTTGCGCAAGTATATTGGAATGTATTGACGACAACTGCCATAGATTCGGTAGGATAGGCGGGTACGAAGCGAAGTTTCTTCTGCCGAAATCGCGAAATTCCCTGATAATTTCGCTGTTAGCAGGGAATTTGGTCCGAAGCTTGGTTGTCGGCAGACTACCTACACCGCCATCAAGTCGTTAACATCTAAGTGATGAACAGGAGGCGCCCCAAAACCGGCAGTTTCCGGGCATTATTCGCGATTCTCCGCCTTCGAAAGGAACTAGGGACGACTGCGACACGGGAGCTTCGCGCTCTTTCGATCGGAAATCTCTGGCAGCAATTCGAGTAGTTCCTTTCCGCGAGAGGGAAAGAGTAACGAAGAGTTGCATTCCTCTCCGACCGCCATTTAGTCAGCGATGTTGTCAGCTCTCAAATGTCCGGCTGAGAAAACCATGAATCCCGGCCATTTCTGCGATATTTTCTCTTGGAATCGAACCAGAGATCGTGACCGAACAGCGTTCGCAACGCACATAACGGAATGTTCTCCGGGCGCATATAGAGGAGTCTTTTTAGGAGTAAGGCTTCGGTAACCCGCTCATCCCTGTTCTCATAGTTGCTGGACAGAAACGCGTTTCCTACTGAGCCACTCGAAATTGATGGGACACGCAGGCGAAGTGAGCGATTTTCAGATGCTCAACGCCATCGAGTGAGCGTACGACGTGCTGGATTTGGATGATGGCGGCTGCGCGGACCGGATCATGCTGGAGGAAGGACAGTCTGAAATCACCGGCTCTGAATGACAACTACAGCTCAGTTTGCCAACAACGAAATCACGAAATCGTCGAAGTGGGCCGGATCTAAGAGATGGACGATTTCCCCGCAGACGAGCGGAAAGCAGCCGACGGTTTCGAGGACCGTCTTTCGCGTCGCGGCCAGTGCCGCCCGAGGCTGAGGGCGGTATGTGGCACTCTCGAGCATTTTACTGGTCCAGAAAACCGTGGATAAGCACCTTGCATCAGTTTGATTAGTTCCTGGGAAACCGTTTAGCGAAAAGAGTTAAATCAGGCCGGCTCTGATCATCCGATTTAGACGTTGCCTAGATCGATTTGCATATACCTATTGCGCGGCGCTAACCCGCACAGGTCGATACCATGCGTCGAAGGAAATTTTGCGATATAGCTTCTTGAGGACAAACATGAAATGTACCAAACAGGAAGCTCTGATGATCCTTGAAAAGTGGTTTGAGGACGGCTCGCCTGTGCGGTTGAACTTCCAGGCGACTTCAGCGACCGAGGTAATCTGCCTGAAAGGGCGCATCACTCAATTGAAAACGGACCGTTTTCTCTTCACGTGTCCGCTCGCCAGTGTAACCGTGCCGATTGACCAAGCTACATTTGAGTATGACGAGAAGTTGCTCATGGATCCTCCTCTCCCTAAGGAAACGTCCAGGCCAATCTCTCGCATTGGATTGCATCTATCTCTATGTAGAAATCAGTCGAGGCAGCATCACGCGTCCTCCCAGTTGCAGTCTTTCTTAAGCATCTCTGAAGCACTCTAGCTCGCGGTCGAAAGCCGCCAGAAGGAACATCTCGAATGGAATTTCATATCTCTGGCGCGATCCGAAAAAAATTAAATCTTGAAGACCTGTTGTTTAGTTTCGACGGAAATGTTGTTTTTGCGAACGTCGCCGCCAGCCGGACGCTTGCGCAGCGCCTGAACGAGTTGCAGGGATCAGAGACTGATCCTCACCCAACGGTGAATGCGGGCGCGCTGTTTGCCATGGGATTGATTGACGAGCTGAGCCACGCGCTCATCGCCCGTTATCGCCGTGACATCGATCCCGCCGTCATGTCGGAGGCGGTTCGCTGGTTTAGCGGACGTCTGACCCGGGCTGAAATCGAGCGGCTTCTCTTTGCCTTTGTCGAGCAATTTCCGGGCATGTCCGTCTATCGCGGTGAACTCAGCGCCGCCCAGTGGCTCGACGGCAGTACAGCAGGAGTGCCCAACCGGCAGATTGCTTTCGAAGAGATGTTGCTGTTGTGGCTCGCCAACAAAAATCCCGCCTTCGAGCCGTTTCGCATCTTGTTTGGGGATTACGACCTGAAGCGACAAACAGCCTATGGAGCTGTAACGACGAGTCTTCCGAATTTCTTCCTGACTCGCCCCCCAATCGCACCGGGTGTAGGAAGTCTGCTCGACGCATTGCGCGCCCCAATGCTTGCCTCACCCGATTCGCTCACCGGCCAGTTGGAGTTCATACGGGAAAACTGGTCGCAATATCTTGGAGACGATCTGCGCAGAGTATTGCTCGCGATCGATGTTCTTCGTGAAGAAGAAGTCGCAATCTGGATGCGGTTCCATCCCCCAGGCCCGGACAGGCACCGTCATGCACCGCCGGGACGCGGCGGAGAAGGATTCATCGGAAACGAGTTTATAGGCTTCGATTCCGAGTTCGACATTGGCCCGGATGGCGTCCGTCGTCGCCGCTACGCCGCCGGCTATCAGGCGCCGCTGAATGAATACGAAGCTTTCAGCAGGGACCAGGCGTGGATGCCTACGGTCGTCCTGATTGCCAAGAGTACCTACGTTTGGCTGGAGCAACTGTCACAGAAGTACCTCCGCCACATTTATCGACTGGATCAGATTCCAGACGAGGAGCTTCAATTGCTCGCCACTCGTGGAATCACCGGTTTGTGGTTGATTGGGCTTTGGGAACGAAGCCGCGCTTCGAAGACGATCAAACGGCTGCGCGGGAATAACGATGCTGTGGCGTCCGCCTATTCGTTGAAAGACTATTCGATCGCTGAGGATCTGGGGGGAGAGGCAGCCTTCGAGAACTTGCGCTATCGAGCCGCCATGGCCGGCCTCCGACTGGCGAGCGATATGGTCCCCAACCATATGGGGATCGATTCGAATTGGGTGATCGAGCATCCCGATTGGTTCCTGTCACGCTGGGAGAGCCCGTTTCCTGCCTACACCTTTGAGGGGCCAGATCTATCCGCGGACAGCCGCGTCGAAATCAAGATTGAAGACCATTACTACGACCATTCCGATGCAGCCGTCGTCTTTCGCCTCCGCCGGTATCGTGAGGGCGACACCCGCTTTATCTATCACGGCAACGATGGGACGATGTTCGCCTGGAACGACACTGCGCAACTCGATTACTCCAAGGCCGATGTGCGCGAACACGTCATTCAGGTAATTCTCAATGTAGCGCGACGCTTTCCCATTATTCGGTTCGATGCAGCGATGGTGCTGGCGAAGCGGCATGTGCAACGCCTCTGGTTTCCTCTCCCGGGTGCCGGCGGTTCGATTCCGTCGCGGGCGGAATACGCGATGTCGGAAGAAGCATTCGACGCCTTGATGCCGCGCGAGTTCTGGCGCGAGGTCGTCGACCGCGTCGCCGCGGAGGTGCCGGGCACGCTGCTGCTTGCCGAGGCGTTCTGGCTACTGGAGGGTTACTTCGTTCGCACTCTGGGCATGCATCGCGTATACAACAGCGCATTTATGAACATGCTGCGTGATGAAGAAAATGCCAAGTATCGCTCGTATCTAAAAAAGACAGTGGAGTTCGATCCGGACATTCTGAAACGTTATGTGAATTTCATGAGCAATCCGGATGAGCGGACGGCGATCGATCAATTTGGCTCGGGGGACAAGTACTTCGGAGTTTCTGTCCTGCTGGCAACGCTGCCGGGTCTGCCGATGTTTGGCCACGGTCAGATTGAAGGCTATACCGAACGCTATGGCATGGACTTCAAACAGGCACGACTCCAGGAATCTCCGAACGAGGGCCTGATCGCGCGGCACCAGCAAATCATCGCGCCTCTATTAAAGAATCGTCGGCTGTTCGCGGAAAGCACGAATTTCGTGTTGTATGACTTTTGGACCGGCTTTAGCACGGTGGACGAGAATGTCTTTGCTTACTCCAATACGCACGGCGATCAGCGCGCCATCATTCTCTACAACAACCGCTACGGGTCCACGCACGGCACCATACACAGGTCGGTTGGCTTTCTGGAGAAGCAGACTGGCACGCTGCAACAGAAGAGTCTCGCCGATGGGCTTCGCCTGCCTTCCGATGAATCGACCATCATTGCATACCGCGATACGATCCTTGGGCTTGAGTACCTGCGGAGGGCATCGGCATTCCGGGACCACGGCCTTACGCTTGATCTGCGGGGATATCAACATGTTGTTTTGCTGAATTGGCGCGAGCTTCGGCCCTCGTCGTCCGAACCATGGGATCAGCTTTGTGATGCACTGCACGGTTCGGGGGTTCAGAGCGTGGATGAGGCACTTTCTCAGCTCCGTTTGCGACCTATTGTGGATGCACTGCACCAGGTCATTAGTGATGCGAATGTACAGGCGTTTTCAGACGTGGCCAGGGAGTTGGCTGCCGTCCCGCGCAAACCGAAAAAGAGCTCGAAGAAAAGCAAGGTCTCCAACGGTAAAAAGGCGCAGCCGGCCAAACAGCTTGAGCCGGCCAGGATTACAGAACCTGATTCCGATCCAAGGTTGGCAGCATTCATCACGGAAGTAGAGACCTTTGCCCGAACGGCGACCGGACTCTCGCAGGTGGCATCCCAGAGTAACGATGCGACTGCCTCGCATACTTTGCCTGATTCAGCTCATTCAAAAACGTCAAGACCAGAACACTCCCAGAAAAGAGAACGTTACGCTGAGATCGCGGCGGCCTCGGTTCATTTACCTTCCATGATTACCGCTTTTCCTGAATCGCTACAGGCCGCGGCCCGTTCCGTGCTGCCCAACAACGATTCGCGCACGATTGCCCCTGCAGTATGGGCGCCCATACTGGCCTGGATCGCACTTCGTGTGTTCCCTTCGCCGGCTTCTTCGCTCGCGCTCTACGATGAACTGCGACTCAGGCACGCGCTGGCTGAAACGTTTTCCACGGTCGGGCTGCACGGTGAGCAGACCTGGCGCGCAGCGGCGATGGTGCGGGTCCTGCTCCGAATGAACACTGCATCCTCCCCTGAGGCTGCGATCCGTTCAGAAGAGTTTTGGGATGATCCAGATGTTCGCTGGCTCGCCGGGATTAACAGCAGCGCAGGCAAGGAGTACCTCCATCAGGAGGAGTTCGAGGCACTCATCTGCTGGCTCCAGCTACCGGCCCTGGTTGCAATTGCGAAAGGTCCGGCACCGGTCTCTGAGGCTGCGAACGAAATTGCCGCAAAGGTTGTGATGTTGACGCGCGCTGCTAAGAGCTCTGGCTATGATCTTCGCCTGTTTCTCAATCTTCTTCGGACCGAAACTACCAAGGACAAGTCTGATATCAGCGCTGACTCGTCAATAACTCTGCGTGAACCTAACGCTGTGTAGGTGGATGCGATTCGACCTCAGTCAGATGACTGTTCTGCCCCGAATGGGATGGCGTCTGCCGCGCCTTGTGGCTTCTCCATTTTCTTAACGCATTTCCTACCAACTTCTCTCGTACTCGATGTCCGAAATTGAGCCTGGCATGCGAACATTAGCTACATCTACTTTGTTGTGTTGAATTGGTTCAGCATGAGAACGCTTAGGAATGGAAGTTCACTGGTGTGGTCGACTTCACTCGCAGGCAGATATTCGCCATTAGAGACCATGAAATCGGTATTGGGAACGAGGTCTTCCTGATAAGAACCATGCGGATTTTTCTGCATAAAATAGGCGTAAGCAACGTCCGAGTTCACCCTGGTTACTACTGAATCCTGTTGTAAGGACACTAGCGTAACAGGGAAATTTGGGACGAAGCCATATGTATCCGCGTTGACCACCTGCTGGTACAGAGGGTTGCTTGTGTCCTTGTTCATTAGGGCGGCAGCGTAGGACTGAGTCATGAGTTGAGCAATCGAATTATTGGTAAAAACTCCCCAGCCAGTGATCTCTGCTTGGGAATCAGCGATAGCGAGCACGGCAGTATCGTACCCGGAGAACTGAGGATTGGTAAAGTAAAGATCATCGAGATTGCAGTTGGTTGGGTCGTTCGAGCATGGATAGCTGTAGAACGAGTTCGACAAAATCGCTGTTGGCGCGATCTTGGAATAGTTGGCGAAGCTCAGCGTCAGGTAGGCGCTGAGGAACGGCTTACTGGCAATGGCTATCGTGGGTTCTAGGGAGTACCACTGATTGGGAGTTTGGCTGGGGTTCATGTTGTAAAACAAATAGGACAACCCAGTTCCTGATAAATCGAAAAAGCCTGAAAGCGGCACGGCTGCCTTGAGCTGGACGTTGAGTTGCGACGCATAATTCGGGTTGCTCTGCATCATATGCGCCGCCTGGAGCGCATAAGCTCCCCCTTCTGAATAGCCGGTGATGTAAAGAGGCAGAGTACCCGTTATTTTATAGGAGCTAGTCAGAAACTTACGCGCAGCCTGCACCATGGCGAAGCCGCTCTGAGCATTTTGCGTGGGGTATACAACATAGGGATGGATATGAGTCGTGTCGTCGCCTAGGCCAATATAGTCAGGCATCACAACTATGTATCCCTGAGATGCCCACACTGCAGCCAGTAAAATCCCATCCGTGTAAGCCGTGTTAGTGGTGGTAGTAAAGTTGGAAGGCACATTTGTCCGCTGTGTTGTTGTCCCGTGAAAATAGAGGATCACTCCCTTAATAGATGACGGTGCAATTTCTGGAATCGCGATCCCACCGGACACCGTCACCGGGGATTGGTCGACGTTGATGGCTGTGTAATCAATCTTGACTGCGTCGACCAATTTAACTCCAAGAGGATTGTTCGATATCGGATCAGCGACAACGTTGAAATTGCCAAACTCCGATGTATTCAGACTCGCTTCATTTAACGCGCAGTTCGCCGTGGTCAGAGTGCTGGGGCAGATTGTCTGGGTATAGAAGGTATCCAGTCCGGCCTGCGTTGGGCTCGTAGCGGTTGGGTAGGTCATCACCAGTTGTTCGTTGATCAGGTTGCCTTCACCCTGTGCGGTGGAGAATGGAGGTTGCCCTGAGGAGTCTAAAGTTGTCCTGTTACTGCCACAACCCGCAGCAAAAATCGACAAAACAAGTAGTGAAAGAGGAATCAGAAAGGACTTCCTGCTTTTCAGTGATGTCACATTTACTGCTGCGCCGTATTTCTTCATATCTTTCTCGCTATAAGTTTTTGGCTTCATTTCGTTCTGTCCCCAATCTTAAATTGGGTAGCAGAACCGTCGTCGATCAGTATGCCCGAGGCGTGCACGGCTGAAGTGAATCCATATGCGGTACCTAATATGAGTGAAAAACCTAACCAACGCGTCTCAGAGACGTCAAAGGGAGCAGATCATTTCAACCGTTGGAAGTCGGTCACTACCGATAGTCTTTCGTTGACTAAAGCTTTTCTGGCTTTCTGTCATCAAGGAACTGGGCGTATAGTTGCCTGAAAGTCACAATCGTTGCAGCGAACTTACTTTGACCCGTTTCGTGCTGAAAAGGTCCTAGATGAGTAGCCCGGTCGTTTCGCCCCAAGGCGCAGAGGAAGCGAAGTCCGTGGATTCAGCGGCAAGTTCCCGTTCAGGGAGACTGCCACGCGGCGTTATCGTCGCCTTGGCCGTCACTGCGATAATTGCGGCCATTTTCGCATTCGTGCTCATACACACTCAATTCAAGGCTCCTGGCTCGGCCACGCTATCGCATTCGGGAGCAGTCGCGGCAACTCAAACCATTCGTCTCAAGGGCACGACCGCCGCGGTTGAATCGCGAGCCATTCAGGCCCCCCTCATTGCCGGCCAGAAAGTGGGCACGCTCACGATCACCAAGCTCATCCCCAGCGGTACGCGTGTCAGGAAGGGAGACCTTCTGGTCGAGTTCGACCGTCAGGCGCAGTTTCGAGATTCCATCGATAAGCAGGCCCAGGCAGACGACCTGAATCAGCAGGTCATCGAAGCGGAGGCGAAGGAAGACGCGGCGCGCGCCAAGGATGAAACCGAGATTCATCAGGCCCAGGACGATCTCTCCAAGGCAAAACTCGAAATGGAAAAGGTCGAACTGCTCTCCCGCATCGATGCCGAAAAGGCCCAGGAGAACCTGGACGAAGCCAAGGCCACGTTGGCGCAGTTGAAGCAGACCTTCGACCTGAAGCGCAAGGCTGCGCAGGCCTCCATCCGTATCCTTGAAATTCAACGCGACCGCGCACGCGAGACGATGCTTCACGCGCAGGCCAACGCTGCACTTATGGAGATTCACTCGCCCATCGACGGCATCGTCGTTTCCAACACGATTTGGAAACAAGGAAATATGGGTGAGGTGCAGGAGGGCGATCAAGTGCGCCCTGGCGTTCCTTTCATGCAGGTAGTTGACCCCGCCATCATGGAGGTCCGCGTTCCAATCAACCAGGAAGATCTGCTCGGTCTGAAGATCGGGGAGACGGCGCTGGTTCATCTGGACGCGTATTCCAACCTGGTCTTTCCGGCGCGTTTGGAGTCCATCGATCCCATGGGCACGCCCGGCGATTTCTCTTCCAAGCTGCGCAATTTCTCCGCCATTTTTTCCATTCAGGGCCATGACCCGCGATTGATGCCCGATCTTTCAGCCGCGATCGATGTCAATTCGGCGGGGCAGACCGGCGTGGGGAGCGGTTCCAAATGAAGCAGAGGGTCCTCTACTTATGGGCAAAGCGCAGGTTTCTCGTGATGATTGGGGCACTTATCGCCGCCAGTGCGGCTGTCTATGGAGTGGCCCATTTTTCCGTCAAATCCCCTGGCGTTCCCACCTTTCAGGTCAAGCGCGGCGAGTTTCTTGATGCTCTCGAGATTCGCGGCCAGTTGAAAGCCATGAAATCCGTCAGCATCACCGCGCCCGCCAACGCTGGCGATCTGCAGATCATCAAGCTCGCCGCAGACGGATCGCAGGTGAAAAAAGGCGACGTCGTCGTCCAGTTCGATCCCTCCAAGACGACGCAGGATCTTGCGCAGGATCAGTCCGCACTGAAGTCTTCGCATGCTGATATTGAGAAGGTCCGCGCCGAAGGCCGGCTCAATGAAGAAGTTGACACGACTGCGGTCATGAAAGCCAAATACGACGTCGAGGTGGCGAAACTCGACGCCAGCAAGAGTGAAGTCGTCTCCAAGATTGAAGGAGCCGAAGCCAAGCTCAAACTTGCGGACGCGGAGCGAGCGCTGCGTCAAGCAGAGGAGCAGCTGCAGTCTGATACCGCGGTCGATGGAGCCACCATTCAAGGCAAGAAGAACGCCAACCGCAAGGCAGAATTCGATGCACAGCGAGCCGAGACGGCACTATCCTCCATGACGTTGAAGGCTCCCTCGGATGGAACCGTCAGTCTTCTTTCTGTCTGGCATAACGGCGGAGAAGGGCCGTTCAAAGCCGGCGAACGTGCTTGGCCGGGCACCCCGATCGCCGAACTTCCCGATCCCGCCTCCATGCGCGTCGCGGCCCGTGCAGACGAAACTGAGCGCGGCCGGCTCGCCCTCTCACAGCCGGTCACGTTACAACTGGACGCGATTCCCGATCGCCAGTTCACTGGAAAAATTGAGCACATCGGAACCATCGCCACTTCCGACTTTTCCGCCGGCTGGCCCATCCCTCGCAACTTCGATCTTGAAATCTCCATCCTCCCGCCGGACCCACGCCTCAAAGCCCGGTATGACCGTTGAAATCACTGTCATTATCGAACGCATTCCAAACGCCATCACGATCCCGGCACAAGCATCCTTCCTCAAATCCGGACAAACAATGGTCTACGTTTGGAATGGATCTACCTTCCAGGAACGTGCCATTCAAGTCGAACGAAGGAGCCGCGATCGCATCCAGGTTGCCAGCGGTTTGAAGGCCGGCGAGTTGGTCGCCCTCGAAGATCCTTCGGGGAAGGAGTGAGATGGTCCGCGTCAAACGGCGTCGCATCCGCGTCTGGGTACTGGTTGGTCTCCTGCTAGCTGCGGGCATTGGAGTCATTGTGGCGTCCAGCCGCGTCCGATTGGCCAGCAATGCCGACGACATTCCTCTCGCTAAGGTTAAACGCGGCGATATCGAAATTCAGGCGAGGGCGATGGGCGAGCTTCGCGCCAGCCACTCGATGATGCTGTCGGCTCCGTCTCTCGGTGGAGACGCGCTCCAGCTTACTCATGTTGTGCACACCGGTCAATCCGTCAAAAAGGGCGACGTCGTCTTCGAATTCGACACGAGCGAGCAGCTGTACAAGTTGGAGCAAAACCGATCCGAACTGGAGCAGGCTAAGCAGGAAATCACCAAGGCCCAAGCTGATGCCGCCGTCCTCGCAGCGCAGGACCAGGTCACCCTGCTCAAGGACCGCTACAGTGTGCGACGCGCGGAACTCGATGTGCAGAAAAATGAACTTCTCAGCAAGATCGACGGCGAAAAAAACGAACTGGCCCTTGCACAGGCCAAACGTGTCCTGGCTGAGCAGGAAAAGGACATCGACTCCCATAAGGCTTCTGGTCAAGCGGCTACATACCTCGCCCAGGAGAAGTACAACAAGGCCAAACTTGGAATGGACCAGGCGCAGCAGAACCTGGAGAAAATGCGTGTCACCGCGCCCATGGACGGCCTGATTTCCATCCAGAAGAACGTAAATGTCATGGGAGGAATCATGTTCACGGGCATGTTTCTTCCCGACTATCGTGAGGGCGACCAGGTTGAGTCGGGAGCTTCCATTGCCCAGGTCGTTGATCCCCAGGGCCTCGACCTCACCTCCAAAATCAGTGAGCAGGATCGCAGCAGTGTGTTTGTCGGCCAACCTGTTCAGATCGTCTTCGATGCTTTGCCTGGACGGGTTTTTCATGGAACGGTAAAGAGCGTAGGCGGAATGAGCGTGCGCGAGTTCTTTACTGCCAACACCAGTGGCAACTTCGACGTCTCCATTCGACTCGCCAATGAAGATCCCCGCCTTCGCTCCGGCTTCACAGCCCAAATCGTCTTTCTCGGAGGCGTCAAAGAGAATGTGCTCTACCTTCCCCGAGTCGCCATCTTTCTCAAGGATGGTAAACACATTGTCTACGTCAAGAAGGGCAACGGGTATGAGCAGCGGGAGGTGAAAATCCAAAGCCAGAACGAAAGCCGAGCAGCCATCGAAGGAGTGGACCAAGGCGAGATTGTCGCGATGGTCGATCCCACCGCGTCACGCAAAACAACTGGCCAAGCAGCAACATCCGGCGGTATTGGAGGTACGCCCTAATGGCTGAAAACCAATCGCCGTGGCGTGATCGACTTCTGCTCTTCTATCGACAATCGTCGAGAGATGTTGATTTGGGCATGCAAAACCTGTTGGTTCATGGCATGCGGTCGCTGCTCACCATGCTGGGAATGATCTTCGGCGTGGCCGCCGTCGTGGCTATGTTGTCCATCGGCGCCGGCGCGCGGCAGAAGGTCATGGCCCTGATTGAACAAATGGGCGTTCACAATCTGATCGTTGAAGCCAAGGAGACTGTGGAATGGCAGGCTCATCAGAAGGTACGCCTACTATCGCCGGGGCTCACGCTTCAGGATTACCGCGTCATCCAGGACGACCTTGGAGGTATTGCTGCGTCCACGCCTCGCAAACAATTCACCCCATCGAAGACGATTCCCAAGGCGCAGCAGGACATGCCCAATGTGATGGGCGTCGATCCCTCTTACCAGCAGATCGCCGGTCTTCATGTCTTGAGCGGAAGATTCTTCGATCCGGACGACAACAGTCGCGCCGCGTCCGTTTGCGTTCTGGGCGCAGCCGCTAAATGGAGTCTCTTCGGCTCTTCCAATCCTCTCGGCCAGTACGTCAAGGTCAACGAGCAATGGTTTCGCGTGATTGGAGTGGTCAGCCCGCAATTGAGCGCGCAAAGCAATAGCTCCGGCGCAGCACCTGTGGACGTGAATAACAACATCTATATTCCACTGCAATCCGCTTTTCTCCGCCTTGAAGACAGTTACAGCGATGTCAGGGACGAGATAGATGGAATCTATCTCAACCTGGCCGACAGCGCGAACATTTCCGAATCTGCGCAGGTGGTACGTGCCATTCTTAATTCATCACACCACGGCGCGGACGACTTCACCATCGTAGTACCCGCCGAGTTGCTCGCCGAGCAAACGCGCACCGAACACCTTTTCAACACCGTCATGGTGGCCATCGCCTCCATCTCTCTGCTGGTGGGCGGCATCGGCATTATGAACATCATGCTGGCCAGCATTCTTGAACGCACTCGCGAAATCGGCCTGCGACGCGCTGTGGGAGCCAGGCAATCCGACATCGTGCGCCAGTTTGTGGTCGAGGCCACCATGATTTCGTTCGCCGGTGGAACCATCGGCGTGGTCTTCGGCTTTTTCATTTCACGACTGATCGCATGGCTGGCGGGATGGTCGACCATCGTGACTTTCAGTTCCATCGCCCTGGCGTTTCTCGTTTCCATTTCCGTCGGGCTGATCTTCGGAATTTATCCAGCCACCAAGGCCGCACGTCTCGATCCGGTGGAGGCCATCCGCTATGAGTAGCATCAGGACCTCTGTCCTTCGACTGTTCGCGGAACACCGCATTTTCTCCCATTGTCGACAATGCCTTTTCAATGATGGAGTTTTTGAATGAGCTTAATTCGCTCGGTCTTTCTTGCAGTCTTCGTTCTGGTTGCCTTGCTGCCCGCGCAGGCACAGTCTCCTGAGAGTTATCGCGGCATGCTCACCGCGCGTGTACGCGCAGGGAAGCTACCGCCTCCGCAGCATCTTATGGATTACGTACAAGACGGCAAGCTCACCTTCGGTCTTCGGGAGGCGATCCTGCTGACCCTGGAAAACAACAGCAGCGTCTATATTGACGAAACCCAGATTGAATCGCAGAAGTTTAATTTGCTTAGCCAGTTTCAACCCTTCGACCCCGTGATCCAGAGCAGTCTCAACATCTTCCGCTATTCGTCCCCCTCTTATAGCCAACTGCAAGGAGTTAGCGGCTCGGCCAACGAAACGCTCAACTACTTGAGCCAGACCGGGCAGATCGGTTATACCCAGACCTTCTCTCCTGGCACTAATATCCAGGCAGTCATCCTGTCCAACAAGTATTCGACAAACAGTTCGTTCTATTACTTCAATCCGTATTTCAATTCAGCTTTGACGTTTACGATCACGCAGCCTTTGCTGCGCGGCGCCGGACGCTTTGCCAACACCGCTTTAATTAAAATTGCGCGCCGCTCGCTGGATCAATCGCGTTCCAGCTTTGAAGCCGAGGTAAACGACGCCATTCTGAATGTTGTCAGTCAGTATTGGAATGCGGTCGCGGCCCGGGGCGCCCTCGACGTCCAACACAAGTCGCTCAAGCTGGCGGAGGCGAGTTATGACCGCGACAAGCGCGCTCTTGAACTTGGTGCTTTGCCCCCGCTCGATATCTATCGCTCCCAGTCAGAAGTAGCAGCGCGAAAGGTCGAGGTGATTCAGGCCGGGTACGCACTGGCCCAAGCCGAGGAGGCGCTGCGGCTCACCATTGGCGCCGATCGCGATCCCCAGGCAAGCCGCCTCGAGTTGAATCTGACCGAGAACCCGCAAACCGAAGGTGAGCTCGCAAGCATCGACCCGGAAACCGCGCTGGCTCAGGCGCTCAGACAGCGTCCGGAACTCGATGCAGTTAAGGATGCACTGGCCAATGATGCGGACAGCATTCATCTGGCGCACAATCAGCTCAAGCCCAATCTCCAGCTGCAGGGTTTCTACCAGAGCAGCGGTTTAGGCGGCA
The DNA here is from genome assembly GCA_963821145.1 of uncultured Acidobacteriota bacterium. Classification (GTDB taxonomy): domain Bacteria; phylum Acidobacteriota; class Terriglobia; order Terriglobales; family Acidobacteriaceae; genus JAKAAZ01. The sequence continues at coordinate 13,677 of CAWGCV010000023.1, forward strand.
ATGAATATAATCCAGAAACCGGCGCGTTTATCGCCCCCGGCGGATTTGGCACTTCGATGAGCCAGCTGCTCGGATTCGGTTTTCCAGGATATGGCGGATCGCTCACCCTCACCCTGCCTGTGAGGAATCGCGGCGGACAAGCAGTCCTTGGCAACGCCCTGGTCTCGCGCACTCGCGATCTATATACAAATGGTCAGATCCGCGAGCAGATTACCCGCGAAGTTCACGATGCCTTCCATCAGCTGGACGAAGCCCGCCAGGCATTGGCCGCTGCTACGACATCCTTCGATCTGTCACAAAAGACTCTCACTTCCGAGCAGCGCAAGTATGAGCTTGGTGCGGAGACAAACTTCTTTGTGCTCGATGCCCAAACCCGGCTTGCGCAGGCCGAACTCATCCTGCTGCAGACACAGGTCAATTACCGCATTGCTCTCGCCGCCGTCGACCACTCCACCGGTGACCTGTTAACTCCATACCATGTACAAATCACCCAGCTCTCCCGCTGAGTGGTCGGCAAGATAGGCCGAACGAGATATGCCAGTCGCTGTATCGGGATCGTGATTTGGACTGATTTCTGATGGTTGGCCTCGGCATGATTACAAAAACAGAAACCAACGCGGAACAGGGATGCGGTCGAAATTCGTAGCGGATGCTATGATTCTCCCAAGTTTTCCAAGCTTAGATTTGTGATCGGCTGATTTCGCCCAAGTTGCTCGAACGTAAAATCAGATAGACCACGGGGTTTGGCTGTGCAGAAACTGTTGTTTTTTCTTGTCCTTGGGGTTTTGGCGCCGCTTCCTATTACAGGGCAAGTCCAGCCCAAACGGCTTGTCACACAACAGGTCGATGAAAACCAACTGATCACCCTACGGGGCACGGTGGACCCGCTCGCACAGGCGCGCTACGATCGTGGCGCGGTCAACGAGTCCACACCTGCTGAACGACTCGTGCTCGTTCTCAATCGGCCGCCGGATGAGGAAGCTGCCTTCCAGCAACTTCTGACCAATCTGCATACACCAGGCTCGGCAAGTTATCACCATTGGCTGACGCCGACGCAGATTGGCACTCTCTTCGGTCCTGCTGATGCGGATATCGAGGCGGTAACGGGATGGCTGGCTTCGTCCGGCTTCCGCGTCAGCCGCGTCTCAAAGGGGCGGCGGTTCATTGAATTCTCCGGCAACGTCGGTCAGGTCAACGCTGCTTTTCACACGCAGATTCACGAGTATATGGTGAACGGCGTTCTGCACCATGCCAATGCGACCCCGGTGAAAATTCCGCAGGCGCTTGCGGGAATCGTGGCAGCCCTTTCGCCATTGCATGATTTTCGTCCTGCGCCGCAAATACAACAGCGCGGCAGGGGACACTATGATGGCGGGCAGCATAAGTTTGTTCCCGAGTTCAACCTACCCACCGATTGGACCCCGCTTCTTTACGGAGTGGCACCGGCGGATTTCTACACGCAGTACGATCTCAACCCGCTGTTCTCCGCGAACGTGACCGGCACCGGCGTCACGATCGGTGTGATCGACGAATCGAACGTTGACCTGAGCCTGGCGAACGCTTACCGCAACGTCTTCGGCCTAAGGGCTAATGCAGTACAAGTGGTGCTGGACGGCGGCGATCCTGGCACCACTACGAGCGCAGTGGAATCATACCTTGATGTCGAACTCGCCGGGGCTGCGGCGCCGGGCGCGACGGTGAATCTCTATATTTCAGCGGGCTCACCTTACCAGGATCCCCTGGAGTTGGCCGCGTTGCGCGCTGTCGAGGACGACCAGGCGGATGTGTTGAGCTTAAGCTGGGGCGCGGGAGAGCAGGAACTTGAAACCGGCGGCAATCAGTTCTGGAATGCGCTTTGGGAGCAAGCCGCAGCGCAAGGGCAAACGGTGTTCGTTGCTGCCGGAGACTCCGGCCAGGTACCTGACGAAAATTATCTTTTCACAGGAGCGTTGGCCGGTCCCGCAGTCAATGGTATGGGTTCCACGCCGTGGAACGTCTCCGTGGGCGGTACCGACTTTTACTATGCGGACTATGCCGCCGGCGCACCCAGCGCCTCCACTTACTGGAATGCGGCCAGCGATCCCACGACTAAGGGCTCGCTGAAAGCGCCGATCACTGAACAGGTGTGGAACGATCCCTTTGGGCTCGACGCGATTTCCAATGGACTGCAGCGGAATGAAGACGGGGCCGGAGGAGGCGGAGTCAGCGGCTGCACTACAGTCAGCACCTCAAACAATTGCGTGAGCGGCTACTCCAAGCCGCAGTGGCAAACCGGTCCCGGCGTTCCTGCCGACGGCGCGCGGGACCTTCCTGATGTTTCGCTGTTTGCATCGAACGGCGCCAACTACTCCGGCTACGTGGACTGCGATTACGAGGGAGCCTGCACGCCCGATGCCAGCGGTAACTTTGGCTTCGATGTAGTGGGCGGCACGTCAGCCTCGGTGCAGGCCATGGCTGGCATCATGGCGCTGGTGGTTCAAAAATACGGCCGCCAGGGACAAGCCGATACCGTGCTTTATCCTCTCGCGCAGCAGAAACCCGCGGCGTTCCACGATATTACGCTGGGTGGAAACTGGGACATCTGCGTTCAGTTCGACCAGGATTGCACGCTCAACGTGGACGGATTCGGCTCGAATGCGGGCGAATCGACGGTCTACTCTGCAGGCGCCGGATATGACCAGGCGAGTGGCCTGGGCAGCGTGGATGCGGCGCAACTGGTCAACAACTGGAATGCGATCTCCTTCGCCGCAACGTCCACGGCGCTGCAGGTGACACCAGCAACAGCAGTGCACGGGACGAACGTGACTGTGAGTGCGAACGTCACGCCGTCCTCTGGTTCGGGCACCCCCACGGGTGCAGTGTCCATTGTCACTAACTCCACTTTGCCTTCCAATGAAAGCCAAACTGCAGTTACTCTGAACAACGGAATCGGGTCCTCCAGTTTGAACTATCTGCCGGGTGGGACCTATCAGCTCACCGCAAAGTACAGTGGAGACGGTGTCTTCGCGCCCAGCACATCGCAGCCGCAGACACTCTCCGTAACAGCAGAAAAGTCCACGCTCTCTCTTAAAATCGCCGGCGGCCAGGATGGAATAAGTTCCGCCCTGACCTATGGCGTGCCGGTGGTATTGAGCGCGCAGCCCGTGGGCATACATTCGCCGACTGGGTCTTCCGATGGCGCCGCGACCGGCAATGTGGCATTTACAGTCGACAGCACCCCGGCCACAGCCCCGCTCAATGTGGGTGGCATAGCTTCCTGGATCGCGCCCTCGCTCGCGGTGGGCGCTCATACTGCCAGCGCCAGTTATTCTGGTGACGCCAGCTTTCAGGCTTCCGCGGCGGCGGCACAGACCTTCAGTGTTGGACTGGGAACGCCGTATATCACTGTCAGATCCAACCCAGAACTTATACAACACCATTTATGCCGGCAGCAGTCTGACCGTGGGGGTCGTGGTTGGCACCATCTACGGACCTATGTTCGCGAATACCGGACCTGCACCGCCGGGCACATTGGCTCCCACCGGGACGGTCACTGTAAAGCTGGTGTGGGACAACTCCGATGTTCTTGGCCTCGGCTGCGGAGCGGATACCACCGGGCTCTCCCAGACGGCCACTCTCGTGGCGACGAGCGGTCTTTTCAGTCAATACTCCTCTGTCGAGGCGGTTTTTTCTAACATTCCCGCACGCAGCAATGGGTTTGGCTACATGCTTTGCGCGCAATACAATGGCGATGCGAACTGGGAAGCTTACGGCGAAGTCTACACGAATGACATCAACGTCGCCGCGCCTGCAAGTCCGCTGGCGGCTTCAACGACATTGCTGACGATTACGCCCGGCAGCCTTGGGGCTGTCCTTACGGCCACAGTGAACGGGCCGGCGGCAGCTACGGTCGCGCCGACGGGATTCATTACGTTTTTGGACAACGGAGCGATCAGCTATTGGGGTTCGCTGAACCAGTTGGTTCCGGCGTCCTCGGGCGCACGCGCAAGCTTCGCGCTGGCGCTTTCATCCGAGGCTTTCTGGGCGAACGGGGCCAATCAGATTACCGCGGTTTATTCCGGCGATAGCACGTATCTGCCGTCGACCAGCAACGCAGCCTCAGTCAGCGTCGATCAAGGTGGCAGCGACTTTACGCTGGTGGCGCAAAACGCGCAGCTTGCGCTGGCGTCGGGCAGCGCGGGGACGGTCGGCATGAGCCTCAAGTCGATCAACAATTTCAACGGCTCGGTCGCTCTCACCTGTGCACCTTCGTCGAGCCAATTCTCCTGCAGCGTGAGTCCGGCATCGACAACGCTGAACGGCGCAGCCTCGGCGGCCTTAACGATTACCGCTTCTCTTCCCGGCACAACTGCAAACCTGTCACAGACGCCAAGGCAAAAGCGGGGTTGGTTCAGCGACGGAGCTGCATTGGCATTTTGTTTCTTGTTTGCTCTGCCGCTTCGCAGGCGCCGGTGGATTAGCCTGCTCTGCCTGCCGCTTGTTCTGGGTGGGTTGTGGCTGGCCGGCTGCGGGGGCGGAAGCGTTGGTGGAGGATCGCCACCTCCAGTGAATGGCACACCTGTGGGTGCGTACACCGTGCTCGTCACCGGCACAGCCAACGGCATAGTGCATAACGCCGTGGTGGACGTCGTCGTGCAATAGCTTCAGATCGGAAACTTATGACGTTCGCGGACCCGCTCCCGTAAGAGGCTGCGGCCTCGAGTGAAAAGGTGTGAGCCATAGTTTCTGGGGCGGGGATCACTTAAAAGCTGACGATTGAGGTTGTGCCTTTGCAGGTTCAGGGTCGCCGATCATCTCAGAGGACATCAGGTGATGCGGCTTCGTGCCCGCACGGCACTTCACTTTGTCAGCCTCCGCTGCTGTTCTGCAGCAGCTTTCTTGAGGCCCGGAAAATCGAGCCGACCATAAGATACATCGTGACCAAAGCTAGAGAGAAGGCGAGCGATGGGCGGCGGCATCAAAGTCCTATCCACGAAGCGTGGGCGAAAGCTCCGCTCTCATTGAGTCCCGTGGGCATGATAGGCTTCTTTTTGCATGTCTATACCCACGTTTGACCTCGGTGCCTCGGCCTATGCCGAGATGATTAAGAACGGTTTCCATCCGGACTTTCCAGCGGGCAGCGATGCCCAGGTGGCTGCGATTCGCGCCGCGGCGGATGCGCGCGTCGAGTCGAATGAACCACTCGACGCAAAGGTGCGCGACCTGCGCGAACTCTACTGGTCTTCAATCGACAACGACACTTCGCGTGATCTGGATCAGGCGGAGTGGGCGGAGAAGCTGATGGCGGGCGGCGCTGATTCGGGATCGAAGGACGGCGGGATTCGCGTTCGAGTCGCGGTTGCGAATGTGGCAGCCGCGGTGGGGATAGGCTCGCCGATCGACCGCCACGCGTCGGACCAAACGAAGACGGTGTACACGGCAACGCGAAATTTTCCCATGCTGCCCAACCAGCTTTCGACTGATCTGACTTCGCTGAATCAGAACGAAGATCGCGCGGCGATTGTGACAGAGTACATCGTCGATGCGCAGGGCGCCCTGAGCGGGCACAACATTTATCGGGCGATGGTACATAACCGCGCGCAACTGGCATACAGCCGAGTCGGGACTTTGGCTAGAGGGCAAAAATCCCCTCGACGTAAAGATCGCGGGGTCGGTGGAGTTGCAGGCGCAACTGCGGCTGCAGAACGAGGCGGCGCAGGCGATGCGGGAGCATCGAGTGGCCAATGGCGCACTGGAGTTTCGCCGGATCGAAGCGGACCCGCTGGTGATAGATGGCCAGATCAAAGCGATCTATGAGGCTATGCCAAATCTGGCGACGGAGCTGATCGAGGAATTCATGATTGGTGCGAATGAGACGATGGCGGAGACGCTGCGCAATGCCGGGCGGAGTTGTATTCGACGGATCGTTCGGTCCCCGGAGCGATGGGACAGAATTGTGGAATTGGCGTCGCGATACGGAACAAACTTGCCGTCCGAGGCGGATTCAGGTGCGCTCAACCTGTTTTTGCAGGCGCAGCGAAAGAAGGACCCCGTACATTATCCCGATCTTTCGCTGGCCGTCATCAAGCTGATGGGACCGGGGGAATATGTCGTGATCGAGGGCGGTGACAAGGAGCCTTTGGGGCACTTTGGCCTGGCGGCACGCGACTACACGCACTCGACGGCGCCCAACCGACGCTTCGCAGATCTGGTAACGCAAAGACTGATCGAGGCGATGATCGATGGGCTGCCTGCTCCATACACGGATGAGGAGCTGCGCTCAATTGCGACGCAGTGCAATGTGCAGGAGAAGGCTGGTCACAAGGTCGAGCGCACCATGCAGAAGCGGGTTGCGGCGGTTGTGCTGGCCGATCAGATTGGGCGAAAATTCCGTGGCGTGGTTACGGGAGCTAGCGAGAAGGGGACGTACGTGCGCGTGTTTGATCCGCCGGTGGAGGGTCGTGTGATCAAGGGAGAGAAGGGGCTGGATGTGGGAGACACCGTAGATGTGAAGCTGCTGCATACGAACCCGCAAATGGCTTTTATCGATTTTGGACGGGCGTAGCGCAAAAGATTCGGAAGCATCGTATCGTCACGTCGTCGTGCTAGTTTTATTTTTGTAACCCAAGCACCTTGTATTTCCTTCACGGCCGGCCCGAGGCTCGTTCAGTCTTCATAGCTCTTCGAGCCAAGTCCTGTTTCATCTTGGATTCGACATTTTGGCGATCGAGAGATCTGATGACGACTTCGCTGGCTTCTGGCGAAAGGCCTCTCAGGGCTAGAACACGGTGCGGCCGGTTTCTTGACGATCCACTTGCCATGATGAGCGTAAGAGTCGCCTAGGTGGCCGACGATTGTTTGCAACGCCGCGCTAGAAGTCGTAACGCAAGGAAAATTGTTGCTTGCGCGACTGGACCAATACCGAACTGTAAATGCCAAGGCCAGCGCTGGTGACAGTCCCATTCAGTCCGCCAAAGCTGCTGATGGGATTGGTATCAAAGCGCGACGTGTTCGTCACGTTGAACACTTCCCACGCGAACCGCAGAGTCTGATCGCGGTAGGTCTTCCAGACTTTCGACAAGCCGGCGTCCTGTTCGAGATATCCGTCGCCGCGGAATACGTTACGGGCTCCCGCTTCCCCGGGGTAGGGGTAGCGAAGTGGATGGCCAGTCGCGATGCCGGTATTGAGTGCATTTGGATCGGCAAAAGCTTCTGGAAGATTATTGAGGAGATGCCGGTGCATCTTGATCGGGCCAGTCGGTACTACGGCGCTCAAGAATGCGAAGTTTGTCGGGTAGCTATAGGGTCCGTAAACGCTAAACGGTAGTCCACTGGAAACGCGGGTGATACCGGACAGAGTCCATCCACCAATCAGCGCATTTACAACCGCGTTCGATTGCGCGCCATAGCGCATGCCCCGGCCAAACGGAAGCTGGTAGATAAAATCCCCAGTGAGCAGATGGCGAACGTCAAAATCCGAAACGCCGCGATTCAACTTTGGATTAAAGCTGTTGATGATCTTGCTGAACGAGCCCGTCCCAATGTTGCGCTCCGCATCCGAACCCATGTCGATTGAATTTGCATACGTATAGCTGAAGTTGAACGCGAGGCCGGAGTTCGTTACTTTACGTGCTGTGAGTTGCAGTGCGTTATAGCTGCTGGTGCCGATCGAGGACCAGGCATATAGAGAGGAAAATTGCCTCTGGTAGAAACGGGTGGTCACGTTGCCGTTGGCGTCTTCATATGGGCCGCAACCCAGGCCACCGTTATTCGGATCGCAGTATGCGTCCAGCACGATCAAGGCATACGAGTCATTCGCCCCGTTCGCAGCCAGACCCTGATACAGATTCGTATAAATGTTCTGCGTGGCGCTCATCGCGCTGGTCTTCAAATAGGGAAAGAGGTCCTCCCAATAGGCGATAGGTTGCACGGTATTTTGGCCCGCATACGCTGCCTTGGCGAGTAGAGTGCCGGCGTGAAAATAATCCATCCCCGATTTGGGATCGACAAGGTTCAGCGGTTCGGCCAGATCGAGTTGCTGGAGCAAGTGTCGACCAAATGTGCCGACATAGTCCCCTTCAACAGAGAACCCATGGGGTAGTTCCCGCTGGACCGAAAAGTCGGCGGCTATCGTATAGGGTGTTTTGATCCGATTATCAACGCCCCAGTCAAGGCCAAGCCCGGTGTTGACATTATTCGGAGGCGTGAAGGGATATTGGATCGTTGATGGAATATCGACGCCCTTCAATGGTGGCAGGTTGTTGAGGCCTGTAAATCTAGGCACCTGGTCAACCGTGTATTGGCCATCCGGATTTTGGATCGAAGTCGACAGGCCAAATGAACCGTATGAGGCGAACGCGTCAACTATGCCCTCGCCAAAGTGATCGTAGTACATTCCAATTCCCATTCGCACAGAGGTCTTGTTATCAAGCGCGATCGCGAGTGCTAAACGTGGTGCGAAGTTGTTCCATGCCATGTTCCAGTATCCAGGCTTGCCGTTCGCTTTGCCGGAAGGGGAAAAGACCAGATCAGGCTGGTCGGTAATCCCCTTGATCGCCTGGGCAACGCGATTCACAAACCATTGGTGGGTGTCGATGGTGGGCTGGACCTGCTGTCCATTGGTTTCATAGGGAGGCTGCAAGAATACCTGCCGTAGACCAAGGGTCAGAGTTACATTCGGATCAATCCGCCATTGGTCCTGGATGTAGTACTCGAACTCATGCGAAAGAAAATTCAACGGAGTGTATGCGCCTTCTGGCAGTGTGGTTCCCGTTTGTCCGCCAGGTTGTACATGGAAATTGTATTTGCCGGTGACCTGGGGAACTAACCCTGCCATCAATGTGGCGGCAATGTCGTAATTATTTGAGAAATCTCCATCCACGGGAGGGTATCCGAACGCCCCGGGGTCAAGACTTCCACCAGACCCAGCGATTGGACCGCCGCCGGAAAGCCATTCGTTGTAGACTTGCGCCGACGAATAGGAGTTCTGATCCGTGTTCTCGTAATTCGTAATGATGCGGAGGTCCGCTCCGTAGGACAAGGTGTGGTTTCCGTGAGTCCACGTCATGTTGTCGATAAAGTTCTGGACCGGGAGATGCACAATTGTCGTACAGGTTTCCGCCGTTGGCTGGGAGATAAATGCAAAGGTGACATAGGCGCCGCAATCCTGCCCTGCATTGCTGTAACCCTGGCGAATGTACCCATAGCGGAAATCATTGACCAGATTATTCGTGATCTCCCAGGTGTCACCTGCGGCCAAGCCTTTGGAATTGTCACGCAATACATAGGATGGAGGCTGGCCGGGGAATTGTAGGATTCCGTCAGTTGTGTCGTCCTGCAGGTTCCCGCGAACAAACAATTGGTGGTGGGGTACGGGGTTCCAATCGAAGCGCACGATTGACGTGTTCAGGTTCTGCGGATTCGGCGAGGAAAATGTGTAGGAACCGAAGTTTAGCCCGTCACCCGTGGCGGTACCATTCGCGGTGGGATATAAGTTCATCACCGTCAGAATGTTCGGATCGACTCCAGGCCCCCAGGGACAGGTGCCATTTGCCGAACAGTTCGGATCCATGGTGGCAATCTGGGTGGGCGTCAAAGTCACGCCGTTGCCGTTGCTCAGATATTTCAGGTCGCCTTGTTTGAACGAAGCGAAGGGTGTGGTTCGCACAATCTGCGAATTCTCGCGGATGTGGGACGCTTCGTAATTTCCAAAAAAGAAAAGTTTATGTTTTTTGATCGGACCGCCCACGTCACCGCCGTAGGTGTTGCGGATGTATTCGCCGGGCTCGTTCGGCTCTCCACTGGACAGCTGTGCTTCTTTGTTGAACCAGTCGTTGGAGGCCGTATCGGTATTGCGGTTGTACTCGTATGCCGCGCCGTGGAACCTGTCGGTGCCGCTCTTCGTCACCAGGTTGACTTGTGCGCCTGCAGAGCGCCCCTGGTCGGAGTTCGCCATTCCCGTGGTCACGCGAAATTCTTCAATCGAATCCAGGGTCTCGCGCAGAATTCCTATAAACGCGTCGCCCGTGCGCTGGTCGTTGTCATCCAGACCATCCATGGTGATGTCGCCCTGATCGGAACGAACTCCGTTGACCGCGCCGGTGCGGCTATCCGTGTCCGCCGTTCCGGGCCCTGCATCGACCGCATGGCCGAGGTACAACACACCGGGCTGCAGGCTGAGCAGATCCGGTACGTTGCGGTCGATCATGGGCAGGCCCTGAATCGTACGATTGTCGACGGCATTTCCGAGTGTGGCATCACTCGTGTTCAGGGTCGCTGTTTCGCCAGTCACGTTTACGGTCTGCGCGATCGCCTGCAGGCCCATCTTGAAGTTAATGGTGGCGGGCTTGCTCACCAGCAGTTCACCCTCTTTGCTCTGATCGCCAAAGCCCTTGGCGCTAATGCTGACAGTCCACGTGCCCGGGTCGAGTTGGTGAAAGCTGTATTCCCCATGGGCGTTGGTCGTGGTCGTTAGTGTTTGGCCGGTCGCCGCGCGCGTGATGCTCACGGACGTATTTGGCAACACTGCTCCACTGGAATCAGTAACGACGCCGTTCAGTGAGGTTGTCGCCTGTTGCGCAAGCAACGTGGCCGTAAGGTGGAAAAACGCCGCTACGACTACGACTAAAATTGCCCTGAAGGTTTGCCGTTTCATTCGCTGCCTCTCACGCTGATTCTTCACGCGCTTCCCGGGGGGGAAACTCAGGCGAAACGTCTTTGGACTCTAGCTATTCCGAACGTATTTGCTGAAAAGCTAACCGAGTCCGCTACTGGAGAAGTCCGGTATTCCAAGGGGTAAGTGAAACTGACTGCTCAAAAGGCATGTGCAAACTATGTTGCAGACATCGCTATCAGTAACTTGCCCGAATCGTATGACAGGCTTGGAAAGGTTGTCAACAAAGATTTTTATGAATAGATGCAGCGTCGGATAGTGCTTATGATAAACGTGAACAGGTATGCACGAATTGTTGCATCCATCGGAGCTCAGGATGAAACGCCTGGAAATGAAGTCGGCTCCGGGTGTAGTGTTTGGTCAATCGGCGAGAATATATGCGTCTTCCAGGACCCTATGAAATACAGAAAATCGCTGTCACCATGTAGTGCAATGTACATAGCAATCTATTTTGGCTGCGTAATGCCTGCATGTTTTGGCCAGTCTTTGCAGGCGAAGGAATTCGATATCGTCATCACCAACGGCCACATCATCGATGGAACCGGCTCGCTGTGGTACTCCGGAGATGTCGGCATTCGCGATGGAAGGATTGCCGCCATTGGAAATCTCTCAGCGGATGCGCGTAAGCGGACCATCGACGCGCATGAAGAAGTGGTCGCGCCCGGTTTTATCGACATGCTGGGCCAGTCGGAAGAGACGATCCTTGTCGATCCGCGACTGCCTTCCAAGATCTATCAGGGCATCACCACCCAGGTGACGGGCGAAGGAAGCTCGGTTGCGCCACTCAATGACGCCATCGTTCAGGCTGATCGTCGCGACTACCAGCACCTCCACATCAACCCGGACTGGCGGACCCTGGATCAGTATTTTGCGCGGCTGGAAACGCAGGGCATCGGAAACAACATTGCAACCTATGTCGGGGCGACCCAGGTTCGCCGTATGGTCCTGGGCGATGACGATAAGCAGCCGACGCCAGCGCAGCTAAGAGCGATGCAATCGTTGGTGCGGAATGCAATGCTGGCCGGAGCCGTTGGACTTTCCACCGCCTTGCAATATCCACCGGCGCCCTACGCCCGGACCCCTGAATTGATCGCTCTGGCATCCGTCGCAGCGCAGTATGGCGGAATCTATGCCACTCATATGCGCAGCGAGTCAAACGCGGTCATGCCTGCGATCGATGAGGCGCTGCGCATTGGCAGTGAAGCTCACATTCCAGTCGAGATATGGCACTTGAAGGCGGCCGGCAAGAACAACTGGGGCGAGATGCCCCAGATTGTCGCGAAGATCGATGCGGCGCGTGCTCACGGCATCGATGTTTCCGCGGATACGTATGCCTACACGGCATGGTCGAATGACCTGGCTGCGTTCATTCCTCCCTGGGCCCACGATGGAGGCGATGCAAAGATGATCGCGCGGCTGCAGGACACGGCCACGCGTGCGCGCATCCGCCAGGATATGCTCACGCCGACCGCCTCATGGGACAACCCTTGGCAGGAAATTCCAGGGCCCGATGCTGTGCTGATCTGCAGCGTTGAGAATCCAAAACTGACGCCACTGCAGGGTAAAACCATAGCTCAGATCGCCGAGTTGTGGAAAGAAGATCCGATCGACACAATCTTAGATTTGCTGGTCCAGGACAAAGCCGCCACAGACGTGGCCGTGTTCGGCATGTCGCAGCCGGATGTGACGCTCGCATTGCAACAGCCGTGGGTTTCAGTCGACACGGACTCATCGGGAATCTCACCGGAAGGCATTCTCGGTCAGGGTCATCCACACCCTCGCGCGTATGGAACTTTTCCACGAATTCTTCGCAAGTATGTGCGCGAGGAGCACAAGCTAACACTGCCGGACGCAATTCGAAAGTTTTCTGCGCTACCGGCGCAGCGCATGCGTTTTACTGATCGAGGTGTGTTGAAGAATGGCATGTGGGCGGATGTTGTGATCTTTAATCCAGCCACGATTCGTGATGTTGCAACCTACGAGAAACCCAGCCAGCTTTCGCAAGGCATGGATTACGTGCTGGTCAATGGAACTCCAGTGATCGATCACGGAAAGATGACAGGAGCACTGCCGGGAAAGGTGTTGCGCGGACCCGGCTATGTCTCTGTCGATAAGAGAGCGGCAGCAAACTAATTGGATCCGTTTTATCGTTAGGACTTTTACGTCTCGGCTATGTCAGGTTGCAAAGGCAATCATCGGAGGGGTGTTCGGTGCGGGGAAGCGGACTTGTTCATCTTGCAGTTTTTATCGCGAGTGTAATGGCGGCGATACCAGGGTTTGCGGCGCAGCCTTTGGGTAGCGACGCGCACTCCGACAAAACCACCCAGGCCAAAAGCATGGATCGGGATTTGTTGGAAATCACCGTGCCAGGCTTGGAGAAGCTGTACGCAAAGCACCGGTACACAGTTACGGAAGTGACGCAATGGTATCTCGACCGCATTGACCGCTACGATGGGACCTATCGCGCAATCCTTTACCTGGACAAACAGGGGGCGCTGCGGAGAGCGTCTGAGGAAGATGCCGAGCCGAAGAAGGCAAAACATGGTGCTCTCTGGGGTGTCCCGATTGTGGTGAAGGCCAACACAAGTGTGAAGGGGTGGGTTACGAGTGCGGGCTGGATCGGCTTTCTCAAGCCCGGGGAGGAATTGGTGGCGCCACGAGACGCGGTTGTGGTGCAGCAGCTTCGCGAGGCAGGAGCAGTGCTTCTGGGTCAGACAAATATGCCGGACTTCGCGGCCAGCGATACCAACGTGAGCACCGCTGGTGGCAGGACGGGAGACGCATACGACGTGCGCTATTCGCCGGGCGGCTCGTCAGGTGGAACAGCAGCGGCGGTAGCAGCGAGCTTCGCAGTGCTAGGAACTGGAACGGATACCGCAAACTCAATACGTCAGCCGTCGGCCAACAATAGCCTGGTCGGCATGTTGCCAACGCGTGGACTGACAAGTATCGCCGGGATTGAGCCTCTGGATTGGCTCCGTGACAATACTGGTCCCTTGGCGCGCGATGTAACGAGTGCGGCAATTGCATTGGATGTAATGCAGGCGGAAGATCCGCTGGATCCCTGGACCAAAGGAAGTGCGAAAAAGGCGCAAGCAGGTCCGTATACGCGGTATTTGAAGAAAGGTGCACTCAAGGGAAAGCGATTTGGAGTGCCATGGTTTGTGCTGGAGGGATCGCCGGATGTTTATAGGAATGAACCGCACGCTCCGCCGAATGGTGGCGCTGTCTCCGCTGAAACGCGCGCCGCATTTATGAAGGCGGTCGAGCAGATGCGCGCTGCGGGAGCGACTGTCATCATCGATAAGGATATTCTGCCGGAAAGCTTTTTGGCGAGCGTGCGAAAAGTGAACCCGCAGCCGTATCGAAAAGAGGGGCTCGACCGCTTTCTGCAAAACTTCGGACCTCCGCAATACCATTCCGTCGCGGAATATGAGACAACGACGGGGAATAGATTTCCCGCTTTCCTGCTAGGTGGCAACACGCCACAGAAACTGATTGAAACCGATCCGGACAGTGTCGAGAACTACTACGGGCCGCAACGAGCGGCGCTGGCAGAGTATGAGGCCACGAGAAAGCGCTGGCGGCTGGACGGTTTCGTCTATCCTTCGTTGCAGGTTCCAACTTACGACGAAACAGTTCCCGGTGCATCTAAAGTGGGCCCTCACACAGAAACCGCATGGGTGAACCGAATTGGAGTTCCGGCAGTCTCCGTGCCCGGCGGATTCTACGCGGATGGTCTTCCATTTGGCTTGGAAATCTCCGGTGTGCAATGGAAAGACGGGGATCTCCTTGGCTATGCCTATGCATATGAGCAGGCCACGCACAACCGCAAACTCCCGAAGTTGGTGGAAGGACAGAGAGTGAGCGAGAAGTCGCCGAATAAGTAAGATCGTCAGTCCAGGCGAAATCGACTAACCTGCTGTTTGCCGCCGAATGGCAGTTCTTTGAGTCGCTTGGGGATGACACCGTTCGCCATAACTCGACTCTAAAGAGGATTGGATTAAACGTAGATGGGCGGATATCTAGCAACCGTGGCGAAGCTAAATCCATATTGTCGCGAGTCGTTCTGCGCAATTCTAGTTGCGGTTCCTTTGTTCTTCTCTCGAGCCGGGATTCCCCAAGCCACATCGATTCAATCGATGAGACAGGCAGCCGCGCAGATTCAGCCTGCAGACCTCAAAGCCGATTTGTACTTTCTAGCCTCGGACGATCTAGCAGGGCGCAATGCGACCAGCCTGGAAGATCACATCGCCACGGACTACATTGCGGCGGAGTTCATGCGGCTCGGACTGAAGCCAGTCGGAGATGGCGGCACTTACTTCCAGAAGATGAATATTATTACCGGTGATCTGGACCACGAGCATACGACCTTGACGGCAACTGTCGGCGGCGTCGATCGCAGTTACACCCTCAAAAAGGATTTCTGGTGGACACACCAAAGCTTGCGCCCCGCGAAAGTCTGCGGCCAGGTTGCATTCGCCGGTTATGGCATCGATGCTCCCGAATATGCTTACAGCGATTTTTCCGGGATAAATCTCAAGGGAAAAATCGCCATCGTCTTCTCTCGCGAGCCTCAGGCCAATGACCCTACGTCAAAATTCATGGGCGACTTCGACACGTATCATGCTTTCGACCGAGACAAGGTCGAGGAACTGCGTAAGCAAGGCGTGGCTGGTCTGTTAATTGTCCAGGACCAGGTTCCTCGTGGCACCAGGTCCATCCCTGCCAGTTCTCAGCGAGCCTCCGGCGGCCCTTTATATGCCCTCGTCGGCAAGATGTGGGATATACCTGTGTTCACGATTCGACGAGATGTGGCGGACCAGTTACTGGCGCCGAGCGGGAAAACATCCGACTCGCTGCAAGCGGAGATCGATCGGACGATGCGTCCGCATTCGTTCGAAGTACCGAAAAGCTCCGTGTGTATGGCCAAGGCTTTCACTAACCTTCAGACACATGAGGGCCGCAATGTTGTTGGCCTCCTCGAAGGCTCCGATCCCAAACTCAAAGCACAAACCATCATCGTGAGCGCGCACCACGACCACATGGGGATCAGCAATGGGCACATCTATCACGGCGCAGATGATGATGGCTCGGGGGTGGTCGGAGTCATGGAGATCGCGAAAGCTCTCGTGCGAGGAAATATCCATCCCAAGCGCAGCGTGCTGTTTATTGCATTCGATGGAGAGGAGCGTGTGTATCTTGGCTCATATTATTACGTGACCCATCCCATCGTTCCGCTCAACAAGACGGTTGCGAATCTGAATATGGATATGATCGGACGAAATGAGAACGATCCGAACTGGCCGACACCGGCGGATGGCAATGTAAATATGGTGAACGTCTTAGGGACGCGGTACAATCCGGCGCTGCGACAGATCATCGATCGAGAGAACAAGCTCGAGGGTTTGAAGCTCGACTACAAGATGGACAGGGTTGATCCAGATTCGTTATGGGCGCGTAGCGACCAGTTCTGGTTCGCCATGCTGCATATCCCGCAGGTCGAGTTTCAGACGGGCCTGCATCCGGATTATCACACCGAAAACGATACCTGGGACAGAGTCAACTATCCCAAGCTGACGAAGATTATTCGCCTCGTTTTCTTGTCTGTTGCGGATCTGGCGAATACTGACAGAATGATTCCATTCACGCCACAGGGCACTTGAGTGATTAGCAAATGACGGTCGATTTAATTTGGTTCAACACTACGTTTCCGAGAGGAAATCCTTTGTCCCGACTCTTCACTTTCGTCACGTTTATTACGGTTACTGCGACTACGCTTTCAGTTGCCGCGCAGTTGAAGCCGCGCACCAAACCTGTCACCGATGCTGAAGTCGCCCGCATTACCCGCGATGCAATCCTTATCGATACTCACGACGATGTCCCTTCGAAGACGATCGACGGCTACGATATTGCCACTCCCAATAAAGACGGCCAGACCGACCTTGCCCGCATGAAGGGTTTTTTGGGTGCCGAGTTTTTCGCTGTCTACGTAGATGCCGAGTATACGCAAGGCAACCACTCCGCCAACCGTGCTCTACAGATGATTGATACTGTCCGCACGGACATCGTCGCTGCGCATCCCAGTGACTTCGTCTTCGTCACCACTGCCGACGGAATTGTCAAGGCACACAAGGAGCATAAGATTGCTGCGCTCATGGGGATCGAAGGCGGCCATGCCATCGAGGACTCGCTCCGGTTGCTCCGCGACTACTACGCGCTCGGCGTCCGCTACATGACCCTCACCCATTTCAACACCAATGACTGGGCCGATGCCCAGGGTGATATCGATGACCCCAAGGTCCAACATCACAATGGGCTGACACCTTTCGGCAAAGACGTTGTCCGCGAAATGAACCGTCTTGGCATGATTGTCGACATTTCCCACACCGCTGACAAAACCTTCTACGACGCTCTTGAGGTTTCCAGCGCACCCATCATTGCCTCGCACTCCAGTTGCCGTGCAATCGACAATCACACCCGCAATATGACCGATGATATGATCCGCGCACTGGCTGCAAAGGGTGGCACCATGCAGATTAACTTCGACTGCTCATATCTTTCGCAGCGCTACTTAGACGCCTCGAAAGCCAGGGAAGCAGAACTCCGTCCGCGTTTCGAAGAGGCAAGAAAGATAACAGATCCTGTAACTCGAAAAGCCGCTATCGAAAAGCTGGATGAGGAGGTCACAGCCAACCTGCCTCCTGCCACGCTTGCCGACGTTGTCGCCCAGATCGATCACGCTGTCAAGATTGGTGGGATTGACCATGTCGGCATTGGTACGGACTTTGACGGCATCGATTGTGCGCCGGCCGAGATCGACTCCTATAATAAGTTTCCTGCTCTCACGCGCGCTTTGTTGGAGAAAGGGTATACCGCTGCTGACATTAAAAAGATCTATGGCGGCAATCTCCTGCGTGTGATGCGCGCGGTCGAACAACGTGCCCACGAACTCAAGTCCGCTCCGCCGATAGAAACCCAGATCGCTGCCAAGTAAATTATTTCTGATGTGCATGGGCGACTGGTTCGTTTTCCTGGCACAGAAAAAAGAGAGCCCAAAGAGAGCTCTCTTTCTCATCGTTTCTCCCGGCGCGGCACGCTGCGGTCCATCAAAAGTTCCGGCTGGTGCGCATGCGAACGAGTAACTCTGTAGCTTGTGACGAATTACGCCTCTGAATACCACCTATATCCGGTCTTTTGGTCCTTCTCCATCTCCTTCAGGATGGCCATGCTGCGGGCGCGCTTGCGGTTTGCAATCGCGCTGACGATCGCATCCAGGACTGCCATTGGCGCTACATACGACGAGCCGAAATGTGGCACATCGACAGAAACGAGCAGCGACTCATGGGCCGACCGGGCAATCGGCGAAATCGACGTGTCGGTAATTCCGATGGTGTAGCACCCTTTGTCTCGCGCTTTAATTAAGCCTTCTACAGTTTGACGTAGTCCGCGTCGAAAACTGATCGCTATCACAAGGTCTCTCTTCGTCACTCTTCGCATGAGATGCGTAACATGACCTCCGCTGGTCGCGGCCGTGACATCGAAACCGAGTTCCATCAATTGATAATGCAGGAAATATACGAGGCTTACGGCAAGGTCTCCACCAAGGATATAAATTCTTTTTGCTGCATAGAATCTATCGGCAATGGATTTCAAATGATTCATATCGAGATTGTTGCAAGCGCCCTCAAGATTTCTAATCGCTCCATCCAACGTTTTTTGTACATGGCCTTCAAAGCTAGTGTGCGAGCCATTGGTCGCGTTCATTCTTTCAAAGGCCGTCGAATGGGTTACAGAGCGCTGATGCAAGTATTTCCGAAATTCCCGATAGTTTGGAAAACCCATAGCCACTACCGTTCGTGAAATTGTCGCTGGATCAACCTTCAGTTTTTCGGAAAGTGCCCGGATACTGAACAACACATACTCTCGTGGGTGCTCAAGAATGGGGCGCATCAATTCCTGCCGCGTCCGATATATCCGATTCAACATCGTACCGACGGCCTCCTCTTGTTTTTCGGGACGAAGTGCACGTTTCGGCATGGCTGACCTCATAACTTCAAGTTGTTGCATCTCAACGTATATCACTGAATATTCAAGCTTGCTTTCACTTGGCGATTCACTGGCCTGCCGCGGTGGCAATGCCTAATATCCGGCGGCTTTGCCATAATCGTGACGATTATCGTGACCGCCAAGCAGTTCGTGAGTCTTCGGGTCAACAGCGATCAGTTCGCTATCCCCCCACGTGCCCGGATTAGGTTCATTGGCGATTCCGTGACGATTGACGTGATAGCCCATGGTGGTGAGCTGATCGGCAACCTGAGGCGAGAATTTCTTTTCGACGTCCAGGCGGTCGGGCAGGTATTGGTTGTGGAAACGCGGCGCATCCGCGGCCTGCTGAATGTTGAGGCCGTTGTCGACGACGCTGATAAGGTCGTTTGCAACGGTGGTAATGATCGTGGCACCGCCGGGGGAGCCGAGGACCAGGGCGAGCTTCCCGTGCTTCGTAACAATAGTAGGAGTCATGGCGGAGAGCGGACGCTTTCCGGGAGCGATGAGGTTAGCGGGGCTCTGAACTAGACCGAACTGGTTGGGGATACCAATCTTCGAAGTGAAGTCGTCCATCTCATTGTTCATCAGGAAGCCGAGGCCGGCGACGGTAACACCGGAGCCAAAGCCGCCATTGAGTGTGTAAGTACTCGATACCGCATTGCCCTGCTGGTCGACGATGGAGAAGTGGGTAGTCTGGGTCGATTCCAGAAGACTTGGAGATCTCGGCGGTGGTAGCGGCATAAAGCCGGCGGGACGAACGAGGTCCTTGCTTGGTGTCGCCTTGTCCAGGTCGATCGACTTTCGCCACGCGGCGGCATATCGACGATTCTCCATCTGCTTGATGGGAAGCTTGTTGAAGTCGGGATCACCGAGGTAGTCTCCGCGGTCCATGTAGGCGCGTCGAAAGGCTTCTGTAATGACATGAACCTGCGCGGCCGAGCGGTCGGAGCCTAGCTTTTGCAGATCGTATCCAGAAAGAATGTTGAGGATCTCGACAAGGATAATACCGCCCGAGGAAGGCGGCGGCGCGGTAAGGATTTGATAGCCACGATAATGGCTTCGAAGTGGCTTGCGGTCTTTAACCGTATAGGCGGCGAGATCGGCAGCAGTAATGAGACCACCTCCAGCCTTCTCGAAAGCACCAATCTGCTGCGCCATGGCGCCTTTGTAGAAGTCGGAAGGATTTTTAGAAATACGCGTGAGGGTGGCGGCGAGCAGCGGTTGTCTGAAGGTATCGCCCGCCTTATAGAAATCGCCGTCGCGCTGAAAAATGTGGGCGGAAGCGGCGAATTTGGCGAGTTTCTGACTGTGCAGTGCTTGAGCTTCTTCGGGGGAGAGAACAAAGCCGTCGGAAGCAAGATGGATCGCGGGGGCCATATCCTCCGCAAGGGTTAGCCTGCCGAAGTGCTTCTGGGCATAAGTCAACCCGGCGACGGAGCCCGGAACACCGGAAGCTTGATAGCCGACCAGTGACAAATTGGGAATCACATTACCGCTGACATCGAGGTACATGTCACGGCTGGCAGCGGCTGGCGCCATCTCGCGGTAATCAAGGAAATGGGTTTCGCCGTTCTTTTTGCGAATCAGCATAAAGCCGCCTCCGCCTATGTTGCCAGCCGCGGGATAGACCACAGCCAAGGCAAAGCCTACGGCTACCGCTGCATCAATTGCATTGCCGCCCTGTTTAAGAATGGTGACGCCGGCATCTGTCGCTTCGTGGTGGATGGTGACGACAATGGCGTGTTTTGTGCGTGTGGGCTCTGTTTGAATTGCTGATCCAAGGGGCAGCGTTTGGCCGCCCGCAAACGCAACGGAGATGAGAGACAGTCCGATGGTAGAAATTGCAAAGCTTCGAATGCGGCGTTGCATTGACAGCCTCCGGCGGGAACGGATGAAACGCTGGACGAATAAGGGCTGATTCAGCTGTGGGTACTCCCGGCCGTACTCTGGAAGCATGCTCGATTCCATCCTGGTTGAATATGAACCACGGGCCTCGAAAGTTGAACAACAATTCCATAATGCAAAATAAGTTGCAGTTCGTAGATATCGTGAACTGGCAGGAATCCTATGCTTGATATGGACAGAGTGTCAAGGATCTTTCTTTTTCAAGGATGTTGATTAGAGTGCTTGTCACGGAAGTTTAAAATGTGCACGAATTGTTGCATCCTATTTCGATCTCGAATGACGATCTATTCTTGAGTCGAAACTCCAGACTGACTGCGCAACCCAACGGACCAACATTTGGGGCAAGTGACTGCTAAGGGTGAGCGGAATAGAGTCACACGGAAAGCAAGTCAAGCCTGTATACCGAGGTCTGCGGCAGGGAATCTTTTTGTCGCGTGTCTTCCGCGCTATCTCGGCAGCGCTCGGCTGGAAGATCGTCGAAACATTTCTCAAGAATGCCCCTCAACAAAATCGAGGGGCAGGGTAGTCTTATCATCCACGCAATGCGAGATCATGCATGGAGCACAACCCTCAAATCCGGCAAGAAATTGTCGACCTGCGAGAACGAGAACTTTTTGACAGTCCTTTGCAATTTTTAGTCGACCGATTCGTCCCTGAAGTCGAAAATTGTTCGCCAATCGGCGAACTCTCGATCAAAAACGTCCTGCATCTCCCCTGTAGCGATGAATTTCTATTTTTCCAGTTTGAAAATAAAAACGCTGGATGCAACGTGATGCTATTGCGAAGCTGACTTTCTGAATCCATCGTCTCCATCGCTTCATCAAAGCTTTCACATGCATACGTGTCCTCGCGGCGCGAACGATCCCATACAGAGAACCTAACTGAGAGAAAGTTTCAAGCTTGATTGGAGAGTGAGTATGAATGTCCCTTTTAAGCCAACGGCTTTGACGATTTTGTTGAAGACAGCCATGGTAGCTATCCCGGTGGGATTGTTGACTGTTGGCACCGGACTTCTGGCGGGCTGCGGCAAAAGCGTAAGTGCGTCATCCCCCAACTCTCACCCTGCAATGAAAGTGAATGTGGTGAAGGTGGAGCAGAGCAATGTACCGCTGACGGACGAATGGGTGGGCACGCTCGACGGCTACGTGAATGCTCAGATACAACCACAGGCCAGCGGCTATTTGATTCGCCAGGATTATCGCGAAGGCACTCAGGTGGAAAAGGGCCAGATCCTGTTCGAGATCGATCCTCGCCCGTTTGAAGCGGCACTCGAACAGGCACAGGGCCAGCTTGGGCAAGCGCAGGCGCAGCTTGCGCTTGCGAAAATCAACGTGAAACGCGACACACCTCTGGCCGAGGCTCACGCGATCGCCAGAAGCCAGCTCGACAACGAACTCCAGCAGGAGGCTCAAGCGAAAGCAACGGTCGAGACGGCGGAGGCAGCGGTGACAACAGCGAACCTCAATCTTGGTTTCACCCAGGTGCGATCGTTGATCACCGGTGTTGCAGGACAGGCGACAACACAAGTCGGCAACCTGGTGAATACCCAGTCCGTGCTGACCTCGGTTTCCCAGCTCAATCCAATCAAAGTTTATTTTTCCATCAGCGACAGCCAGTATCTTGCCTTGACGAGGCACGTAGATGGAAGCGGCAGCGATCTGCTGCGGGGGGCATCGAAGCTTCCCCTCGCGCTGACACTTTCGGATGGTGAAGTTTTTCCGTACAAGGGCCGAGTCGTCTTCGTCGATCGGCAGTTGAACACTCAAACCGGAGCAATTCGAATTGCTGCAGCATTTCCGAATCCAGGCAACGTGCTTCGTCCCGGCCAGTTCGGCCGTGTGAAAGCAGAGACCGGAATTCTGCACAATGCGGTTCTCGTGCCTCAGGTGGCGATCACTGAGTTTCAGGGACAGGAGCAGGTCTACACGGTTGGGAAAAACAACACAGTCCACACCAATAACGTGACGCTCGGACCCCAGTACGGCAATAGCTGCGTAGTCAAAAGCGGGCTTGCCGGTGGATCTCTGGTGATTACCGACAACCTCCAGAAGCTGCGCGAAGGCGCACCGGTCGATCCACAGATGACGACGTTCCAAGTGGCAGCGCCCACCCAGTCAAACCAACCAGCGGGAAACTAAATGATGTCGAAGTTCTTCATCCGTCGCCCCATCGTTGCGATCGTGATCGCCGTCATTACGGTTGTGGTTGGAATCGTGTCACTGTTCACGTTGCCGATTTCGCAATACCCCGACATCGTTCCGCCGGAGATACTGGTGACCGCAACGTATCCCGGCGCGGACGCCAAGACCGTCAGCCAGGCGGTTTCCACTCCGCTTGAGCAGCAGATGAACGGCGTGGACAACATGATCTACATGAATTCTGTAAGCGCCAATAATGGCGTGGTGCAGCTCTTTGTAGATTTTGACGTCAAGACCGATCCCAACATTGACCAGGTTCTGGCCCAGTTGCGCGTTGATCAGGCGCAGTCCCAGTTGCCGGCGGAGGTAACGACAGCCGGGCTGACTGTGCAGAAGGCGCTTACGTCGCCCCTGATGCTGATTGCGCTCAATTCACCGGGCGGCAAGTTGAGCCAGAACTTCCTTACCAACTACGCGGTGATCAATCTTCAAGACCAGCTCGCGCGCGTGAAGGGCGTC
Organism: uncultured Acidobacteriota bacterium; assembly: GCA_963821145.1. Lineage (GTDB taxonomy): Bacteria > Acidobacteriota > Terriglobia > Terriglobales > Acidobacteriaceae > JAKAAZ01. Next base: position 36,939 of record CAWGCV010000023.1, read on the forward strand.
TCGCGCGTGCAGGTTTTTGGAGGACAGTATGCGCTTCGCATCTGGGTAGACCCGGACAAGCTTGCCAAGCTCGGGGTCACGGCAACAGATGTGATTAACGCGATACAGACCCAGAATAATGTCAATCCGGCGGGCCAGATTGGCGGCGAGCCGATTCCGAAAGGTCAAGAGTTCACCTACACGGTTCGCACACAGGGGCGCCTGGTCAAGCCGGAGGAGTTTGGGAACATCATCCTGCGCGCCAATCCCGATGGGTCCGTTCTTCACCTTCGTGACGTCGCTCGCGTCGAGCTTGGAGCTCAGTCGTATGGTATCTCCGCCCGGTACAATCAGGCACCCGCCGGGGTCATGGCGATTTACCAATTGCCTGGGTCAAATGCAGTCGAGACCGCAAAAGGGGTGCGACAGCGCATGAAGGAGCTTTCCGCCACTTTCCCGCCAAGCATCGCTTACAGTGTTCCGCTGGATACCACTCTGGCAGTTACTTCAGGTATCCACGAGATCATGCTGACGCTCTTTGAAGCGCTTGGCCTGGTGGTGATTGTCGTATTCATTTTTCTTCAGGGCTGGCGTGCCACTCTCATTCCGCTGCTGGCTGTTCCTGTTTCGTTGATCGGAACATTCATCATCTTTCCGGCGCTCGGCTTCTCCATCAACACACTTTCGCTCTTCGGCTTAGTGCTGGCGATCGGCCTGGTCGTCGATGACGCGATCATCGTCGTCGAGGCGGTCGAGCACCATATCGAAGAAGGCATGGATCCGAAGTCTTCGAGCGAGAAGGCAATGGAAGAGGTGGGTGGTCCCGTCGTCGCGATTGCACTGATCCTGGCAGCCGTCTTCATTCCGACCGCAGCGATTCCCGGTATCACTGGACGCCTGTACCAGCAGTTCGCAGTTACGATTGCGATTTCCGTGCTGATCTCGGCTTTCAATGCGCTCACGCTCTCCCCCGCGCTCTCTGCGCTTCTTTTAAAGCCCAGGCAGCAGGGAAGTAAGCGGAGTCTGCTCGACAAAGGGTTCGGATTGTTCAACAGATTCTTCCGCCGCACCACGGATGGATTTGTACATGCCTCCGGCGTTCTGATTCACAAGTCCGCATTCGCCATGCTGGGCCTGATACTTGTCGGCGTGGCTGCCGTGTATATGGGCAGCAGCCTCCCCAGCGGATTCATTCCCACCGAGGATCAGGGCTACATGTTTCTTGCCTTGCAGCTTCCTGACAGCGCTTCTGCCCAGCGTACTGACGCCGCTGAGCAGAAAATCACCGCTGCGCTGCTGAAGACTCCCGGTGTTGAGGGCGTGATCGCAGTGAACGATTTTTCGCTCCTCACGCAGGTGCAGAGTACCAACTCCGGTTTCTTCTTCGTGAACCTCAAGCCATGGGCTGTCCGCAAGAGCAAAGAAGAACAGCTCGCTTATATTCAGAGCCATCTGCAGCGGCAGCTTGCGGCTGATCCGGACGGCATTGCCTTCGCGTTTCCACCACCCTCGATTCCGGGTATCGGTACTTCGGGTGGTGTCACGATGATCCTGGAAGATCGCTCCGGTTCAGACGATCCTGCAACATTAACTAAGAACGTCTTCACATTTCTAGGGGCTCTTTCCAAACGTCCGGAGATTGCGGCGGCCATCCCGTCGTATCAGCCAGCCGTGCCCCAGCTATACGCCGATGTCGACAAAGAAAAGGCCCTCGAACAGCAGGTGAGCCTTTCCAGCGTCTACACCACGATGCAAACCTTTATGGGCGGCTATCTGGTGAACTACTTCAATCGCTTCGGACGTCAATGGCAGACCTACGTCGAAGCCGAAGGCACATCGCGCACCAACATCGCGAATATCAACCGGTTCTACGTGCGCAGCGCCAACGGTGGCCAGGTACCGCTCAGCTCGCTGGTCACTGTGAGAAGAACAACTGGTCCGGAGTTTATTTACCGATTCAATGAATACAATGCCGCGCAACTGAATATCACGGGCGCGCCCGGATACAGTTCCGGCCAGGTACGAAAGGCGCTGGAAGACGTCTTCAAACAGACTATGCCGCCGGGAGCCGGTTTCGATTACTCGGGCATGTCATTCCAGGAGCAGCAGGCTGAGAAGGGCGTACCCTCGTGGGCCGTGTTCGGGCTTTCACTTGTATTTGTTTTTCTCATCCTGGCTGCGCTGTATGAGAGCTGGACATTGCCTTTCAGCGTCCTGCTCAGCACGCCCGTCGCGATTTTGGGTGCATATCTTGCCTTACATGCACGCCATTTTGAGAACGACATTTTTGCGACCATCGGCCTGGTCATGCTCATCGGTCTATCGGCCAAGAACGCCATTCTCATCGTCGAGTTTGCCAAAACGAATTACGAGGCGGGACAAAGCATCTGCGATGCCGCTCTGAACGCTGCCCGCTTGCGTTTTCGTCCCATCGTGATGACGGCCCTGGCATTCATTGTCGGTTGCCTGCCGTTGTGGGTAGCCACCGGATCGGGTGCTGCATCCCGGCAAATTCTGGGCACGGTTGTTGTCGGCGGCATGACACTTTCCACCATCCTCGGACTGATCTTCATTCCCGTCACCTTCGCAGTGGTCGAGTTTCTCTCGCACCGCTTCGTGCGCGGCGGCAAAGGCACGACGATGGATTCGATCTGCGGACCCGGAACTCCATCTGAAGAGCAAGCCGGCGCCATCGTTGCGCAAGCCCGAACGGATGGAGGCCAGGCATGAAGCGTCTTCGCCAACTCTTTCATCTGAGCCTCGTCGCGGGAAGTATGAGCTGGCTGGCCGGGTGCACGGTGGGCCCGAAGTATGTTCGACCGAACTACCCTGCGCCGCCGGCCTTTCGCGGAGCGGATAATGCCGCGGTTGCGAGCGACACCAAAGAATCGTTCGGCGACGAGCAATGGGCTGCTGTCTATCGTGACCCGGAACTCCAAGCCCTGATAAGCAAGGCCCTCGCCAACAATTATGACGTCCGCATCGCTGCGCGACGCATCCTGGAGCAACAGGCGCAGGTCAAGATCACTCGCTCACAGGAGTTCCCAAGCTTCAGCGTGGGCGGAAACGGCATTGGCGCTACCTTACCCACCTCTCTTGGTAGCGGGATTCCCAGCCCGCTGGTGGAAGGATCGCTCAGTGTTTCAGGATCATGGACACCTGATTTCTGGGGTCTGTATCGCAGGCAGACAGAGGCGGCCCGCGCCCAGCTATTGGCACAGGTCTGGGCTCAGCGAGCGGTTCGTCTGACGCTGGTGGAGCAGATCGCGACCGCCTATTTGCAACTCCGCGCCCTCGATTCCCAACTTGAGATCACAAGGGAAACGATCAAGGCCCGGCAAAATTCCTTAGCTTTGACCAAAACCTTGGAAAGCGGAGGCTCAGCACCATTGTCCGACGTACGCCAGGCAGAGCAGTTGCTCTATACGGCAACTTCTGAGGTGCCCCAGTTCGAAGAGCAGATTCAACAACAGGAGAACGCAATCGCGCTGCTGCTCGGAGAGAACCCCGGCCCAATCATTCATACGGACCCGAATGCGCTGACGCCTCCGCCACAGGATCTTCCCACCGGCATACCTTCGCAGCTTCTTGAACGGCGGCCGGATATCGAGGAGGCGGAAGCAACCCTCATTGCCGCGAATGCGCAAATCGGCGTCGCGCGCGCGCAGTTCTTTCCCAACTTATCAATCAGTGGCTCGGCGGGAGTGGGTGGCGACAGCCTTTCGAGCATCTTCGACCCTGCGGGAAAGACGATCTATGGCATCGGCACGCTGGCACAACCTCTGTTTGAAGGGGGCAAACTGCGCGGCCAACTCGAGCTTTCCCAGCAAACTAAGGAAGAGATGGTGCTGGATTATCAGAAGACCATCGCGGGCGCGTTTCGCGATGTCTCCAACGCGCTGATCGCTCTGAACAAGCAGAGAGCTTACCGCGAGCAGCAGGAGAAGCTTGTCGAAGCTGCGACAGATGCGACACGTCTGGCACGCCTTCGATACCAGGGAGGGTCAACAAGCTATCTCGAAGTGCTGACCACCGATTCAGATCTCTTCGCGGCTCAACTGAACCTTGTGAATGCTCAGGAGGGTGAAGCGCTGGCTCTCGTTCAGCTCTACAGTTCGTTGGGGGGAGGCTGGCAATCCTGAACTTTGGACCTCTGCTGACGCCTGCGTCCTTGGCTTGAACAGCCCGGTCGCTGTGCATTTTGATGTATGGCTTTGGTGGGATCCGACCGTGTCAATGAAGCTACGCTTGAATGCGCATTGTGACGAGCTTTCCTCTCTACGGATTGGCAACCCTTGGGCGAGATGAAAAAGGGAACAGGAGGGTGAACGCAATGCCGGCAATCATCCCGCGACACCTCGATTCCCAACCCGCAAGAGGGCTGCGCACAAGCCATCGCAGCGTTTCGAGCCACGATTGCGGAACACGCTCCAAGTAGTGACAGTAGCTTCTTTAGTCATTGTTGCGCTCGAGAGCCGATTGACCGTCGGCATAGTAGAAGCGGTACACTGCCGAAAATTCCAAAGCAGCAATCAATGAGACGCCAGGGGAGAGGGATTCCTCGAACATGTCCGGCAATGAGGGCCAGGGGAATCACTCCCGCACAACCGATCAGACCGAAGGTGATGATCCATTTGTTTCTGACAGGATCGATGTAGGGGCCGATGAACGCGGTCGCGATCACCAGATGAGCAAAGGCCAGCCAGTCCGTGCCATATGCAAGGAAGGGAAATTGAGCGTTTGTGACACGTACCCCCTCGTTGACTCGCTCGATCCAGGGGAGCAGGTGCGTAGATTTAGCCATCGGCTGCACCACATTGGAGTGAAGGATCGAAAGCAACCAACCGAGTTCGGATTGCAGAGGAAAAGCTGTGATGCCACTCAACACTAGCCCGACGATGAAGATCGCCAGCCAAAAGCGAATGCGTCGTAACTGATCTGGATGAGTCATAGATGTGAAAAGAGTATCGAGTCTTCGCCGGCCAGTCGATTGATGTTGCTTACAGGTATGTCAAATTGAACGGGGCGGCGAGGAGCGCATCTTGAGGTGATCATTGAGCACTGCCTCTTGCGGCTGAAGCCTGTGTATACACTGGCCCGGCCACACCGCCAAAGCGGCGTTCGCGCGCGGGGAATTCCTGGAAAGCAAGCGCGAACTCGCCCCCGTCGAACTCAGGCCACATCCGATCGGAAAAAAAGAGTTCGGCATAGGCACATTCCCATAACAGAAAATCCGACAGACGTTTCTCGCCTCCAGTACGAATGAGCAGATCCACATCTCCGCTTTCTCCGGTGATGGCCTGCGCCAGCAAGGGTTCAAGCGAATCCGGTTGCAGCAATGGTCCTTCCAGATGGTCAGCCGCGTCGATCGCGGCTCGTGCGATTGCATAATGCGACGAGTAATCGACAGCAACGCGCAGCTGAAGTTGCGTGCCCGTCGCGGTTACACTTTCAGCCTTGTCTATTTCGCTCAAGACGGGCTTCGTTAATCGATCCCGGCGCCCGATCACCTGCAGACGCACGCCCCGTTCCCGGAGTCGTTCTCTTTCTAAACGCAAGAAGGCACGGAGCAGCCAGAAGATGCTCTGAACCTCGGCCGTAGGTCGACCCCAGTTATCGGAAGAAAACGCATAGAGCGTGAGGCAATCGATTTCTAAGTCGAGTGCGCATTCTACGATGTGGCGCGCAGTAACCACTCCGGCGCGGTGACCGGCTACCCGAGGCAGGCCACGCTGAGTTGCCCACCTCCCGTTGCCGTCCATAATGATGGCAACATGCAATCCTTTCCCTCCTGTCGCTCGCGTCATCGAGGTGTCTGGAATAACAGTTCGGCCGCGCTGACGCATGTCGTCGCGACTTTATCTGTACCATCGCTGGCCGCTGGCGAAGACAGTTCCCAAGGAAAGCGCAACTGCCAACAATCCACTACGCTGCCGATTTCCTTCGTAGAGTGTCTGCCTGGTGTCATCTGCTCAGATACCAATGGGTCATGCCTCACGGTTTATGAAGTCCTGGCTCCGGAAGCGAGCTGTACCAGTCGATATTCCGTGTGTAGTACATCGCAGACGTTAGGGTAAGGAAGCTGGCAATTGCGCCTACGAGCAGCGCGTTGTCTTCCAGGCGGAGCAACATATAGATGAGCGCGTACAGCAGCGTGAAGATCACCAAAGCCCGCACGCCCTGCCTGCGGCTTGCAAACATCCATTCAGCGTTGGCTGAAAGCAGCATGACCGTAGCAAAGCCGGCAATCAAGAAACTGAAATCGAAACCGATTCTTTCAGATAGAGAGAGCAGGAGCAGATAGAAGATGATTTGTGCGACGCCGACCAGAACGTATTGCGCCGGGTGAACTCGCTTTCCCGTGGTGACCTCGAAGACGAAGTAAGAAAGAAAAAGCAGTCCCAGGAAAAGAAGGACATATTTGAGAGAGCGGCTGACGGACTGGAAAGGATCTGCCACCTCAATGAACGAAACGCCAAGAGATGTTGCGTCGAGCCCGGTAATGGAATCCTCCGAACCTTCTGCGCGAACTCCGCGGGCGATAAAGGGTACAGACCACTTCGCAGAGAAGCCTTGTTTCGACACATTTCGGTCGACAGGCAGGAAACCGCCATCAAATCCCGGGCCAGGCCAATCACCTTTGGCGGAGACTTGTGTAGTTTTGCCATAGGAAAGCACCGCAATCCGCTGCGCTCCCGAAAACCGTAGCGCTGACGTTATCTTGAATTCCGCGCCAGGCTTGGCGAAGTCTGCGGCTGGCGCTCCGATCAGCGTCAGATAGGTCGGCAGTCCTTTGTCTACACCAATCGAAATGCTCGGAGCAATCTGCGCTGGAACGAGCGTCGAGGTTTTGCCGGCAACCGTCAACGTCGCATTCGACAACGCTCCCCTTGTGTCGCTGACACCAACCACGATTTCGGCCCGGTCCCAATCGAGATCGGCGCCTTGCGGCAAAGCGGAGGGTACACCGGTCAAGTTGAAGCTCGCGTCAAGATTGACATCAGCTTGGAACACTGGAACCTTGAAAAGCGAACGACGGCGTTCTTCTGTTGTTGTCTTGAGAACTGCTGTGGCGTCTGCGGGAAACACAAGGTACATACCATGTTTCGTCGGGTCACCTGGACTCTGCGGCGCAATGCTATAGGGAATGGCAAGAGTCGGACCCAGAAAAGTTTGCTGCCCACCCAATTGTTGGCTGATGTCTCGAACCACATCGGCTGCGCGGTTGGTCCTTTCCTGAACCAGTTCTCTGACAAACAGCGCTGGGATCATCATGATCAAGGCTAGTCCGCACACGACGATGAGTTTCGTGCCCATCGATCGCGATCGTATCCCTGCCTGCAGTCCCGATTGCAACGGCGACAAATCGTTCACGCAAATTTCCTCGTTTCTTCTTAGCTTTACAATGCAAAGTAAGTAGACAACATCAACAAAACGTATATCCAAACTACTTTGCAATGCAAAGTAGATAAGCCAAAAAAATTAAGCCCGCGATGGCGTCAGTGCATGAGCCAGCTTCGAAGAGGGCTCATGTTTGCTGACTTTCGCCGCATCGCGAACTACTTGTTCTAAGGTAGACAGATACTCGAGATAACGCTTTCGACCGGCAGCGGTGATGCGGCAGATCGTCTGCGGCCGATTGCGATCGTGCCCTTTGATGAGCTCTACCATTCTTGCTTTTTCCAATACCTGCAGATGCCGGCTCAAATTGCCGTCGGTCAGAGCACAAAGCTGTTTCAAATCACCGAAGGTCAAACCTTTTGAGTTAGAGATCAGCGACGTGAGGACGCTTAATCGCGCACGCTCGTGAATCACGCGATCCAGTCCTTCATAGGCGAACGGCGCCGCATCGGATCTAGATTTCGCTGTCATCTTGCCTCATTTCGGCGGCGAAGTACATGATTCCGGCAACTAAAAACTGTCCCGCTCCATAGGAAATCCCCATGGTCCACGGCGAGAGCGCAAGGCCCGGTCCCAGTGCAATACAGGCGAGTCCGGCAGAAAGGTACCAAACACCGGCTGCAACCATGGCGCGCGGCAAAAAACGGCACGATGCAAATACTCCGAGGCTGAAAATGATTTGCCAAAGTCCAGGCAGCATCCACAGAACAGAGGGAACGGACCGCACCAATAACAGCGTAAGAAGAGCACCGGCAGCGACAGATGGCAGAAACTGTTCGACAGCCATGTGGATCATCTCATCGGCTAATCCTGAATGAATTCGGCGGGTACGAGTCACTGTTTGAACGCCAATGAGGGTAGCTGACGCGACGGCGGTCGAAACCCAGATGCTTACGTAGAGGAGAATGTGCTTGGCTGGATCGGTGAGCCAGAGCGCCTGGACGCTGGCGGCGACAATAGCAAACAATCCAGTGGTTGCAAGCGTCACGGGGCCGTAGCCGCGGAATTCCGTAGCCTGCGCCATCTGCTGGCGAATGCTCCGGATGTCCCCTAACGCTCTGTTCAGGTCATTCATACGCAATTCACTTTACAATGCAAAGTAATCCGGAAATCAGCAATTGTCAAGCGTAGATTTTGCGCACAGTTCTCGATTGAAAAAGAAAGAAAGACTACCTACCCAGCGAAAGCGAATGGGCGCATGCAAGCAAACTGGATGTCTGCCGCGGTTCGGAGCCTGCCTATTTTACTCGACTCGGAAATTGGTACCGCCGAGAGTTTCGCACGGTCAATCGTTGCCGGGCAGGAGAGGATGCGTTCGCCATCGACCAGCACTGTGCATGTTCCACAGGCGCCAGGATTGCAGCCCTTCTTCGAACCGTGCAGACCAAGGTGATCGCGTGGGAGATCCAACACCGAAGTTCGCGAATCAAACTCCGCCTCTATAACCTTGCCACTGGTGATGAACCGTGTAGTGCCTCATGCGTTCTTAGATGCGCAAGAGGTCGAACGTCACAACGCCGCGCCGCGTTTGGACGGGCCGCGCCGGAAATGGTAAATTTCGGTCTTTGATGGCGGACGGCCGCCTAGGAATTCTTTCTCTCTAACTCCGGAGGTTCTATTGCAATCTTTTCGACGCCTGGTTGTCTGTTTGTCTCTTTGTTCAGCGATGATTTGCGTGGGGCAATCGCAGGCGGCGTCGCATCCAGAATCGTCGTATGACGTCGTCGTGTATGGCGCGACGGCCAGCGGTGTAATGGCGGCAATTGCGGCTGCGCGAGAAGGCATGCACGTCGTGCTGCTCGAGCCGGGGAATCATGTGGGAGGAATGTTGACAGGGGGCCTCTCCGCCACTGACGTTGGCAATCCTAATGTGATTGGAGGAGAAGCGCTTGAATTCTTCGAGCGCGTCGGCCGATATTACGACATGCAGCAATTTGACCAGATGGTTTCCTGGAGATTTGAGCCGCACGTCGGCGAAGCTATTCTGAGGTCTATGTTGGCCGATGCGAAGGTGGATGTCCGCTTCCACGAACGCATGCGTGAAAAGGACGGAGTTAAAAAATCAGAAGGCCGCATCATCAGCTTGGCTACAGAAGACGGCGATATATGGAAAGGCAGCGTCTTCATCGATGCGACATATGAAGGCGATCTAATGGCTGCCACCGGGGTGTCGTTCGCGTGGGGAAGAGAAGGCGTCGCACAGTATGGAGAGAGCCTGGCTGGAGTTCGCGCCAAGACTCCGGGACATCAATTCAAGTTCAAACTGTCCGCCTATGGAGCGGACGGAAAACTGCTGCCTGAAATCAGCCCGGTGCCGATGGCGCCGCCGGGAAGCGGTGATCTTGAAGTTCAAGCCTATAATTTTCGCTTGATCCTGACACAGGATCCTGCCAATCTTATGCCATTTCCGAAACCAGAAAATTACGATCCTCACAAGTATCAGCTATTGGCAAACTACCTACGCGGATTTCAACAACAATACGGCCGTCCACCGCGGTTGAATGAGCTAACGATTCCAGTCGGAATTCCCAATCACAAAGCCGACTTCAACAACAACGGGCCTTTTTCGACCGACTATATCGGTAAAGATTGGACATTCCCCAACGCGTCCTATGCAGAACGGAAAGCGATCTGGCAGGACCACATCAATTACACAAAGGGGTTTTTCTATTTCCTGGGGCACGATCCCCAAGTACCTGAGTTGTTGCGGAAGGAGGTCAACAGCTGGGGCCTTACGAAAGATGAATTCACTGACACAGATCACTGGCCGTTTCAACTGTACATTCGCGAATCGCGCCGCATGATTGGGGAATACGTCATGACGCAGAAGGACCTGCAAACTGCACGTACCAAGCCTGACGTCATCGGGATGGGGTCCTATGGCATCGACTCCCATAATTTCGAACGCGTTGCTATGCCGGATGGAACTGTGCAGAACGAAGGGAACACTGAGTTTCCTGTTCAGCCCTACCAAATTCCGTATGGAATTCTCGTGCCCAAACTGCAGCAAGCTAGCAATCTGCTGGTGCCCGTCTGCGTTTCTGCCAGCCATGTTGCCTATTCTTCTTTGAGACTGGAGCCGCAGTACATGATTATGGGTCAGGCTGCGGGCGCGGCGGCGAGCTTGGCAGCGCGCACAGGTACACGTGTGCAGGATGTTGACATGAAAACTCTCCAGGCAACACTGCTTCGCGAAGGCGTGATCCTCGAGCTTTCCGCGCCTGCGTTACCAGATGCGACCGCGCAATAGCCTCTGTTTCGAATGAATCTCAAAGCTTCCAGGAGCCATAGACTCTCCCGATTTTTTAGTTGACCGAGGCTTAGGCAGGGGGATACATTTCCCGTACACTCCAAGACGCGGATTTCCTCCATCCGGTAGGGGGCGTTTGAAGGGTTGCGGTGCAGCCCTTTCAGCGATCGATCAAGCCGCAAATCGATTTGTTCACTCGACAATACGGTCGAATTTCGTATCTCTGGCACGACTGTGAGGATCATGAGAAAGATGCTGAAGCCAACCGGAGTCGCCGCGACTCTTGTCGCTACCTTTGTGCTCTCGCTGTGTATTGCCACCAGAGCGCAGGAATCCAACCCCGCCGCCGAGAAATTCAAGCAGGATATTAAGGCGTCGGTGGTGAGTGGCAGTCTCACGATCGCCCAGGTACAGGTTCTGAAGGAGAATCTCGAGATCCTGAAGAATGCGAAAGCCGAACAGCAACCCGCCGCCCCGATCGATCTGCTGACTCCCTACCACGCGGTATCGAAAATGAGAGCGACGATGGCGGATGTCAAGCAGCCGGATCGTGGAATTTTGATGGAGGATCTGCGTGCCGTAATGGCCAGCAAAAAGCCCCCGGTTTCCACGGAACCCGATCCGCCGGGGAAGAAGCTTGGGAAGGATATTTTCATAGCCGTCATGCATGGCGAGCCGACGGATGCACAAGTCGAACAACTGCAGGGAAGCCTAAATTCGTTGCAATCGCTGAAAGCAAGCACCGACCGGCCATTGATGAAACTCCAGACGCTCAATGCCGCTAAGGCGCAAATCTCGCAAACGATGAACGCGGGCACATTTCGTCCGCAAGATCGTCAGGCAGTGTTGGATGACCTGAACAATTTGGGGCCACAGGGCGGAGGTATGGGTCGAGGCCGATAGCAGAGTAACGGCAGAAAAATCCCCCCGCCAAATTGGTCGATGACAGCCATACACGCAAGCCGCTTGGCGCCACTATGCTGGATCTTTTCCGGGCTGGCACTGTTGTGGACGATTTCGGGATTCGCACAGCAGCCTTCTGATGGAGCTCCAGAACTGTCACTCGATGATGCGATCCATATTGCTCTCAGCAAGAATAGACCCGTCCAAATCGCCAAACTTGACGTGACAAAATCGCAATGGCAGGTAGCGGAGACGAAGACCAAACGCTTGCCCGCCTTCAGCACAGATGTTCTTGGAGTCGTGGACCTGACGTCTCCATCATTCGTTTTCAAAGAAGGCGTCTTTGGAACGTATAACGGCCAGCCAAACCCTACGCAAGATACGAAAATCAGTCTTTCCAACGGGGTGACCGGATATGCTATCGCCTCCATGGCACAACCACTGACGCAGCTTTATCAACTGCATCTTGCCATTCGAGAGCAGGAACTCTCGACGGATCTGGCCGATCAGAAATATCAGGAAAAGCGACAATCCCTTGTCGCCGACGTGAAGCAGGCCTACTACGCAGTTCTTCAAACTGAAAGCTCGCTCGATGCGCAACAGGCTCTGGTGAAGGAATATCAGGAGACGGACCGGGTCGCCACGCAATACCTGACGCAGAAATCAATCTTGAAGTCCGAGAGCCTGGATGCAAAGCTGCAGCTCGCGCAGGCGCAAAACCAGATGATCACATTCCAGGACGATCTTGAAATTCAGAAAGAGCATTTGAACGACCTGCTGGCTCGCGATCTGGATACGGATTTTCATGCGCAGCCGGTTCCTCCCGCAACGCCGGAGGAGATGGACCTGAAGCAAGCGCGTGTGGCGGCGCAGCAGCAGCGACCGGAGATCAAGGAAGCGCAGATCAATGTCGATCAGGCCGGCTACGATCGCAGACTCGCGAAATCCCAATATTATCCGGCGATCGGTGGTGCGATCCGATACTTTACCCCAATCAACACGCAACTGCTGCCGCAAAACATATTGAGCGCCGGGTTTGAGATGACCTGGGATCCATTTGAATGGGGCGCGCGCAAAGATGTCGTGGAGCAAAAAGATGTTGTAGTGCAACAGAGCAAATATCAACTCGACCAGACACGTTCGCAGGTCATGCTGGATGTGGACAATGCTTTTCGTAAGCTGCGCGAAAGTCGATCTCTGCTTGTGATTGCACAGGCGCAACGCGATGCCGCGAGTGAAAAGCTGCGCGAAGTGAACAACCAGTTTGGACAATCTGCAGTGCTGCTGCGCGATGTGTTGAAACAGGAGGCTGCGGTTGCCAACGCCGATCATGATTATGAGGCGAGCCTGCTGTCGTTCTGGAATGCGAAGGCGGCGTTTGATAAGGCGCTGGGGGAGGAGTGATGCCATGCATTGCGTAAACTTTCGAACCTGCCTCGCATGCACTATGGCGGCGAGCTTGTTGACGATTGCAAGCAGTGGTTGCAAGCAACAAGGTGCTCCGTCGCCGGTGGCAACGCCCGTGCGCATAGCCACGGTACGGACAATCTCCACGCAAAACGGAGCGACCTATTCGGCCAGCATTGTTCCGTATGCACAGGTCGATTTGGCATTTCAGTCGGGAGGATACGTCGACAAGATTTATCAGGTGAAAAATCCCAGCGGAGGCATGCGCAACGTTGACCAGGGAGACTGGATCGAAAAAGGAACGGTGCTGGCCGTTGTGCGGCAACAGGATTATCTGGACAAGCTGCAACAGGCGCAGGCACAACTTGGGCGGGCACAGGCGGAACAGGAGAAAGCGAAGCTCAGTTTCGATCGAGTCGCCGCGCTTTACTCCACACAGAGTGCGACCAAGCCCGACTACGATTCCGCCAAGGCGCAATTGGATACCACTACTGCATCCGTTTCCGGTGCGCAGGCGCAGATCAGCGAAGCGAAAGTCGCGCTGGACGATGCATCTTTGCGCGCGCCATTTTCTGGATGGCTGGTATCTCGGAATGTCGATCTTGGAAGCCTGGTGGGCCCAGCCACAAAAGGATTTACTTTGGCGGACACTCAGTCGGTGAAGGCTGTCTTCGGTGTGCCCGACGTATTGATGAACCAGGTCCACCTCGGACAGCACTTCGTCGTTTCCACGGATGCGCTGTCACATCCCGTGGATGGACGCGTGAGTGCGATTTCTCCAGCGGCCGATGCGAAGAGCCGCGTGTTTTCTGTAGAGGTGACACTTCCGAACGCGAAGAACGAATTGAAGTCGGGAATGATTGCCTCGCTCGTCCTGGGTGGCCAGAAAATGCCGCTATCAGTGCTTGCGGTGCCAGTCGTCGCAATAGTTCGCGATTCGGCGCGGCCAGATAGCTTTGCCGTGATGACAGTGCAGGGCGACGAAGAAGTAAAGTCCGCACAAAGGCGGCCTGTCGAACTCGGCGATATTTTTGGGAACATGATTGCCGTCAAGTCCGGTCTGGCTCCGGGAGAGAGTGTGATCACCACGGGCGCGACCATGGTGAAGACCGGAGATAAAGTGCGTGTCGTTCCATAGCTGCTGCGTTGTTGAGAATTGCCGCCCGAAGTGAAATGACATGAGCCACAAGTCTGAAGCCGAATACATTGCGAAGACGCACAATACCGCCCGCTTTTTCGTCGAGCAGCGGCAGCTATCGCTGGTCGTGCTGATCGCGGTCTGCGTTTGGGGCTGGTACGGCTATCAGCACATGGCGAAGCGCAAGGATCCGAGTATTCCTGTTCGCGTAGCTGTAGCTTCAACCGCGTGGCCTGGCGCTACCGCGCAGCAGGTCGAGCAGCTTGTGACGCGGGCCGTGGAACAGACGGTAGCCCAGAACAGTTTTATCAAGGCCCCCTCGGCGTCGGACTTCGGGATTCGCTCGATTAGCTTTCCGGGAATGTCGCTGGTGTATGTGCAGTTGGACGACAGCGTAACGGACACGAAGAAGCAATTCACCGACATTAATCTGAAGTTGAATGCGCTGAACAGCAAACTGCCGCAGGGTGCAGGTCCGATCCAGTTCAACAGCGACTTTGGCGATACGGCCGCTCTGATGCTGACGGTGGCCAGCCCTCCGGCAAGCAAGGTTGAAGTGGCACTGCGCGCTGCGTCCATCCGTCGTGCGATCGAACGAACGCGTGCTGAGGAGCCATCGAAATCGCCGCAACCCCGAGTCAGCATCGTGTACGCATTTCCGTTGTCTGTCTCCACCACCATGGTTCGTAAGACATTTGCATCTGTGATGAAAGGCGCGGGGCAAAGCCATCTAATTCGTGACCCTCATTATTTTGAGGGCAGTGGCTTTGTCGGCGTAGACGTCAGTACCACGTTAACGGACGATCAGCTGCGATCTCTGGGTGATCGCGTAGCTCAGGAAAAACTTGATCGCAATGAAATCCATCCGGATTCCTGGCCCGCAGCGCTGATCCGCAATCCAGCAGATACGGAGGCACGCCTGGCCGCCGTCGCGGGAGACAAATATTCCTACCGCCAATTGGATGATTACACCGATCTGATTAGTCGAACGCTGCAAGGCTCACCCGAGGTTGCCAAAGTCGATCGCAAGGGAGTTCTTCCGGAGCAAATCTACCTGGACTACTCGCAGCAGCGGCTCGCGCAATATGGCATGACGCCTTCCAATTTGAAGGACATTCTGGGTGCTCGCAATATCACGCTGCCGGGAGGGCAGTTAGAGGTTGGCCCGAAGAATATCCAGATTGATCCGTCGGGAAAATTTACGGACGCGCAGCAAATCGGCGGAGTGATTGTCGGTGCGGCTTCTTCCTCCTCCACTCAAACGCCAGTCTACTTAAGGGACCTCGTCGATATTTCGCGCGGATACCAAAGTCCAGCGACTTATTTGAATTACCTGACGTGGAAGGATCGGGACGGCCACTGGCATCGCAGCCGAGCGGTAACAGTTGCGGTCTATATCAAGAATGGCGAGCAGATCGGCGCTTTCGGCAAAAGCGTGGACGCCAAGCTGGCCGCGGTGAAGCAGTATCTTCCCGAGGACCTGATCATCGCGCGCACGTCTGACCAGCCCTTGCAGGTGAAAGAAAATATCGGCCTGTTCATGGATGCGTTGTACGAAGCGATTGCGCTGGTCGTACTGGTTTCTTGGCTGGGATTCTGGGAATGGCGTTCGGCATTGCTGATGGCGATTTCTATTCCTATCACCCTGGCGATGACGTTTGGCGCGCTGTATTTGCTACAGATCGATATCCAACAAGTTTCTGTCGCTACGTTGATTATTGCGCTGGGGCTGCTGGTCGACGATCCCGTACTGGCGGGCGATTCCATCAAGCGAACGCTTGCGGAAGGGTATCCAAACGTAATTGCCGCGTGGCTGGGTCCGACCAAGTTGGCGACGGCGATCATGTATGCCACCGTGACCAACATTGTCGCCTATCTGCCGTTCTTGATGGTTACGGGCAGTACGGGCGAGTTTCTTCACAGCCTGCCCATCGTGATGACAGTCGCCCTGATTGCGTCACGACTGGTATCCATGACCTTCGTTCCGGTACTGGGATATTACTTTCTACGCCCCGAAAAGAAAGCGGAGAAGTCATTGGAGCAGCGGCGGAATAGCGGCTTTTATGGCTATTATGCGCGGATGGCAAAATATTCGATCGAGCATCGCTGGAAGTTTTTTACCGGGTCATTGATCTTCCTGCTCCTCGGCGTGTTCATCTTTTCCAGGTTGAAAACATCCTTCTTCCCGGAGGATGTGCAGTACTGGTCGTACATCGATGTCTGGCTCCCAAACGACTCGAACCTGGGAGCCACGAATGAAGCCGCGCTAAAAGTGGAACAGATCGTGCGCCAGCAGGCGCAACAATTTTCCGATGCCGCCGCGAAGAAAGAAGGCAAGCGGGAGGAGATGCTGCGGTATGTCACCTCGTTTGTCGGCGGAGGCGGTCCCCGTTTCTGGTTCTCCGCATCTCCGCAAGCGCAGCAGCTGAATTATGCGCAGGTTCTGATCGAGTTGACAGACAAAGAGGTCACGCCACAGTTCATCAAAGCGCTGCAGCCTGTGCTCACTGCCGCTGTGCCGGGTGCGAGAATGGACGCGCGCCAGTTGCTGACCAACCCCATCGATTATCCAATTGAAATTCGAATTTCCAGCACAGCGGACGTGAACGCAGCGCAAGAGCCCGCAGATATCCGCGAGCTGCGATCCGTCGCCGACAAGGTGAAGGATATTTTCCGTTCCATTCCGATTGCCCAACGCACGCGCGATGAATGGGAGCCGGCTAACGCGCAGATCTCCCTCACCATTGATCCTGATCGGGCGAACCTGGCCGGCATCACCAATATGGATGTTGCGAATTCTACGACGGCTGGCATTAGTGGCACCACGGTCAGCGTGCTGCAGGAAGGTCAGAAACAAATTCCTATTGTTGCCCGGTTGCGCATGGACGAGCGGGCGCAGCTTTCTGACATCGAAAACATGTACGTGTATGGCTCGCAGGATAACAATAAGATCCCACTGGTGCAGATTTCAAATGTCGATCACGACCTGGTGACCGGACGCATTGTGAGGCTGGAGCAATTTCGCACTATCAATGTGCGCAGCTTCCCGGCCGCGGGCCATCTTAGCTCTGAAGTCATGGGCGCGGCCATACCGAAGCTACAGCAGCTGGAGGCATCCTTGCCGCCCGGCTACAAGCTGCAAATCGGCGGCGAATATGACAAGACAAAAAAAGGCTTTAAAAACTTGGCGATGGTGATGATCATTTCTGTCACCGCTGTTTTTCTGGCATTGCTATTTCAATTCAAGAACGCAATTAAGCCTGTGCTTGTTCTGGCGGCGGCTCCCTATGGAATGATCGGTGCCTTCGCTGCTTTGTGGATCATGCATGAACCCTTCGGGTTTATGGCGTTCCTGGGAGTTGCCAGCCTGGTTGGAGTGATTGTCAGCCATTCAATTGTTCTTTTCGACTTTATTGAAGAGCGACACATCGCAGGCGATGATTTTGAACTGGCGTTGATTGATGCAGGAATTCTTCGACTGCGGCCGGTTCTGATTACGGTGTTTGCCACCGTTCTGGCCCTGGTTCCGCTGGCCGCCCATGGTGGCCCACTGTGGAAGCCGCTTTGCTATGCGCAGATTGGCGGCTTGCTGGTGGCAACCATCGTGACCAAACTGCAGGTTCCAGTGATGTACGCAATTTTCGTGCTGGATTTGAAAATTCTGAAATGGGATACGGGAGAGAAGCAAGGTGAAGCGGTGTCCGTGGATCCTGAAGCGCACGGAAATCTCTCAATCGGGGGAGTGGAATGAAAGTTGCAATGATGCTCGCGCTTACAGCGATGATGGTGTCGATGCCTGGGCAAGCGCAGGATCGTCCGACCGGCTCTGTACCTGCAGCAGCTTCGAGTCAGCCGCCCATTCTCGAGCAATATGATCATGCAATCGATACGGTTGCTGAACGTGCGATGGAGTCGGTGGTTCAAATTGAGGTGACGGGTTTTGGTACTCCGGAGAGTGACGAGGGGAAGACGGACGACAGTCAGACGCTGGAGCGTCAACGGTCGACGGGCTCCGGAGTAATTGTCGACCCCAACGGATACATTGTGACCAACAACCACGTGGTGAGTGGCGCATTGCGGATCCGAGTGATTCTAGGGCCGACCACAGTCGCGATCAAAATCGGTAGTACCAAGCTCGCGAATCCGCAACATGTGTACGAGGCGAAGCTGATCGGAACGAATACCTACTCCGATCTTGCAGTCATCAAGATCGACGCGACGGATTTGCCCTCCATATCGCTGCCGGAGTTTTATCAGGTTCGCCTTGGACAGACGGTGCT
The DNA here is from genome assembly GCA_963821145.1 of uncultured Acidobacteriota bacterium. Lineage (GTDB taxonomy): Bacteria > Acidobacteriota > Terriglobia > Terriglobales > Acidobacteriaceae > JAKAAZ01. Next base: position 55,297 of record CAWGCV010000023.1, read on the forward strand.
CGCCATCGGCGCGCCACAAGGTCTGGACCACACCGTGACCAAGGGAATCGTGAGCGCCGTCGGACGGCAGCCTGAAGTTGACCGTCCGATGGTCTACGTGCAGACCGATGCCCCCATCAATCCAGGGAACAGCGGCGGCCCGCTGGTTGACCGCGATGGAAATCTGGTCGGTATCAATACATTTATTTATTCGACCGGCGGCGGCAGCGAGGGGTTGGGATTCGCGATTCCTGAACCGATCGTGCGATTCGTATACCACGAACTGCGAGCGCATGGCGTAGTCCGCGCGGTGACCATAGGAGCGCATGTGCAGGCGATTACTGCGACACTCGCTGCGGGATTGAAACTCCCCCAGGACTGGGGCGTCATCGTCACAGATATAGATGAGGAGAGTCCAGCGTCACACGCCGGGTTGCAACCCGGAGATATCGTCAAATCGATCGATTTTCTGCCGATTGATTCTCTCCCCAAATACACCGCGTTCCTCTACATGCATCAGAGGGGCAAGCCACTCCGCATGGAAGTATTACGCAATGGCAAACCCGTCGTATTATCCATGGAACCAATCGATGCGCCGCCGGCGATCAACAATTTATCCGACTTGATCAATCCAAGAAGAGACCTGATCGCATCGCTAGGAATTTTCGTGATCGATATGAATGCGTCGCCACCGGAGAACGCCGTACGCTCCACGCATGGAGTGATCGTCGCAGGCATTCTCGGGGAGCAACCGGCAACGCTGGCGAATCTTGAAGTGGGCGACATCATCAGCTCTGCCAATGGCAAGCCCATCTCTAGCACTGACGAGTTCCGCCAGGTGCTGGCAAATTTCAAGCCGGGAGATTCTGTCGTGTTAACGGTAGAACGTCAGTCCATCATGATGTACGTTCCGTTCGAAATGGAATAGCGCTACTCGCGATATGGTCGCTGTTACGCATAGGAAGTGTCCTCAGAGACGGGATGAGGTTTCAGATAGATCGTGGTGTACTCCCGTTGTTGTTTCCAGCCCAAACCGAGATAGACATGGGTGTTTACCTTGGATCGACTCATCCGGCTGGCTAACACCTCCAGTTGGTCTGAATAGCTGCGGGGGTCGATATTGCGCAGCGTCAGCCATTGCAGGCAACGGTCACGGGCTTCGACATCTCCCTGGAATAAGCAGTGACCGCAGAATTCAATCTTGACGTCTGAATGCACCTCGGCGCGATCCCCAAATCCAACGGAGAAGATGGTGGACTGGGTAGGGTAGGCGCGATCACTTGCCAGCATGACGCGGGTATATTGCTTGAATGGTTCGATACATTGCTCGCCACCAAAGTGACGAAGAAGATTTTCGTAATAGGATATGGGGTTGCCGTAACCGTTCAGGTAGATTCTGCCGGCCGGATTTTCATCCGGACGCAATGAAACTGCCATTCCCAACGGCGCCATTCTGCGGGCCAATAGGGATTTGAGTTGCTGATGGATGTTGGGAGCCCCGAAGGACTCAGCGAATGTTTGAAATTTCGCCCACCGCTCGGCCGGCGAACCGCTCTTGCCGTTGATGTAAATTTTGACTGCGGATTTTCCACCCGGAGCAAAGCCGGCGCCGACCCAGAAGGTTCCAGCGCGGGCTGAAGGCAATCCCTGAGAATCCACTGCCGACGCTCTGTGAATCAGGTCGAGAATCGAATCGAGATCTCCGCGCAATTGGAGCAATGTCGAAAGTGCGCGCACAATCTCGTCAATAAATGTTCTAGCTTCGAAGTGCGACATCTCGGGACTTCCGGCTTCGCTCAAAAACTGCAGCGGTACAGCCGTATGGCCAAGGTCGAGAGCGAACTGAATCGGCGTGCCATCGAGGTTCAACCGGGAGGATCGCTTTCCTGGCTCAACTGGGCGCCCGAGAGAAGTGCGACAAATCAGCGAATAGGCCTGGTATAGTTGCGCCGAAGCCTCCTCGATCCCGGCTTTGGGTATCAGCGCCTGAAGGTGTCCGGCGACCAGCTCATACCAGGAGTTCCGGGCACGACAGGTGGTTTCAACCCCAATTCTTGCGCTCATCGGAACCTCTATACCTTCTTCATTTGATGCGGCGGTGCCGCTTTCCTGCATCCACATCGCGCATGCGGATAGTCCGTTTTAACTCAGCATTCACGGGAAGAAACGGATTTGGACGATTCGCTTGGTGCGTTGTTGGCGCAGGCTGCGCACAACCTCGCTCCATTCGTTTGTACTGAACCGATAGTGCTATAGCAGACGAAAACGTTACACGAATATTCGAGTTTTTTTCTAGTTGACGAGCGCTATGGAATAAACCGAACCTTGCCCATCCGACATCGTCGGAGTCGAAATTGAGAGAACCGCTCAGTAATCCCGGTCATACCGGAAGGATCAACGCCAGGCATTTCAGCAGCGCAACTTTGTGCGGCGAAATCCGTTTTAACGTGTGTAACGTTCTTTCTGCAGCATTCACTATCCAGGCATAGAGGGTTTTGTCATGAGATCGACGAATCATCATAAATACCCGACTCGTTTCTACCGGAATGATTATGACTTTGTATCTTTTGGAGATTCTTCTGCTACGGTTCTCGTAACCCGCAATGCAGCGCGATTCGACGGAGAACTCTCCGCGACTGGACAAATATCTCCCGCAGAAAGCATTCTTTCGGGTCGCGCGGTTGCGGATACACGCATCGGTTACATGAATGACATACAGACCGTTGACGCTGCATTTCAAGCAGCAGCAGCGGAGAGTGCGAAGGACGCAGCAAGCGAGCCTGTGTTTTGCTACCGCACGACTTTGTTTGATAGTGTGATGGACTTTCTGGATCGATACGATCGAATGAACGCGCGACAGCGATCGGCTACGAGCGCAGAATAAGCGAAATCCCTCGAACATACGTATTTGTAAGCAGTTCCTCCCGGTGTAATATTGGGGCCTGGGCTTCAGCGGAATCGGAGGAACGGTGCGTGCAGTTCTTCGTCTTTGACGCATCCTATGTCGAAAAACTTCGATCGGGTGATGCTCGAACCGAAGCCCATTTTGTCAGCTATTTCAGCGAACTCATCCGCCTGAAATTGCGGTCCCGATTGAGCTCCAACGAAGCCATCGAAGACGTGCGTCAGGAGACCTTTGCCCGAGTCATCGGCTTATTGCGAACTGAGGGCGGAGTAAGGCACGCGGAGCGGCTGGGAGCCTTCGTGAATTCCATATGTAACAACGTTTTGCTGGAACATTACCGCTCCAAAACCAAAAAGGAATCGAGTCTGGATGAAGAACCAGAAGGTGTATTTGTTCATCAAGGACCGACTGCGCTCAATATGCTCGAAACACAGGAAACAACTACGGCAGTGCGGAAGATTCTCGGCCAACTGACTGAGCGTGACCGGAATCTTCTTAAGGCTGTGCTGCTGGACGAGCGGGACAAAGACATCGTCTGTGCGGAGTTTGGGATTTCCCGAGAATATCTTCGGGTACTGGTCCACCGCGCAAAGCAATCATTTAAGTCTTTATATGTACGGCAGATGGGCGAAAAGGATTCCTTCTAAGCGGGTTGTAACGTTCTTTGAGGTTTCGGCACTATAGGGTAGGGCCAAATTGATGAATCACCAGGATGCGACGCAGTCGATGGCAGTCGAAAAATATGCCTTGAATGAGCTGTCGCCGGATTTGCGCGATGAATTCGAAGAGCACTATTTTGAGTGCCAGGAGTGCGCGTTGGATGTGCGCGCAACCACCGCATTTCTGGATGCGGCAAGGGAAGAATTCATGGCCGCCGTTGCTGAACCACTGCCGGGAAAGACGGTCAAGAAGCAGGCAGCCTGGATATGGAGACCGCTGTTCGTTGTGCCGGCGTTGGCAGCGTGCCTGCTTTTCATTGCCTATCAGAATGCCGTGGTATTCCCGCCGTTGCATCAGCAAATGACTCAATCCAATGCGCCCGGAGTTTTGCCGTCTGTCTCGTTGATCGGCGGAGGTAGTCGCGGCGGTGAGATACCGTCCATCACCGTTCCTCCCGGACACCCATTCTTGTTATTCATGGATATCCCGACGCAAGATCGCTTTTCGACTTATACATGTTCGCTGTATTCGCCAGCCGGTAAGCTCGCATGGAAGGTTAAAGTATCGGCACAACAGGCGAGAGATACGATTTCGATCAGCGTCCCTGCTGCAGACAGAACGGATGGAGAATATTCGCTTCTGGTTCAGGGAAATGCGGGGTCGCCCAATCCAGAGGCTGCGGTAGATCTTGCTCGCTACGGTTTTGTATTGAAGAATCAGAAATAATATTCGGTCCACTGCAAGGAGCTGATATGCGATCCGACGCAAAAAAAGCCTTCTATTACCACGCCGATGCCAGCTCTCTCGGTGGGTTGATCGAAGAACCATTTGAAGGGGTCATTCCGGTGGTATCCTCGATATCCCTGCCTGCGGTGGGCGGATATGCAACCAATCGCACGGAAGCCCTGAATTTCAAAGAGATTATTTCCTGTCGCTCCGCATACACCAGAGTGTCCGGCCGCGCGATTGCAGAGGGTGGTCCGTGGTCCACGCAGGTCACGGCTGTCATTGAAGGCCTTAATATTCTCGAAATCGTTACGGCTGAAAAGCTCGTAGCGCAAATATCTGTCGAGCATCCTCGCGAAGGCAATGCCGCGAGAATCTCGTTTGCGGGGACGCATTTCGAAAAACTCACGATCGGCGGACAGGAAGTATGTCCACGACTGAATTCGCGCTTGATGGGTACCGGCTCGGAGGCGGATAATAACTCCTCGCCGATCTTATGGCCCGCGCTGCTGCAAGCAGGTCATTGGCAGGCTCGCGAAATCGTCCGAAGCGTAACAGAGAGTGCGAAGCGAAGCGACTACGAATGGGCGCTGCAACGCTATGGGTGGATGGACGAGAAGCGTGAGCAGAAAAAAGACGGATGTGTTCTATGTTCCCTGGTGGATGGCGTAGAAGGCACAGTTCCGGGCAAGACGATCGGCCACTTCGTGGAAGTTCCGGATTTTGGCAGGATTTTTCTAGCGGAGATACTAGCCTTTCCCCATTCCGTTCAACTCACCATGGTTCGGGCCGAACTAGGCTGCAACGTTCAAGGCCAGGTCAGCGCTTCTACAAGTCACATCAACGGAAGCACCGTCCCTCCTTCGTAGTGGGTGGACTGCTGGCCGCTCTAATCCTTTCAGGCTGCCAACGCAGCATCTTCCATTCACCCGAGGCCACACACGAGAAGATCAAAAGGGAGTTCCTGCGAGGGGACTTAGGTCTGGCGCAGCGGGATGCGGAAGAAGCTCGTAAAGAATTCTCCGGGATAAATCAAAGCTGGGACATCAAGTTTCGCTTGCAGGAAGCGGAGATACTCACCTATCAGGGAGACAGCCAGGGAGTTGTACAGTTACTCGGAGACAATCATCCAACTTCCTTTGCATCCGCCGAACTCCAGATCCAACGGCAATTGCTTCTAAGTCTGGCGCACTCCCGTCTCAACCAAGCCACGCAATCCAATCACGAGTTAGAAGTGGCTCGACAACTCTCCAAAGAAAACAACTCTGCGTTGCAAGGAGAGCTGCTCCAGACGGAGGGACTGGTTGATTTCCACCGCGATCAGCTTGCGAATGCCTCGGATTTATTCCGGAGAAGTCTTGAATTTGCCAGGCAGGACGGCAATAAGTTCCTGCAGGCTAGCGACTTGTTAAACCTGGGTACCGTGGCGCTGCATTACGAAGAATACGATGAAGCGCTAGGCAGCTTTGAAGACGCATCGCAGACCGCCAGATCGATTGGAGCGCAATTGGAGTTGGAGTCGGCGCTGGGCAATGCAGGGTGGGCCTATTACAAGCTGGGTGATTTTGAGAAGTCGCTTTTCGATTTCCAGCAGGCGGAACAACAGGCCAGGGAACTGGGCTTGATACATTACCAGATTGTCTGGGCGACCAACACGGGTTTGTCTTTTTACCGTCTCGGCGACCTGAAATCGGCCGAAGCGAACTATCGGCGGGCGTTGGGCGCTGCACGGGCGGCGAATGACAAGGAGCTGATCGCGGCGACTCATACGGAGCTCGGATTGCTGTTTTTTCAACGCCGCCAATTTGATTTGGCAAAACAGCAGAGTGGGGAAGCGCTGCAAGCCGCTCATGCATGGGGTGGCCAATCGGAGATCGTAGAGGCATTGTTTCTTCAAGGCCTTGTGGACGCTCGCAGTAACTCAGGTCGTGACGCGACCCGCATCCTGTTGCAAGTGTATCGAGACCCGGTCACCATGCCATCGCTTCGTGAGGAGGTCGAGAATGCGATCGCCAAGTACTATGCGCGAGTGCGCGATACGCACGCGGCTGAGACCTGGTTCAGAAGATCCGTGAGGACGTTTGAAGAGCAGCGCTCTTCTCTCAAAGACGATGAACTGAGGCTTCCATTCTTCGCAAATGCCGACGCTCTCTACAAGGACTATGCGCAATTTCTCATCGAGTCGCATCGTTCGCGGGATGCATTGCAGTTACTGGATCAAGGTCGCGCACGAACGCTTGAAGAAGGGCTCCGGACCCAAATCGATAGACCTTATCGAGATCAACCGAAGCCTGTGGATGCAGAGACAGTCGCCCGAAAACTGAACGCAACCATCCTGTTCTATGCGCTGAGTCCGGATAAATCCTATTTGTGGGTTATCGATCGCCGTCACACACACCTTTATCAGCTTCCAGGGCAAGCGCAGATCGATTTACATGTAAGGAGCTATCAAAAATCGATCCTTCGATCGAGCGATCCAATCCGGCAGAACGATGCCGACGCGCAATATCTTTTCGATGCCCTCGTCGCGCCCGCGGCAGCGAATTTACACAAGGGTGCAAGGGTGGTCTTGATCGCCGATGGCAGCCTGGATGAATTGAACTTTGAAACTCTCCTTGCTCCTGGAGATGCCGGCCTTCATTATTGGATCGAAGATGTCACAATTGTGAATACCAATGCAATTCGATTGACCTCTGGTGTGGACTCGCCGGATACGGGCAACGGCGATGGTGGAATTTTATTGATGGGTGACCCGATTTCGCCGGGAAGCGATTTTCCGAGGCTATTGAATGCGGAGTCGGAGATTCATAACGTCGAAAAACATTTCGCGCCGGATCATGAAGTAATATTGACGCAGGCGAACGCCGTGCCGGCGGCGTATACCGCGGGACAACCAGACCGGTTCTCCTACATTCATTTTGTCGCGCACGGTACGGCGAGCCGCTTGAGCCCGCTGGATTCCGCTGTGATACTGTCGGCGCCTAGTGGGCATCCGGAAACTTTCAAACTGTACGCAAGAGAAATCGTCCAGCAGCCTTTGCACGCCCGGCTGGTCACCATTTCGACCTGTTACGGATCCGGGCTGCGCGCGTACGCAGGAGAAGGATTGGTGGGGCTGTCGTGGGCATTTCTCCGCGCGGGCGCGCATAACGCAATTGGGGCGTTATGGGAGGCCAGCGACGCGGCCACGCCTATGCTGATGGATCGGCTCTACGGCGAGATTCAGGGCGGCCATCAGCCCGATGCGGCATTGAGAACCGCGAAGCTATCGTTGATTCACTCCCAGTCGGTATATCGCAAACCCTTGTATTGGGCCCCGTTTCAGTTGTACGCCGGCGGATAAACATGTTCCTGGAAATGATGCTGACCACCCGCCGGAGTAATTCTCGCGGCGATGAATATCGCGATTGGGAGCGAGCGGCTTTCGATCCAGCGCCCGTACGTTTCCAGATGACTCACTAGAGAAATTCCTTCTTCAAAAATCGAAGAAGTGATGTAATGGGCCATGCTCCAAGCCTCCCATCGGACCTACTTGCGGACGCTCGCTATTTTGTTGTGCCTGGCGGTATCGTTTGGTGCTGCAAAAGGTCTTCAGCAGACGCAGCCGATGATGGCGTCGTCCGGCACCCAAGCGAGGTCGGCTCGCCTGCAGGAAGTCGCAACGGCGGCCAAACTTTCCGACTTGCGCTGGCCTAATTTCTCCGACTATCGTGCGGATTTTCTGCAGATGTACCAAACGTCTAATTTTGCTACTTTATGGCTGGCGACCAATGGGCAGCCTACGCCGCAGGCGCTCGCCGTAATCCAGGCCCTTGAAAGCAGCCGACAAAAAGGATTGATTCCGGACGACTATGATGCTGCGCGCTGGCAGGGCCGTTTGGCCGCGCTAAAAGTCAACGCCGGTCCAACGACTCAAGCGAACTTTGACGCGGCACTGACCGTGTGCACGCTACGTTATATCTCCGACCTGCACATTGGCCGCGTCAATCCGAAACATTTCAATTTCGGCATCGACATACAGAATAAGAAATACAATCTGCCGCAATTTATCGCTCAGGATGTGATTCATGCCGGCAATGTGCAATCCATCCTTGATGCCGCCGAACCCCCGTATGCCGGCTACAAACGAACGGAGGTGGCATTGCAGCGCTATCTGCAACTCGCCGCGAAAGGCGACGGTCCGCCGCTTCCTGAAGTGACAAAGACAATTGCTCCCGGCGATACGTACGCTGGAACAGGGCAACTTGCGCAGCGTTTGCAACTGCTCGCTGATCTTTCGCAGACCGCGTCAGTAGACCCGGCCTCGCAGGTCTACACAGGCGCATTGGTGGATGGAGTCAAGCTGTTTCAGGATCGTCATGGCATGGTGGCGGACGGCAAGCTGGGCAAGGAGACCATCCGTCAACTGAACGTGCCGTTATCATTTCGAGTGCAGCAACTGGACGATGCGATGGAGCGCTGGCGTTGGCTGCCGCCCTCATTCCCGCAACCGCCGGTGGTTGTGAATGTGCCGGAATTCGTTTTGCGAGTATTTACTGCGGATCACAAAGTCGCGTTGAGGATGAACGTTGTTGTCGGAAAAGCTGTCCGGCATCAGACTCCAGTGTTTGCGAAAGACATGCAGTACATTGTGTTTCGACCGTACTGGAATGTTCCGACCAGCATTCTGCGCAGCGAAATTGTTCCCGCGATTGTGAAGAACAGAAATTACATCGCCAATAAGAATTTTGAAGTCGTCACCTACAGCGGCACCGTGGTGACAAGTGGGCCGATCAATGACGACGTGCTGGCCCAATTACGCGCAGCAAAACTGATGGTGCGACAGAAGCCGGGATCGGACAATGCTCTTGGGCTGGTGAAGTTCCTATTCCCGAATGAACACAGTGTGTACTTGCACAGTACGCCCGCACAGTCACTCTTTTCGCAATCGCGGCGCGACTTTAGCCACGGATGTATTCGAGTACAAAAGCCTGCTGAACTGGCAGCCTATTTATTACGCAATCAGCCGCCATGGACGCTGGAGAAAGTCCAGGCAGCCATGCAGACTGGCCCCAACAACCAGCAGGTCAACTTGAAGGCGCCGATTCCAGTGCTGATTCTCTACATCACCGCTGTGGTTGAAGAAGACGGCTCGGTGCATTTCTTTAATGACATCTATGGTCATGACAAATCGCTGGAGACACTGCTGGCGAAAGGGCCGCCTTATCCAGGCTAGGCAACTACCAGCGGCGCACGGGGCCAACGTCTACATGGACGAAGTCGGACTGCTGATAGTAGCCAACTCCGCCACGATGGAGAGCGAGGGCAGTATCGCGAACTTCAGCCGTTGGAACGCCCGGAATGCGAATGTCGATGGCCTTGGCTTCCATATGTTGGCTGTGCAGCGCCACGCCGTGTCCATGCTCGCGCAGGTAGTTATTGCTCCACGGAGTGCGATAGCCGCAGACGATGTCGATCGTCCCGTCAGGACGACCGAGACGGGCCATCAAATCGTGCAGCAGATCAAACTCTTTCAGATCGTAATCCTTCACGTCCCCGGTGCGATGGTCGCGCAGAAAATGATCGAGCTGCGCTACCGCGTCCGGCAGGTAACGATCCCCAACGCGGTACACGATGTCGATGTGTTCTCCGGTATGAAGATGGTAGAGCCGAAGTCGATACTGTTCGGGAGATGCCGTCGCATCTCGGTCGGCCGCGTGCATCGTTGCCGCGAAAAGGGCAACGAATACGGTTGCGGCGGCGAAGATTTTCTTTCTGGACATGATCTCTCCATTATACGGGCGCGGCGTTTGGCTTCGCCGTTTCTACGGTCCGCGAACCGGGCTCTTGCGAGCTAAGGGAATTTACAGAATAGGTCGAGTTTTATACTCAAAATGCCATGAACAACATATGGTCGTACGTGACGTTCCAGGATCCAGTTTCCACGCTGCAGGGGGCAATCTATGCGATCCAATCGACAGCGCAGTTGCGGCGCGACTGAACCGCGTCCATCACAAATCGTTTTTGCGGTGATGATGATTGGGCTTGGGGTGATCGGCCTGATCTATGGTGATTTCGCCATGGGATGGCAGGGAATTCCGATTCAACATTTGCCGGGACGGTTGTTCTTCGCCTACGCCAGTGCGGTGGTCGAACTGCTCTGCGGGTTCGGGCTCCTGATTCCGCGAACAACGCCGAATCTCTTCGCGAATCCTTTTCGTCTTTTTGCTGCTGTGGGCGGTCTTGTTGAAGATCCCACCGGTGGTGACGATGCCGAAGATGGAGTTTACATGGCTCGGCTTCGGTGAGATCGCATTGATTCTGGCGGGTGGATGGATTTTGTTTGTCTCCAATGCCGGCGAATGGGAGAGGAGCCATTTGAAATTCGCGGTGGGCGCCAGCGGAATTCGCATGGCTAGAATCCTGTTTGCTGTCTCATTGCCGATGATCGGCCTTTCTCATTTCTTCTACACCGCAGCCACAGTCGCGCTGGTTCCGGCGTGGCTGCCTGACCGCCTCGCATGGGCGTACCTGACAGGAGTGGGCAACATTGTTGCCGGCGCCGCAATTTTATTTGGCATTGTTCCGCGTTTAGCCGCCACAACGGAAGCAGCGATGTTAGGCATCATCACGTTGCTGGTGTGGGGCCCTGGCCTGGTGACAAAGCCGACCGATCGGCTACAGGTGACGGCGTTTCTTATCTCCTCTGCCATTGCGTGTGGGGCTTGGATTGTCGCCGACTCCTATCGCGGAATGCCGTGGTTGGCTGTTGGGAGCGTCGCCTGGAAAACATCGAGCGATTGAAATGGATTTTCTTCGACAGGTGGCCGAGGATTATTTCGCATTGTCGCAAACAGAGAATCCTGCGTGACGGCAGCCGATTCCTGCACCTGAAATGTGGATGGTATCCATCTTGTGTCTGGTCAACTAACAATCGCTGGGTGACACTGGAAGCAGGCATGAATGTAACCGGCGAAAATCAGCCCGGCAGTGAAGGTGATTCCGCGGACGCGAATCCTCAACCGTCACCAGATGTTCGTTCGTCGCAACCTGGGACTGCGGGGAATCAAGAATTCCTGCGTGGTGTTATCAGCATTTTTATCCTCTTCAACATGATTGCAATTCTTAGCTGGGCGATCCCTTTGAACGTTGCACCGCTGCCTCAGATCAAACAGATACTTCGGCCGTATCTGTTGTGGACCGGCCTGTTTCAATCATGGGACTTCTTTGCTCCGAATCCGCGGCCGGTGAACTCCTACATTCAAGCGGTTGTCGTGACTCAGGATCACCACATGCGCGTGTTTAATTTTCCGCGGATGGAGCAGCTCAGCTACACAAAACGATACCGCGAAGAGCGATATCGAAAATTTGCAGAAGTTCTTTGTGATTCGCGGTATGCAGCGCTATGGCCGGATGTGGCGCGACATGTAGCCAGATCTCTAAACAACTCGACAGGTCCTCCGCAGATGGTAATCCTGATGAAATTTCAGACGCCGATCCTATATGGAGTGACGCCAGCCCAGGAGCCTGCGGCCAAACCTGAATTCTTCTACGAATACTATGTCAGCAGCGGGGACCTTCGATGACCCTTGCGCGATTTCGCGAGGCATGGGAGCGATTCTTCTTTGCGCCCCAGTCTCCCGAGCCAATAGCGGTCTTCCGGATTTTGTACGGAACCTGTGTCAGCATCACGCTCATCCTGTTGCACTCAGAATGGCTGGATTGGTTTGGCGTTCATAGCTGGGTGACGCTTCAAACTATGGCAAAAGTCGAGCCCGGTGTTCGGCTGAACCTGTTTACGGTGATGCCGCAGAATGATGCTTGGGTCGCGGCGTTCTTCTGGATTTTCTTAGGCTTCGCGATCTTGCTGACGATTGGTCTGTGGACCCGTGTGAGCAGCATCGTTGTGTTCGCCTGCCTGGCGTCTATCCAGCAAAGAAATCTCTACATCCTGCACGGCGGCGATGTATTTTTGCGCGTCACCGGATTTTTCTTGATGTTTGCACCGGCAGGAGCGGCATTGTCGATCGATCGGCTCATCCGTGTTCGCAGAAAGCTGGAGGGCGCAGAGATTAGACCACGGGCTCCGTGGGCGCAGCGAATGATCCAGTTCGAGCTCGCACTTTTATATTTCGCTTCGTTCTTATGGAAGATCAAAGGCGCGCCCTGGTTGAATGGCACCGCGCTGTATTATGTATTCCACATCCATGCCATCCAGCGATTTCCATTGCCCGGTTGGACACAACAGCTCTGGTTATTAAAATTGGCGACCTGGTACACCGTGGTTCTTGAGTTCAGTCTCGGCGTGCTGATCTGGTTCCGTCCATTTCGTTACCCGCTGCTGGTGCTTGGATTGCTGTTTCATTTGTCGATTGAATATTCGCTGAATATCCCCATGTTCGAGTGGGACGTCCTGACGGCCTATGTTTTGTTTATTGACCCCACCGATCTGCAGCGAATGGGACGCTTCGCCAAGGAGTTTCTACTTCGCCGCGACCGAAATATCGCGTCGGCATAGACATTCGCCGGCATTCAAAGCCTAGCGGGTTACAGGAACGATCGACACGATCGGCCTTATGGCTGCGTAGAATTGCCAGCCTGACGCACCATCTCCACCAGCACCTTGCGCGTCTCCTGCGGGGTCGTGACCTCTCGCGGGAAGTTGATGCGAGTGCCCTTCATGCCGTCCTCGGTCTTCAGTCGCAGGAAGAACCCAAGGCGATCAACAGAGGTCATGGTTGCTTCTGACGCGACCAGGTTCGCATGCGTCCGCGCCAGCAAAATCATCGAGTCCACATGATCGGCATTCATGTGGCTCAGGATGCCTGCAGATGCTTCCGCCAAAGGATCGGGCGAGGCGTGCTCATACTCTGTTGCTTCGACCCAGCCCATGACTCCGAAGCCGCCCACATAGTAGACGTCGATCGGTTGCAGCCGAAAGAAATTGAAGTCGGCGAAGTCCACCCAGTAGCGGCTATTCGGGTGACGCAACAAATATTGTTCTCGTGCGCTGGCGAGATCTGGTTGCGGTACAAGTTCGACATGCCCCATGAGCGTGGCTCGCGCGGCGCCCAGCGGATCGCCGTCGGCGCCAGTCTGCTCCACAAATAAACTCGCTCGCGGATCGGCTTTCAGATTCTGCGTATGCATCGCCAGGTTGCTGATCAGGAAAATCGGCCTGCCGGCAGCATCAAGGGCATAGGGCATCAACGAGCCAAAGGGAAACCCCTCATGTTTGCGGGACAGAGTCGATAGTGTTGCGATCGAGGCGAGCGATAGCAATGTGCGCACACGCTCCGCATAAGTGGGCTCGGGCAGTTGCGGCCCCGCAGCGGTAGTGGACGCGTGCTGGCGCGGTGTGGCGGCTTCGGTAGACGGCATAGAGTTCCTCAGCTTTCAGGGTACGCCGTCACCGACCACACGTTCAAAGAAACGCGGGCGCATACAAATTGTGAGCGGTACGACTCTCTAGTCTTTGTATGCGAGGATCATCGAGTCATCGCGTAATGCACTTGCTCTTCGATGGCCGCAATCTGCAGCGGAGGTTGATGCGCACGTTGCAAGGCTGCGTTCACTCGAGCCAGATCACTCACCTTAAAGTGCTGCCACGCCGCGATCTGAGTATTGGCTGCATTCTTCATCTGGTCGAAAATCACAATCGCCTGGGCTGGCGCCGGCCGATCACCGCTTTCAACGACACGCAGAGCCACGCCGAGACCTGTGTTCGCATCGGCCAATCCAATTTGTTTCTCCGATGCGTTGGAGACCTCATCTCTGCCATTTTTTAAGGTCTGGAGTTTTGCGAGGGCGCTGCGCAATTCTCGCTGTAGATCAACAGGGTTGCTGTTTCTCGACTGCAATGCGTTTAGCTGAGTTTCGACACTCTCCAACTCCGCCATGGCTTTGCGGCTGGCGAGCGTCTCACGATAAATGGATCCGGCGAGTGCGAATTGCTGATCAAGTACTTCGGTTGCGGCGATACTGCGCGGGTCCATCGTCACTTGCACCGGGCGCTCCATCGAGGTCCCATCGACAGTAAGACGAAGGGTGTACTTTCCGGGCGGGACGCGAGGTCCGGGCGGAATGCTCGTCGCATCGATATCGTCGCCTTCCACGTCAGTGCCAGAGCCGCCGGAGGACAGATCCCAGATAAATCGATGCTCACCCGAATTGGTCATTACCGTTTGTGGTGCGGGGAACCATCGCTCGGCAATCGGAAGCAACGGCCGCTTAATCTCCAGTTTGTCGGCACTCGAAAAATGGCGCAGGACGTGACCCTTCTCATCCAGAACCTGCAGCGTGACTTTGCTGGCTTCGCTGCCGAGGTAATAATCGACGATGGCGCCATCGGGCGGATTGTTCGCCTGCGGTTCCTCCGGAGGCAGCGGCGTTCCCAGGAACGCATCATTGTCCACGCGTACCGTCACTGGCGGCGTATATAAGTATGGCTTTGTCGCGTTGACCGCGGCGGCCTGCCGCAGCGGTGCAATGTCATCCAAAATCCAGAATGACCGCCCGTGGGTCGCGACGATTAGATCGCTGCCGTGAATTGTCATGTCGCGCAAAGAAGTCACTGGAAGATTCTGTTGCAGCGACTGCCAATGATCGCCGGCATCAAAGGAAACGTAGATGCCGAATTCCGTCCCGGCAAACAATAGATTGCGCTGCTTCGGATCCTCGCGAACCGCCCGCAGAAAATGCGTCGGCGCGATCCCGTCAACTGACAGGTTCCAGCTTTTTCCATAATCGTGCGTGATGTAGAGATACGGCTTTCGATCGCCGAGGCGATGCCTGTCGACCGCCGCGTACGCTGTTGCAGGATCAAAATGCGACGCTTCGATCAGCGAAACCTTACTCCACGGAGAAAGGTTCGGCGGTGTCACGTCGCGCCAGGTTTTCCCACCATCGGTCGTCACGTTGATGCGCCCGGTATCGCTGCCTGCCCAGATTTCATCTGCCTTCAGCGGCGAAGGCGCGATCGTAAAAACAACCCCGTAGCCGCGCTGCTCGGCGTTGGCTGTGGTTAGTTCGCCTACTTCGCTCGATCCTTCTACGGCTCCGGTCAGATCGGGGCTGATCTGCTGCCAGTGCAGGCCGCCATCAACAGTCTTCATCACATACTGCGTTCCCATATAGAGCGAGCGCTTATCCGCTGGCGAGAAGACGAGCACCGGTGTCCACGGGTCGCGATACTTCCTCTTGTTGGCGGCTTTGTAGAATCCGCCAAGCGGCCACGGAGTGATGGTCTGGCCGAATGAAGTTCTCCGGTCGAATCGCTCCACATCGCCATAGGTATCGCTTGCGTAGATGATGTTTTCATCCTTGGGGTCGATCGCAAGATACCCACTTTCACTGCCGCCGGGCAAAAACCAGTCACGCGTGTCGATATGTCCATGGTCGCTGCGGCTGGCAATGGCGATGGAGCCGCTGTCCTGTTGCGCGCCGTAAACGTAGTAGGGAAAATTATCGTCCGTTGTGACGTGGTACATCTGCGCAGTCGGCTGGTTATACCAGGTGGTCCACGTTTTTCCGCGATCCAAACTTACGGACGCACCTTGATCGACGCCGAGCATCAGGTCGTCAGAATTCTTTGGGTCAACCCAAATCTGGTGATAATCATCGCCGCCCGGAGCGCCCCGCACAATCTCAATCGTCTTGCCGCCGTCATTCGTACGATAAAGAGCCACGTTGGGAATGTACAGAACGTCCGCGTTGCTGGGATCAATGGCGAGCGAGCTGAAATACCAGGCGCGGCTGGTGAGGCGATCGTCGGTGTTGACCAGCGTCCAACTATCGCCTCCATCGTCCGAGCGGTAGAGGCCGGAGTGGCCTGGGCTAACGATGGTTGCATACACGCGCTTGCCGTCCGCGCTCACCGCGATTCCAGTGCGCCCCCAATCGCCACCCGGTAAGCCGTGACCGGTAAGTTGTGTCCACGTTGCGCCGCCGTCGGTCGTGCGATCCAAACCATTACCCGGTCCTTCAACCGGGGGATAGGTGCTCCACGGCGGACGATGCGCGTTCCAGGTAGCCGCGAACAGGATGTTCGGCTTGGCACGAGCCATTGCAAGATCGGCGATGCCGACATCAGGCCCCTTGTCGAGTACGTGCTGCCAATGCTGACCGCCGTCAGTTGACTTGTAGACACCCCGCTCATCGCTCGGCCCATACGCATGGCCCAGGACGCCGGCATACACCGTGTTGGCATCGTTCGGATCAACTAGGATGCGACTGATCTGTTGCGAATCGGTGAGGCCAACGTGTTTCCATGTCGACCCTCCATCATCGCTGCGATACACACCATCACCCGAGGCGAGGTCAGAGCGTATATCGGACTCGCCCGTCCCGGCATATATGACGTTCGGATCTGAATCCGACACCGCGATAGACCCGATGGAGGCAACGGGCGCCTGGTCGAAGACCGGATGCCATACCGTTCCAGCGTCGGTGGTTTTCCATACGCCGCCATCCACACCGCCGAAGAAGAATTCTCGATGGCTTCCTGGGATGCCGCTCACTGCAACGACCCGACCTGCGCGAAAGGGGCCGATGAGTCTCCACTGCAGTCCGCTGTAGAGAGCCGGCGGCAACGACTGGGCCGCAACCAGCTGTGCGCAGGTTAGAACAGAGAGAAATGCGGCCCAGGTAAGAAATGACGCGGACAGAAAGCGCGAGACAGAACGAGAAATGTTCATCACTCCTCAGATTGTGACGGTCAAAGGGCCGCAGGATCAAGAGGGAATAAAAAATGCAGCCAAAATCGAACCCAATAGCAGAAAATCTGAAGTGACCGCAACAGGGAAGCGCCGGATCAGCTATTCTGACGCATTGAAAGCTGTCGCTCGGAAATTTGGTCCTTAAGCAAGTCGGCCCTCCTACTAAGATTCACGCGACACATTGAAGGGATGGAAATGACGGAAAGACATTCTGCCGCTCGCTATTTGTTAGCAGTCTTGTTATTTACCGGCTTGCTGTTTCCCGGCGTCGATTGTTTGGCGGCGAAACACAACAATTCCATGCCGGATATGTATTGGCGCATGATCGGGCCGTTCCGCGGAGGTCGCACACGCGCCGCCGCGGGTGTCCCAGATCAGCCAAATGTTTTCTACGTGGGCCAGGTCGATGGCGGCGTTTGGAAATCGACAGACTCTGGCCGCACGTGGAATCCCATTTTCGACGGCCAGGACACGCAGTCGATCGGTGCAATCGCGGTAGCTCCCTCCGACAGCAATGTGGTGTACGTAGCCAGCGGAGAAGGGTTGCATCGGCCCGATCTTTCCGTCGGCGACGGTATCTATCGCTCTGCCGATGCCGGCAAAACCTGGACACATCTTGGCCTGCGCGACGGTCAGCAGATTCCCGCGATTGCCGTCGATCCGAGCAACGCGAATAGAGTATTCGCGGCAGTGCTCGGACATCCTTACGGCCCCAATTCGGAGCGGGGGATTTTTCGCTCGACCGATGGCGGCAAAACCTGGGACAAAGTTTTGTACAAGGATGAAAATACCGGCGGGTCCGACGTTGTCATCGATCCGAAGAATCCGCAGATTGTGTATGCGTCGCTGTGGGATGAGCGCCTGGGCCCATGGGAAGATGGCAACGAATATGCAACGACGAACGGTGGCCTCTTTAAGTCGACCGACGGCGGAACCACCTGGAAGCCACTGACGAACGGCCTGCCGAAGGATTTGGTGCAGATCAACGTCGCAATTTCAGCGAGCAATCCGCAGCGGCTGTATGCAACTCTGGCGACGAAGGAAGAAGGCAACGGATACGCCACCGATAAAGGCTTGGGCGTGTACCGTTCCGACGACGGTGGGATGAGTTGGCGAAAGATTACTGATGATCCGCGCCCAGCCATGAAAATTGGCGGCGGCGATCTTCCCGTGCCTGTAGTTGATCCACAAAATCCGGACATCGTGTACAGCACCAGCATCGTGACCTGCCGTTCTGAGGATGGCGGCAAAACCTGGATCAGCCTGCGTGGAGCGCCGGGTGGCGACGATTATCAGAACATGTGGATCAATCCGCGCAATCCAAAAATATTGTTGCTGGTCAGCGACCAGGGCGCGCTTGTCAGTGTGAACGGCGGCGACAGTTGGAGCTCCTGGTACAACCAGCCCACAGCGCAGCTGTATCACGTTGCGGCGACGAATAGCTTTCCGTATCAGGTGTGCGCAGGGCAGCAAGAGAGCGGTTCGGTCTGCACCCTGACACGAGGCAACGATGGCGAAATTACCTTTCGCGACTGGCATCCCGCTGGCATCATCGAATACGGATATGCGGCGCCGGATCCCCTGCATCCTGACATTGTGTATGGAGCGGGACGAACAGAAGTTTCGCGCTACGACATGGTGACCGGACAGGTACAAAATGTGTCCCCGCTGCCTATGAAGAAACGAGGATTTCGTGCGGACCGTACCCAGCCGATTGAGTTTTCTCCAGTAGATCCGCACACGCTGTACTACGCGGCGAATCATCTTTTCGTGACCACAGATGGTGGTCAGTCATGGAAAATCATCAGTCCAGATCTGAGCCAGGAGAAGACGGGTCAACTGCCCTCGGTGCCGGCGCTGACCTCCAAGCAGCAGGAAGAGCGACGCGGAGTGATCTATTCGCTAGCAGCGTCTTATAAAACGACGCAGACCATCTGGGCTGGAACCGACGATGGCCTGGTGTGGATTACGCGCGACGGAGGCGCGAATTGGACGAAGATAACGCCGCCAGGAGTCGAACCCTGGAGCAAGATCGCGCAGATCGATGCGACGCGCTTCGATGACGACTCCGCCTACGTCGCCGTGAATCGCTTCCGAGTGGATGATCTGCATCCATACGCCTACCGCACGCACGATGGCGGAAAAACCTGGGTCTCCATCAGCGCCGGTCTTCCAGCTGACGCGCCGGTCAACACGGTTCGAGCCGATCCAGTGCAGCCGGGATTGCTGTACGCGGCGACGGAAAAATCTGTGTGGGTCTCCTTCGACGATGGCGACCATTGGCAACCGCTGAATTACAACCTTCCGCACACTTCCATACGAGATTTGCTGGTGAAGGATGATGACCTTATCGTCGCGACCCACGGCCGTTCCTTCTGGATCCTCGACGACGTGAGTCCGCTGCGTCAGCTGTCGGCCGACGCCGGCAAGCAATCATCAATGTTGTTGCCGCCTGCTCCGGCATGGCGTGTGCGCCGTGACACCAATACGGATACGCCGTTGCCCGCAGATGAGCCCGCCGGAGAAAATCCGCCCGACGGTGCGATTCTCGACTACGATCTGCAGCACAATGCCCACGCCGTGACTCTCGAAATTTTGGACAATAGCGGAAACGTTTTGCGAAAGTACAGCAGCGACGATCCCGTTGTTCCCACTCCGGAAGAGTTGCGCACAGGATTGATTCCTGCCTATTGGCCAAAGATGCACGGGCCGATACCGACTACATCAGGGATGCATCGTTGGGTCTGGGACCTTCGTGCGACCGCACCCACCGCGACCAGTTATTCCTATCCCATCGCAGCGGTGCCGCATCGCACTCCGCTGGCGCCGCAAGGACCGCTGGTTGTGCCGGGAACGTACACCATTCGCTTAACCGTGGATGGAAAGAGCGAGACCGCGCCATTGCTGGTGAAGATGGATCCGCGCGTGCATATGTCCGAAGCCGAGTTGGAAGCGTTACACATGGCGCAGACGACGATGGCCACCTCGTTGGATGAGCTTGCCAAAGCCGACCTGCAAGCGCATTCAGTCATCGAGCAAGTCGCCGCGGTTCAGGACCCTGCGCTTGCGAAACAACTCGCGACCTCGAGCGCCGCGCTGAAAACAATTCTTGAAGGCACGGGACCGAATGCGACGAAACGCCTGCCAGGCATCGACGAAGTGACGACGGAGGCAACACTTCTCTATGGAGAATTGGAACAGGCCGATGCAAATCCGACGGCGGCGTTGCTGGCTGCGGCGTCGCACGTGCAAAAGGAGGGAACCGAAGTCCTTCCGGGATGGGAGCAATTCAAGCAAACACAATTGCCGCAGATGAATCAGCAGATCAGAAATGCTCATCATCCAGCGATCAATCCCGACCGCAAACCCACGAACATGCCTCAGCAAGGAGATGAGGATTGAGGAGGGTTCGCCTCCGCTTCGCCCTCGGAGAATCATTTCGACGCGAACTGCGCAACTTCAATCAGACTTGTGCGTCCATAGGATCAAAGCTCGCGGGTGGCCCGGCTCTACACACGTTCACGGCGGGGTGCGTCCGTCGACATAAGCGAGGTCAGCATGACGTCCATAGGTCGACCCTCAATCCGTACTTGCGGTAGGTACTTGAGCACGGGCGTGTCTCTTTGTCTCGCCGTTGGATTCGTTTTGGGGGCTGCATATGCAGGCGCACAGTCAGCCATTCCAATTGAGCCGCATACGGACGCTGGCAGCAGCATGTCTGGCGGCGATATGAGCCACATGGCGGGCCACATGTTCCTCACTTCGCTGCGTCCAATGCAGCCGGGCGATCAACAGAAAGCAGACGCGGTGGTCGCTGCAGCCATAAAGGCGATGGAGCCGTACCGCGACTACCACAAGGCTCTCGCCGACGGCTATCAGATTTTCCTGCCCAATGTTCCGCAAGCTATCTATCACTTTTCCAGGCGAGACTATGCGATCGCCGCCCGATGGCAATTCGACCCATCCCTACCCACTTCACTGCTGTATACCAAGACTCGCGACGGCGGCTACAAACTGGTTGGAGTCATGTATACGGACCGAGTCGACGCCACCGAGGATGAGTTGAATGACAGGATCCCGCTAAGCATCGCTAGATGGCACCAGCATATAAATTTCTGCAAAGCACCTCGCCCGGAGAAAACCGAATACCTGGGGCCCGATGCCAGGTTTGGTCTGCGTGGTTCTATTACGACGGAAGCGGCCTGTGATGCCGCCGGCGGGATCTTCTATCCTCATGTGTTTGGATGGATGGTGCACGTCTATCCCTACGAGAAAGATCCTAGGAAAATCTGGTCAATCAACGACGATCATGAACACGATAATATGGATCGCTCTGCGATGCCGGGAATGCAGATGCAGTAACGTGCGACCGATTTGCTGAGCTGCACTTTGTCTCGTTTTCGCTCTCACCTATAATCCTCCCATGCCTCCAAGGAACGCAGTCAACTTGCGCCCCGTCCGCAAGTGCGCCCGAACCACACGACGCGAGACCATTCCATCATGAGTCGCATGGAAAGATTCTGGCAGCGCGTCACAGATGGCATGGAGCTCTCGCAGCTTTGGAATCAGTTCCGCGTTGAAGCTCGATCAAGTTACCGTCTGTATTCGCATGACGTGGATTCCAACCGAACACCAGGTATCGGAAAAGGGAAGCATTTTCTCAATTTGGGCGTGCAGTTTTTCTGGGCCATCGTTGAAAAACTCAGCCCTGCGCGCCGCGTATTACTTTTGATCGCGCTATTGCTCCTTGTTTTCAACGGCGGCATTTCCTGGCAAAACAGGCACGGCGAGCTGAAAGTTTTTGAGTTTGATGGCGCCATGTGGGCTGCACTGGTGTTATTGCTGCTGGTGGTTCTGGAAGTCGCGGATCGCGTGGTAATGAAGCGTGACCTGCAGATTGCCAAAGAAATTCAGGAGTGGTTGCTGCCCGCGAATCCCCCTGAAGTTCCCGGGTTGGAGATTGCCTTTGCCACTCGTGCCGCCAATACGGTTGCCGGGGATTACTACGACGTATTTCCGCGTCCGTCGAGTTTGCCGGACGAAACGTTCTTGATCGCGGTTGCCGACGTCGCCGGTAAAAGCATTCCTGCCGGCTTACTGATGGCGACTTTCCAGGCCAGTCTGAAAACTCTTGCCGGAACCTCCGCCTCATTGACGGAGTTAGTGGGCCGCATGAATGCTTACGCCTGCAGCAACAGCCAGAATGGTCGACGATTTACAACCACGTTTCTTGCCGAATATCACTCTGCTGATCGAAGTCTGATTTACGTGAATGCCGGACATAACCCTCCGATCTTGCGCCGCAACACCGGAGCTTTGGAACGCCTGAACGATGGCGGGATTCCGATTGGAATTCTAGCGGACGCCCCCTACAAATCGGGAACGGTCACATTGCAAAGCGGGGATTGGCTGGTGATTTTTACCGACGGCGTGACCGAGGCGGAGAACGCAGCCGGTGAAGAATACGGCGAAGCGCGCCTGCTGAACATTCTGTACGCCAATTCGACGTTAACGCCGGCCCTGCTTCTGCAAACCATCACGCGCGATCTGGATCGATTTGTCGGCGACGCGCCGCAGCATGACGATGTCACGCTGGTTTTGCTGAAGGCCGGTTGAATCGCGACTGTAGTCACCTGAAGGCTGCGAACGGTATTGCGATTGGATCAAAACCTATAGCAATTCCGGTTCGGTAATGGTTGCCTGTAACAGGCTCAGATCTTCGAGCGTGCCGGCAAACTGAATGCTAGGCAGGTCGTCGACCACCCGCCGCAATGCCTGCTCCCATCGCGCGTGAATCAAGTCCAGTTCTGCATCGTGCGCCGAGAAACGACGGTATTGATCGAAGCAAAGGCTGTCGTTCCGATACTGCAATAGTTCGATTGGCGGACCTACGGTAACGTTGGATCGCATAGTTGCATCGAAGGACAGCATGGCATATTTAGAGGCCGCATCCAGCGATGTGGTTCGTGAGTCGATGCCCCGGTCGAGAATGGGACGACCATACTTTACCTCTCCAATCTGCAGGTACGGCGAATCTTCGGTAGCGCAGATCGGATTGCCCTGGGGATATATCAGGTACAGGTCGGCCGCCTCACCCTTGATCTGGCCGCCCAACAGCAAGTGGATGTTGAAGTTGTACTCGTCCTTGGCGAGAGCCTCGCGGTCTAAGTCAGAAATCGTCCGAACGCAGGCGCCCACGGCTCGTGCTGCTTCATACATGTTGCGCGCGGTCGCGAGGCCCTTACCGTGTTTGAATTCTTCGCGGAGCAGCGTGATCACCGACTGCGTGATCGACAGGCTTCCGCTGGTCAGGATGACGAAGGCGCGTTCGCCGGGCTCGGTGAAAGTATGCATTTTGCGGCAGACATTCACCTGGTCGTAACCCGCATTGGTGCGTGAGTCGGAGGCCATAATCAGTCCGTCCCGCGTCTTGATGCCGAGGCAATACGTCATTCACCCTCTCGCTTTTTTAAAGTCACTTCAATTTGGCCCTTGCGAAAAACGTCGACCTGTTCAATTCTTAACACATCGGTTGCAACACTGCGGTTTGAGGCGGCAGCCTCGCTTTGGCCACAAAACGGTACGGAACACCAGACCCCTACAAGTAGAACTGGGAATGCGATTCAATCAGGAGCCTGGATGCTCATTCGTTTAGGTTACGATCTTCGTTTCGAATTGCCCGCTCCTACCGCGATGGTAGCGCTGCTGCACGTGCACCCGTCGCGCGACCGCGACCTGCGGGAACCGGACATTCTGCAGACAGAACCCAAACTTCCCGTCGCCGAATATATTGACAGCTTTGGCAATCGCTGCAGCCGAATCTTCTCGCCCGCTGGCGCCTTGCGACTGCATGGGTCGACGTTGATCGTCGGCGTCGATGCGCCGGATGAAATGGATCTATCCGCAGAAGAGATGCCGGTGCAGGACTTGCCCCATGAAGTGCTCAAATTTCTGCTGAACAGCCGTTATTGCGAAGTGGATCGCCTCTCTGCGGTTGCATTGGATCTGTTTGGCGGAATGCCGCGCGGAATGACGAGAGTTCAGGCCATCGTCGCGTATGTCCATCGCATCGTTCAGTTCAATTACATGGCGGCGCGGTCGACCAAGACGGCGCTGGATGTCTTTACAGAGCGCATCGGTGTTTGTCGGGATTTTCAGCACCTGGCCATAACACTGTGCCGCGCCCTCAATATACCGGCGCGCTACGCAACCGGATACCTCGGTGATTTCGGCGTCATCGTCGCACCCTCTCCGATGGATTTCAGTGCATGGTTTGAGGTCTATCTCAGTGGTCGCTGGTGGACTATGGATGCGCGACATAATTGCCAACGGCTGGGACGGGTATTGATGGCCACGGGACGCGATGCTTCCGATGTCGCCCTGACAACTTCCTTTGGCGTTGCCAATCTTACCCACTTCTCCGTGGTATCGGATTGGCTGGATGAGAAAGTGAAATCTGGAATTGCGGGAACATCCATTTCAGTGGGCTCAGGGACGGGCCAATGACGATTCCCGCGAACGAACTTCCGAACCCACCGGTCGAAGCCCTGACTTCCGCGCCTTCCGTCAACAGAAAATCCGCCCCGGTTGATCAAAGCAATGGATATCTTCGCAATTATTTCCTTGACCAGGCCTACGATGAAATGTTCGATGCGGACGGAAAGGTTCGTCCGCACTATCGCTTGCTGCTCGATACATTCAGCGGACTGCCAGAAGAAGAACTAGCGCGGCGTAAACATTCAGCCGACATATCTTTTCGCACCCAGGGTATTACCTTCACGGTATATGGAAATCAAGAAGGCACGGAGCGCATTTTTCCCTATGACATGCTGCCGCGCATCATCACGGGAGCGGAGTGGGACCGAATCGAGCGCGGCCTGATTCAGCGGATTACTGCGCTGAATCTATTTCTCGGCGATGTATATAACGACGGAAAGATCCTGCGCGACGGTTTCGTCCCGCGCGAAATTGCGTATAGCTGCCCGCACTTTCGTCGCGAAATGCGCGGATTGCAAGTTCCGCGCAATGTCTATATCGCAGTCACCGGCACGGATCTGCTGCGTCTCAACGATGGCACTTTTGTCGTGCTGGAAGATAATCTGCGCGTTCCCAGCGGCGTCAGCTATATGCTGACCAGTCGTCGCGTGATGAAACGAGCGTTCCCGCAGACCTTTCGCAGCTACGGTGTGCGGCCGATCGAGCATTATCCGCAGGTGTTGCTCAGCGCGCTGCGTTCGCTGGCTCCGGAAGGCCGGCCCGAGCCCACGATCGTGCTGCTGACCCCAGGCGTTTACAATTCTGCTTATTTTGAGCACACCTACCTGGCCCGCCAGATGGGGATCGAACTGGTCGAAGGTCGCGACCTTGTCATTCACGACAACATCGTCTACATGCGTACGACGGCGGGGCTGAAGCGCGTCGATGTAATTTATCGCCGAGTGGATGACGATTTCATCGATCCGTTAGCGTTCCGGGGAGATTCCATCCTGGGTGTCGCCGGCCTCTTTAATGCCTATCGCGCCGGAAATGTGACGTTGGCCAACGCCTTTGGCACGGGCCTCGCCGACGACAAAGCTCTCTACGCTTATGTGCCTGCGATCATCCGCTACTACCTGAAGGAAGATCCCATACTTCCAAATGTAGAAACCTTTTTGATGACCGATCCGACGCAACGACAGCACGCGTTTGCAAATATGGAAAACCTGGTCATCAAGGCCGTCGGAGAGTCGGGCGGCTATGGCATGTTGATTGGTCCGCACAGCACAAAAGAGCAGCAGGCGGACTTTCGCGACAGGATTGAGGCCAATCCGCGCAACTACATTGCGCAGCCGACACTGAATTTTTCGCGGTCGCCCTGCTTGATGGGCGATGTCGGTGACCCCAGTATCGAACCACGGCATGTGGACCTGCGGCCCTACATTCTGTACGGCGATAAGGTCACAGTAGTGCCCGGTGGGCTGACGCGGGTTGCGTTGCGGAAAGGTTCGTTGGTTGTAAATTCATCGCAAGGCGGCGGCAGCAAAGATACCTGGGTGTTGCACGCATAATTAGCCGAACCCGATTGACCCATGGAGGCATATGCTCTCGCGAGTAGCAGACAGTCTTTACTGGATGAGTCGTTATCTGGAACGCGCCGAGCACACGGTGCGCATGCTTGATGTAAATTTCAGCATGACGCTCGATCCTTCCAGTACCAGTGAGGAAGGGCGCTGGAAGCGTGTTCTGGCGGCACTGGGAAACCCGGAAGGGCTGGAGTGGAACGGCGATTTTTATGCTCTTGCGCACGCGCTTGCCTTTGAACGGGACAGCCGCGCCTCCATCACCGGCTGTATTACCGCGGCTCGCGAAAATGCGCGCCAGGTCCGCGAAGAAATCACATCAGAGCAATGGCAGCAACTGAATCGCATGTACCATCGCGTCACCGACGAAGTGCCGGAGAAAGGCGATCGTCTCGATGAATTTCCGGCGGCAACCCTGAACGAGCTTCATTTGTTTCAAGGTGCAACGGATACCTCGATGAGTCATGGCGAAGGTTGGCACTTCATTCAAATCGGTCGCGCCATTGAGCGCGCCACGGCTATCGCAACATTGATCGGAGTGTTTGAGTGGGACGCGGCAGAAAGCATTTCTGAAGGCGCAGGTAGCCAGCAATTTCTGGAATGGATTGGACTGCTTCGCTGCTGCACGGCCTTCGAATCCTATTGCAATGTGTATACGGCCGACTTGACCCAACCGCAAATTCTTCAATTCCTCTTGCTCAATAAAGAGTTTCCGCATTCGGTCCGCTACTCGATTGATCAGCTGCGATGGGCGCTGATGGCGTTGCAGGAGGGAAGTGGGCGACTGATCGCGGAAGAATTAAGTCGCGTGGCGGGACGCCTTCAGGCGTCGCTGAATTTCTGCGAGATTTCTGAAGTGATGGCGCAGGGCGTCGGACCTTACGTTCATAATATTTCGCAGCAATGCCGCCACATCCATTCTCTAATCTACCGAGACTACATTCACTACAAGGTCCACGTGGCGTTGTCACAGTAGCTGTGCCCATGAATTTAGAAGGCCCGCAGTCGGAAGGAGAGTCACCTCGATGAAGTTTTATTCCGTGCGCCATCTGACCAAGTTTGTCTACACCCACTGCGTGAGTGAGAGCGTCATGGAAACGCGCATGCATCCGCGTTCCGACTCCAACCAGCGCTGCCTCTCCTTTTCGCTTTCGGTCAGTCCGCGATGCCGCGTGTTTTCCTATCGCGACCATCTAGGCAACCAGATTCAACACTTCGACATTCCCGCCGAACATAATCAGCTGGTCATCATCGCGGAATCTCTCGTTGAACAACAATCGTTGGCGGAGCTGCCCAATTCTCTGGTCTCCTCTGCATGGGCGGACCTGGATGCCCTTGTGAGTTATGGCGATTACTGGGAGATGCTGTTGCCCAGCGAGTTTGCAAAGCCGACGCCAAAGCTGCAAGCGCTGGCTGCCCGGTTGAATGTGACACGGCGGGACGATCCGCTGGTGCTGGTTAGGGAACTGAATCAGAGCCTCTTTGAGTACATTCAATACGTCCCGCGTTCAACCCGCGTGGACTCGCCGATCGACGAAGCCATTGAATCTCGTGAGGGTGTGTGCCAGGATTTTGCCCACACAATGATCGCGTTGCTGCGCTATGTTGGCATTCCCTGTCGGTACGTCAGCGGTTACCTGTATCAAAGTGACCGGGAGCATGACCGCTCCTCGAATGATGCGACCCACGCGTGGGTCGAGGCTTTCCTTCCTCATCTCGGCTGGGTTGGTTTTGATCCGACAAACAATCTGTTGGCCCGCGAGCGGCACATCCGTACAGCGATCGGTAGAGACTATGCGGACGTTCCGCCGACCCATGGCATTTTTCGCGGTCGATCTGCAAGCGAACTATACGTCGCAGTAAAAGTGGAATCGTTCGTTGAGGCGCCCGCTCTTGATCGTGATATGCCGACCCCCGAAGATTGGTCGGTGATGGTGGAAAAGGCACAGGAGCCACCACCTCCGGCGTCGCCCCTTCTTGAGATTCAGCAGATGCAACAACAGCAACAGTGAAAGGACGAATCCCGAAAGGACAGTTCGATGATGATCATTGCAAGGAAAATGGTGACGGCGACCGGGCTGCTGGCCGCGTGTGCTACCGCGAGCGCGACGGACGTGACACTTCATTTGAAGGGTTCGCAGGCGGTGTCCCGTTCCACCGTGCAGTACGAATGCGATGCGGAGGGCGCCAAAATGGGGCTGCCCGCTGGTGCATTTGCGGTCGAATATCTGAATGGTGCCGGAAATAGTTTGGCGATTCTTCCTGTCAATGGCGAGTCAATTGTGTTCGCGAATATTTTTTCTGGATCCGGGGCGCGGTATGCTGCGAAGCAATTCATCTGGTGGGATGCCGCCGGCCGCTCGGTGAGTTTTTCGTCCGATTCATTGGCCGGAAAGATGCGATCTGAATGTCATCGCGTCAACTCCAAATAACAGCACGCGACAAGCCTCTCAGCGAATGGCAACGGCGTGCATGTAGTGCAGCCAATTTTGCGGAAACCATCCTGGTTGCTGCGGCTGATTCTGATGATCAGAAATTTCGCACTCCATATGTACCGGGTTCGGAATAGGAGAAGCGAACATGTAATCAAGCCATTCGCTGTCTCCGTCCACACCGGTGCTGCGTCGCGACTCACGCACCTTCGCCAACCATTGGTCGATCAGCACGCCTTCTAGCTTCTGTTCCATTTCCTGCTGCGCTGAAAGTACCTTGGTCATGGCAGACGCGGGTGCCATTTCTCCCGTCAGAAATTGAAACGACAGCAGCGAAGGCAACGCAAAGGTTCGCTGCAACAGCAGGTCACGTGCAGCGTCGATCAACGTGCGACCCACCTTTGCTGTTTCGACGTTGTCCGTTGGAATCGTGGTCTCGACTTCGGGCGCCGGTAGCGCATCCTGTAGCAGCTCTGGATATCGAAGCGGTTGGATGTCGGCCAGGATTCGTTCCAGCGCGGCAGCAAAAATCGGATGATGTGGTAATTCCTGCTTCGCCTTTGCCGATCCGCTGAGCGCCAGATGCATCTGTTCCGCAGGCGCAGCCGCCGGCTTGAACAGCAGGTAACACGCGGCGGCGGAAACTGTCATCAGCAGCACACTCAGCCCAGAGTAGGCCGGCTTCGGCTTCCCGTCTGGGGTCGTGCCTCCGGGCGCCAGCAATCCAAGCCGCTTCGGCTTAGCAGTTTCGCGTTTTAAATATTTCAGGCAGTCGAGCCAACTCTCTACGTCCGGACTGTGCGAAGCCAGCGCGTCCAGCAATTCAGGAACATAGTCGCGGACATAGCGCCCCACTAGATCCAGTCCTTCTGGCGAGAATGGATCTAAATCCGCCTGACTGTCGAAGTCAGGGATTTTTTCGCGCACAAGATTGGCGAGAGTCGGACCACTGAGTGGTTGGCCAGTGAAACATTGCGCAATCAGTTCCCGCGCGGCCAAGAATAACGCGCACTTCCCGGCTTCAGAATGTCCCTTGAGCCGGTACGCTTCAATACCAATCGCCCAGCCGCTTCGATTCTGCGCGATCTCAGAAATCATCGGCAACGACGCTTCCGTGTCCGACTTCAGTAGCAGAACCGTCAGTCGTTCCAGAATTGCCGAAGTATCTTCAGGCTCCAGGTTGCTGCCACGCCAGAAGGGAAGCACATGGAAGAGCGTGATCGACTCGTTGCCACCGAAATCTGCGAACAGTTTTTGCTGAGCCTCCTGCAGGTTCTCAATCTTCTGCTGCTCCAGCAGCACGACCCAGAAGATGCGGTTCAAAAACGGGGTGGCCTCCAGCGAAACTTCCAGCTGGCGCCGCGCGGTGCGAATCCAATCCTGGTCCTCCGAGAGGCAGACGATCAGCGTGCGGAATTCCTGTAACCGGTAATTCTTCGGAACATATCCGCCGCGAATTAATTCGGACAGCAATTTCGCGGAGCGCAGCTCATGCACGGCGACGGGAATGGTGTGCTGCATCTCCTCGGCTTCACTGATATGCGCGAAATAAAAAGCACGCCGCTCGTCTGCGCTGATCCAGCGGACGACCTGCTCTTTCAGTTGCTCCGCTCCTGAACCGCAGAGCAAAACTAATGTAGGCTGTAGGATCAATTTATTCTCCAGCCCGCATAAATTGCGGCACGCCGAGTGATCGTAAGTACGACATCATTTCCACTCGCACTTCAGATAGCTGCCGTTCATACTCGCCAAGATCGCGATATTCGTTGCGCGGGTAATGCCGTTCGACCTGGTCGTGAATGAATTGCGCCCAGCCCTGATTGCCTCCCAACTCCAAAATCATCTTGTCGCGTTTTCTTTCGATGATCTCCTGAAAGTCAGGATCCACCATTCGCATGCGAGCATGCAGATGACGCTCGACCGGATCGGCAATCTGCGTCTTCAGCGGCTTTCCGTTAAATTCCAGGTCTTGCCCGAAATCCCGAAGCAAACCAAGGATGGTCGCCAGCCCAAACCATCTGCATTGTTCCTCGGTTTCGTCGTCTCCGGCAATGCTGCGCCGTTTGTGGGTAGGAAGATCAAGGAACATTTTTTCTACTGGATCTTTTCGCTTGGCCTCGTACGCCTGCCGCATCAGCTGGACTTCATGAATGTCCGCCAGCCCAAAGCGACCAATGACGCGCATGAAAGACAGCACAGAATCGTCCACTGAATCGCTGATGTTGCAGAGCGGAGAGGATTCCGATCCCTTCCACTCATCGAAAACCTGCTGCAATTGTTTACGCAGCTCAGGATCGCGCGGGGCGAAGAGATTATTCGTCGTCGCCTGGTGGCGTCGCGGCCCGTTCTGAAGATTCAGATTCGACCACGCCTGCATCATGCCGTTATGCAGCAGTCCGTCATCCAGTAATTGTGACCGGGTAATCTGTTCCGAAACGTATTGCGACGTCTCCTGATACAGCTTGTCGATATAGTTATCGCCTTGAAATTTCCAGGCATCATCGACCACATCCTGCAGTGAAAACTTCGCGCGATACCGCTGCAGCAATCCAACCCTGTCCAACTGGTACTGGTCCTGTGGGATGTTGGCCGCACCGATGCCCGTGTTCGAGAAGTTGACTGTCCGCGACGTTGCACGGCGGTTTGATAGAAATTGTTCCGCTTTGCCCTGCAATTCCTTCGCAATAAATTCCGAGTTGGCGATGAGCGCTCCCAGAGCGGTCGCTTCATCACTGAAACGCGTGCGCAGCTTGCCCACCATGGAACGTACCTGTCCGCGAAGCTCACTCGCGATCTGCGACTGAGCCGCCTGCGGCAGCTCCTCACGAAATCCCGCCATGCGCTCGCTGGCAGACTTGCCTCCCAGGAATCTTTCTTCGCGATAGGTCTTCAATACTTCGGCTTCCGTCAGCGTGGCGGGAACCACCGCAACTGTGTCGAGAACCTGCTGCAACTGGATCAAGACCGTCTTGCAGATCTCAAACTGGCTTGCCAACACGCCGCGGTCGAGAGCAGTTTGCCGCTTGCGTTCCCCTAGAATCTCCCGTTCGATGGAATCGACAATGGAGGTGACTTCGGCCATCGCCTGCTGCACTACACGGGGCCGGATATTCATCCAGATTTCGTATTCCTTGGTAATGTTGTCGGTCGTTTGTCGCTGACCGCCGCCTTCGCCGTGGAGAAATACCTCCGAGTGCATCAGGCTCTCGATCTGTCGCAGCGCGGACAGCGATTCGAGCTCGCGCAACTCAGAAATTCTGGTGCCACTCAGGACATCCTTGGCGCGCGCATCATATCCCGACTGAATCGGCGCAAAGATATCTTCCAGCAATTCACGGCCGATGTGGAGAACATATTTTTCTACGAAGCGCGCCTTCGGTAGCGGAATGGAGAACGATCCGAAGGATGCATAGCTGAGACGCGCGTTGGTGACGTGGTAATCGACAATGTGCTCTTGAATCTGCGGAATCGCCACTGCCGAAAATAGGAACTCCGCCGTGCGCTGATACAAATCCTCGGAAGAAGACAGCTGCCTGCCAATTTCATCTGTGCCACCCAGCATGAAACACATGTCGAATGGGCTGGGGCATATGGGAATCTCTCCCGAAACCTGGTCGGCCGGAGAGGCCAGAGTGGTTTGCGAGAAAGAATCGGCCATGTAATAGTTCAGTTCCTGCAGCGCAGCGTAGCCGTTCGCTTCAAGGGTCGCGTATTGCGCGCTCTGGCCGAGTTGGCGAAAGGTCGATGGCAGAAACAACATGCCAAATCGAACCGTCTCGTAATTGTGCCGGGTGAACAGATGGTTCACCAGAAAAGCGATGTCCAAAAACATGCCGGTACCGGTGCCGCCGCATACCGAACTGATGATGAAAACGCGGGTCTGGGCTCCATCGACAACATTGGCAAACTCGCCGCTGACTTCCGCATGGTTCAGCGTGTGCATCGCCCGTTCAATATGCGCCGCAATGTCCTGTCCGCGCCAGAAATACGCAACGTGACCTACGAGTCTCCGCATTCCCGCGCCGGTGGCGACAGAAAACGCAGGCAGATCGTCCGGCAGCCAGCGAAACTGGTTCCGCTTGCGGAACTGCATCACGTTGGCCGACGTGATGACCGGATTCCCGAGATGCAGGAATTCGTGGTTCTCAAGGAACGGATCTGAGCTATCAGTTCGCTGGTTGGTGGTATCGATTCCCAGGATCTGAATGTATTTCTGTTCCTTGTCGTAATACTTGCCGTAGTGAGTCTTAAACTTTCGCAGCAAGTCTATTCCGGTTCCGCCAAGGCCAATGAGCAATGTTCGGTGAAGCATGGGGCACCTTCTGTTCGAGAATCTAGCTGTAGAGCACGTTGATCTGTATGGTCCCGTCTTCCGTTGCAAAGACTGGAACGTGGATGGACCTTAGGTCGATCTCTGCCGACTTGTGGACCTGGGGCGCAGGGGCATGGGCTTCGCGTGGACGTGCCACGATCGTCCACCTGCCGCGTCTGCGCGTACTTTGTAGAGAAAGTAATTCTCGCGACTGAGGGCCGGCAATCACAGCGCGACTTGATCCAGCGCTGTTGCCAATCTGCCCTTCAGAAACATGCAGCATGCGCGTACGCAATTGCGCCGGCAGTCGCAACCGCAAAACCTGGGTGCCATTCTGGCGCACAATCAAGTCAGCCTGCAGCGGGCGCGGCCAGAAGCTCCAGACAGCAGTACCCACGGCGCACAGGAACAACAGTATCGCCGTTGCCCACGGCCATTTATTTCGAATCAACTCGCCGACCGTCATCTGCCTGGTAACAACACGAAGCGTACCGCGACGAGTGGCTTCTGTTTTGCCGTCATTCCAGGTCGCGGTGTAATCGATCACCCTCACTTGTCCTGGATCGCCTTCCAGCATCATTTTGAATTTTGAAGTTTGTCCGGCTGAAACCTGCAGACTGCCCGGCATACGATCTCGAGGGCCATCCGCCGATGCTTGCGGGGCGAATTCGAGATTCACCGCACCCACAGGCAATAGCGATTGAATGGTGAGCTTTTTCTGAAACCAATCGCGCGGCAACGGATCAAACACCCCGGCCGACACCTGCTGCGGAATCCCGACCGGCATCATCACCGCTGTCAGATCGCCAAGGTAGGTTTCCACTTCTCCATACGGAGAATCCAAGTACGCGCGTGCACGGAAAGCTCCGGCGCTGCGAGCCTGCAACTCGCCTGCGAATCGACTGGGATCCGCCTGCTGGCTCAGCGGCACAATCTCACTGTCGCGACCGGCTAGTTCCAAATGGGCGTTTGCGCTTTGCAAAAAGAACGCGCTCTTTACCGGGCCATGCGAACTCGTCAGAGACAGCGTGATCGGGCGGGGTGCGTCCGTCAACAACGCCGAAGGGAATTCGCCATCCGCCGACAACCGCAGCGGTTCCTGAACACACAGAAATGCGAGACCATGGCCCGACCATGAAAGTTTTGTATTTCCTGCGCCAGCGTCTTCCTCAGCCACGGCTACGTGTGGGGAGCGGTAAAGCATATGTCCCTGCAATTGCAGCGTGTCCGCGTGCTCGCCGGTGAACACCACGACGACTCGGTCAGGCGTTCCCGTCCACGTCAGATCTTGCGCAGACGAACTGCGGACATACACTGGCAATGCCGCCGTGCGAGCCGCCACTCGGAGAAATGCCTCCGGAAGATCCGACGCCGACGCAGCCTGAATGGAAAATCCATTGGACGTGCGCGCCAGGCGATCAAGAAAGTCCAGGTCAAGATCACTTCCCAGGCCAATGGTGTAAACCTTCAGTCGCCAAGCGTTCTCGCTCGCGATCGACAAAGCCCGCGAACGATCCTCATCAGCGAGGCGATTGGCCGGATCACTCCGACCATCCGTCAGCAGCACCAGGGAAATGTCGTTATCCTGAAAGAACGACGCAGGCTGACCAACTAGAAAATCTTCCACTGAGCTGAGAACCGGCGCGAAAGAAGTGTGGGCGTCGGAGGATCCAATCTTGTCCAATAGGGAAAAGTCGAATCGGTCGCGCGCCATGGGCTTCTGCAGCCAACGAGCGCTGTCGCCAAAAGCAATCACACCGACCTGGTCGTTTGGATTTTCTGTGGCGGCCAACAGGCCTGCGGCTTCCACTCGCAATCTGTCAGGGTCGCTTCGCAGCATACTCCCAGATTGGTCGAGTGCAATAATGATGGTCCGTTGCTTTTGTGTAGCCCAGGCAGGGGACACAAGCAAGAACGGCATCAAAACAAGCGCGACAAAAGATAACTCGATCGTACGGCTTCGCATGGGGGATTTGAAGGTCCGTTGAACAAGAGTTCGGGTTAAGTTAAAAGGTTCGTTGAGTATAGCAATTCAGGACATAATGTCAACCAGACTAAGGAGTTCGGATCGCATGACGCAGAATATAGACAGCATCTCAGCCGCCGCTGCCGGAACCGTTCAATTAGGAGATCTTTCCGTCAACCGACTCGGGTTTGGCGCTATGCGATTGACCGGAAAAGGGATCTGGGGACCTCCAGCAGACCGCAACGCCGCCATGGCGACCCTGCGCCGCGCCGTCGAGCTGGGCGTAAACTTCATCGACACCGCCGATTCTTACGGCCCCGGCATCTCTGAGGAATTGATTGCAGAGGCTTTATCTCCATATCCCAAGGGTGTGGTGGTGGCCACAAAGGGCGGGTGGGAGCGCGTTGGCCCCGGCCAATGGATCCATAATGCCGGTACAAAGCACCTGCAAGAAGCCGTCGAAGGCAGTTTGGAGCGCCTCCGTCTCGACCACATAGACGTGTATTATCTGCACATTCCAGACGCAGCCGTTTCGTTCGATGCTTCCGTCGGTGCGCTGGCTCGACTCCGGGAACAAGGTAAGATCCGCCACGTCGCCCTCTCCAACGTTACTTTGGAGCATTTACACCGCGCCCAAAAGATTGTTCCAATCGTCGCCGTGCAAAATCGCTACGGCTTTGCCGACCGCGAATGGGACTATCTTCTGGACCACTGCGAGCAGCACGGAATTGCCTTCGTACCGTGGGCTCCGCTGGGACAGAATCGCCAGGCCAATCAAGTCCTGGATGAAGTCGCGACCAAGCTCGGTGCGACTCCGCTGCAGGTGGCGCTGGCCTGGCTGCTCCGCCGTTCCCCCGTCATCGCTCCCATTCCAGGAACTTCTTCCGTCGCTCATCTGGAAGAAAACGTCGCCGCCGCAGGTCTGCAGCTACCCGACGAAGACTTCAAGAAGCTCCTGGATATTCCTCTCACCCCCGCCAACTACCGCGAGTGAAGCCCGCTCCCGTAGACTATGACTATTCTCGACGAGCATTGCTGTTGACACCAGCTGTCCCCGAAGTGCAGGTAATCTTAAAAGGTAATGGCATGAATGGAGTCGACGCCATGATCCACCGCTTGGCAGATGTTGCCACGCAGAATATCGGCGCGGGAACGAGGATCTGGCAATATGTCGTCATTCTTGCGGAAGCAAGAATTGGAGCTGACTGCAATATCTGCTCTCACGTTCTGATTGAAAATGACGTAATTGTCGGGGACCGGGTCACGGTTAAAAGTGGCGTTCAGTTATGGGATGGTCTTCGAGTTGGTGATGATGTTTTTATCGGACCCAACGTCAGTTTCACGAATGACAAGTTCCCGCGCAGCAAACAATATCCCACTAAGTTTCTTGAAACGACCATTGAAAATGGGGCATCCATCGGGGCCGGCGCTGTTATCCTGCCCGGTATCGTGGTTGGACGGGAGCTATGGTAGGAGCTGGCGCCGTTGTGACGAGGTCTATTCCACCGCGTGCCATTGTGCTTGGAAACCCTGCGAGGATTGTGGGCTACACAGGTACGGACAAGCAGATTCCACCCACGCCGGTTCGGGGGGCTGAATCTGAATTCCCAGCATCCGACATTACCAAGTCTGTGGTGAATGGTGTGACGTTCCACAAGTTCCCATTTATTTCAGATATGGCGGGAACCTCGACGCTGGCAAATAGAACGGACCGTGCCATTCAAACCGAAGCGATATTTTCTGGTTTTCGACGTGCCGAGTGCGGAAACCAGAGGCGAACACGCTCATCGTCAGTGTAAGCAATTTCTTATCTGTATCAAGGGGAGCTGTTCAGTGGTTGCCGATGACGGCAAGAAGCGCCAGGAATATCTTTTGGACAGGCCCGACCTCGGTCTATATCTTCCGCCAATGACGTGGGGTATCCAATACCG
>CAWGCV010000024.1:0-23526 GCA_963821145.1 uncultured Acidobacteriota bacterium
ATGCAACCGGCCATGACATCGGCGAGTGTGCCGAAGTTGGCCATCGTGGGTGTCTGCGCGCTGTTGAGGGCGTCGAGAATTGTTGGCCCCCAACTGCCTGTTTCCAGATCGACGAAGTCGGCACATCGCCCGCGGCAATTTTGAGTTGAAGCGGAGAACCTTTGATGGTGGTGTTGTCGATGAACTGCGCGTGCGTCACCACGGACGCAATGGTAGTGAACTCGTTGATGGTGACGCGGGCTGGGGGATTGCTGCCCAGGACGGCGATCAGCGCAATGGCCGGATTATTTCCGGCTGACTGATTGGCTGCAGAGACGCCGCCAGAGGCCACGAGATAGAGGCTGGAGTCAGGCGCGCCAGTGCTGTCGAGTGAGAACTGGCCATCCTTGTCGGTCTTCGTTTGTGCGAGCTGTTTGGGTGCGTCTGCGCTCGCCTGCCAGAGAGTAACTGTCGAGGTGGCAATGGGCGCGCCTGCTCCGAGGACGCGGCCTTGAATGGTGTTGGCGGCGAAGAGCTGCCCGGCGAACAAGGCGCTGATCGCAATCGAAGTGCCTATGAATACTTTTCTACCGATGCTTCGACTCAACATTGTTAGTTCTCCTCTCAGTTACTCGGCCACAATCGACAGCAGGGACAAACGCACCCGAAGATCCGGGCTGATCCTCCAGTTGCAGGAGTCCAGGCCCCACTCGAATGCGTGGTCACGATGCGGTTGTTCGATCGCAATCCCTGGGGGTGCGAAATTTTATGTAGAAGCACGGGGCGTGCCATCTGGATTGCAGCGTGGTCGATGAGATTTAACCGCAATTGTGCGTAGGGTTTAAAGGATTGTGGCGAGTGACGCCTGTCACATGGAGGAAATGGGGGCTCGGTGGAGTTTGTCCAAAATGTTGGAGGGGTCGGGGATACGGGGCGAGAGAAAATACATAGATTTTTCGTTGCGCTCAGAATGACGTCTGACCACTTTCAGAGTGACGGCTCGTCATTCGAGGGCGATGCAGAAATTAGTCGAGGCGGACGAGGTAGGCTTGGCCTTCGGCGGGCTGAAGGATGCGGGCGATTTGTTCGGCGGAGGTGTGCGACTGGCCGTAGGGGCGGATGCGGACCCAGTAGCCGGTGGCGCCTTTGAAGTCGATGACGTTGGCGCTGGGATATTCGCGCTGGAGCTGCTCTTGGAGCCGGCGGGCGTCGTGTTCATGATGGAAGACGCCGATCTGCACGCACCATCTTCCTGAAGTAGAAACCGAGGACGGATAGCGGAGTACATCGATGCGAACGCGCGCGGTGCCAGTTCGCCAGACGCCGATTTTGAGAGCGGCGGCGCGAGACAAATCCAAAATGCGGCCGGGAACGAAGGGGCCGCGATCTGAAATGGTGACGACGACGGACTGACGCGTGGAGAGATTGGTGACGCGGACGAGGGTGCCCATGGGCAGGGTGCGATGGGCGGCGGTCATGCCGTTTTCGTCATAGACCTGGCCATTGGCGGCATGCGCGTTGTGATAGGGTGCGCCGTACCAGCTGGCAATTCCAATTTCAGTGTGAAGGACGGGACTGGTTTCTGGTGCGGGCTGAGTTGGGAATTGAGAGGGCGGAGCTTGTTCCGTTGGAGGCGGTGGTGGTGCGGCGGCCTGGACATGATGGTGACGGCAGCCGGAGACGGTGAGGCACAGGACCAGCAATCCGGGCAAAGCAGCGACCCGCAATCCGGGCAAAGCAGCGCGAAGGGAGTGCAGGGGATTCCGGAGCTTCACAAAGTTAATGCTACCGTGTTGCGAAAGCGATCAGAAGGCTTTCGGCGGGAATGGGCATTGATCTTTGAGATGCCGGGGTGCGAGGCGATGAGCGCAACCTGTTTTATCGAAATGGACTGAGAGGCGACGGAAGGGGAATTTTTCGCGCATTGCAGCGTGAGCCAAAATGAAAATTGATGCAAACCTCTGATAACGAACCGCATCCTATAACGTCGAAAGCTTAAAGTCTTAAGACTTGCGCGGGAGTGTATTTTGCGACGTTCGTGTTCGGCAGGAATTTTGTTGCTGGTGGTCATAGCGGTTCCCCCGCTTTTTGGTGTGACGACATCATCCACAGAGTTGCCGGAGGCGCCGACGCCGCAGAACACGCCGGCGAAATCGTCAGCAGACATGGGGACTTCCAGCATTGTGGGAACGGTGGAGGATATGCACGGCGCGCCGATTGCGGGCGTGGTGATAACAGCTGCGAAAGATCACGAGACGCCGGGGCGATCGGCCACGGCCGATGAGAAGGGGAAATTCACGATCTCCGGACTGCAGCCAGGCACGTATACGGTGCAAATCACGCTGCCGGGGCGGACGCCGCAGATTGCGACCGAAGTGACGCTAGGGACGCGGGAGGAGCGGGAGCTGCCGATTGTGGCGGCGCGGAATCCTCACTCCAGTACGACGGTGCAGGTGAATGCCAACATTGAACAGGTAGCCACGGCACAGGTGAAGATTGAGGAACAGCAGCGTGTGCTGGGAGTGGTGCCGAATTTTTACACGAGCTACATTTGGGATTCTGCACCGCTGACGCCGAAGCTGAAATTCAAGCTGGCGTTGCGGGCGGAAATCGATCCCATTGAATTTGCGGTGAACGCAGGTGTGGCAGGAGCGGAGCAATACCACAACACATTTCCTGGATATGGCGGCGGGTGGCAAGGGTACGGGAAACGATTTGGAGCGACGTATGCGGATTCCGCGATTGGGGCGATGCTGGGGCGGGCGCTGTTTCCGATCTGGTTTCATCAGGACCCGCGCTATTTCTATCGAGGCACGGGGAGTACCGGTTCACGCGTGTGGTATGCGTTGACGCAGACGTTTGTGACGCGTGGAGATAACGGCGAGACGCAGCCGAACTACTCGCATTTGCTGGGCAACTTTGCCACGGCGGGGATTTCGAATGTCTATCGCGCTCCCAGCGATCGCACCTTCGACCTGACGATGCGGGATGCGTTGATTGTGACGGGGAGCAACGCGGTGGGAAATTTGTTGCGGGAATTTATCTCGCGACCGTTTACGACAAATGTGCCCAAGTTCGCCAACGGCAAGGAAGGAGGTAAAGATTCGAAGTGATGGCTGAATCCGCAGTGGTAACCGCGGTGCCGTGCATTCATTTGCCATGCGCCGCGGACATCGAGGCATGGAAAGACAGCGATAAGAGACGCAGACTTTCGCAGCGAGGCAACTTTTTCTGGTTTGAGATGGTCTATCGTAAAGACACGCAATACTCTGACGGTGAGATGTATTGGAGGGTCGAGGCGGGAGCGGATCGACCGCTCGGGCTCCTGCTGAATTTTGCTGCAGGTCAATTCCATCGCGGACTAAGGGATGTTAAGCAGAGTACTGGCGGCTCAGGCAGTGGCTGTGCTGTTGTTGATGATGCCGCCGGAAATTCTGGCGCAGTTGCCGGATGCGCCGACGCCGGCAGACAGCGTGCAAGGTGTGCAACACTCTGAGGCCGATCAAGCTGCAATCCATGACAATTTAGAGCGTGAATGGACGGCGCGGGCGGAGAGTGGCCGGTGACGGCGACGGAATTCTCCAGCTCTGTGGCGGGACCGGAGCAGGTTGCGCTGGTTGAGGACGGCGGGTTCGACGCGCAACAATCCTTTGCTCCGTCGCCGAAGCGGAAATTTCAACCGACACTTTCCTCGAGTACGGCGTATCTGCGAGAAGTGCCGGGCGCGGTGCCGGCGTTGCATGATATTTGCCCGGTGAATGCGTGCCCGGTTCATCCGCTGGATATGTGTTGCGGGCGAATTTCGTCGCCGTTCTCGCAATATTTAAAGTGGCCCGATGTTGTTCCGCTGACGGCGAAGGACAATTTGCGTTCGGCGGTGCGTGGGGTGATCGATCCATTTAACCTGTTGACGATTGCGGGCGATGCGGCGGTTGGAATCGGGTCGGACTCGCATACGGTGTATGGGCCGGGCTTTGAAGGCTTTGCGAAATACGCCGGCGTGAGTTTGACGGAAGATATGACGGGCGAATTTTTCGGGACGTTTCTTGTGCCATCGATAATGCATCAGGATCCGCACTATCATCGCGAGCCGTTTCTATCGGTGAAGCGGCGGTTTCTGCACACATTTGTTGCGGTGGTGTGGGCGCAGAGTTACACCGGCAAGCCGATGTTCAACTACGCCAACATTGTGGGTGGTATTGCGACGGCGGTGGTGAGCAACACATTTGTGCCGGGACCGAACCGGCAGGGATTCAGCAACACGGCGCAGCGGCTGGCGTTGGCGTTCGCGATCAGTCCTTCGGGGAACATGATTGAGGAATTTGTGCCTGACCTGGCGAGCCACGTGAACCTGAGGGTGGTGATCTTCCAGCGGATTTTGAACTCGGTAACGCTGGAGGAGAGCGGCGTGATGCAGTAGGCGCGTGGGATGAATGGAAGCTAGTGGGCGCGCCT
Organism: uncultured Acidobacteriota bacterium; assembly: GCA_963821145.1. Classification (GTDB taxonomy): domain Bacteria; phylum Acidobacteriota; class Terriglobia; order Terriglobales; family Acidobacteriaceae; genus JAKAAZ01. The sequence continues at coordinate 4,435 of CAWGCV010000024.1, forward strand.
TAGTGGTGGCTCGTTTGGGTTTCGATTTACTCTTCTGCAGATTTAGGGCGACGGCGGCGCGGATGAGATTCTTCAATGCGGTTGCGTCAATCTTGTCGCCTTCGTGGATGTCGATGGCACGACGAACATTGCCATCGAGGCTGGAGTTGAACAGACCGGAAGGATCGGGCAAGGATGCACCTTTGGCGAAGGTTAGTTTGACGGCGGCTTTGTAGGTTTCGCCGGTGCAGATGATGCCGGCGTGAGAGAAGACGGGAGTTCCCATCCACTTCCACTCTTCGACAATGTCGGGATCGGCCGCGTGAATGATGGTGCGGACCTTCGCGAGGGTTTTGCCGCGCCAGTCGCCAAGCTCGTTGATCTTCTGATCGATGAGTGCAGCCGCAGATTCCATCGGGGACGTCCTTTCGTGGAGAGGCTCAGTGCTCCTACCTAATATGTAGATGCGAACGGCGGAACGTGCAACCGCACGATACATTTCAATTGTCTCCAGGATATCGGCGGTATAGTTTTGGATGTTGGTCCGTATCCTTCTCTTGGACCACCCATAATTTTCCACACCCAATTCAGTTTGGATCCACATATTCAAGGAGATTCGACTATGCCTAGTTTCAGGAAGATGGCTCGAGCTTGCATCGTCTGTGTCATGTTGTTCGAGTTGTGCTTCGGCAGCGTACTGCCGCTCTCAGCGTGCACACGGGTTGTGTATCTAGGCGCAAATGGCGATGTGATCACGGCGCGTTCGATGGATTGGGCGGAAGACGTGCTGACGAATTTATGGATATTTCCGCGCGGCATGCGTCGCAACGGAGAGGTGGGGGCGAACTCATTTGAGTGGACATCGAAATATGGAAGCGTGATCGCTTCGGGATACGACATCTCGACCACAGATGGAATGAACGAGCCAGGATTGGTGGTGAATGCGCTATGGCTGGTGGAATCGACCTATCCGCAGCAGGACACGAAGACGCCGGGGCTGGCGATTTCAATGTGGGCGCAGTATGTGCTGGACAGCTTTGCGACGGTCGACGAGGCGGTGGCGGCGCTGGAGAAAAATCCTTTCGTAGTGGTGACGGCGAAGGTGCCGGGGCAGGATCGATTGGCGACGCTGCATTTTTCGATTTCCGACGCGTCGGGCGACAGCGCCATTGTGGAATATCTGAACGGGAAGCAGGTGATTCATCATGGGCGTGAGTACCAGGTGATGACGAACTCCCCAACATATGATGAGCAACTGGCGTTGGATTCGTACTGGAAACAGATTGGCGGAACGGTGATGTTGCCGGGAACAAACCGGGCGGCGGACAGATTCGCGCGGGCTTCGTTCTACATCAACGCGATTCCGAAGACGGAAGATCCAAGGATCGCGGTTGCGAGCGTGTTCAGCGTCATTCGCAATGCGTCGGTGCCGTTTGGGATTTCAACGCCCAACCAGCCGAATATTTCTTCCACGCGCTGGCGCACGGTGAGCGACCAAAAGCGTCGCGTCTATTATTTTGAGTCAGCGCTGACTCCGAATACGTTCTGGGTGAACTTGAAAGACATCGATTTTTCGGCGGGGAGCGGGAAGGTGATGAAGCTCGACCTGGGAAAAGATCAGCGGAATGTGTACTCCGGAGACGCGCTGAAGGATTTTAAGGTGGCCAAACCGTTCGAGTTTATGGGGCTGCCCCAGCACTGAGGGTCTGGTTCGAGAGACAAAGCAACAAGCGACGACCAAGACGTATTCACCCGGCGGAGTGTGCGAACTCCGCCGAGATTGTGGGTCATGAGTTACTGGCTTACGGTGGTGAAGGCGGTGGAGTAACCTCCGCTTCCGACACCGGTCGCGCCAACGTTGGTTAGAGTTCCATCATTATTGACGGTGTAGATAAAAGCGGGGCCTGCCTCGTTGGTGACGTAGAGGAATTTGCCGGTTGAATCGAAGTCGATGCGGTAAGGCATCGGGCCAGCTGCGATGATGCCGGTCGGGTAGGTTTTGGTTGAATTGAGCGTGAGATTGCCGGTGTCAGGATTGATGGTGTACATCGTGAGCGTGTTATCGATGCGATTCACGACATAAGCAAAACTGCTGGTTGGATCGACGGCGATGGCGGTAGGTCCGTTGCCGGCCGGGACGGCAACTGGATTGTTCGGTGTCAGGACTCCAGTGGCGGAGTCGACGGTATATTGCCAAACACCGTCGGTCATACTGCCACCGGACAGATTATTCACCACGTAGGCAAACTTGCCGTTGGGGGCGATGATGACCTGAAACGGAAGGCCGCCAGTTGAGACTATGGCAGGCGAAGTGGGTGTGAGAAATCCCGTGGTCTGGTTGATGTTGTACATGAAGACGGCGGAGCCATCGCTGAGGGACGCGGTTACATAGAGGAATTTGCCGGTAGGATCGACGGTCAGGAAGCTTGGGATGGATAGTATCTGATTGGGGATGATGGTTGAGACTGATGTGGGCGCGGTGGGCGTGAGAACTCCGGTGGTCTGATTGATCGTAAACATAGAGACCGTGCTGTCGTCGGAATTGGCGGTGTAGACAAATCGTCCGAGTGGGTCGATGGCGATTGTCTGCGGGAAATATCCGGTGGGGACGGTTGCGGGCGTGGTCGCGGTAAGCACGCCGGTGCTGGGGTTGATGGTGTACATGGAGATGGTGGCCAGGTCAGAGGCGTTGGAGACGAGGTTGGCGACGTAGGCAAATCGCCCGAGCGGGTCAGCGACCATCTGCTCCGCATCGATTTGCGGGGACGCGTAGCCGGTGGAGATTGAGGATGGCGTGGACGCGGTGAATTGGCCCGAGCAGGAGTTGACGGTGAACATGGAGACCGAATAGCCGGTGAGGATATAGGAAAACTCCGGCTTGGTTGAAGCGACACAGGCGGGAGTGATGGGCGAAGTTGGAGAAGTCATATTTCCGCCGCAACCGGCGGCGAGCAGAACTGCAAGGCAGAGAATTGCAGAATAAAATCGAGCCGATTTCATGAGGTGCTCCTTCTATTTTGAATGCAGCACAATGTTACTCCCACTCCTATTTACACGAGTTTGCGGGTTTAGTTGCGCGAGGCGACTCGAAGCTTGAGATTTTTTCCTACTCCTAATCATTTTGAACGGGCTCTTTCTGAGAGCCGCAAATTCTCCTATGGACATTGCAAAGGAGGGGTGATATCTTCTTTGCAATATCCAAAGGAGAGACCGGGTGAGCGCCGAAAAATCAGAAGTTCTGCAAGGCACGCTGGACCTGATGATTCTGAAAACTCTGCATGCGCTGGGCCCGCAACATGGGTTCGGGATTGCACGGCGCATTGAGCAGATCAGCGAAGATGTGCTGACGTTGAATGAGGGCACGGTCTATACCTCCCTGTTACGGCTGCAGCAGCGGGGCTGGATTGCGGCGAAGTGGGGAGTCTCGGAGAACAATCGCAGGGCGCGATTCTACTCGATCACACGAAGCGGTCTGAAGCAGCTCGCGGTGGAAGCGGAGAACTGGGAGCGCATCTCCGGAGTGATTGCCCGGGTGCTTCGACTCGAGGGAGGGAGATAACCGTGCCCAATCGAGTTCGAACGTTCGCAGCCAAAATTGCGCGCAATGTTGCAGCGGAAACGTATCGCAGTCGACCTGGAAGATGAGGTTGAGCTGCATATTCAAATGCTGACCGATCGATTGACTCCAGCAGGGTATGGAGCCCGGGGATGCGGCGGCGGCAGCGCGACGGCAGTTTGGCAATTCCACACTTTTGCGCGAACAACATTACACGCAGAGCACATTTTCATTTCTAACTTCGCTGTGGCGCGACGTGCGTTTCGGTGCGCGGCAGTTGCAGCGCAATCCGCTTGCTGACGTTTGTCGGCGTTGCATCGCTGGCTTTGGGAGTGGGTGCGAATACGGCGATCTTTGCCGGGGCAAAGAGAGTGTTATTCGACACGCTGCCCGTTACGCAGCCGCATGAACTGCGAATGTTGACGTGGGTGAGCGGGCGCGAACAGCCGGTGCCACCGGTGTGGGGCGATGTTAGTTCCAACGACAAAGGCGGCTTGACCAGCAATGCATTCTCTTACCCGGTATGGCAGGAGTTGCGCAAGCGCGTCGATGCGGTGCAGGATTTCATCGCTTTCAAAGACGTCAGCATGACGGCGACGGTGGACGGGCACCCGGAAATCGCTGATGTGGAGATGATCAGCGGCGATGCATTTCGTGCGCTGGGAGTGCAGCCAGTATTGGGTAGGTTGCTAATTTCTTCCGATGATGCAGGACCGGGTAATGGCCCAGCGGCAGTGATTAGCCAGGGGTATTGGGCGGAAAGATTCGGACGGTCTCCATCGGTGATTGGAAAAGTGATTTTTCTGAATGGCGTTCCAATGACGATTGTGGGGGTGACTGCGGGACGTTTTGCCGGCTTGCAGATGGGAGCTTCAGAAAAGATTTTTGTGCCGGTGACGATGCAGCCGTTGCTGATGCCGCGTGCGCAGAACGGCAGTGTCTCACTGCTGAATAATCCACAAGCGTGGTGGCTGCAAATTCTGATTCGGTTGCGGCCGGACATACCCGAAGCGCGAGCGCAGGCCGAGCTGGATGCAACGTTGCGGCATGCTGCCATGCCGGTTCTGACGCAAACCGCGGACGTTGGGCAATTCCACTTGAAGATGGAAAATGGCGACCGCGGGCTGGATTATCTGCGAGGCCAATATGAGGCGCCATCCTATCTGTTGCTGGGGCTGGCGGGATTGATTCTTCTGCTGGCGTGCGTTAACCTGGCGAATTTGTTGCTGGCGCGATCGACCAGCAGGCAACGCGAAATGAGCACGAGGATTGCGCTGGGCGCCAGCGCGCAAAGTATTCTTCGCCAGGTATTGACGGAGAGCCTGCTGCTTTCGTGCCTGGGCGGCGGAGTGGGCCTTTTGCTTGGCTACATGGTGCGAAATGCAATTCCAAATCTGTTAGAGAGAACGCCGGGCCAGGATCCAGTGCACGTGAATTTTGACTGGACAGTCGTGCTGTTCACCATGGGAATTTCTTTGGCGGCGGGACTGATGTTCGGTCTGGCGCCAGCGTGGCAGGCTGCGCGGTCGGCGGTGAATGCGGGGCTGCGGGACTCTGGAATGGCGACTGCGAATCGCCGCAGACTGCTGCTCGATAAAAGCCTGGTGATTGGGCAAATCGCGCTGTCGGCGATTTTGCTGGTGGCTGCTGGACTTTTTGCGCACACGTTGTTGAACCTGAATCGCATTCCACTGGGATTTCAGGCGGATCATATTCTTCAGTTTCGTCTGAACCTTCCGCGCGCTCGCTATAACGATGCGCAAATGACCCGCTTCTTCGGCCAGTTGCAGGAAAAGCTGGCGGCTCTGCCGGGAGTGCGCTCGGTGACGGCCAGCAGCATCGGCATCATCGGGGATGGGAATTCCGGATCGACTTTCCGCGTGATGGGGCGCGCGCAGGAAAAGGATCCGGTGCGTGTTCAGGCATTGGGCGTGGGTGTGGATTTCTTTCAGACGCTCGACATCCCAATCCTGCGGGGACGCGCATTCAATGCTCATGACACCGCCGCTGGGCCTAAGGTCGCAGTGGTGAATCGCGCGCTGGCGGAGAAATTCTTTCCGAACGAGAATGCTATCGGGCGAACCTTCGAAGCCGATCAAGAGGACGTTGTTGGGCCGATTGAGATCGTAGGGATTGCAGCCGACACGCGCTATGCGGATTTGCGGGAGAAGACTCCTGCGATTTTCTATGTGCCATACGTGCAAAACGTGAACGGGCCGGGTCGCATGGTGGTCGAACTTCGCACTGCCGCCGCGCCTGGTAGCGTGTTGCCACAAGTGCGCGCCGCGGTTGAATCGCTGGACAGAGATTTGCCGATGATCGACGTGCGCACGATGCAGGAGCAGGTGAAATCGACGTTCGCTGGCGAGCAAGCTCTGGCGCAGCTGACGGGGTGCTTTAGCCTGTTGGCGCTGGCACTGGCCTGCATCGGGATTTACGGAATCATGGCGTACACGGTGACTGCACGAACGGCTGAGATCGGTCTGCGAATCGCGCTGGGCGCGACGGCGACGCAGGTGATCGGACGAATTCTGGGCGAGGCATTGTGGCTGGCTGGTTTCGGCATCCTGATTGGATTGACGGCGGCGCTGTGGCTGGCAAGGTTCATTGGGTCGATGCTGTATGGGCTTGGGATCGCGGACCCGCTCACCATGGGCGCGACCGCATTGTTGCTGATCTGCGTGTCGTTGATGGCGGCGTTTGCTCCAGCTCGCCGAGCAGCGCACATCGATCCCATTCGTGCGCTGAGGCATGATTGAGAAGGGAATTCGGTGAGGCAGTGGGCGAGCGTGCCACACGGAACCGCGGGCGTCCAGGATCGCACGATCGATGATGGGGTCAGACCCTGAGGGAGCCGCGGAAGGCACGGCCGCGATAAAAGCAGGGTGCTGTGTTGTGGTACACGAAGACGTGGCCGAAGCGGCGATCGGCAAAGATGGCGCCACCAAGTTTTGTAATATCGGAGGGCGTCATTAGCCAGCTTTGCGTTTTCAAATCGAACTCGCCAAGCTGCTGCAGCGCGCGATATTGTTCTTCGGTTAAGGGATCGATGCCGATGGCGGCGGCCATGTCGAGAACATTGCCTGCCGGGTGCAAGCCTTCTTTCTCTCGCTTCTGTTGGCCGGCGCGGTCGTAGCAAACGTTGGTGCGGCCCTTCGGGGTTTCCGCGGAACAATCACAGAAAATGAATTCGTTGGATTTCTTATCGTGACCGATGACGTCTGGTTCGCCGCCGGTTCGTTCCATTTCGTGGATGGACGACAGTTTTTTCGGGTTCGCTTGCAGCTTTGTCTGGACGGCAGCCCATTGCAGACCGGGATGGCGATTCATGTTTTTCTCAAAACGAGATTTCAATGTTTTGAGGAGGTCGTCGCGTTGTTTGTTTGAAAGGGTCGAGTTTGTCATCGATTTTCGAAGTTACATACGCTCGTACAAACGATTGGATGGGCTTAGATGAGTCTGCGGGTCAAATACGTCAGACTCCGCGGGGATGAGTCCTCTTACTGTAGGTGCGCGGGGGCGGTGCTTTCAACTCCGTCGGTCGATTCGGGAACTCCGCTTGGAGAGATGATGACACCCGCACACCCTCCACTTACGGATCTGTAATCCGTGCACTCGTGTGCTGGAAACTCATCCACTTCCCACCTCAGGATGTGATCAAGGCTTTGCCATCGCCACATGATGGCGGTTTTGTTGGGCAGAATGATCCAGTAATCTCCGTGGCCGGTTTCGATAAGGGCCGCATGATTCTGGACGCCACGTACGCGATCAACTATGTCGTTCCGACCGATTGCATTCATATCCTCGGCAAAGATGTGCATGGTTTTATCGGTGAGTGACACTCCATGAACGTAAAAAAGTGAAGCATGTTCCGCGGGATGGCTCTGAAGGTATGCATCAAGCCATGGCACTGAAAACACCAGTTTTTCGTATGCAGGTGCCCGCTTCAACAACTCAGTCGGGCCTTCCGTGTTGCCGTTCTGGCGGAGGAGAATGGCAGTCACAGTAAAGCCCTTAGGAAACCCGTGACGCCACAGCGTCGCATGAAGATTCTCTTCGTGAGGTTCTAAATCCCAGGCCTTTCCGAATGCCAGGTCATGGTAAGGATCCACAGTCGCGCTGCGTACCTCGTAGTCGCGCCTTAATACCGCTAAGGCATGGCCTGATAGATGTTCTGCCCCAATTAGTTCCCAGCGCCTCTCAATAGTGTCGGCTGTCTCCTCCCCGAGCATGGCTGACAATCCGGAAGAATCGGATTCGTCAGTGAGCCTTTCACGGTTGGTAAACTTCGGCGGAAGCAACGCGAAAAGTGCACGTGAGATGTTCGAGTTGTACATCTTGGTTGAGGTTCCGTTCGCGATGACGCACCAAGGCAGCATGTATGGATTCTGTGAGTCAGTGGTGAGTGTGACTTGGGTGCCGTTCTGCAGCACGAGTTGTGCCCGCATATGCGGGTAATCGTCTGTATGGAAACTTTCGTACACCTGCTTCAAGCGGTAGGGGAGCGTCCGTTGGTCCTCAAAGGCCACTCGAAAGAGGGCTTTTTGTTCTGGTATGCCATCCTTATAGTGCAGTCCACTACCATACCCTCCGGCCTGATCCGCATTTTCCTTCAGCCATTGAGCCGTGATGCCAAGGCTTGCCGCTTTAGGAACGACCACAGGTGTTTCTTGGATAGCGCTCATCAGCGCAGCGAGCGAATTGCTAGGAATGGGCTGTCCGTCTGCGATGTAGGAATCACCTTGACGCTGAATGGAGAAGTCAGAGTGAGCAGGCACTCCTAAGCCTCCCCAACCTGACTGAACTCTGAGAGTCTGGATTTGGGACGTCTGTGCGTAGGAGCAGATACATACCGCCGCGATCAACGATAAAAGCGGAATGCGGTGCATGTTCATTCGAAGCTCCGTTCAGCGTACACATGTATAGACACCGCGACCTTTTAATTTGTGCCTTAACAGGCTGTGTTCACCGGAAAATACTCACTTCCAGAGGCGCCGATGTCGCGTGGCACGCGCTACCAGCGTTTTAGTTCGGTGACCTGGATGAGGTTGCCGCAGGTGTCATTCAGCATGGCGATTTTGGAGGCGGTGACGTCAGTGGGCGGCATGGTGAACTCCGCGCCACTGGCCTTGATGCGGTCGTAGTCGGCCTGCAGGTCGTCGGTGAAGAACATGGCGGCGGGCTGGTTCTGCTGGAAGAGCGCCTGCTGATACGTTTTCGCTGCGGGATTGTTGTTGAGGGCGAGCTGCACTTCGGTGCCGTCGGGTTCCTCTGGCGATGCGATGGTGAGCCAGCGATAGGGGCCCTGGCTGAAGTCAGTCTTCTTTACAAAGCCGAGCACATCGGTATAGAAGCGCAGAGCTTTTTCCTGATCGTCGACGTAGAGGGTGGTGACTTTAATTTTCATATTGCTTCTCCATTGTGAGTTGGAATGAGGATGCCGATTTTGCGGCTGGGTGGGCGGAGATACCAGGAGGCGACAGTGATGCCGGCGATGATGAGCGGGGCGAGAATGTGAAAGCCGTAGGCGCCGTATCCGCCGACCGCAAAGTTCGAGGCGGCTGCACCGGTGAGGTCGAACATGATGCCGGCATAGGCCCACTCTTTGAGCAAGGGAAAACGCGGGACGAGGATGGCGATGGCGCCGAGGACTTTCCAAACGCCGAGGATGGTGACGAAGTAGGCCGGATAGTGGAGGATGTGGACGAAGCCTTCGACCGTGGCCGGGACGCGGGCGACCTGCATGGCGCCGCCGCTTGCCATGGGAAAAGCGACGAGTATGGTGGTGATCCAATACGCAATATTTTTGGATTTCATGTTCAGTTCACCTCGTTGACAAGATGTTCTAGTGCGGCGAAGAATTTTTGCCAGCCGTAGTTCGCGCCGGCAAATGCGGCCTTCTGATCGGGAGTGAAGCCGGACTGCTCCATGCGAAGATGGGTGCCACCTTCGGCGGGAGTCAAGGTCCAGAGGACCACCCATTGCAGGCCGCTGGAGGGTCCGCCAACTCCCCAGTTATAGGAGAGCTGTTTTAAAGGGTTCGATGGCCAGCACCTCGCAGTCGACGACGCCGTTCCAGTTCGGAGCGGGGTTGGCGTGGAACTGGAACTTGCGGCCGACGACCGGCGCGAAGTCGTTGTTCATCATCCACTGCGCGAGGAGCGGGCTTTCGGTGAGCGCGCGCCAGAGTTTTTCTGGCGGGTGAGGGAAGACCCGTTCGACCACGAGGGTGCGCGGGTTCTCTGTCGCCGGGGTGGATGAATGGGTCATGAGTCCATCCTTTGCAAAAGGTCTTCGAGACGGTCGAAGCGGTCGCGCCAAAACGCGCCGTAGAGATTGAGCCAGTCGACCATGGGGGCGAGCGCATCGGGCTGAGCGCGATAGTGAGTTTCGCGACCCTGGCGGCGGTGGCGAACCAACTTTGCGTGCTTGAGCACGGTGAGGTGCTTGGAGACTGCGGGCTGCGATACGCCGGCGTGGCGAGTCAAGGCATGGACGGTCTGTTCGCCGTGGCGCGTTAATTCCTCAAAAATGGAGCGACGGGTGGGATCGGCGAGGGCGCGAAAGACGGGATTGGCGTGGGCCGGCTTCACACTGAGAACCATAACTATTCGGTTATGGGTTTGTCAAGAGGATAGAAGCATAATTTTGAATTATGGGGCCGCCCGCAACTTCTTGGGTGGCGGACACGTCTTTAGATACCGGGATCTCGATGAGTGACGCGTCGATTCTGCATTCAATGAAAATTTGCTGCAAAGGGCCTGATTCCGGCAGCTATATATACTTGCTGTGAACGGGCGCGCAAGGTTTTTAGTTCTGTGAAATTCTCAGCTGCGAGTTTTGGAGGATTCCATGAGTTACTCAGTGCCTTGTTTCTCTCGTCGCATTCCTTTTCCAGTCTTCCCAGGAACCTGCTCTTCCGTTCTGATGGTGCTCTTGATGACCGGATGCGGAAGCGGCGGAACCGGTACAACTTTGAGTGGCAATACTCAGGTAACGGTTCTGGCGACCAGCACAGCGAACGACCAACTGTCTTCGTTCACGTCGACAATCGACAGCTTGACGTTAAAGACTCAGTCAGGCACGACGGTCAATTTGATTGCTTCGCCGGTAAGCGAGGAGTTCATCCACCTGAACGGCCATGTTGAGCCGATCGCCACGGTCAGCATTCCGCAGGGCACGTATGTTTCCGCCAGCGCGACCTATGGCGGTTCCTATCCTGTTTGCAATGGACAGTCTCCTGGAACCGATATGACGGATGGTTTAACCGGCGGCCCCAACGGAACCGTCAATCTGCCGAATCCTATTACGGTGGATGGGAAGAACATGGCGCTGCTCCTGAATTTGAATGTGGACACGTATCCCGAAGCATGCCCGACACCGACAGAATATGTACTTGCTCCCCCGGTCCAGGCTGCGTTCGAGCTGACCCCTATGACAATTGCCGCGCAACCTGCCAACAGCGCGAACGGCCTGGCACTTGGCCTGGAGGGGATCATCAATTTTGTCGGCTCAGGCGCGAGCGAGATCACCGTAAACGGATTGGTGGACAGCCAGACGCCGCCTGCATGGCAAGTCAACCTAACCGGCAGCACGGTTCTCCAGGGAATCTCGGCGGCGGCGCAACTGACTGCGGGAATGCCAGTCGACATGGATTTGGCGATTCAACCGGATGGCTCGCTGGTGGCGACGCGGGTTTCGGTGATCAGTACCGACACGACAACGCTGACCGTTGCCAGCGGTCCACTGATGATGGTTTCCAACGCGATACCGGTCACTTTTCTGATAGGGACCGCGCAGCAAGGTTATTTACCTGCAACGATCAACGGATTTTTTGGCTACGTAAATTTCAACGGCGCGGAATTCCAAGCGCCTGATCAATTCAAGAATTTGTCGTCCCTTCCGTTTAATGCGACTTTCACTTCGGCCAATATGGTGCCTGGCCAGAACGTGACCGTAACGACTCAAGCGACCCTGCTCGTGGGCGGCCCCACATATAGTCCACTGGCGACGATGGCACTGCGACCGCAAACGATCAACGGCACGGTGAGTGCGATTTCCAGTGCGGGCGGTTTCACAACATATACTGTGACGCTGGCTGCGTACGATCTGTTTCCGCAATTCGCGGTGCAGCCGGGGCAGACGACAGTGCTGACAAATCCGAGCTCGGTGACGGTGTATGCGGACAGCAACACGCAGATGCTGAACCAGAATTCGCTCGCTGTGGGCAGTGTGGTCCGCTTCTACGGGCTGGTGTTCAACGACAGCGGGAACCTGCGGATGGACTGCGCGCAGATCAACGATGGAGTTGCAGAATAGCTTCACCGTCAAGTCAAACGTGCATCGAACAGTATCCAGCGTTGTTGATTCGGCGATGAGATGGCAACGGAAGAGGTCGAGGATCGTTCGATGCACGATTTGACTTTGTCATGCGGCCATTTGCGCAGGCGGCGCAGGGTTGGTGAATGAGTCAGTTTATCCATGAGATCAGGCACGCTGTGCGGGCGCTGCTGAAGAATCCGGAGTTCACGAAACGCGTCGAACTTTGACCAGGATGTGGAAGGCTCTCCCCGAAGCGAGCTGGAATTGAGATGGTTGGATACATGAGAGCTTCGGAGCCTCCGCATCTCGCATTGAAACAAGATTCATCGGCGGCCAAGCGGTTCCTCGTGCTTATGGCGGGGGCTGGACTGATGAATGCAATGATCGCCAGCATCCTGCTTTGCCGCGTGCCCGAATCGCACTGGCCGACGCTCTCTTCGATCCTGTTGCGCGGTGCGCTTGTCGTCGCCGTCGGCGTAGTCGCGGGAGTGGGAGGGAGCTGGGCTTATTGGAAAAGACGGGCAAGTCCTTTCCGGGAGAATTCTCCCGTACCCTTCGCGCTGTTTGCCATAGTCTGCGCGTCAGGGTGGGCGTGGGTCGCGCCGATGACAGTTTTCTCGGAGCAGCTTTCACCCGCAACGGCCATTGTTGCTCCAATCGCCGCGATCTTTCTTGCTATCGGACTTCGCGGCACCCTCTTCTCTTACCTTGAACCAGCGGCGCCGCAGTCCGCCGGCCACGAATTTGAAAAGGCAGAACTGTTCTCCGAGTCGCTCCATGAAGCACCGTGGGAAATGTATGGCTACGGAATCGCGCTTCTTCTGTATGCGGGAATCTGGGCGCTGTCGGAGCGATGGAATCTGACAGCCGCATTGCTTTTCGCTGTTTGCGCGTTCCTTTTCGCGTGGAAGAAAACGTTTGTATCGGGCCAGGAAATCGATAGCCATCGCGAAATCGGACGAGCGAAGGTCCGACTCGCATACGTCGCCTGTTCCGCGGTACTGGTCACTACCTGGGGGTTGCTGGATGGCGCTGTCCACCGTGAGCCAGCGACGCAGACCAGTTCGATGTTTTCTACCATTCGAGCCAAGGCAGAAGGCAAGAACAGTGTTCGAAAAGCCAGCGGCCAATCTGCAACCGACGAGCTCGGATATGAAAGCCTGATTCTGTGGCCATATCCGAAGAAGACCCAGATTGTTCCGCCGCCTCCGGTAGAAGATTCTGTGTTGGCACCGGGGACGACGCGGCCGCTCATCATTCCTTTCAACGGCGCTTATTGGTTTGTTCAGCCCCCGGACAAGCGTCCAGGGCCGACGGCTCACAAGGCGCGCGGAACACCGATTCGCCTGGACATCCATTCAAACAACGGCATTCCGCTGGTGATGGATGCTCATCAGAGCCTACCAACGCCGGTAGGCATCGCGGGCTACCGGAACATCGAAGTTGAAATTGAAAACCACGACAATACGGCGGGCGCGATTTCCCTGGCATTGCTTTTGACGGATGGAACATCGTCGCACCAACGAACGCTGTACCTTGGCGAGCAGCCGATTGTTTCGACGGAGGCGGGACATTTTTCCGTTAAGCAATCCGCTGTTGTCGAAACGCCTAGCTTTCCTGTGCCGGCAAGTGGCGACCTTCGAGAGTTCGACCAGATTACGGTGCTCGTGCTTCCTGGCGTTGAGCATGCGTTTATTGCTCCGAAGATCGCGATCGTGCAGTTTCGATTGCTGCCTCGCTGACAATATCGAGAACTCGGTCCGCGGCACGAAAGAAATCGCGTCAGTTGAAAACATAGAACGCGCGTATGAGGTGTGGCGGGATTCTCGCATGGATGAGAGAGTAGCGGCGTGTTGCGCGGAAGTTTGGACATGATAACGTTCGACCTAGGATGCCACTTTGGCAAGCGGGGAGTGGAGCAGGTGGCGCAGGGTTGGTGAATGAGTCATTTTATCCATGAGATGAAGCATGCGCTGCGAGCGCTGCTGAAGAATCCGGGGTTCACGATCGCGGCTGTTTCCGCGCTGGCGCTGGGCATCGGGGCGAACGCCGCGATTTTCAGCGTGGTGAATGCGGTGTTGCTGAAGCCGCTGGCCTATCCGAATGCCGATCGTATTGTTGAGTTCGGCTCGCGTTCGGAGATGATTGCAAGCTTTCTTTCCAACGTGCCGGAGTTGCGTGCGTATCAACGGGCGACGCGCGCGTTTCAGGAAGTGGCTGCCTACGACATGGCCGGTCCGGGGTTCAACATCACCGAGGGCCGTCCTGAGCAGGTACGCGGCATTCATGTGACGGAGGGATACTTTAGGCTGTTCGGTGCTCCGGTGATTCTGGGGCGTACTTTTACGCGGCAGGAAGATTCACCGCACGGCGGCAGAGTGGTGGTGCTGAGCTATGGGCTGTGGCAGCGGCGTTTCGGCGGTGATCTGAACGTTGTGGGAAAATCGCTGTCGCTGGGCAATGAGCCGTATACCGTTGTGGGCGTCGTCGGGAAACAGTTTCGTTCCGACCCCGCGGCAGATCTATGGGTACCGTTTCAATTTCCGCTAGTCAGCGAAGATATGAACACGTATTTCCGGGTGGCTGGGTTGCTGCGTCCGGGGGTGACGATGGCGCAGGCGAAGGCGCAGTTGGATCTGGCGGCGATGGAGTTTCACCGTGATTATCCGTACAGCAATCCTCAGGATCGATTTCAGATTCAACCGCTGCGCGACACCATTGTGGGGGACGTGCGCAATTCACTGCTGGTTCTGCTGGGCGCGGTGAGCCTGGTGTTGTTGATTGCGTGCGCGAATGTCGCAAACCTTTTGCTGGCGAGAGCAGCAGGACGCAGGCGGGAATTTGCGATTCGGTCGGCGCTGGGAGCGGGTCGAGCGCGCATCATTCGGCAATTATTTACGGAAAGCATTTTGCTTTCGCTAAGCGGAGGCATAGTTGGCCTGGCGCTTGGGTTCGTCGGCGTTCGTGCGCTGCTGGCCATCAGTCCGGCGGGGCTGCCGCGCATCGGCGATGGAGGTTCGGCGGTCGGGATTGATTGGAGGGTGTTGGGCTTCACTCTTGCGGTTTCGCTGGCGACGGGACTTCTCTTCGGACTTTTCCCGGCGCTGCATGCGTCGCGCACCGACCTGAACTCCGTGCTGAAAGAAAGCAGCAGCCGCTCGGGGATTGGACTTCGCCAGGGGAGGATGCGGGCGCTGCTGGTGGTGAGCGAAGTTTCGCTGGCGCTGGTCCTGCTGATCGGCGCGATCCTGCTGATCCGGAGTTTGGTCGCGCTGCATGGCGTGGGACCTGGTTTTGATCCGCATAACGTGCTGACGATGGAGATGTCGCTGACTGGTGACCGTTTTGAGAAGGCCGCCGGAGTGGTTGAACTGGAGAAGGTTGGTCGCAGGCAACTAAATGCGCTGCCGGGAGTGGAGATTGCATCGGCCGCATACTGGCTGCCGAATCTGGTGGGCGATGAGCTGCCATTCGAGATTGTGGGACGGCCCGCCGATAAAGATCATCAATACGACAGTCGCTGGATGAGCGTTTCGCCGGACTATTTGAGCGTGTTTAAAATTCCGCTGCTGCAGGGGCGCGCATTCAACGAAAACGATACGGCGACGAGTGCTAAGGTCGCGATGATCAATGAGGCGCTGGCGCGGAAATACTGGCCGCATCAGGATCCTATTGGACAGCAGATCACCATCAGCAAGGGGCTGGGGCCGCAGATGGATGAGTCCTCGCCGACGATTATCGGCATTGTTGCTGACAGCCACGACGCAGGATTGGGACAACCGGCGAGCCCGGTGGTGATGGTTCCCATTCCGCAGGTGACGGATTTGTACACGGCGTCGTACACGAATGTGCAGCCGCTGATCTGGGTGGTGCGCACGCATGCTGACCCGCATGCGCTGATCCCCGCGATCACAAAACAGTTGCGCATCGCCAGCGGAGGCTTTCCGGTCGCGCATGTTCGCACCATGGAAGAAGTGATGGGGGACTCGACGAGCCGGGAGAATTTCAACATGCTGTTGCTGAGCATTTTCGGCGTGGTGGCGCTGGGGCTGGCGGCAATCGGCATCTATGGGCTGATGGCGTATTCGGTTGCACAGCGCATGCAGGAGATGGGGATTCGCATGGCGCTGGGTGCGGATCGATCTGCGGTTCGGAGGCTGGTGGTGTGGCAAGGGGCGAAGCTGGCGCTGGCGGGAATTGTGCTTGGGTTGGGCGCGGCGTTCGGGCTGGCGCATGTGATTGCGAGCCTTTTGTTCGGGGTAAAGCCGTGGGATCCGACAGCGTTTGTGGCTGCGCCTGTCATTCTGATTTCTGTGGCGCTGATTGCAGTGTGGCTGCCGGCAACGCGGGCTTCCAAGGTTGATCCTATGGAGGCTTTGCGCACCGAGTGATGATCAGAAAGAAATAAAAGCTCGCGTTGGTTCGACCGATCGGCTCGCTTTACTCAGCACGAAGAGAGTCGATTGGATTTACATGAGCGGCGCGCATGGATGGGACCAGGCTGGCCACCAAGGTGACGACGGCCAGGATCACAGCGGCGCCGGCGAGAGTCGCTGGATCGCGCGGCTTCAAGCCAAATAAGAGCGCGCTGGCCGCGCTGGCGGCGACAAGGGACAAGGCTGTGCCCAGCACCAGCCCAGTCAGCAACAAGGTTGCGGCCTTACCGAGAATCATGGCTGTGATGCTGGCGCGAGGGGCGCCAAGGGCCATCCGAATGCCAATCTCGTTTGTTCGTTCGGTTACGGTATAGGACATGACGCCGTAGAGGCCGGTCATGGCGAGAAGCGCAGCCAGCGCGCCGAAAAATCCTGAGAGGGTTGCGAGCAGACGTTCCGGGAGTAATGTTTGCTGGATCTGATCCTCGAGTCCATTGAAGTCAAAACTGATTCCTGAACTTATGTTGTGCAGGGTGTCGCGGATCGCCTGTTCCACTGTATCGAGCGGCAGCCCGGACCGGATCATCAACTGCATACGGTCGTCGGGATCTGCCTCCTGTGCGAGCGCCAGATAGGCTATCGGCTCGTTCGAGACCCGGACGCTGTGATATTTCGTATTCTTCACCAGGCCAACGATCAGGAACACTTGTTCCGGAGTCGACGGAGTGGCCTGACGCCGGAAGCGCAGTCCCACTGGATTTGCGCCCAGGCCGAGCTTGCGGGCGAATGCCTCGTTGACGACGGCGACGCGCGGAGACTGGAGAGTGTCGTGATCATTGAAATCGCGCCCGGCGACAAGAGGGATGCGCAGAGTGTGGAAGTAATTTGGGCTGACGCCACTGAGATTCGATACCTGCCGCTGGGGTGCACCCTTGCCATCGATCCACACTTCAGTGTTCCAGCCACTGCCTCCCAGAGGAACGATGGTGGTGTCCGCTGCGTCATCGACGCCCGGAATGGCGCGTATCCGGTCGATCAGTTGCCGCTGAAAGACAGCGCGCGAATCCACAGGGATATGGAGCCGGGTGAGATCCAATCTCGCAACCAGTAGGCCTTTGGTCTGGAATCCCAGGTCATCGACCAGCAGGTTACGCAAGCTGCGGGTAAACAAGAGCGCACAGAACAGCAGCACCAGGGAGAGAGCCACCTGTGAGACGACGAGCGCGCCACGAAACCCGAGTCGTCCCCGGCCTGCCGTCATACCGCGGCCGGCTGACTTCATTGCTTCACTGGGAGATGTGCGCGCAGCCCGCAGCGCCGCAGCCAATCCGAAGAGCAGACTGGTCAGCAACGACATTCCGAGAAGAAAGGCAAAGAGACGCCAGTCCAGCTTGAAGTCAAGAGAAATGCCGAGAAAGGAAAGCAGACTGCGGCTCAACACCCAGGCCACGGCGACACCGGCGAGAGCTCCTACGGCCGTCAGCAGCAGACTTTCAGCGAGCACCAGGCGGATGAGTCTGAACTTGCCGGCACCGATGGCCAGTCGCACGGCCATATCCCGATCGCGTGCAGTGGTCCGGGCCAGCATGAGGCTTGCCAGGTTGGCGCAGGTGATGAGTAGGACCAGACCGGCGATGCCGAGAAGAAAGCGCAGCGGATCGGAATACGATCTGCGCAGCATGGAAACGCCTTCCGCCGCGGGTTCGGCGGTCAGTTGCATGGCGAGATAATCCTTCACGCTCTCGGCGGGATAGTCGGCACGCAGGGTGGAGGCGAAGATCCCGGGGGACAGAGCTTTGAGACGCGCTGACTCCTGCTGCACGGTCGATGTGGGATCGAGCCGGCCGATGATCGATAGCCACCAGTTGGTGCTGGAGTTGAGAAGGCTCGTCGTCTCCAGATAAGGTTGCGCGCAGATGGGAACGGCAACGTCAAAGGTGTCGCCAACGGCAACGCCGAAGAAGTTTGCCGGAGTCACGCCGATGATCTCTACGGATTTGTCGTTGAGTCTGAGCTTTTCGCCCAGTGCCGGGCGGCCCGCGTATTCTCGCTGCCAGAAGCTATAGCTAATGACTGCGCCGGGCAGGCCGCAGCCGGGCCGGTCATCGGCAGTCGTGAAGAGTCGTCCGGCAGCCGGCTTGACGCCGAGGACGCTGAAGAAATCGCCGCTGACGTAGAGACCGTTCGCAAAATGGGCATCGCCGCCCGAGTCACGAGAAAAGCCCGTCTCACTCCACGCAGCGATACCGGAAAAACCAGGATGATCCTGGCGCAGTTTCTGCCAGATTGGATGGTTGACTACCGGGTAGCCGCTTGTAACATTCCCACGCGCGTGATCCAAGCTGACGACACGGACCTGCGCCAATTCCTGCGGATTTTTGACTGGTAGCGATTGCAACAAGACGGTGTCGATCAGCTGGAAGATTGCGGTGTTGGCGCCGATGCCGAGTGCGAGCGTAACGACCACGATGAAAGCAAAGCCTGGATTTTTAATGAAGATGCGGAGAGCGCTGCGCACATCGTGCCAGAGGCTTTCGAGGCCGAGAGCGATGTCTTCGGCAGAGACGCGCTCACGCGTGGCGGTTGGACTGCCGAAGCGGACGCGTGCATCGCGTTCTGCTGCTTCGCGGGTCATGCCTCGGGCAAGGTTGTCGTCGATGCACATGGCGATGTGTTCCTGCAGTTCCGCGTCAATTTCCTGTTGCATCTTCGCGCGCTTACCCAGTGAGAGAATTCTTCGAAACAGTGCCATGGTTCACCTCATGCAAAACGCAGAATTGCGTCGACACCTTTGACGACTTGGGCCCAATTTTTTTCGCGGCTGGTCAGCTGCGCGCGGCCGGTGCGAGTGAGGGCGTA
>CAWGCV010000025.1:0-166969 GCA_963821145.1 uncultured Acidobacteriota bacterium
TTCGCAGAGTAATGAAATAGGAAGCCGCCTGATGAGGGCGGCTTTCTTATTTGTGCGCGAGAAGTTTTCGCGCGATAAGTGACTGCATTCGTTGCGGGCGGGCAAGGGAATTTCAGGACGGCCAGAATTTTCGATCCGGTACGCAAATTTGTTTTGGATACATTGGTGCTACTCGGCGATAAAATCATTGCCATGGATACCGCAGTCCTCACGGAGCAGGATGGGGAGGAAATCCGGCAGCAATTGCTGAGCTGGTTCCGGCTGAATGCACGGGATTTGCCGTGGCGCCAGACTCGCGATCCGTACCGCATCTGGGTGTCTGAGGTGATGCTGCAGCAGACGCGCGTAGCGACGGTGATCGCGCGATACACACAATTCATCCAAAGATTTCCATCGCTGGTATCGCTGGCCCTGGCCAGAGAAGACGAAGTGCTGACCATGTGGAGCGGGCTGGGCTATTATCGCCGGGCGCGCATGCTGCACAGCGCAGCGCAGCTGCTGGTGAACGAGCATGGAGGATCGCTGCCACACACTTCGCAGGAATTGCGACGGCTGCCGGGCGTGGGAGATTACACGGCGGCAGCGATTGCCAGCATTGCTCGCAATGAGCCGGTGGCGGTGGTGGATGGGAATGTGGAGCGGGTGCTGACGCGCATGCTGGGGAAGTCGGTGGTGCGACGGGCGGGATTGGCGGCGCGGCTAAAAGAAACCGCGGGATGGCTGCTGGACACGAAAGCTCCAGGAACATTTAACCAGGCGATGATGGAGCTGGGGGCGACGGTGTGCCTGCCGCGATCGCCGCAGTGCATGGTTTGTCCGGTAGAGAAGTTCTGCGGAACCAAGGGTGAGCACGTGGCTGCGCCTCGCAAACAAATTGTGAGCCGCCTGACGCATTACGCGCTGGTGACGCGGCCGGTGGAAGGCGAGAGCAAGCGAAGGGAAGTGCTGTTGGTGCAGCGGCCCGACAACGCATCGCAGATGGCGAGCATGTGGGAGCTGCCGCCGTTGGAGGAGCCGGGAAAGAGCGAGCCGGTGTTGCGCATCCGTCATGCGATCACAAATACAAATTTTTATGTGGAAGTGTTTGCGGTCGAGCCGGCGAAATTTCTGGGTGCGGGGAAGAAGGGCAAACCGGAGCGGCACGATTGGGTCCTGGAGAGCAAGCTGGGGGAGATTCCTCTGACGGGATTGGCGAGAAAGATTTTGATGCGTCTGGATGTGATGGCGAAGCCGCGGGAAGTGCGCAGCGGAAAAGCGCTGCCGGCACGCGAGGGTGATTTTTTGTAGCCGCTTCGATTGACAGCCATGCGATGATGGGTCGACAGGCTCGCCTGGATGAAGCAGGTGCGCCATCGGTTTGCAGGGCAGGATAGGCCGAGACTCCAGTTCCGCAGTTGGTTCGCGCGGAACGCCGCACGGTCGAGAGGGAGACGCGCAATGCGACGCTTCCGGTCGAAGAGATTGTCTGGGCGACGTGTCCGCGGGTGGCTGAGAAAAGCGTTAGCGTGCGGTTGTGTATGCGCAGGAATCGCGTGCGGATGGGCACAGCAGGGTTCGACTCCGAGCCTGCATCAACGTTCTGAAATGAACCAGGACCAGTCGGAAGCGGATGCGAATCGCGCCATCGATTCCGCGCAGGAGCCGTCGAGTTTGCCGGAGGATGTGTGGGGGTCGTACAAGTTCGATCACAGCCATGATTCCGTCGAATTGGACCTGGACCGCAATAAGCTGAGCGGATATATTACGCAGCTAGGCGACGCGGAAACCGACAGCAATACTCCGCTGACATTTTTTTTCGACCGATCTGAAATTGATGGCGGGGAGATCAATTTTCAGACGCGAGTAGTGCACGGCGTCTGGTACTCCTTTCATGGGACCATTGTTCGCGGCAATGGAAAAGTGCGCACGGATGAAGGCTATTATGTGCTGCGCGGCATGCTGGCGGTGCATCATCCAGAAAGCGGACGCGACAAATCCGCAGACGAAATGATTGAAAAGCACGAGGTGCGGTTCAAGTCGACGGCGCAATAGGGAGCAGGGCGCGTCGACTCCAATCCCTGAAATCAAATTGACAAGTTGGAAGGGTGGGAGAGCTGTGTCTCTTGCAATGCATGCGTGCGGTACGTGAGTATGAGGAGCAGGAGAAAACAAGATGAATCGTCGAGATTTGTTTCGCTGGAGTGGATTGGGCCTGGTTGCGAGGGCGGCGAGTGCTGCCGGGATGGTGGCGCCGAAGGGAAATGGGCGCCCGGAGGCAGACGATGCGGCCGTCTCGCAGGGAGCGCCGCTGAGCCTGGAGGATTACGAGCCGCGCAGCATGTTGCGTGTGCTGGAGACGCATGTGGCGCGGGCGAAATATCCGGTGATCGATATTCACACGCATATTACGGATGCAAAGGTTTACAAAAACGGCGTGGGATTAAGCGCCGCGCGAGACTACGCGGCGACGCCACAGGAACTGCTGGCGGTAATGGATCGGAAAAATATTCGGTCGATGGTGGATTTGACGGGTGGATATGGCGGCGGGTTGAAAGAAACGATTGCGCGGTATGACGATGCGTATCGTGGCCGGTTTTACACCATGACGGAGCCGATCTACGAGAAATTTCTGGAGCCGAATTACCCGCAGCTGCAGGCGGAGGCGATTGAGCAGGCGCATCGCGATGGCGCGCGGGGACTGAAGATTTTGAAGACGCTGGGACTGTATCTGCGGTCGAACATTACGAGCGGCACGCTGGTGGCGATTGACGATAAGCGCTTCGATCCGATGTGGGACACGTGCGGGCAGTTGAAGATGCCAGTGGCGATCCACATTGCTGACCCGGTGGCATTTTTTACGCCGACGGATCGGTTCAACGAGCGGTATGAGGAGTTGCACAATCATCCTGACTGGTCGTTTTACGGGCGGGATTTTCCGCAGTTCGATGCGTTGATTGCGGCACGGAATCGGATGATGGCGCGTCATCCGAACACGCACTTCATCGTGCTGCATGTAGGGAATTATGCGGAGAATCTGCAGAACGTTTCGGAGAATCTGGATCGGTTCCCGCATATGACGGTGGACACGGCGGCGCGGATTGGGGAGCTGGGACGGCAGCCGCGGGCGTCGCAGAAATTCTTCGATAAGTATCAGGACAGGATTTTGTTTGGGACGGATGCGAGCCCGCATGCGATGGATGTGCCGCAGCAGATCTTCGGAGATCGGCTGTATGAGATTTATTACAGATTTTTCGAGACGAATGATGAGTACTTTCATTACTCGCCAGCGAAAATACCGCCGCAGGGGAGATGGGAGATTTCTGGGATCAATTTGCCGGATCAAATTTTGGAGAAAGTCTATAACGGGAATGCGAAGCGGGAATTGGGGATTGAGAGCTGAAGTAGTTCTATCCCATCCTTGCCGCCAAAAGCCGCGTCAAGGATGGGGCACCCTCAGCGTTGCAGAAATCCCATGTCTCAGAAGCGAGACATGGGGCACCCAGGTTCGGCCAGCCCTGTAAAATGAATGCTTATGCTTGATTTGGGATATGTGCGGGCAAACCTGGCACAGGTGAAGGAGAGCCTTGGGCGGCGCGGGGCGGATGTTGCCGCTATGCTTGACGGTTCGAGGTGCTGGACGAGAAACGACGTGCGGCTATCACTCGCGCGGAGAGTGTTGAAGGCCGAACGCAATCGGATTTCCGCGGAAGTCGCCGAACGGAAGCAAAGGGGCGAGGACTCATCAGACTTGATGGATCGGATTCGCGATCGATGAAAGCGATGATTGGCGATGCAGCGATGACTCGGCGGCGCGAAGCTGTCTTGAATCGCCGCGGTTTGCTGCAGCAGATTCCCGAATCTGCCGGCGGAGAGCGTGCCGCCGGGAATGTCGGCGGAGGATAATGTTGAAGTTCGACGGTGCGGTGCGCCGCGGACATTTGATTTTGCGCCGAAGCCGCATTGGGAGCTGGGCGAGCAGCTGGGCATCTTGAATTTCGAGCAGGCGGCGAAGATTTCTGGGGCGCGGTTTGCGGTGTATTGGGATGCGGGAGCGCGGCTGGAGCGGGCTCTGGCGAATTTCATGCTCGATCTGCATACCGGGATGCATGGGTATCGCGAGGTGCTGCCGCCATACATGGTGAATGCAATTCGATGTATGGGACGGGACAGCTACCGAAGTTTGAAGAGGACCTATTAGGTCCCAACGGAAAAATGTTGAGACCGACAAACATCACATCTGTAGCGGGAGAGGAAGTCTTCGACTCTTAGCGACGAGGGGAGTTCAGAGAAACGGCCGTTGTCGGCGGAGAAGTCCACCTTGAGCTGATCAATCCGGGGGGGATTCCTCACCCGTTAATAGTTCCGCGGGGAGCTCTGTCATATCGCCGCAAGTTCGATCTGATTCCGACGGCGGAGGTGCCGCTGACGAACCTGTATCGCGACGACATTCTGGACGAGAAGCAGCTGCCGATTTCTGTGACGGCATACACGCCATGTTTTCGGGCGGAGGCGGGGGCGTACGGAAAAGATGTGCGCGGGCTGGTGCGGCAGCATCAATTCCAGAAGGTGGAGCTGGTGAAGTTTGTGACGCCCGAGCAATCGTCTGCCGAGCATGAGAGACTGACGGCGCATGCCGAGGCGATTTTGCAGGCGCTGGAATTGCCGTATCGAGTGATGAATTTGTGCGCGGGGGATTTGGGATTTTCAGCGGCGAAGACCTATGACCTGGAAGTGTGGCTGCCGGGGCAGAATTTGTATCGCGAGATTTCTTCGTGCTCGAACTTCGAGGCGTTCCAGGCGCGGCGCGCGAATATTCGTTATCGTCCGCAGGGACAGAAGAAGACCGAGTTTGTACACACGCTGAACGGGAGCGGGCTGGCGGTGGGGCGGACGTGGCTGGCGATCGTGGAGAATTATCAGCAGGCGGATGGGAGCGTTGCGATTCCTACTGCGCTGCAGCCGTATATGGGCGGCTTGAAAGTGATTGAGTCTAAGGCGAGTTAAGTGCAGGGTGACAACGAAAAATCCCACATCTCAAAAGCTAGATGTGGGGCACTCGGGTAGGCGCGACTTTGAGATGGCGCGATTGAGGAAGAAGACATGAAGAAGATCTTTCGTAGTTACGTTTTCTGGACCTATCAGCGGGGCAGCGCGCATTATGACGTGATGGTGACGCTGATCCTGCTGTTCATTTTTGTGTCGCCGCGCTTTATCAATTTTCACGATCGGCCGGTGCAGCGGACGCTGCCGCCGAGCGAGGTGCTGGTGAAGACGGATGGACAGAATGGACTGACCTACCAGATTGATGCGGCGACGCTGTCGTCATTCAAATATGCCGGCGATTTGAACCAGGAGATTCAAGCGGCGATCACGCCGATTTCCGGAAACGTGACCATAGACCGCTATGAAGCGGTGCAGGGCGCCGATGGCAAGACGATCGCGTATCGGGTGTGGGCGCACCGATAAAAACGTTTCGCAAAGTGAAAAAGCGGAGTAACAAGGCAGAGACCCGCCTGCAGCGCGGGTTTCAGGGGCGTCTATCGGCGCATCCAACGCAGTAGCTGGTTCGATTTCAGGAAGGAAGCCATGAAGGGAACGATCGACGCATCGAGGCTTAGAAGTAGAGTGACAAAAATGTTGGTGGTGGCTGCGGCGGTGGTGCTGTGCGGCGGGATGGGATGGACGCAGGCAGCGGCCGGTGGAGATTTGAATCATGTGCTGACGCAACTGGATGCGGCGGCGGCGAAGTTTCATTCCGCAAAAGCCGATTTTCAGTGGGACCAGTTTGAGCGGGTGGTGAGCAGCACGGATACGCAGGCGGGCGTAATTTATTACGAAGGCTCCGGCCTTTCGGCGCGGGTGGCGCTCGACATTGAGACGGTGGATGGTCAACCGTCAAAGAAAAATATTGTGTACAGCAATGGAGTGTTGCAGTTATTTGTACCGCAGATCGATCAGATGACCGTATTCCATGCTGGCGAGAAGCAGGCGCAGTACGAGAGCTACCTGACGCTGGGATTTGGCGGCAGCGGCAGTGACCTGAAAAAGAGCTGGGACATCACGTACCAGGGCATGGAAACGATGGACGGAGTACAGACGGCGAAGTTGGACCTGGTAAGCAAGGATCCCGGGGTGCGGGCGAATTTTTCGCATGTGACCATCTGGGTGGATCCGACGCGAGGGGTTTCGCTGAAGCAGATTCTGTATGAGCCTTCCGGCGATACGCGGACGGCATATTACAAAAATATTGAATATAACAAGAAGATTTCGCCGTCGGTGTTCAAGATCAAGACAGACTCGAAGACGCAGGTGGTGCAGAAGTAGCGGCGGGTGCATTGGCGCGGACGGTAAGCGCGGCGGCGGCGAGAATGAAAATCATCGGGAAACATTCGAGCGTGTAGCGGGCCTCGGGAGTTTCGACGGTGAACAACAGCAGGCTGCGAACAATGGCGTAGGCCACCATGACGGGGGCGAACGGGACGTGCTTGCGCAGTCCCCAGGCGGCCAGGGCCAGGTAGGCGAAGTTGAGCGCAGCGTAGGCCCAGGAAAAAATTGTCTCCGCCGGATGATGCTGGTACTGCCACCAGCGCAGCTCAATCCAAAGTTGTTCGGTGCGAGGACGCAGCCACATATCTGCCAGGCGCAGCAGCGGCAAGCCAAGATAGTAGCGGATGGGATGGCGATCGATGCGCTGCTGAGCGAGCTGGTCGAATTTGGCATCGAGTGCCGGCGACATGATTTCGGTCTTGTTGTACTCGTCGAACAGCTGCGCGGTTTCTGCTTTTTGCGCGGGAGAATCGAACGCGCGGGGTGGAAGCAGGGTGATGTCGATGGGAGAGCCATTGACGTTCCAGTAGGTGTCGGCGGTGGAGGTATATTCGACAACCCAGGATTTAATCCAGCGAATCCATCCATGCGGAACGAATTCATTTGGGTCGTTGGCGTAGCGCGGTGCAAGCGGCTGGAAGGTGTGCATGCTGACTTGGTTGCGGATGGTCCAGGGAACGAACGGAATCATCGCGACTAAGGTGCAGAGGATGGCGAGCTGGGCGCTGCGGCCGGCGGAAATCCTGGGACGCGCGTACCAGAACATTGCCGGAACCAGGACGAGGCCAAGGAGTGGACCGTCGGGACGCAGCAACGCGCTGTAGCTGATGCTGAAGACGAGCACCCAGAACCAGGCGGTGAAACCGGGGCGCTCGACATAGCGGGCGAGGGCGTAGAGGCCAAGCGCAATGCAGAAGAGCGTGGGCGTTTCGGTCAGGGGGGACGCGACAAAGTTGGCGGTGAAGGGGCACAAGGCCGCCAGATAGAGTGCGACGATGCCAGCGCGCCGAGAAATGGTACGGACACAAAAGCCGGCGACGAGCATGCAGGTGAACAGGTCCATGATGGCCTGGATCAACAGGATGGGCGTGTAGTGGTCGATGCCGAAGATGATGAAGCAGAGGCCTAGAAAAAGCGGGTAGCCGGGCAGGCGAACCACGGTGGGTTCGATGCCGTGGACGCGCATCAGCCCGAAGGTTCCGTGCCAGAACCAGTTGCGGGCAATCTCTCCGTAGACCAGGGTGTCGCCTTCAATGACCGGATAATAATGGATGAACCAGAGCCGCAGCAGAAGGCCGAGGAACAGCGCGGCGACGGTGGATTTGGTGGCTTGGCGCAGCAAGAAACGCATCGATTATGAATGATACAGCTTCGCCAACTTTTACAGATAGTTTGGATCTGGGAACAGACCCGGCTACGATAGACGCTACGAACCTAGTTTCAGAATGATTAAGCCAATTTTTTACGATCCCGGCCGGAAGCGATGGAAGCGTCTGCGGCGCATCCTCGACACCATTGCCGTGCTGTCGACCGTGGTGGTGGTAGCTTTCGGG
Source organism: uncultured Acidobacteriota bacterium (assembly GCA_963821145.1). Classification (GTDB taxonomy): domain Bacteria; phylum Acidobacteriota; class Terriglobia; order Terriglobales; family Acidobacteriaceae; genus JAKAAZ01. Next base: position 7,860 of record CAWGCV010000025.1, read on the forward strand.
ATCAATGTGTTGCGCCGGGAGCGGCTGCCGGAGTTATTGCTGCCGACACCGAAGCGGAATTATCGGCCACTGACAGAACCTCCCTACCGGCCAAAAACGCGATCCAGCCAGCTGGCGCTGCAACGCAAACGGCGCAAGAGTTTCTCGGACATTCCACTGAATGCCGGCGAGGGGCTGCGGGCGGCCTTTTATGTCGACTATGACGCCGCCAGTCTTGTCTCCTTACGGCAGCACGTGCACGACATTGATTTGTTGTTTACGGACTGGCTGCACGTGGTGAGCCCCGATGGAAAGCTGACGGCGTACACGCTGGATAACCACCCGTTTGCGCCGGTGGATGCTGCCGGTGTGCATAACATCGATCCGGACCACAAGGTGGAGAACACGATCGCGGCCGCACACGAAGACACGGAAGTATTCCCCATGATCAGCAACTTCGATCAGCTGAAAGGGGATTTTCAATCCGCAATTGTCGAGAAGTTTTTGATGAACCGGGCGTCGCAGACCAGGTTTGAAAAGCAGGTGATGGAACTGCTGGCGGCGAACCCTCGTTACCACGGGATTGCGTTGGATCTTGAAGCGATTCCGGAGGACGCGCAGCCCGCATATAAGAAGATGGTGGCGGATCTATACGCGAAGATGCATCCGATGCAACTTCGGCTCTACATTAACGTGCCGGTGGATGACAACACATGGGACTTTAAATATTATGCGGCGCATACGGATGGCGTCATCGTGATGGATTACGATCAGCATGAATCGTCGAGTGGGCCGGGACCGGTGGCGGGGCAGGAGTGGTTCGTTCGTAATTTGAAGGCGGCGTTGAAGGCAATTCCGCGCAGTAAATTGATTTGCAGTATCGGTGAATATGGATACGACTGGACGCTGCCGATGGTGGGGGACAAGAAACACAAGGACCCCAATAAAGTTTTGGACACCGATGATCTGGCGGTGCAGGATGCGTGGCAGGAGGCGTCCGACTCCGATGCGCCGCCGGAAATGGACGCAGATTCGCTGAACATGCATTTTGCGTACGAGGATGAGGACGCGCACACACGTCACGAGGTGTGGTACCTGGATGCGGTGACGGCGCTGAATGAAATGCGGGCGGCGCGTGAACTGGGTATCCAGACATTTGCGCTCTGGCGCCTTGGCAGTGAAGACCCCACGCTATGGAATATCTGGAACAAGCCGATGGATCCGAATGCGGCGCAATTATTGTCGACGATCTATCCTGGCGCGAATGTGAACACCGAGGGCGACGGCGACATCCTGAAGGTGATTGGCAGGCCGCAAGACGGCAAGCGAACAATTGGGATTGATCCCGACTCCAACCTGGCCGTGAGCCAGGTGATCCACTCATTTCCGCAACCCTACACGCTGCTGCAGTATGGGTATCATCCCAACGAACTGGCGATCACATTTGACGATGGACCCGATGCGACGTGGACGCCGAAAATTCTGGACATTCTGAAGCGCGAGCATGTTTCGGCGACGTTCATGGTGATTGGCGAAGAAGCGCTGAACAATGTGGGACTGCTGAAGCGCTACTACAAAGACGGGCAGGAAATCGGGAATCACACATTCACGCATCCGGACATCAGCCAGATATCGACTCGCCAGCTGGAGCTGGAGCTGAATGGAACGGAGCGATTATTTGCAGCAGAGCTGGGAGTGCAACCGCTTTTCTTTCGGCCGCCGTATTCAATCGACCAGGAGCCGGATACCAATGATCAAGCGGCGCCGGTGGATCGAGTGGAGCAGATGGGGTACATCATCGTCGGCGATAAGATCGACACCGACGACTGGAACGAACATCCGCGCAAGACACCGCAGGAAATCATTTCTACCGTGTTGAATCAGTTGGAAGTGATGAAGACCAAGCCGCAATTTCGCGGCAGCATTATCCTGATGCATGATGGCGGCGGCGATCGCTCGGTGACGGTGGCAACGCTGCCGCTGTTGATCGATGCGCTGCGCGCCAAGGGCTACAAGATTGTTCCTGTGTCGGCTCTGATCGGCAAGACGCGCGACCAGGTGATGCCGCCGATTCCAGCGAAGCAACGCTGGCAGGCGCGCATTGACGCTGTTGCATTCTGGTTCCTTTCCTTCTTCGCGCATACCGTCGTTCTGATCTTTATTCTGGGCGACATCCTGATGACGGGGCGGCTGGTCATTGTGGGATTGTTCGCCGTACTGGATCGCGTGCACAAGCGAAAGCCATATCCAGGGGCGGAGAATTATTTGCCGGAGGTCGCCGTGCTGATTCCGGCGTACAACGAAGGCAAAGTGATTGCGCGAACGATCCGTTCGGTGCTGGGATCGAATTATCCCAAGCTGCGCGTGGTAGTAATCGACGACGGCTCGACCGACAACACGCTGGAGGCGGCGCGCGCAGCGATGCCGGCGGATTTGGAGTCCGGAAGATTGCTGGTGGTCACGCATCCGAACGGTGGCAAGGCAGAAGCGTTGAATTATGGTTTGCAGTTCGTCACCGAAGAGGTCTACGTCGGGATTGACGCAGACACGGTGATTGCGCCGGACGCAATTGCGAAATTGATTCCGCGCATGGCCGATCCGAAAGTGGGTGCGGTGGCGGGCAATGCCAAGGTGGGGAACCGCATTAATCTTTGGACGCGCTGGCAGGCGCTGGAGTACATCACCAGCCAGAATTTTGAACGGCGCGCACTCGATTTGTTCAACGTAGTGACCGTGGTTCCGGGTGCGATTGGGGCGTGGCGCACGGCTGCGGTGAAGAAGGCGGGCGGATACCACGTGAACACGGTGGCGGAAGATGCCGACCTGACGATGAACCTGCTGCAGCAGGGATGCAAGGTGGTGTATGAAGATCGCGCGTTCGCGTTTACTGAGGCGCCGGATAATATGCGCGGGCTGATGCGGCAGCGATTTCGTTGGTCGTTCGGAATTTTGCAGGCGGTGGTGAAACATCGTGGCGCGTTTTTGCGGCATCGCGCGATGGGCCTGTTCGCTTTGCCGAACATGATTATTTTTCAAATTATTTTGCCGGTATTCTCACCATTTATTGACTTGATGTTTATTGCGGGCGTGGTGAATTACGGAGTGAACCGGTATTTCCATCCAGTGGCGGCGAACGCAGCCAGCTTCGACAAGCTGATTATTTATTTCATGGCGTTTCTGCTGGTGGACTTTCTGGCGTCGAGCGTAGCGTTCCTGCTGGAGCCGCGCCACCCGAGCAATAAGGGTGATGGCTGGCTGCTGTTTCACATCTGGATTCAGCGATTCACGTATCGACAAGTTTTCTCCCTGGTGCTGCTGAAGACGATCAAGCGCGCGATTGATGGACGGCCGTTCGCGTGGGAGAAACAGGAGCGCACAGCACGGCTTTCCGCGAGTACGGAACGAGCGACGCTGAGCAAATAATCTGGGCGTGATGCGGGATTTTTATCTCCGTGGGGTGGGGAATTTCTTCTGTCACCTGCGCAGAATTCTTTGCGTACAACCCAGCCATTCGTGGGCGCATCTACGCTGTAAGTTTTGATAGGCTGAGCGAAATGCTCTGCGTTTGAGAGCTACCCCATCCCCCCTTATTGGAGATACAGATGAAGATGTTGCAAGGACGCAAATTGAGTTGCGCAAGTGTGCTGCTGTTCAGTGTCGCGTTTGCAGCACCGCAATCCATGGTTGCGCAAAGCCACGTGGTTTCCCCGGGAGAGATTCAGAGCGATGTGTCGAATGCCTCCGCCGCGCGCCAGCAGAACCAGAAGCAGGTGCAGAATTTTCTGTCGAGCCAGGAAGCGCAGCGCGCGTTGAGGTCGGCAAAAATTGATCCGCAGCAAGTAACGAATGCCGTGAGCCAGCTGAATGACGCAGAGCTGGCGAACCTGGCGGCGCGATCGGCAAAGGCGCAGAGAGAATTTGCGGCGGGAAACATCGACAACCACGATCTGCTGATCATTCTGGTTGGAATTGCCATTTTGATTCTGATCATCGTTGCGGTTCGCTAAGAAGCAATCTAGTAGCGGCGCAATGACGCTTCCATTCTGAGCGAGAACCTTTACAGTCAAAGCACAATGACGACTGAAGGAGGATCTCGCTCGGAGCAAGATTCGCTCTATGTGCGCTTGTTTCATTGGAGAACAATGCTCCGAGCGAGGATTTGCAACATCCTATTTGCGAATCGCATCCACCTTCATAATCGGCTGGAGTGTCCGGCTGATTCGTTCGGAATGCGCGAGCGATCCATCCCCTGTTTGGAGGTAGAGATGAAGTTGTTGCGAAATCGAAATTTGAACTATGCCGCGGCACTGTTGCTGGGCTGTGTCATGACGGCCCCGCAAACCATGCTTGCACAAGACCACGTTGTTTCGCCGGGGCAGATCCAGAACGACGTCACGTCTTCGTCTGCTACGCGCCAGCGCAATGAGCAAGAGCTTCGGGGATTTCTTTCGAGGAAAGAAATCCAAAAAGCGATGAAGTCGGAGGGCGTGAATCCGCAGCAGGTGACGAACGCGGTGAGCCAATTGAATGATGCCGATCTGGCCAACCTGGCGGCGCGTTCGCAGAAGGCGCAGAAGGACTATGCCGCGGGCATGATCGGCCTGGGGATCTTTACCTTGATCGGCATCGTGGTGGTGGCGGTAATTCTGATAGCAGTGTTTGCCTGATCGACGCATGAAACAGTATCTTCTCGCGGGGCTTTTGCTTCTCGGCGGTTCTCTATGGGCCGCCGCGGAGGCTCCGGGAGCGGGCACGCGTGCGATCTGGATCGATGTTCCATTTGTGCAGCAGACAACGGACGGCTGCGGGTCGGCCTCCTTATCGATGGTGATGCGATATTGGGATCGGAAAGAGGGTCGAGCGATCGCCGCCGATGCGGAGGAAACACACATCCAGCCAGCGCTGTTTTCACCGGCAGCCAAGGGAATTTTTGCCAGCAGCATGCGCGATTACTTGGAGCGCTCGGGATATCAGGCGTTCGCATTTCACGGACAGTGGAGCGACTTCGAGCACCAGTTGGCCCTGGGACGCCCGATGATTGTGGGGCTGCAGGCCAGCGGAGCGCTTGGGCCGCTGCATTACGTGGTGGTCGTGGGGGTGGATCCTGCGAGGAATTTTCTTTTTATGAACGACCCGGCGCAGCAGAAGATGCTGCGAATTTCTCGAGAAGGGTTCGAGCAGGAGTGGCGCGGCACCGACAACTGGACGCTGCTGGCCGTGCCCAAAGCTTCTCAATCACCCACACAACCTGCCCATTGATTTTCTTTGTACTGCTTCTGATGGCGGCGACCGCCGCATGGGGACAGGCGACGACTGTCGCGCCTGGCGCCGAGAACAACAACGCACAAGTGAAAGCGCTGTACGACGCAAAGCGATGGGAGGACGTGGTGCGCGCGGTTCCCGAGTCGCCGAATGAGCCGGCGGATCTGGAACTGGATCGCGGGTTGGCGCTTGCGGAGTTGGGGCGGTTCAACGAGGCGGAGCGGACGTTCGAAGCGGGACACGCGGGACATCCGCGCGATGCACGGTTTTTGGAAGAGATGGCGGGGATTGCGTATCACGACAAGCGATTTGCGTCGGCGAAGAAGGATTTGCGGCGTGCCCTGGTGCTCGACCCAAACGATACGTATGCGAGCAATTTTCTAGCGTCGATTTATTTTCTCGAAGGCAATCTAGAAGCGGCGTTGAAATATTGGAATCGAGTGGGAAAGCCGAAGCTGAGCGATCTTACGTATGATCCGGTGCCGGAATTGGATCCGCTGATCCTGGATCGCGCGTTTAAATTTTCTCCGGGCGCGGTGTGGACGAGGAATCAATACCTGGCGTCACATGCGGAGTTGCAGTCGCTGAATCTGTTTCCGCATACGTTCTATGAACTGCAGGCGCAGCCGGATGGCACGTTCAAGCTGGTGTGGCACGCGAGCCAGGAGCCCAGCTTGCGGGATCTGCGATGGCAGGCCGCGGCGTCGATGCTGCGCGGATTGCCGTACCTTTCCGTGTATCCCGAGTTTTACAACCTGAATGGCAAGGGGATGAACTGGCGGTCGTTTTTTCGATGGGATGATAACAAGCGATGGCTTTCGAGCGAAGTGGCGTGGCCGCTGGAAGAAAATCCTAAATACCGTGTGCGGGCCTATTTTGCAGGGAGGAATGAAAACTGGAATGTCACGAATACGCTGACGCCTGGTGTGGCGCTGTCGACGGCGGAATTCAATATGAGACGAGTTGTGACTGGTGCGGAATTTGCATCGATTGAGAATTGGCTATGGGGATGGAATGTCGCTGGAGAATATTCCTATCGAGATTTTCGGAGCCTGACGGGGATTCCAGAGCAGGCGAGTGAATTTTTTACGGATAGCTCCGGGATAGATTTGCGGGCGAGCGTGCATCGATCGCTGATTCGATTTCCGGAGAGAAGATTTTCGCTGGATGGAAGCGCGACCGGCGATGCGGGACGGTTCTTTTCGAATCCGTTGGGGAAGTATGGACGGTTGCGTGGGTCGCTTGAGGCCAATTGGTTTCCGCGGGCGCAGGGGGATGATTACCAGACAAGTACGATGCTGCGCGCAGGAAAGACGTTTGGGCAGGTGCCGTTCGATGATTTGTTTATGCTGGGGTTCGATCGCGATAACGATTTGTGGATGCGCGGGCATAACGGATTGATGGACGGCAAGAAGGGAAATGCTCCGCTGGGGAGAAATTATGTGCTTTCCAACTCCGATGTGGAGAAGGTGGTGTTTCACGATGCGTTCGTGCAGGTGCAGGTGGGGCCGTTTCTAGACACTGGGAACATTTACGATCCGTCGCAATATTTTGGGTCGCCGAAATGGCTGACGGATACGGGGCTGCAGGCGAGGGTGAAGCTGCTGGGAAATTTTTCGTTCGTGCTGGGATATGGCAAGGATTTGCGGTCGGGGGCGAATACGTTTTACTCGGCTGTGTCGCGTTAGTGCGTGGGGCGCGAATGGCGTACTCTGTCGCGCCATCCATCGATCGACCAGCGGTTGTAATCCGCAAAGGCTAAGAGAATTGCGTAGACGATGGCGTAGATCAACTGAAGACCGGCGACCGACCAATTTTGTGTGAACGAGATGCCGAACGTAAGGACGACGATTTCCAGTGCGCCGAGGGCGAGGGCGGTGCGTGTCCAGAGGCCGACGAGGATCAAGATGCCGATGAATAACTCCGTCCATGGCAATGCGATGGCGAAGAATGGACGAGAGGCGGCGGCACGGACGTCCCGGCGAACTGCTTGACCATTCCGGCGGCGAAGGGCGACAGGCCGGACAGGATGCGCGCAAGGCCATGCATCAGAATGTTGATGCCCAGGGTGAGCCGGAGAATAAGATAGGCGAGCTCGCGGCCGGTGCTGTTGGAATCCACGTGGATTTGGATGCGAGGGGGATAGGGTGGGATTCAGCGTGCAAAATCTGGATGAGGGGGTGTAGCAGGCGTCACGGGCAGGAAAAGCGGGGCTGGTCTACACTATGGCTGTATGGCGACCTTAGAGATATCCACAGTTATTCCCGTTCGCACGCCGAAAGGCGAGTTTCGCAATGAACCGTTCCTGGATTTCAGCCGGGAAGATATCGCACGCTCGATGCGGCAGGCGCTGGAGCGCGTTGCTGACCAATTGGGCCAGGAATATGACCTGGTGATTGGTGGGAGGCGGATTCGCACCGAAGGCAAGATCCGATCGCTGAATCCTTCCAACCCGTCGCAGGTGGTGGGCGTGCATCAGAAGGCCGATGCCGCGCACGCGCAGGTTGCGATGGACGCAGCGCTGGCGGCCTATGAGGGGTGGCGCTTGGCTCCTGTGGAGGAGCGGGTGTCGCTGTTGCTGCGCACCTCGGAATTGCTGCGGCAGCGCAAGCTGGATTTTTGCGCGTGGCTGACGTACGAGGTCGGCAAGAACTGGGCCGAGGCAGATGCCGATGTGGGCGAGACCATCGACTTTCTGGAGTTTTACGCGCGGGAAGCGTTGCGGCTGGCGGCTGCGACCACGCCGATTCAATATCCCGGCGAGCGCAATGAGCTGTTGTATATTCCGCTGGGCGTGGGCGCGGTGATTCCGCCATGGAATTTTCCGCTGGCGATTATGGCCGGCATGACAGCGGCGGCGGTGGTGACAGGGAATACAGTGATCCTGAAACCGTCGAGCGATTCGCCGACCATCGCGGCAAAATTTTTTGGGTTGCTGGAAGAAGCGGGCATGCCTCCGGGTGTGGTGAATTTTTGTCCGGGATCGGGTGCGACCTTCGGCAACGCAATTGTGGAACACCCAAAGACGCGGTTTATTGCGTTTACGGGTTCGAAGGAAGTGGGACTGGACATTCATGCTCGCGCGGCGCAGACGCAGCCGGGGCAGATCTGGATCAAGCGAACCATTCTGGAGATGGGTGGAAAAGATTCCATCATCGTAGAGGAGGATTGCGATCTGGATGCGGCGGTAACGGGCGTGCTGAGTTCGGCGTTCGGTTTCAGCGGACAAAAATGTTCCGCATGTTCGCGCGCCATTGTGGATGACAGGATTTACGATATTTTCGTCGATCGGTTGCGGGAACGGGCGCGGCTGTTGCAGGTTGGAAATCCTGCGGACAATGCGGCTCTGGGGCCGGTGGTGAACCAGGCGCAATATGAATCGATGCTGCGCTACATTGAGATCGGCAAGCAGGAAGGGCGGCTGCTCGCGGGCGGCAACGCGATCGAGACGCCGGAAAAAGGCTATTACGTCGAGCCGACGATTTTTTCTGACATCGCGCCGCAGTCGCGACTGGCGCAGGAAGAAATCTTTGGACCGATCCTGGCGGTGATTCGATCGAAGAATTTCAAAAATGCAATGGAAATTGCAAACAACACAGAATTTGGACTGACCGGCGCGATCTATACGACTTCGCGAGAAAAGCTGGCAGTCGCGCGGCAGGAATTTCACGTTGGTAATTTATATTTCAACCGTAAATGTACGGGCGCCATGGTGGGAGCACACCCATTCGGGGGCTTCAATATGTCGGGAACAGATTCCAAGGCTGGGGGGCCGGACTACTTGTACCTATTTACTCAGGCGAAATCAGTTGCAGAAAAGTTAAGCTAGCAGACCTGGATCGCTGGAAATTGCCGGGTGATGGTTCGTGCTGGCTTTTTCTCCAACTTCTCTAACGACTCGCGAGAAGACAGAGGGAACGTGTGATGGCCAACATATTGTGTGTGGATGATGAGCCGGCAGCAGTTGCTCTGAAGAAAAGGATACTTGAGCGCGCCGGTCATTCGGTGACGACGAGCAGTTCCGCGAATGAAGCCATCGGTCTACTACAAAAAGAAACATTTGATGCCGTGGTGACGGATTGGAATCTGGGAGAAGAAAACGGCAGGCAGATTCTGCTGGCGGCGAAGACGGGCGTGCAGGTTCCGGTGGTGGTGGTTTCGGGATATTGCACAGAGGCGTTTCGCGCCGCGAAACCGCAGGCGGATATCTACCTGGAGAAGCCGGTGGATGCCACGGAGCTGGTGGCGATCATCAGCGCTTTGCTGCATTAGATCGGACCAGGCAGGGCGCGATCCAGGGCAACAGAACTGGCGGAGTGGAACCAGCCTGGCGGACGAGAGCCAGGCTTGCTGAGGCTGCCGGTGATGCCGGAGAAGCTATCGCGGTCAGGCGCGGGCAGTCTGCAAATCCATCTGACCGCCGGCGACGGCTGCAGCGTCGGCCAAGGTCCGATGATGAATGGTAAACAGGGCTAATTCCAGTCGATCCGAAACGCCTGTTTTGTCATAGACATTGCGCAGGTAGTTCTTGATGACCTGTTCGGTGGTGCCCAGGTGGCTGGCAATTTCCTTATTTTTGAAGCCTTGAACAATCAGGGCAACAATCTTGATTTCCTTGGGAGTGAGGCGGTCGCGCACACGCGCGCCTACGGCATCGGCTTCTTCGGCGAGGCCGCGGCCTAATTTTTCTTGTAGATACGGGCGCCCGGAGGCGACGGTGTGGATGCATTCCACCAGGGTGGTGCCAGCCACGTCGCGAAAGACGACGCCGTCAAAGCCTGGAACCGCGTAGGTGTGGAGGGATTCGCTATTTTCGGCGATAACAATTAACCGGCTGCCAGCCGAGCGGGCGGACTGGATCAGCTCGGGCATATCCAGTTGCAGGGAAGCAGCGAAGACGACGATGGACGAGCGGAAGGTGCGAACCGCCTGCATCAGCCGATCGCGATCCATGCACTGAGCGACGATACGGATGTCATCTTGTAGCGCAAGTGTTTTGGCTACGCCGGCACGAAAAATGGATTGATTATCGGCAAGGATAATTTTTGTCATAAGTTTGAGTCCCAACCACGAGTACTTTTTTCTTCTGATTTTAGTCCTGACGGCGGCGAATGAGACACCTACGGCCAGGACGGACCGAGAAGAACAACAAAAAATGTGAGCGTGTTCTATTTCTTGTATCGGCAGTTATTGAACAAACTCAACTGCCAGTACTATGGTTCGAACTCCTGCTACCCTTTAGGGAGGGCAGGCTCGGAACCAAGGCAAAAACAATGCAACATCACTACAGTAATAGTGCAAGACTGCGAACAACTTCGAATGTGCGCTACGTCACCGTTGTGAGACCGGTATGCGTCGCGTCACGATCTGGAACTTGCGGGACCATTTGGTAACTCGCCCGCAGAAACAGAGTAGCGCGTTTTGTCGAATTCGTGCACATCGATCTTTGTGAATTACAAGGATCGAATCCATTTTGGAACAAGTTTGCATCCTTGGTTTACTTTTGAGAATCTGCATTCGTGCGGAGAATAGGGATTTATGCGAAAACCCGTAATCCTGACAGTTGACGACGACATCAGCGTGCTGGAAGCGCTGGTGCAGGATTTGCGCCGACATTATGGGAGCCGCTATCGAATCATTCGGGCCACCTCCGGCCAGTCTGGGCTGGAAGTATTAGAAGAGCTGAAGCGGCGCGGTGAAGCGATTGCGCTGTTGCTCTCTGACCAGAGAATGCCGGGAATGTCTGGCGTGGAGTTTCTGGAGAAGAGCATTGCGCTGGTACCGGCGGCCAAGCGAGTGTTGCTGACGGCATACGCGGATACGGAAGCGGCGATTCGGGCGATCAATGCGGCCAAAATTCACTACTACCTGACCAAGCCGTGGGATCCGCCGGAGGAGCGGCTGTACGCGGTGCTGGATGACCTGCTGGAGTCCTGGAGCAGGGACTACAAGCCGCCGTTTGAGGGCATCCGGGTGATTGGTTCTCGGTGGTTGCCGGCGGGGCACCAGATTCGCGAATTTCTCTCGCGCAATCACGTGCCGTATCAGTGGCTAGATCCGGGACAGGAAACGCTGCCGACAGTTGCAAACCAGGCGGCGGCCGCCGGAAATGGAGCTGCGGCCAGCAACGGCGCAGCGATCGGCAATGGCGCGGCAGGCCCGGGCAAGCCGTTGGTGCCACCGGAGGCGCACAGCGAAAGTGCGCGGCTGCTGACTGAGTACCATCTTGATCCCGCCAGGCTGCCGGTGGTGCTGCTGCCCAATGGGGAAAGCCTGGTTGAGCCGGAGATTTCGCAACTGGCGGAAAAAGTAGGGCTGCGGACGCAGGCGGAACGCGATTTCTACGACCTGGTGATTGTGGGGGCGGGGCCGGCAGGGCTTGCGGGGGCGGTGTACGGGGCTTCCGAGGGACTGAAAACGCTGGTGATAGAGCCGGCGGCGCCCGGGGGACAGGCCGGAAGTAGCTCAAGAATCGAGAATTATCTGGGGTTTCCGGCCGGTTTGAGCGGGGAGGACCTGGCGCGGCGGGCGACGATCCAGGCGACGCGGTTTGGGGCCGAATTTTTGTCGCAACGGGCCAGCGGAATTCGAACCGAAGGGCAATATCACTTCATCCAATTGTCTGGTGGTGGTGAGGTTTCATGCCATACAGTGCTGATTGCGACCGGCGTCGATTACCGCAGACTGAAAACCGGCGGCCTGGACAGGCTGACGGGTGCAGGCGTGTATTACGGTGCGGCGTTGACGGAAGCCATCAGTTGCAAGGATGAAACGGTGATGATTGTCGGCGGGGCCAATTCCGCAGGACAGGCAGCGGTTCACTTCGCCCACTACTCGAAGAAGGTCATCATGCTGGTGCGGGCTGAGTCGCTGGAGAAGGGCATGTCGCGGTACCTGGTGGATCAGATTGAGGCGCTGCCGAATATTGAAGTGCGGACACAGACGGAAGTGATCGATGCGTGCGGCGATACTCACCTGGAGGCAGTTCGATTGAAGACGCCCGACGGTGAGTCGGAAGAAGAAGCTTCGGGGCTGTTTATTTTTGTGGGTGGAGAGCCGAAGACGGATTGGTTGCCGCCGGCAATCTTGCGAGAGTCGAAGGGATTTGTACTTTCTGGTCCGGACCTGCACATGATCGACAATTTTCACTGGACACTGGAGCGGCCGCCCTATTTATTGGAAACCAGCGTTCCAGGAATTTTTGTGGCGGGTGACGTTCGCTTTGGAAGTGTGAAGCGAGTGGCGTCGGCTGTGGGTCAGGGATCGATAGCAGTTCAGTTTGTGCATCAGTACTTAGCAAATTTCTAGGGCTGTGCAGCATTTTCAGGAAATGGAGTACAGCTCGAGTTTCTGCCATGAAGAATGAAGGAAAATTCGCCGATCTGCCTTCTGCGGAGCAGCAAGTGCTGCTCGAGAAGGTGCGTTGCATCCCGCTATTTGCAAACCTGGACGACAAGACGAATGAGTGTTTGCAGCAGGCTGACGTGATCGATGCCGAGTCCGGCGATTGCGTTCTAGGGCAGGAGCAGGCCAAGCGCTACTTCTGGATCCTGGTGGAAGGCGGACTGCGGGCGGAGTATGTGGAACCGGATGGCACGCGCAAGCCACTGGCGACGCATCACGGATGTGAGACGTTTGGTGAAGTGCCGTTGCTGACAGGCTCGGCAAGCCGCGTGGAATGCACCATGATCGAGCCCAGCCGATTGCTGCGGGTGGAAGAAGATTCGTTCTGGCAATTGATGACGACGTGCCCGAGCGTGCGCAAGGGAATCTTGAACAACCTGACGAACCGCCAGCAGGGATTGCAAGGACTGCTGCTACAGCGGGAGAAGATGGCCTCGCTGGGCACCATGGCTGCGGGCTTGATGCATGAATTGAATAATCCGGGCAGCGCGGCCAAGCGGGCGAGTACGCAACTGCGTGAGAGCCTGACGCGGCTGCAGGAAATGAATCTTCGCACATGCCGCATGGGCCTGCAGCCGGAGGAACTGGGTTGCATTTCTGACCTGCAACATTACATTCTGCAGCCGCAAAAATCTGTGTCGATGAACTCACTCGACCAAGCGGACGCCGAGGAATCGTTGTGCGACTGGCTGGATAAGGCGGGAGTTCAGGACTCGTGGAAGCTGGCTCCTCCGCTGGCGGGCATGGGATTGACGGCGGAAAAGCTGGAATGCCTGCGCGCGAGTTTTCCTCCAGCAGCGCTGAGCGAAACCTTCCAGTGGGTGGAAGCGCTGGTGAGCAGCGTGCAGCAACTGGACACGATTGAGGAAAGCATCACGCGGGTGACGGAGTTGGTGATGGCCGTCAAGCATTACTCCTATGCGGAGAAAATGTGCTGCTCGGCCGTTGATGTTCATAAGAGCTTGCAGAGCGCGCTGATGATTCTCGGACACAAAATTCGCCACAAAGAAATTCAGGTTACGAAAAACTTTGGCGCCGATGTGCCGATATTGGAGTCAGCCGCAACGGGGCTGCACCAGGTATGGATGAACCTGCTGGATAATGCGGTGGATGCAGCGCCGCAGAGGGGACACATCACGGTGCGAACCTGGGTGGAAGACGGAGATATCCTGGTGAGTGTGGGTGATGATGGGGCCGGAATTCCGGCGGAAAATCGACGACACATCTTCGAGCCATTCTTCACCAGCAAGCCCGAGGGAGTCGGCACTGGACTGGGACTCAGCATCGCATACAAAATTGTGACCAAACATTTTGGCGGCGATATTCGATTTGAGTCGGAACCAGGGAAGACAGAATTTATTGTGCAGTTGCCGCAGCACCCGACAGTAGCAGAGAACCAAGCCGAGGCGGCCAAGCAGGAAGTGTAGATTCCTTCCTACCGATTTTTTAGCGGCAACCGCCGAGCCAGCAAATCTCCATACATAAAATCCTGGACTAGAAAGTAAATGTCCCGTGTCTTGCGCCATTGCGGCGGAGACACGGGACATTTGTTCTTGGGGAGGGCAGATAACCGAAGCGCTAGAAGTTGAGTCCAGCGTTGAGGAAGATGCTGCGATTGCCTGCGGTGGAGGGGCCGAAGAATCCGCCGGCGAGCGATGTCGACTTGCCGAAGAACGGACCGCCGAGAGTGCCATTCGGAGGGGAGAGATTTTCGTGATTCAACACATTCTGCGCGAAGGCGGAAAGCGTCAGGCTGTATTTGCGGGGGACGGAGGCATCCAGTTGACCGGGACCGCCTTGATTGCCGCTGAGGCCGCGACCACCGAGGCCGCTGCCATGACCATGGTATCCACTGCCGCCGTTTGCGGTTTTGAGTTTCGGACCGAAGCCGATCACCTTGGCGACGCGCAAATTCAGGCTGTAGTTCGACGGACCGGTGCCGACGTTGTAGGGAAGGATTTTCTCATTGGTCCCGAAGGGATTGGCGTCGAGGCACCCAAACTTCGTGGAATAGTAGCGGGTTGAGGTCACTCCGGCAGGGCAGTCGGACGCGGGAGCATACGCGGGCCGGGAGTTGAACTGGTTATTCGCGGTTAAATCGCTTCCGGTGGTGATGTTGTAGGGCGTGCCCGAGTTATAGACAAAGAATGGAGCAAAGGAGAATTGATAGGGAAGGTTGACGTCCCCGAGGATGAGGAAACGGTTGGTGACGGCGAAGTCGGTGCGGCCGTAATCCTGGCCGGGATCGTGCGCGTTCATGGAAAAGCTGCTGAAGCCGCTGGTGTCCGACTTGGCGTTGCTATAGGTATAGAAACTGAAAATGCTGAATTTTTTCAGGCGGGCGTTGGCGGTGGCGATGATCTGGTTCTCGCGGTAGACTGCGCCAGACTGAAGTTGATTGACATTCTGACTCGGTGGGACCAGCGGAGTCGCAGGATACATATTCGTCGAACCGTCGAAGAAGGGCGCGCTGGTGTTGTTGCTGAGGTAGTCGTGGACACCGCGGCTGTAGAGATAGGTGACGTTTCCGGTGACACCTTTGGCGATTTGGCGATCGACACCGATGGCTCCCTGCATGTCGAGCGCGGCATGGAAATTCGGAGCGATGGTCCAGTACGTGGGCGCGGAATCGGAACCGGTCGGATTGGGCGGTTTTACAGGATTACCTGGACTGGTTTCGGTATACCCGGTGGGGTTGTTGATGATATAAATTTGCTGGTTTGAAACTCCGCCGGGAGTGGTCGGCAGATTGTTGCGCAAGGTCGGCAAGATATAGGGAGCACCGTAGGAGCCGTTGGGGACGGTGAAGCGCTGATAGAACCATCCGTAGCCGGCGCGCACCACAGTCTTGGGTTTTCCCTTGCTGTTGCCCAGTGCATAGGCCAGATAAATGCGGGGAGCAAAATCGCTCTTATCGTGAATTTCGTTTTGCGTTTCCCAGCGAAGGCCGTAGCTGAAGGTGAATTTGCGATTGATGGCAAAATCGTCCTGGTAAAAGAGGGCAAGATCATACGGGATAGCGCGGGCGGTGTATTGATTGTTATTGACGACCGTGACTTGATATTGCCGTGGAGTTTTCGCCAGATAGTCAGAAAGGCTGGTGAAGGTATAGGCGCCGTTGGTGCCGGCGTTGCTGTAGTTGGCATCGCGATAGGCACGCAAGCGTCCGCCGAAATTCAGCGCGTGACGGCCCTTGGATCCGGTGAAGTAATCCTGAACTTCGTAGTCGTCCTGATTGTCGCGGACGGAACCAGAATTGCTGCCACCATCGGTAAAGGCGCCGGAAACGGTGACGCTGGGCATGGTGTATTGCGCGGACTGATTATTACGAATGCGGCGATAGCGGAAGCGGATGTTGTCGACGAAATTCTTACTCATCACGATGCTGTCGCTGGCCTGCAAGGTGTTCTCTTCGTTATGCCCGTTGGTGGCCTGCTCGGGCAGCGCCAGTTCTCCAACGTTTCCGTTGGTGAAGGAGGCGTGATAGTACTCGTACCGCACGGTCAGCGTGTTCGCCTGGCCGAGCTGGAAGTCGAAGCGAGGACTGGTGTCGACACGTGTGCTGGGATTGCTGACCGCTATCGTCTGGTAGGTTCCATTGGGGTTCGTTGGGGTGACGCTGGCGGGATCGATGGCGTCGACGATGCTGACATTCTCATTTTTACGGTTGAACAGGTCACCGAAGTACGACGATGTTTTGGTCATCGGTCCGCCGATGTTGCCATAGAAGAAATAGGAGTAGTAGGAAGGCTCCTTCTGTGGCGGAGCGCCCGGGGGCAGATTGGAGTTCAGGATCGGGTTCTGCGCGTTGAGGCCGGAAAAATTACCGCGGGAAAAGATGTGCGAATGCATCTGGCCGGTGCCGGCCTTGGTGAGAATTTCAATGCGTCCGTAGCCCAGGCGGTCAAATTCCGCAGAGAATGGGTTCTGATTGACGATGATTTCGCGAATCGAGGACTTGGGCGGAATCTGTCCGCCGGAAAAGCCGTCAATATAAATTTCGCCGCCATTGGGGCCAGCCGAAGGACCGGCGAGAGCCTGCAGTTCGCTGGAAAGCTCATCGGGGTCGTCGGAAAGCGCGTCAAGGTCCTTGCCCTTGATGACCATGGCGTTGGCATTGGATTCCGGCGTGGTGTCGAT
The DNA here is from genome assembly GCA_963821145.1 of uncultured Acidobacteriota bacterium. Lineage (GTDB taxonomy): Bacteria > Acidobacteriota > Terriglobia > Terriglobales > Acidobacteriaceae > JAKAAZ01. Next base: position 24,645 of record CAWGCV010000025.1, read on the forward strand.
GGTGGAGGTTTCTCCGCTGACGTGGACCTGCTGCGTTTGCGCGGCAATGGTCATGGCGATGTTCAGCGTTTTTGTGGTGCCGGGAGCGATGACGACGCCTTTGGATTCAAACGGCGTAAAACCCTCGATGGAGGTGTCGATCGTGTACTGACCGGCGGGAAGGCCGTTGAAGTGGTAGAGACCGGTTCCGCCGCTGGTGGTGTTGAGAGTTTTGCCATTGCCGGAAATCACGATGGAAGCGCCGGGAATAATGGCTCCTGTAGGATCCGCTACCACACCACGTAAATTGCCGGTGGCCTGTTGCCCGAAAAAAGTCGAGACGAGGAGTAGAGGCAGTACAAGTACAGCAGAAATCCGAAAGCGTAGATGAGCCACAGACAGTTTCCTTTTCCGTCGGAATGTTGCGTCTTAGTAACTAAGACGGATGAGGGGTGTAAAAAGCTTCAACAATCAGGGTAAATGGATGAAATTCATACGATAGAAATGACGGCTGGGAAATTGCGATGAGGAGAAATATCTAAGAAACTTTCTCTATGGGGTGAGTTTTCGAGGCCATGGGCGAGCTGGTGAGGCGACTTTGGAGGCAAGCACTCAAACATCGATGTTTGATACACAGCGAAAGCATTAACCGCAGGAGCTCTTCGCTCTCAATTATCCTTGGAAAAGGGCGAAATCGGAGAATCCAGAACAATGCCGTTGCAGAAAACCCAGCGTTTGGAAGGCGGTCGCCGGATTCGTGGAGACCTTCGTGCCGCACGGCCCCTAGTTTCTATCATCATGGTTCTGTTTCGCGACCGGGAGGAGTGCGTTCGCCTTCTCAACAACATCTTTACGTTCGATCCCTGCGAGTTTGAACTGCTTGTCTTCGATGGCGGCTCGGACGACGGTACGGCGGATGTTTTGCGGGAGTGGGACGATAAGATAGACTACTGGCTCAGCGAACCTGACTCTGGAATCTATGACGCGATGAACAAGGGAGTTGCCGCCGCCACCGGCGAATACGTTTTCCACCTGAATGCGGGAGACACTCTGAAATCAATCCCCAGTGAAACGCTTGCCGCGTGTCTCAAGGATCAGGTGGATGTCGCCTCTTTGCCGTCGAGCAGGACCGGGGAGGACGTTCTTCCCAAAGATTGGATTTCCCCTCAAGATCGGAAACACATGGCATCATCAAGGCACGTTTTATCGGCGCACTCCGCACATCGCGTATGACATTACCTATAAGATCTATGCCGACTTCGATCTAAACCAGCGTCTATTCAAGAGCGGGAAGAAAGTCAAACTATTTGATCAAGTCGTCTCTGTGCACGGAACTGGCGGGGTGTCGCACAGCGGGCTCGACGAACACGAAAATTACCGTGCCGTTCAGAAGAATTTTGGCGGCCATTACGTCGTCGTTCGCTGTTTGTGGCTCCAATATCAAACATTGCGCAGGGGAACGAAGCGAGTCATCGTGTATCTTTTGTCGCTGATTGGCAAATCTTGGCCGGAGAGAAAATGACCCGTATTTCGGTCGCCATATGTACTTACAACGGTGAAAAGTACTTGTCGGAGCAACTCGCCAGTATTGCCGCGCAGACTCGCCTGCCAGATGAGATGGTGGTCTGCGACGACTGTTCCTCCGACGCCACTCCGGACCTGGTGGAAGAATTTGCCCGCAGCGCACCCTTTCCAGTCCGATTCTTTCGCAATCCGATCAACCTGCGCTCTACCAAGAATTTCGAACACGCAATTGCGCTGTGCGACGGCGACTTCATCGCACTCTGCGATCAGGATGATATCTGGCTGCCAGAAAAACTCGCACGCCAGTTGGCCATATTGGAAAGTGACCCCTCCTGGGAGGAGTCTTTCCGATGCGGAACTTATAACGCTTCTTCCAGGCCCGTGGCAAGCGCCTGTGGACGACTTTCCTGTTTACGCCTCGCGATCAGAGCCGTTTTCAATCCGGATAGGGGCCAATGTTTTGCTTAAGGGAAATGTCGTTACGGGCGCGACGCTTATGTTCCGTGCCAGTTTGCGACCCATATTGATGCCCATTCCACGGATTTGGGTGCATGACGGCTGGATCGCGTGGATGCTGCAGGTTCATTCCAAGCTGACGTTTATTTCAGAACCGCTGGCGCAATATCGGCTGCATTCCGGACAGCAGATTGGAGTGGACGAATCAGCGCTACCGGCGCTTCCGCTGGCGACGTCTGGAAAGAGGCAAGCACGCGGAGCCGGCGAAGCATCATGCCGAGGCAGACGGATTCGAGGCATTGCGACGAAACCTCCTGGCATCTGATGAGGCTCGGAATCGTGACACCGCGCAGCGCATGCAACAGAAGATCGCGTTCCTGCGGGATCGCGCTGCGCCCTATACGAGTCGACCTACCAAAGCGTTGCAACTTCTGATGCGCGCCGGCGACTATCAGCGTTACGAAAGGAGTTGGAAATCCTTTGTACGGGATATCGTGATGGTATTCGTCTAAATATCCAGTTCAGCCTCACGTAAATGAGAGAACTGCCTCCAGGAATTCAGCAGCGAAGCGCTTGCTGTCGTGGATGGAATCCAGATGGCGGCTTGTTTCGCGCCAGAACTCGGGATGACCACGGCGCAAGGCGGAGAGGACGGCGCGCTTCATACCTTCGCCGTCGCCGACCTCGAAGCGCCAATCCTGGGGCAGCCATGCCTTCATGCCGTCCCGGTTTGTTGCGGCGACGGGCACGCGATATGAGAGCGCTTCGAGCATCACCAGCGGAACGCCTTCCGAACGGGAGGGTATGAGAAGCAGGTCGAGGGCCGGGTAGAGGGTTTCGACTTTGTCGTCCAGCCGACATGCGAACCTGATCCTGCAGCTTAAGGTCGCGGACGATCTCCCGCAAGCGCGCCGAATCCGGACCGTCGCCGACGATCAGGACGAGGTAGTCTTTCCAGAAGGGATCGGCTGCGAGCTGGCGGACGAGCCAATCCTGATTTTTTTGCGCGAATCGCAATCTGCCAATGACGCCGATAACCGGGCGGGTGCTGGGGATCATCCATTCCTTGCGTGCCTCATCCGGCGAATGAGTAATGCCGTTGTTCCGGGGGACATGGTTCTCGACGACTCTGATGGTGGCCTTGGGACTGCAGAGGGCGATCAGCCGCTTTTGTTCGCCGTCGATGGTGATGTAGTTGGGGGTGCGGCGGTAGCAGAAGCGCCAAAACGCATCGAGCGTACGCGAGTCGGATTCCAAGTCGAACTCTGAAGCCAACGATCCCATGGGCAAATAACAACAGTAGGCGACGCCGGCGAGGCGCGTGGCGATTGAACCGAGAAAGCTGAGGGTGACGACTCCCTGAGCAATCACTACGACGTCCGGGGCAAGGCGGCGAATCTTCCGAGCATTGGCAAGGACGGCGCGCAGGGCCGCGAAGGGATGCTTGAGCAACCGGTCACGTGCGGTGCTGACGAGAAAACTGAATTGATAGTCCTTTTCCTGAAGCCGCTGCAGCATGCGGGGGTTGTCGGCGCTGATCAACCATGTGACTTCAGTCCCCGGGAAGTGTTCGCGGATGGCGTCGCTGGCGGCGAGACTCATCAGGTCGTGACCGGCAAAGACGCTGGTGTCCACATAAAAGAGGATGTTGCTGGGGGACTGCGTATCTGGGTCTCCTGGCTTCTCAGACCGGTTTTGCCTTGATCGTGATGGGCTCATGTACGGCCTTTCTCCGGGGGTGACGATCATATTGGCTAGAACCTTTTGGCCTGGCAGGAATGACAAGGCGGGGATTGCGGATCTCGTGGATTGGCAGTGTCATCGGTGGATACGTCGTCGGATACAATCACCTCAACGTCGGAATACGTCTGACCGAGCGCGCTGTGGATGGCTCGCAGAGCCAGGTCACTTCGATTGATGGTCGGAATTCCGATGCATACTCGTCGGGAGACCGTCATGATGGATTAGTAACCAATGTAGCACTCCGAGTTGCCTGCGACAGTGGCGACCGGCGGGCGTGAAAGAAAGATCACATTATCCAAGACATCCGATGCAATCAACATTGCGGAATGGAGTTGATTCGATGGGTTTAGCCCGTTACAAGCTAACACAGTTGATCATTCGATTGGGACCGAACAGCCCGGTTGTACGGGCCATTTTGCGACTCAGATGTCGCGGTGCTTCGTTGAAGTTTCACGACGGTAAGGTCGACGTCTCCGTGGGCAATCGGATCATCCGGATTGCCGACAAACATTTTCCATATGCCGCGGATATGGCGGCCAATTTCGAGACATATTTCTCGCAGGTAAATCCCGAACAACAAGGTGCGAATAAAGTCGTCGATTACTCAGCGCCGCGGCTTCAACACTACGCGAATGGATTGGCATTTGAGATTGCATCGATGCCTGAAGAGACTGAGGCGATTGAAAGCTATTTTCGCTGGTATCGGCCCAAAGTTGGCGACACAGTGTTCGACATGGGAGCGTATTGCGGGGTCTCGACGTATTTCTTTTCCAAGTGTGTGGGTCCCTCTGGCAAAGTTTTTGCCTTTGAACCGGACTCGACGAGTTACTCCCTTTTGCAAAAAAATATTGCGCGTCATCGATTGGACAATGTGGTCACCCTTCCTTTTGCAATTGCAGGCCAGACTTCAACAGCAGAGTTCTCTTCTGAAGGAACCATGGGATCGACATTGACGCGGCACTCGTCGCGCGCAACCCTTGGATCCGAAGAGACGGTAAGACTTTAGCCGGGCTGATGCGTACGCGAAATGGGATTCCAGGTTTGCAAGGTCGAACGAGGGGTCGGAGATTGAAATGTTCAGGCTGCGAGAAAGTGGGCGAACGACATGAAGCGCGATCGACACCAATCACTGGGTAAACGGAAAGTTGACGAGGCCACGAGTAGAGGAAATATTTCGGCAATATGGATATGAAGCGGAATCTTCGGACGAATGCGGGAGTATGACCACATGGGCGCGGCGGAAATCTCATGTTCAAACTGGGGGCTTAGGAGAGAGCCGTTGAATTTTGTATCCACCCCGGATCATCCACGAAAGGGCAAGCAAATAGGGCGGCAAATGTGGGCAGATTGATCTCCCGGTGGCGGGCGCGACTTGCGAAGCAAATGCCGCCAGGACAATTTGCGCGTTATCTGATGGTGGGCGTGTGGAACACAGTTTTTGGGTACAGCTTGTACGCGTTGTTTACAGCGCTGCTAATGCCGAGACTTCGTTTCGCCTACGTCTACGCGTCCGCATTTTCTAACCTGATTGCAATCACGGTCGCGTATTTTGGCTATAAGTTCTTCGTTTTTAAAACCAGGGGAAATTATTTGGTGGAGTGGTTTCGATGCATCCTGGTGTACGGCAGCGGAATGTTGCCGGGGCTGGTGCTGTTGCCGCTGCTGGTGTGGGGACTGCATTACGGATGGCATTTGCAACGGAGCGCTCCTTATATTGCAGGCGCAATTCTGATAGCTGCTGGGACGATTTATACATTCTTTGGGCACAAACACTTTTCGTTTCGCGTTCCAGACGATGCAGCACATGATGCGGCCATGATCGAAGTGGAGCCGCCCATTGAGGACATTGTGGAAGGCGTGCTGCCGGAGCCTGTGACGAATGCGGCGAACCGCGTCTGAAGACTCGAGAGAACCCTTACAATTCTGGTATCTGGGTGAAGTGCAGAGCTGGAGTGCATCCAAATAACGCGAGGCGACGTGAAGACGATCAGCATTATTACTCCCTGCTACAACGAAGAAGACAATGTCGTCGAACTGTATACGCGGGTGCGCAACGTGATTGCGGGGCTGGGGCGATACAAGTACGAGCACATCTTTATCGACAACGCTTCTGAGGACGGCACAGTGGCGGTGTTGAAGGGGCTGGCTGCTGCCGATCCGAACGTGAAGATCATTGTGAATGCTCGCAACTTTGGACACGTGCGCAGCCCGATGCACGCCTTCTGGCAGGCGCAGGGAGATGCGGTGATCGGCATTGTGGCCGACATGCAGGATCCGCCGGAGATGATTGCCGACCTGGTGCAGGGGTGGGAGGAAGGTTACTCCATGGTGTTGGCGATCAAGCGCACGAGTGGGGAGCATCCGCTGATGTTCTGGGCGCGCAAGAAATATTATTCGCTGGTGAATCGGTTGTCATCGATTGAGACGTTTGAGAATTTTACCGGCTTTGGACTGTATGACCGGCGCGTGGTGGACCTGGTGAAGTCGTTTGCCGATCCGTATCCGTATTTTCGCGGAATGATCGCGGAAATTGGACTGCCTCATAAGAAAATTTATTATGATCAGCCGGGGCGCGCGCACGGCATCACGAAAAATAATTTCTACACACTCTATGACTACGGCATGCTGGGGATCATTAATCACTCCAAAGTGCCGCTACGTCTAATGACGTTTGCAGGGTTCGCCGGCGCGCTGTTTTCGTTCCTGATCGGCATGACGTACCTGGTGTACAAGATTTTGTTCTGGCGAAGTTTTTCGGTGGGAATTGCGCCGGTAGTGATTGGGATGTTTTTCGTCAGCTCGATCCTGCTGGTATCGATGGGGGTGATGGGGGAATATATCGGCGCCATTCATACCCAGATTCAGCGGAGACCGTTCGCGGTGGAACGGGAACGTGTGAACTTTGAGACGCCGCCGCAATTGCCCTTGGGGACGGAGACGGGACACTGAGACAGTCCACTGTGGCAGCCGACAATTCAAAAGGCATCGACGATCGTGGTGGTCAGCCGTCAAAACACAGAGTTATTCCAGGACATATTTCGGCGCTGGATGGTCTGCGGGCGTTCGCGATCATAGCGGTGATTTTTCACCACTGCGGTGAGTACTACTTACTGCCGATTCATCCTGATTCGTTGCTGCTCCGTGACGTTGTGGAAAGCCTTGGAATGGGTGTGGACCTGTTTTTCGTTCTATCGGGATTTCTAATCACAGGAATTTTGTTGGATGCGCTGGGGAAGCCATATTTTTTCAAGAGGTTTTATTGGCGAAGAGGGCTGCGAATCTGGCCGCTGTACTATTTGTTCCTCGCGGGCGTGCTGCTGGTCCATCGGCAGATGTTCAGCCGCATTGGTGTGGCTCCATTTGCACTTTACTATCGAAATTTCCTCGGCCCGGACCACGCTTCAGATATCTACATCGGGCAATTCTGGAGCCTGTGTGTTGAGGAGCAATTTTATCTGGTTTGGCCCGTCGTCCTGTTTTTTCTGCCGAAACGATGGCGTCTACCGCTGATTATGCTATTGATAGCGGGGGCATTCTGCTTTCGAATCTACTTTTCTTCGATAGGTATGGATCCGTACATCATTTATCGATTGCCCATGTGTCATATGGATGTTCTTCTCGCGGGCGCTATGCTGGCAGTTTTAACTCGAATCGGGATCGCGGAACACACATTCCGGAAAACTTGCTGGATCTTACTTTTCACGGGCGCAGCCTGCTTGATGGCCCTCGAAACTTCATTGTTGCCGAAGGTGAGTTTTATTCTTGCTCCATTTTCGATTACGAGCTCCGCATTGTTGTTTGGCGGCATCGTGGGAATATGTGTCCGAGCTCACGGATCTCGAACGCGTGCCTTTCTCGGCAGCCGCTTTCTGGGAGCTATTAGCAAGCGCAGTTATGCGATGTACGTTTTCCATCTGTTACCTCTGTACGCTTCGTTTGCACTGCTCGATCGGGCAAGGTCGTTGCCCAGTGAATCGTTGGCGGCCTTGGCGTTGATTGCGCTCCTGGGGTTGGTCACATATGGAATGGCGTGGCTGTCGTGGAAGTTTCTGGAGGAGCCTGTTTTGCGTTTGAAAAAGTGGGAGTGGTTCACGAAGAAGCGAATTTTGCCGTCTACCTAAAGCGAATACATTACCGCTGTGCCGTCGCCGAATGCTTTTGAACGGTACGTCCACGGTCCGATGACTCGGGTAATGCAAATGCGACCACGGAATCCCCTAGAGCTCCCCCGGCGAAGGCGCTGCCTCCCGAGCAGATGACCACGAACTGTCGCTTGCCTAGGTTATACGTCATAGGCGTCGCCTGAGCAGGATTGGGAATTGAGCCGCGCCATAGCACCAAGCCAGTATGTAAATCGAAGGCGCGGAGATATGGTTCGATAGTTGCTGCCGAGAAAACCAAGCCGCCAGCCGTAACGATCGGGCCGCCCAAGCTGACAGAACCAGTGTGCTGGCCGGCGATCATGGTGCCCAAGGGTTGTGCCCAAAGCAAATTGCCGGTATTCAGATTCAGCGCCACCATATGACCCCATGGCTGAGGCGTACACGGCAGTTCATCCGGACTTGTGAGTGGTTCTACAAAAAGCATATAGGGAGTTCCCGACTGTGCATTGAGTTGCTGGCCAGCGCCGTCCGGCGCGCGAAAACGCTGTTCAGCGGGCTTTTCTGAGTCCGGGGTGAAATTCGCCTTCCACTTATCTAACTTGCGGAGAATGCGATCGACAATATCATTGCCCGTATCGGTGCGGGGGACAAGACGGACATTAAACGCCAGACTGCTTGTATTCGCATACAAGATGCCGGTGTTAGGATCAAACGCTGGCGAACCCCAGTTCACTCCGCCTATACTTCCCGGATACTGCAGCGTGCTCCTGGTAGAAATTGGAGTGAATATCCCTTCGTTGACCAGGGCTGACATTTTGTCGTGACAGAATTGTCTATTTACCTCATTGTCGCCGAACACCTGATTCGCATTGAAAGTTAGCGGCGCAAGATTTGGCAGACTTGAAAACGGCTGGGTAGGCGATGTTTTTTCTCCGGGAATGTGAGACTGCGGGACAGGTTTCTCGTACACCGGATACAGCGGAACACCTGTGAGACGGTTCAGCACAAATACCATCCCCGTCTTTGTTGTGATCGCGATCGCAGGTATCCGGTTTCGGAATTGGAACAATACGGGTTCGGCGGCAACATCGTAATCCCATATGTCGTGGTGCACTGTCTGAAATCCCCAGACGCGTTTACCCGTCGCTGCTTCCAGGGCAACAACGGAATCTGCATCGCGGTCGTCGCCAGGACGGTATACTCCATAGAAATCAGGGCTTGGACTTCCAGTTGGTACGTAAACAAGCCCATGGATTGGGTCAGCCGCAATGGCGGACCACGCATTTCCGGCGCCAGTGCGCGGGTGCTGATTTTGCGCCCAAGGCAGAGGCTCCCAAGACCAAAGTAGTTTTCCGCTGCGGGCATCAAATCCGCGCACCGCGCCCGATGCCATTTCGACGCCCTGGTTATCGCCGACGGAGGAGCCAACTACGACTACATCTTTCAACCACGGTGGGTGGCGAGGTAAATTCATACCACCGTCGTCTTATCCAGCAGGTGAATGCTTTTCGATCAAGATCGACGGACCCGTGTCGAACCAAAGTCATGGCAAAGCCGGTCCGTCGTATCGCATCGATCGCGATCAGGCGCGCTCTCGACGCGTTGCGTTAAGTACGCGATTGCTCGCAACAGCCGGACGATTTCTCTTGTACGCGATGATGCCAGATGGCCACGCCTCGCGAGGTAACGATGCCAATTGTTGCATTGCGATTAATTTTGGGATCAAAGGACCAGATCTCTTTGCCGTTTGCAGCGTCAATCGCAAACACTCTATCGAAAGGCGTGCTGAGATACAGGGTATCGCGCCAGATGATGGGATTGGCTTCAAACGCAGCGCGGGAACTTACGATCCGGCGAATTTTGGAAATCGCCGGTGTGAAACGTCCAGGCGACCGTGAAGGATTTTTAACGTTTGATTGATTGATGAGTCGCAGCGGAGAGTAGTGCTGACCGGCGAGGTTCCCGTTATAGGTTGACCAGTCATCGGCTTCGGTGGCTTTTTGGGGTGAGGCGGGCACAACAAGGAGGACGAACACGACGAGAGATGCGCTCTTCGACGGCATGGCCGGAGTATAGCGTCGCGAAATGAGGACCGGTGAGAATTATTGTTTGAAAAGCAGATGCGTATTGGGCCTCGACTGTTCGCAGCGCGGAGCGGCGTAGGTGGCCGGGAATGACGGCTCCGAATTGCGAGTCCGTGCTTTTGATCGGTCACGAAAACCCGGATGCGAACGGGAGCGCCGATAGGGTTGGACCAGCAGGGTTCGATACGCCACTCGGTAGATCTGCGGGCAACGTTACTTTAGTTTGGGAAAGGGGGAAGGCGATCAGACATTATCGGCAAAATGCGGAGCATCATGAATTCGGGGAGGAGAGCAGACCGCATCGACTGCCCCTGGGAATTGCTGCGTATTTCAGTTGTGGTGACCATGCTTCCTCTCCCCTTCAAAGCGAAACGACGTGCACCCGGCGGCGTGGCAGAGCCGAACCACAAGCCGGAACTGGATGGAATTCGCGGCATCGCGCTGCTGGCGGTGATGTTGTCGCATGGCGGCCCGTATATTGAGCGGACGACGGCGCTGTCGAAGCTCTTCGCCTATGCCATGATTCCTGGCTGGTCCGGGGTGGAACTCTTCTTTGTGCTGTCGGGCTTCCTGATTACGGGGATTCTGCTGAAGTCGAAGAAGGCGGAGAATTATTTCTCTTCGTTTTACGCGCGACGTTTTCTGCGAATCTTTCCTATTTATTATTTGGTGCTGACGGTTGGATTGTTGGCGGCGATGCACGTGTCGTGGTGGAACGCGTTGCTGCCGGTGGCGGGAAAGACCCGCGTGGCCTACTACTTCTATGCGCAAAACTGGCCCATGTTCTGGCCGCACCATTTGTTCTTGAAGACCAATGGGTTTGGACACTTCTGGAGCCTGGCGGTCGAGGAGCAGTTTTACCTGGTCTGGCCGTTGGTGATTTGGCTGCTACCGGAAAACGCGATTCTAGCGCTATGCGCGGCGGGGCTTGTGGTTGCGCTGCCGCTGCGCGTGTGGATGGTGCATAAGTTCGCGTATGACTTTACGGCGATGGCGCTGACCACGAGCCGTGTGGACGGATTGCTGGTGGGAGTGATTCTCGCCATTCTTTTGCGGCGAGGGCAGATTCCGCGGCGATGGATTTATCTGTGTATGGGCGTGGGAGCGGGGATCATCGGATTTATTGCTGTCTTCCACCACACGGAGTTGATTGCGACCTACCTGTACATGCCGACCCTCGGAGTTACTGGATTTTCGTTGCTGTCGGGCGGATTGCTGGCGCTGTCACAACATCGCATCGAATGGCTGCATCACATTCTGGAGGCGCGATGGCTGCGCACCGTTGGGAAATACAGCTATGGGATGTACATCTATCACATCCCCGTGTATTTGATCTGCGAGCATTTCTTAAGTGCTCGTTTTGGAATGGCGTTGCCGCTGCTTTTACCGTTGCGCTGGGCGCTGCTGTATGTCGGATTTCTGATTGCGGTGACATTTCTGGTAGCGAAGATCAGCTATGAGCTGTTCGAATCGAAGATCCTGGCGCTGAAAATTTATTTCAGGCCACGATACGCGAAGAGCGCAGAATCCCGTGGGGCGACATTCGAAGCGGCCTAGGCCCCTGGTGAGCGAGTCGGAAAAAAGACGACATAGCGTTGGAATCGATGTGGCAGACGCTGTGAAATGAAATTTCGCGGCCAGCGAATCTGCGCATTGAAGCGGTCAACATTCATTTGACAGCATAGCGTGGGAACGCCGCATAGGAAACGGTGATTCGCGGGTGCGCATCCTACCAAATAAGAAGCAAGCTTAGAAGCAAGCGCCAGGCGACAGGAGCGATCAAGTCGGCGCCAGGACCCTGCTCATCTCTGACATCGCAGCGTAGACCGCGGCAGGCGCGGTGACCGGGCAGCGAACAGAGCAGATGCTTCGAATCCAGCCTGTGCGGGAGGTCGACCAGGCAAATTTCTCAAGGTGAAGATGTCGGGAAGAATCGTCATCCCGAAACACATCGACGCGCTCGATGGGTTACGGGCCATTGCAATCCTACTGGTGCTGCTGGTCCATTGCGGGCTGTGTTACATCGTCAACAGCTCACCGCGAGTATCCATCTGGCAAGATATTGTGGTGAACGGAAGGTCCGGCGTTGATCTGTTTTTTGTCCTCTCCGGATTTCTGATCACCGGCATTTTGCTGGATACGCGCGATCGCAACGACTACTTTCCGCGGTTTTATTGGCGCCGGGCGTTGAGGATCTGGCCGGTATATTATGCGTTTATTTTTGCAGCGCTGCTGATACATCCGCGCGTGTTTAGCGGAGTCGGGTTTCGATCGTTCGCGCTGTATTACAGAAATTTCCTTCCTGTTCATCCATTCGCAGATTTGTATTTCGGCCAGTTCTGGAGTCTGTGCGTGGAGGAGCAGTTTTACCTGGTGTGGCCGGTCATTGTGTTCTTTCTGCCGGGGCGCCTGCGTTTGCCGCTGATCGGCACGCTGATGATGACGGCGATGTTGTTGCGTTTCGCGTTGCTGCATCACGGGATGACGGAGTATATGGTGTACCGGCTGCCGTTTTGTCGCATGGACAGCCTGGCGGCCGGCGCTGGAATTGCGGTTCTGATTCGTGAGCCAATCAGCAGTCGGTTGCGGCGAGCGATTTTCTGGGTCGCGATTGTGATTGCGGTCGCAATCCAGATATATGTTGGACGCGTTGGATGGGCGCAAAACGATCAGAGATTTTATACGGTCGGAATCACGGCCTATGCATTGTTCCTTGGCGGGATTGTCGGGCTGTGTGTGACGGCGGTTCGGCGGAGTGTCGTGTCATCTGTTCTGAGCGCGAAGTTTTTCCGTGCGATTGCGACGCGCAGTTATGCAATGTATTTGTTTCATCTGGTGCCGCTGCATTTGTCTGTTGTTTTCTTCCGCCATATTCAGGATTATCCGCAGCAGAAGTGGACGGGAATTGGCGCATTCCTGGTGATTGCGGCGACGGCGTATGGATTGGCATGGCCTTCGTGGAGATTCTTTGAAGAGCCAATCCTGCGGCTGAAAGACTGGGAATGGTGGGTTAGGAGGCCGATAGCAATTGCTGTTCGTAGCCGGTCAGCTGAGTGATGCATTTCTGTCGCGCGTTTTCGCCGGCTTTGACGCCGCCGTACCAATCAAGCGTCATATCGAGCGCCTGCGATAGGGAGAGCACGGGCTGCCAGCCGAGATTCTGCGAGGCCTTGGTCCAATCCAGGGTGAGCATGTTGGCTTCATGCGGATGAACGCCGCTGTCGATTTGCCAGCGTGGTGCGGTAGCTGAGGGCGAAGTCTTCCAGCGCGAGGCGACGTACTCCACAATCCACTGCACGGGCTTTGCGTCGTGGTAATACGGACCGAAGTTCCAGCCGCCGGAAAACTGCGGGCCGTGATGATAGAGATGCTCGGCGAGCGTCATGTAGCCGCGCACGGGTTCCAGCACATGCTGCCAGGGTCGGGTCGCATTGGGGTTGCGGATGCGAAGAGTCTCGCCGGAGGCGAAGGCGCGAACGATGTCGACGATGAGGCGATCGGAGGCCCAATCTCCGCCGCCGATGACGTTGCCGGCGCGGGCAGAGGCGATGGCGACTTTGTGCTGCGAGTATTTCTCCGGTGCAAAAAAAGAATTTCTGTAGGCGCTGGTGACAAATTCCGCACAGGCCTTGCTGTTGCTGTAGGGATCGTGGCCGCCGAGCGGATCGTTTTCGCGATAGGCCCAGACCCACTCCTGATTCTCATAACATTTGTCAGTGGTGACGATGACGACGGCGCGAACCGAACCGCAGGCACGCACAGCTTCCAGCAGGCGCGCGGTGCCGAGCACGTTGGTTTCGTAGGTGCGGATGGGATCCTGATAGGAGGCGCGGACGAGCGATTGCGCCGCCAGGTGAAAGACAATCTCCGGCTGATGTTGCAGCATCGCGTCCTGCAGATGATCGAGTTCGCCGAGGTCGCCGATGACGGAGGTCATATCGCGAGCGACGTCGGCTACCGCAAAGAGGCTGGGTGAAGTGTGCGGGGGAAGAGCGTAGCCCATCAGGTCGGCACCGAGTTGCTCCAGCCAGAGCGACATCCAGCTGCCTTTAAATCCGGTGTGTCCGGTGAGAAAAACTTTGCGGCCCTGCCAGAATGAATTCACCATATTTTCCACGGAGCGGAACCTGTGTCCCACAGATCTTCAAGAAATTTTCGATCATGCAGCGTGTCCATCGGTTGCCAGAAGCCATGATGCTTGTAGGCGGAGACCTGACGTTCGCGGCTGAGGGTTTCGAGCGGATCGCGCTCCCAGATGGTGGAGTCGCCCTGAATGTAGGGAGCAACTTTGGGTGAGAGAACGAAGAAGCCGCCGCTGACCCAACGGCCATCGCCCTTGGGTTTTTCTGAAAATGAAGTGACGTCGGCATTGTCGTTGATTTCGAGTGCGCCGAATTTTCCAACGGATTGCGTGGCGGTCAGCGTGACCAGAGTATTGCGGCTGCGATGGAACGCTAAGAGGTCGTCGATGTTGATGTCGGCGAGGCCGTCGCCATAGGTGAAGCAGAAGGTTTCATCTTTATCGACGTAGGAGAGCGCGCGTTTCAGGCGGCCGCCGGTCATGGTGGCGGCGCCGGTATCGATGAGGGTGACGCGCCAGGGCTCGCAGTCGGCGCTGTGGGTTTCAATTTTGTTTTGCTGCAGGTCGATGGTGACGTCGGCGGAATGAAGAAAATAATTCGCAAAAAACTCCTTGATCATGTAGCCCTTGTAGCCGAGGCAGATGATGAAGTCGTTGATGCCGTAGTGCGAATAGATCTTCATGATGTGCCACAGGATGGGGCGGCCGCCGATTTCCACCATGGGTTTGGGACGAGCGGAAGTCTCTTCCGCCAACCGGCTTCCGAGTCCACCTGCAAGGATGATCGCTTTCATATGGGTCTCTGGTACATCATTCTAAGGCTTGTTTGCTGTTGCGGTCGGGGCAAGTGTGACTTCATACAGTTGTTCATCTTTGTACCCGGCGGCATAATCGCCGAGAAAGCGAAGAGTTGCGTGATCCGCAACCAGTTTTCGCAGCAGCCAGTCTTCAGGATAATTGTAGGTGCCCAGAACAAGAAACTTCGAGTGCTGACGAATGAATTGCTGATACGGCATGATGTTGGCCGCGGATGGGGAATTTTCCTTTCAACACGGGAAAACCTTCGAAGATGGTGGCGTTGGCATATTGAACTGCGGCGTGCGGCATCGTTGAGGTAGTAGACGCGGGAAAGGAAGGTACTGTTCTCGCGGCTGATTCATCTCGAGGAAGGTAAGTCCGCTGGCGTCGACGAAGGGCAAGATCGGGATGACCTGACTGATGGGGATGTCGAATCTTCCGGTAAGGTTTGCACCCTGCGGCTGGACGGCTGGACAACGTTCTGCAGGTGACGGGCAATCGATGAGGGGGTGACGACGCCGAAGACAAAAGACGATGGAGCAAATGAGCGCGGCGACAGCTGCTGTTGCGGGTCCATCGAGCGACGAACCAGGGAACCAGGATGGCGACGCCGAAGATGGATGGAATTCCGTAGCGAGAGAAGATACGCGCTGTGAGAATGCATGAAGACGAGGATGACGACGAGCGGCACGCAGCAGAAGACCGAGGGCAAGAATGATTTCCGGCAAAGTGAAACCGCGCGGCGATTTTTGGCGGACAGGATCTGTGGGTTTGTCGTCGCAACAGGACGATGGCGATGATGGCCGCGGCAAGCAACGATATGAGTCCGATCCAGAGATCGGAATAGGCGGCTGAATAGGTCCATGATCGAGGCCTGGAACTGTTCGGGGAAGGCTCCTGAGGAATGGGTTTGGATGGGCTGCAGATAGGTGATGCAGGCGGAGAGCGGGAGTGCGAGACAAATCCAGAGGATCCAATCCGGCTTGCGGCGCAGGAAAGATCGTATGGCTTCGGTCGAGCAGCAGCGCCGCATAGGCAACCGACGGCCAGCACGTGACTCAACAGCATTCCGAATCCACCGATAACGAATAAGCAATAACGCAATCCAGCTTCGAGGCTTGTCCTGCTGAATGGCGCGCTGCCATCCGAGTGCGAGGATGCCCAGGAAACCTAGGACAAAGGCATACGGCCGGGCCTCATAGGAATACTGATTGAAGGAGCTGGCCAGCATCACCATGGCGGCGAGAAAGCCGTAGAGAGGCGTGAGCCTGCGGCGAACAAACTGGTAGCGACACAAGGTGGCCACGAAGTACGCGACCATGGAAGGCAGCCGAACGGAGAAAGCGGATGGATGAAGGACGTGGAAGGTAAGACGAGCCGCGATGTAATAGAGCGGGCGGATTCAGGTCGATGGTGCGGATCCACAACATCATCTCGCGGAAGCAGGGCGCCTGGGCGATGTAGAAGGTATAGAGCTCATCGTGCCAGAGACGCTTGACGCGCTCGCTTTTCAGAATCCACAAAATACGCGAGGAGTACGGGAGGTGCCGAACAAGATCCACGAGTCGGCGCTCCAGGGCACTTGCGAAGTGTTCTGCAGCTCGCGTCCAGTCTACCGCGGTGCGGAGGGTGCATCGTAGATAATCTGCAGGACCTCGGACTGTGGATTCTTCTGGACAGGAAGAATCATCAGTGCGTTGACGGACTTCGGCTGACGGCTGAGTAATATCGGTTGGCGAAGGCTGTGATGGTGTCGATGGTGTAGTTGAGCATGGCATCATTCAGGCCGGGGTAGAGGCCGATCCAGAAAACATTGCGCATGACAAAGTCGGTGTTGTGCAGGGCGCCGATGACGCGGAAGTCGACGCCTTGATAGGCAGGCTGACGCGTCAGATTGCCGCCGAACAGCAGTCGCGTGGCAATTTTGTTGGATTCGAGCTCGCGAATCAAGTCGTTGCGATCGAAGGGCGCATCTGCGCGCACGCCGATGGGAAATCCAAACCAGCTGGGCTCGGCATCGGGAGTGCTTTCCGGCAGCAGCAGACGATCTTCCAGCGGCTTCAGTGCGTCGTAGAGATGCTGAAAATTCTTTCGCCGCGCGGCGATGAAGCCGGGAAGCCTGGCCAGCTGAGACACTCCAATGGCGGCCTGCATGTCGGTCATCTTCAAGTTGTAGCCGATGTGGGAGTAAGTGTATTTGTGATCGTACCCGCAAGGCAGGTCGCCGAGTTGCCAATCGAAACGCTTGCCGCAGGTGTTATCTTTTCCGGGCTCGCACCAGCAGTCGCGGCCCCAGTCACGGAATGACTCGACCAGAGTTTTTAGCAGCGGTGTGTTGGTGACAACCGCGCCGCCTTCACCGGTGGTGATGTGGTGGGCGGGATAAAAACTGATGGTGGCCAGGTCGCCGAAGGTTCCGACCTTTTTGCCTTTGAAGGTGGCTCCCAGGGCGTCGCAACTATCTTCAATGAGCCAGAGATTGTGCTGCTTCGCGAAATTGGAAACGCGATCGAGATCGTAGGGATTGCCCAAAGTGTGGGCGATCATGATAGCGCGCGTGCGATCACTGAGGGCAGCGTCGAGCTGCGACGCGTCGGCCTGATAGTTGGGCACGGTGATGTCGATGAAGACCGGAACGCAGCGATTCTGGATGATGGGATTGACGGTGGTGGGAAAACCGGCAGCGACGGTGATGACCTCATCGCCCGGGCGGATGGCGCGATCGAGAAGCTTGGGCGATGTGAGCGCAGAAAATGCGAGCAGGTTGGCGGAAGAGCCAGAGTTAACCAGAGTGGCGCCGCGCACATCTAGAAATCGCGCCAACTGGCGCTCGAATTGAGCCGCAAATCGGCCGGTGGTGAGCCAGCAATCGAGCGAAGCGTCGATCAGGTTGCGGAGGTCAGTGGCGTCCAGAACCTTTCCCGCGACCGGAACGGCAGACTGACCGGGGAAGAAGGGCTGCGCCCGAAATTCCTCTTCGAAATATTTTTCCGCGAGTTGCAGAATCTGTTCTCGAAGTTCGCGGCTGCGTTCGCTCATTTGTCTATCGTAATGCAGCGGACACGTCTGGGATAGCCGTGGGATGGAGAGAAGGAGAGGATCATTGGCGCGGATGGATGGGTGGTTGAGAGGAGGAGGTTGCCCGGAGCGCGCAAACGAACATTGGAATCACAAAATCGTATGTCGTGGGTGCCCCGCAAACACAGCAACCCGTTGCAGCATGCGGCTATCCGAGTAGATAGCTCGATAAGTTGGCGTGAATGCCGAGATGAAATGGTGTTTAGGTCAGTTTGTTGCGCACGAAGACAAGGAGGAACAAACTTGACGATCAAACGATCTCTCATGGTATTTGCAGCAGCGTGTGCGATGTCCGGTGTAGCGGCAATGGGCCAGGCAGGGGGCACGGCCGGCGGCGCGACCGGTGGTGGCGCAACGGGTGGCGGACAGGCACAACAGGGAACCGGATCCGCTGGAAGCACACAGGGCAACGGCTCTCAAAATGGCGGAACGACCGGGAACGGGAGCCAGGGTCAGATGGGAAACGGTTCGACCGGAAATGGCAGCGGCACGAATCAAGGCAATTCAAAATACTCAAACCCGAATGGAACCTCGGGAAGCGGGGCAACCGGCAACACCGGCAATGGCGCGAATAGTGGCAGCGGCAACACCGGCAACGGAACCACAGCGAGCCCGAATGGTAGTAGCGGCAACGCCGGAAGTGGGACCACAGGGAGCGGAAGCACCGGCGGCTCCGGAACTGGAACGCGGAAGCGGTTCCGGTACGGGTAGCACAGGTGGCGGCACCACAGGCTCCGGTGGCACACGCGGAGGTGCAGGCGGCGGTGGCGGAGCGGCTCACTAAATCCAAAACACAGAGACAACTAGCCTGGGATTCGCGAAGTTTGCGGATTCCGGGCTGATTGTTTGCATTCGGCGGAGAGAGGGGGATTATGCTTCGCTGAACGATAGAGCGAAGTGGCGGCGGATTATTTAGCGAAGAGGATCGATCCCAGCAGGATGACCAGGACTAATCCGCTGACCGCGACGTACATTCGATCGCGCTCCAACGCAAAGGCGACGACAAGGAAAGCGACGCGGGCGACGGGAGTGGCGATCAGCAGCAATACTCCCAGCTGGATAATGGCGAGCGGATAGCCGTGAAACGCGCGTGGTATGAGCTGGTACACGGAACGCAGCGGCGCGTTGATGGAATGAAATACATGGTAGTTGGGAATCGCCGTGGCGTGATGGGTGAGATAAAGCACGAGACCGACGAGGGTGACGAAGCAGGATAGAAGGACACCGGCGCGGAGTACCTGGCCGATGAGAGTTTCGACCTGCTTATCGTTGAGTCGGCGCATGGCTATATCTTTCCTGCGATGCCGTTATAAATCATTTCTACGGCAAGAAAAAACACCACAACTGAGAAGACGAGGCGCAGAGACCTGACGTTCGTTTTGACCAGCAAGCGAGCACCGACCAGTGAACCGACGAGCACGCCGATCATGACGGGAGCGGCAAGCGAGGGATCGATGTATCCGCGTCGCAGATAGATTCCGGCGCTGGCGGCGGCGGTGACGCCGATCATGAAATTGCTGGTGGTGGTGGAAACCTTGAACGGAATCCGCATAATGTGATCCATCGCCAGGACTTTGACGGCACCGGAGCCGATGCCGAGAAGGCCGGAAAGGATGCCAGCGCCGACCATGGTGGCAAAGCCGCCGGAGATATTCTTCACCGCGTAAGACTCTTCTTTGCCATCGGGACCGGGAAATGTGCCGCTCATCTTAAGGCGTTCAGACCAGCGATTGGGGGCGACCACGGCATCGTCATGTTTACGGGATGAAATGTAGACGGAGTAGAGCAGAACCAGACCAAATACAATAGCAATACCGCGGGTAGGAGTTCGGGTCGCGAGCCACGCGCCGCCGACAGCCCCGATAGTGGTGGCAATCTCAAGAAACATGCCGATGCGAATGTTGGAATAGCCCTCGCGCACATAGGCAGCGGCGGAGCCGGACGACGTGGCAATGACGGAAATGAGAGAGGCCCCGATGGCGTAGTGGATATCCACTTTAAACAGCAGCACCAGCATCGGAACCAGCACCACTCCGCCGCCCAGGCCGGTGAGGGAACCGAGTAAGCCGGCCAAAAGGGAGCCGCCCAGGGTAAACAGGGAGAAATCTAACTGATTCATGAGCAAACTCGATTATTTCTCTAATCCGATGAAAATGGCGAGCTCCAAAAGAGATGCTACCAACTTTGGATGAGAAAAACGTTGAGAAGCGAGACTATTCTTTCGTCTGGACGTCTATATGAATTCCTTTGGCGTTTTCGCAACATAACCATAGAATCTCGGTATTTGGACACCAAATCAGCCGAAAGAGACTTATAACCGCAGGTACACCGATGACGGAACCGAAGTACGGTCGACGTATGGATGGCAAGCTGCATCAGATGAGAATTTCCTTGGTTTCAGGTTGGATCGGAGCGCTGCTTCTGGGTGGCCTATCGTTGCCACAGGCGAGCGCATTGACGGTTTTGCCGAACCGCATCAACGGACCCATTCAGTCCGCGCAGATGCAGGTGATGAAGGGCACGGTGTCACCGCGGGTCGCGATGGCGCAGGATGAAGGCCCGTTGTCCGGGTCGACGCCGATTGAAAACATGTCGCTGTTTTTTGCGCTCACGGCTGCGCAACAGGCGGACCTGAAAAATCTGTTGCAGCAACAGCAAACTGTGGGTTCTCCGCTCTATCACCAGTGGCTGATGCCGGGACAATTTGCGGCGCGCTATGGAGTGAGCCAGCAGGACCTGGCGAAAGCTGCGGGGTGGCTGCGATCGCAGGGTTTTACGGCGATCTCGATACCGGCGAGCGAGGATCGCGTGGTTTTCAGCGGAACCGCGGCGCTGGTGAATGCAGTTTTCAAGACGGAGATGCACCAGTATCAATTCCACGGAAAACAGCATTGGGCCAACTCGACCGAGATCAGCCTACCGCAGGCAATTGCAGGGATGGCGTTGGGAGTGCGGCACCTGAACACGTTTCGCCCAGAGCCACACGTGATGAAGCGGCTGGTGCATGAAGCGCCGCATAACGCATCGAGTTCAGAAAATTCGGTGGGCTCGCACTACACGCTGACGGACCAAAGCGGAACCGAGTACAACTTTATTGCGCCGGCTGATGCGCAGACGATTTATGACGTGACTGGCTTGTACAACAGCAACTTCACAGGAACGGATCAGACGCTGGCGATTGTGGGTCAAACCGACATCGTGCAACACCAGAGTGACATTGCCAATTTCAGAACGTTGAGCGGCTTGAATGCGTCGAATTTGCCGACGCAGATCCTGGTGCCGAATACCGGAACAGCCACCGCCTACCCGGGCGACCTGGAGGAGGCGGACATTGATGTCGAATGGTCGGGGGCGATCGCGAAGAACGCGAACATTCTGTATGTAACGATTGGCAGTCAACAAAAGGGTGACGTGCTGGACTCGCTGATCTATGCGATCGATACCCCGCTGGTGAATAACACGAACTTTGTTCCAGTGATCAGCATCAGCTATGGCGGCTGCGAGGCTGGATTTGCGAGCAGCAGCGCGATCAGTATTCTGGAGCAGGCGTTTGAAAAGGCGAACTCGCAGGGGCAAACGATCTTCTCCGCTTCCGGCGATAGCGGTTCCGCCGATTGCGACGGGGGCACCAATAGCAGCGGGCAACCGTTGGCCGCGTCCAACGGCCTGGCTGTCGACTATCCGCCGAGCAGCCAATATGTGACCGCCGTGGGAGGAACATCATTCAGCGGAGACATTGGAGATCAATCGAAGTACTGGAACGGCAGCAATACTTCGAGCAATGGATCCGCGATCAGCTACATTCCCGAGACCACATGGAATGACACTCCTGACATGTCCGGACTGAACAACGCTGGCACGTTGAGTGCGAGCGGCGGGGGTGCCAGCAGCTGTGTGATTACGACGGGAACCGCGCAGAATCCTACATGCGCAGGCGGATTTAGCAAGCCATCGTGGCAGGTGGGGACGGGCGTTCCCAGCGATGGGAAACGGGATGTGCCGGATGTTTCGTTAGCTGCTGACCCGAATCACGACGGATATGTTTTGTGCACGCAGGAGACGAACTCGGCTGGCACGGCGTTCACCGGTACCAGTTGCGTCTATCCGGTCGGCTCGAACCAGGTGCCGTATTTCGATTCCACAGGAAGCGGCTATCTCTACGGCGGCACGTCCATTGCATCTCCACAGTGGGCCGCGATTCTAACGCTGATGAATCAGAAGACTGGAAACACGAAGGGTGTTGGAAACGCGAATCCGATCCTGTATCAACTGGCGGAAACGGCGCCTGGAGCTTTTCACGACATCACCACCGGAAGCAATGCGGTGGTGTGCGTTGCGGGCAGTCCGAACTGCAATGGAAATTCAGGGGGCTATGGTGTGATGTCCTGCTGCAGCGCAGGAACCGGATATGACATGGCGACCGGACTGGGCTCGGTGGATGCGGCGGCATTGGGAGCGGTATGGCCGCAACTAACCACGGTGAATGGACAATTCAGTCTGCTGCTGAAGCCGAATGCGGTGACAGTAGCTCCGGGGGGGTCGGGAACGACCTCAGTGGTATTGAGCCCGAACAGCTCTGGGCCGGGAGTCACCGGATTTACGGGCACAGTGGCATTGACGTGCTCGAACTTGCCGGCGGGAGTGACGTGCAGCTTCTCGAATTCGTCTGTCAGCCTGGTGCCGGGGACGGCGCAAACCGTGACGCTCACGCTGAACGCGAGCTCATCGGCGGCAGCGACAACCACGGCGCTGATGCGGCATGGTCCATCGCCGCTGAATTCCGGAGTGCCGACGCGGCTGGCGTTTGCGGGGATTCTGGGATTCGCGTTGCTGGGTATGGGACGACGGCGACGCTATTTTCCGTCGCGATGGATGGCAGTTCTGCTGCTGTTCGGTGGACTGATGGCGGCCACCTGCCTGACAGCCTGCAGCGGCGGCAGTGCAGGTACTGGCGGTGGTGGCGGAGGCGGCGGTGGAACTGGAGTGACGCAGACGGTGACGGTGACCGGGACTTCAGGGACAACCGTGGCGTCGACCTCTGTTGTGCTGACCGTGACCTAGCGTGGAGCGGTTGTGCTGAGGGCGAAAGAGGGCTGGCGCGCGTGAGCGGAAAAATGGTTGCGTACATTGCCTTGCTGCGCGCGGTGAATGTCGGCGGCACGGGCAAGCTGCCAATGACGGAATTGAAAGCGATGTGCGAAGCGGCGGGATTTCTCTCGGTGCGCACGTACATTGCCAGCGGCAACGTGGTGTTTCAATCCCCGAAAAAAGAAACGCAGGTGAAAGCTGCACTGGAAGCGGCGTTGAGCGCCTACGCCGGCAAACCGGTCGGGGTCATGGTGCGCACGGCGGCGGAGATGGCAGCGGTACTGAAGCGCAATCCATTTTCAAAGATGCCAGCGAATCGCACCGTGGCGTTTTTTCTGGATGCCAAACCGAGCGCCGATGCGCTAGAGACCGTGACGAACCGGGCCAGCGAACAGCTTCGACTGGGTGCGCGCGAAATCTACGGGTACTATCCCGATGGGCAGGGCAATTCCAAGCTAAAAATTCCCGCAGCAAAAAATGGAACGGCGCGCAACATGAACACAATCGCCAAGGTTGCGGAAATGGCGGCTGGCTTAGAGAGCCACTCAATCCACAAGAAGGCTTGAATGGGCCGCACGGCGTTCCGATCCGTCAAACGCCGATGCCGGATAGATCGGGATGCATCTTGGAGAAATCGGTAGCGTGCTGGTAGGCGCGCGCGAAGGCGCAGAGCTTTGCATCCTGATACAGGTTGCCGAGAAAAGTAATGCTGACCGGCGTCCCGGGACCGCCGATGTTGTCTTCATCGCCGGTGTCGACAGCGGGAGGTTTCGGAGAATCGTTCTCGCGAATACCGTTAGGCTGGATCACGGCGGGATGCCCGGTGAGATTGGTGATGGTGAGCTGCTCCCCGTCGCTGGGAATGACAATGATATCGACAATTTTGAAAATGGCGGCCATCTGCTGGATGGCGATCGAGCGCGCGCGATTCGCCTGGATGTATTCGACGGCGGGATAGAAGCGCGCGGTACGAAATACATTGGGCCAGTCCTCCGGACCTTGCGCGGTGAGCAGCTTATCGCGGCCGGTCATGGTGAGCTCGTCAAACGCGGCGGCAGCTTCAGCGGACAATAGATTGGCCATGGCACCGTAGGGAAGTTTGGGTAGCTCGACAGGAATCAATTTGACGCCCATGCTCTTCAATTGATCGAGTGTGGCCAGGTCGAAGGTGCGATCGTAGCGGGTTCTTTCGCGGGAGGCGCGGCGAAGGGCATAATCCTCGCGCCATTTCTTTTGCTTTTCCGAGGACAACCCGGTGGGCATGGTTTCCAGCAGCGGCTTGGGAATCTCGAAGGCAGTCGGGCAATAGCCGATGCGCAGGCTGCGCCAATCGAAGTGCGCGTCCCAGTTGAAGGCAGCGTCGCGCACGCTTAAATCTTTTCCATCCGGACCATAAATGCTGCTCATCACCAGGGCGCAATCGTCCACAGAGCGGCAGATGGGGCCGAGTTTATCCATGGTCCAGGAAAGAGCCATGGCGCCGGTGCGCGGCACAAATCCAAATGTGGGGCGAAGGCCGGTGACGCCGCATCGAGTGGATGGCGAGGAGATAGAGCCTAGAGTTTCCGAGCCAATAGAGAAAGCGACACATCCTGCGGCGGTGGCACAAGCAGGGCCCGCGGAAGATCCGCTTGATCCTTGACGGCGGTTCCAGGGATTGAGAGTGCGGCCACCGAACCATTGATCGCCCATGGCCAATGCGCCCAAACTTAATTTTGCTACCAGGACTGCACCGGCTGCGTCGAGACGTTTGACAACGGTGGCGTCGTAATCGAAGGTCTGATGTTCGAAACCGCCAGCGCCCCAGGTGGTGGGATACCCTTTCACCGCCAGCAGATCTTTCGCGCCCCAGGGCAATCCATGGAGCGGACCGCGATAGGTGCCCGAGGCGATTTCTGCATCGGCAGCTTTGGCCTGTGCCGTGGCGCGTTCTTCGGTGAGTGTGATGAGGAAATGCAATGCCGGATTGAAGCGTCGAATGCGCTCAATGTACATTTCCGTGAGCGCGACGGAGGAGACTTTTTTTGTTCGAATGTATTCGGCGAGTTTGGGGATGTTGGCGAAGGCCAGTTCTTCAAGGTTGATGGGTGGTTCGCCGACGGTCGGAGGGTTGCCGTACTTCGGAGCTTCGCGCCGGGTTTGCACAATGGCATCTTGCGGCAGCGGATCGAAGACATAGGCTGGAGCGACACTGTTCTGGATGTGAAGGGCGCGGATGGCAGAGTAGCCGTCACGCTGTTGATTCAGCGCATCCAGCATCATGGAAATCTGATCGGGCGCAAGGGAAACACCAGCCAGCGCCGCCGCCTGTTCGACCATTTCGGGCGTAATTTTTGGAAGCGATGGAGCGGCGGAGGATGCGGGGGCCGGCTCCGTCTGCGCCTGGGTGGCGATGGCATAGAGAGCACCTGGCAGCAAGGTCGAAGCAAATCCAAATTGCGAACAGACAGCAAGAAAACGGCGACGGTCAAGCATGATGCCGAACTGTATCACAGTCGGCGGAAAGTCTACATCCCTTAGAGGGCGAGGAGACGACGACGGGCGGAACGAAAGGAGTCTGCGATCTTCTCTGAGCCGACACCGTTGAACTCCAGCCACCACATCGGGATTGCATAGGCGATCGCAGAAAGGACGCCGACTGCAATTAAGCGAACATAGCTTGGACGAAGCAGGAAATGCGTAATCAGCCAAGGCACAGCGAGAAACGCGGCACAACGAAATCCAGTGCGCAAATAGACGAGGGCGGTGTCCCGGATTTTGATATTGAGGACGCGCTGCACGACGATCGGTTGCACGATGCCACGGAAGATGATGCTGGGAATCAGGGTGCCCACTGCGACGCCGATCATGCCGTAGGGGCGAGCCAGCAAAATGCTGAGGACAAGATTGGCGAGCGCCTCACTGATGTTGAGGGCGGCGTAGGCCTTCTGGTGCAGGCTGGCGTAGAGGGCGTTGACCGATGTGGCCTGAGAGGTTTCCAGAAAGACTGCAATCGCGAGAATGACGATCACGGGATAGACATCGGTGAAGGCCGGGCCGATCCAGAGAGAGACGAAATCCCGCGACCAGGCAATCATGCCGAAGGCGATAAAGGCGGAGCTGGCTAAAGCGACGCGCGTACCTGAGAAGAAGCTGCGCTGGAATCCGCCATGATCGCTGACACTCTGCTGCATGCTAAGGACGGGCATCAGCACGCCGACAATGGCGTCGATTCCGTCCATGTAATAAATGATTAACGTGGAGCCGATGCTGTAGTGGGTGACCGCGGTTAGGCCGACGAAGAAGGAGACCGTCAGGGTATCGGTCTGGAAGCGAATTCGGTCGGCAATTTGTCCGACGAGAACAGGTCCGCCAAAGTTGAAAAGTTTTTTGGAGGTCAGGCGATTCCAGCGGGGCCAGGAAAAAATCTTCAGAAATGGATATTTGCGGTGGACCGTCCACAGGATGATGGCATTGGCCGGGATTGCGGTAAACACGCTGAGCCACGCCAGCGCAATCACACCATAGTGCGCATTGAGGACGATCACAGTGCCAATGGCCCGCAATAATCCGCTCAGGATCAGCACCCACGCAGTGATGTCGAAATGCTGGCCGGCATTCAGAGTTCCGAACGGAACTCGCATGCCGAAATTGATTGCCGTGCTGAAACCCACAATGAAAAGAACGACGGCCAGTTCACGGCTATGGGAGTAGTGCAGGATAAAGACGCCGCCAGCGAGCACGATGGTGGCAGCGAACAGAATGAGGGCGACTCCGCCGAAAATCCGGGTGGCGGCTCCATAAATATTGCGGGCTTCTTCATGGTCTTCCCGTCCGAACGCGTAGGCCATGTGGGTGAAGACGGCCCCAGAAAGGCCGAGATCCAGGAAGCTGTAATAGCCGATGAAAGTCATCGCAACGGCCCAGATTCCGTATTGCTCCGCGCCCAGTTTATGCAGCGTAAAGGGCATGATGAAAAAGCCGATGAGGGCCAGAATCACCATTCGGAGCACGCGACTGCTGGAACCTCGAACCAGCTTTTTCAGAGAAAAATGCGTGCGATGTTCTAGCTTTGGAACGGTGGATGCCACAGCAGTAAAGCTCCCAGTTGAAGCGTGAAGGTGCAGATATCAGTCTGTATGGTGCATGTGACTGGCCAAAGCCGGGAATGTTGGATCCGCCTGATTTTCAGCTTCAAGGTGGGGAAAAGGGTCCAAAAGCGGGCCTATGTGCAAACTTTTGCACTCTTGGTAAGGGAAGAAGGAACATTCCCTTCTGTCGGCCGGGAACCCATGGTTGGGCCGCGGCAAAGGGAGGCGTTGAGGGCCGATTTGGCACACTTTGCGGCTATTCCAGCTTGGGGCTCGGTGACTCGGAAATCTTGATAAGAGTTGGCATGAGGCGTGCAAGTGTTTCTATGTGCAAACCGGGATTGGCGAGGGCAACTGATAGATGGAACTGGTTATCGTTTTTGTGATCTTTGTTTTGGCAATGGTGGGGTTGACGCGACCTTACGTCGGTCTGCTGGCGCTGTTGATCGTGATGGAGTTGCAACCCGGTGAGCTTTATCCGCAGTTGGCGCCTCTGCACCTGGAGAGGATCGTGGCCGCTCTTCTGCTGGTCGCTTTTTTGGTGCACGGGCAGAAGTTTCGTTTCCCCATGCCGATGCGGTGGTTCCTGGGATTTTATGGGGCTATGATCTTGTCCGTTCCGTTGTCATTCTGGCGGGGGGGCGCTCTGGGTGCGTGCGCCTCCTACCTGGAGACTGTTGTCTTTGTTATTTTTGTGACCGCTCTTTTGACCACGGAGGAGCGCATCAAATGGTTTATTTTGACGGACGTTTTGCTGGTGGACTGGCTGGGCGGAAGTGCGTTGTGGAATTACGCTCACGGGGTGTTGATCGTGAGAATGAATATCGACCGCGCCATTGGCATTACCAGTTCGGCGGGCGATCCAGACACTCTGGCGATTACGCTGCTGATCACGATACCGCTTTGCATTGCACTGATGGCTCGGTCCAATCCGCTGTGGATGCGAGCCATCGCCATGGCTTCTGCGGCGGTGTACCTGGTGACGATTGTGGATACAGGCTCCCGTGCTGCCGCCTCAGGAGTGGTTTTCCTGGCGCTGATGCTGGTATTCCGCAGGCCAAAAAACCTGATCTACCTTCCGATCCTGGTGGCGCTTGGCCCGCTGGTGTGGATGGTGATTCCGCAACAGTACAAAGCCCGGTATGAAACCGTGAAAACTCTGAAGACGGATCTGTCGTACCAAAACCGCATTCTGAGCTGGGAAGGCGGCGTGGCCATGTTTGAGAGCAATCCAGTCACTGGAATTGGGGCGGGGGATTACACCGCGGCGAACGGGATGAAGTACTGGCCTGGAAACGGCCGCAAAACTTTTCTGAACGCACACTCGCTGTATTTCAAGCTTTTGGGAGAGCTGGGACTGCTCGGAATTATTACGTTTGGCGGGTATCTGATTTGCGTGTTCAAGCTGGATTTCCGATTGCGAAAACAATTGGCGGAGGTCGACGCATCGCGATTTCTGCTGGGACTGCCGGCGATGTTCAGCATCATTCTGGCCCTGTTGCTGTTTGATGGCTATGCGGCCCACAATCTCTATCGGGATACGTGGTTTCTTGTCGGCTCCATGGCTGCATCGGTGGCGATGTTACCTATGCTGCAACGAGTTACGGAAACGGCGGCGGACGAGTCCGGAGCTCCTGCTGGGCGGCAGATTGAGGCGCAATGGTCGCCTGCATTGCTGCCAGCGTTGCGCGAGCAGGTTCCTACACAGGTCCCCCACTCCAGAATCCATTTGCCGACATAGGCAGATGCCGGGATTTTGGACTATTATCCCCCTAGATCAAAAAACATAGTTTTGGGTCATGGTGCGGGAGGGGAGACCTTCTTCCGCTGAAACCCCATTGTTCCCATCCGGGCGCAGGACGGTTTTGAGGCGTCTGAACAGCTGCGGATAGGGTTAATGAACGGCTCTTCTCCTGAAATTCAGTTTCCTGCCCTGCTTCATTTGAGGTCTTGTCAGTTTGGTGCTGTCCTGTGGTTGCCAAACTTGTTAAGCGTAGAGCGGTTTGAAGCCTGCCGATGAGGCAGATGCCGACCACTCGCATGTAGTTTTCAGAATGGAGTCTGAATGTAATGGTGCGCAAATATCTTCTCCCCCTCGCAGCTCTGATTCTTGTATTTAGCGCTTTACCCGCCAGCGTGATCGCAGGCGGACCCCCGACAACCTGCTATCCGCCGCTGAGCCTGGTGACCACCAGCATTCCTTCCGGGACCGCCGGCTCGGATTACACAGTGACATTGGCAGCGAACGGAGGGCAACCGCCGTACTCCTGGAGCTTCGGGCAGTCCCAGCTTCCCCAGGGTTTTTCGATCAATTCAAACGGGAGTGTCACTGGGACGCCTGGCTCGGCCGGTACATTCACATTCAATGTGGTGGTGTCGGACTCGCTGAAAGATAATGTGACGGGCGCGCTGACGCTGACCGTTGCGGCCGCTACGCCGCCGCCGACAACGCCGCCGCCGACAACGCCACCACCGACCACGCCGCCACCGACAACGCCGCCACCGACGACGCCGCCGCCGACAACGCCGCCACCAACGACTCCACCACCGACGACGCCGCCACCGACGACGCCGCCACCGACGACGCCGCCGCCGACAACGCCGCCACCAACGACGCCGCCACCGACAACGCCACCACCAACGACTCCACCACCAACGACGCCACCACCAACAACGCCGCCGCCAACGACACCACCGCCAACCACGCCGCCGAGCGGGCCGGCGACGGGAACTGCGCTGACCGCGTGCAAGAATCTGACGTCCTCTGGCACGTATTATCTGGCGAGCGATGTGTCGAGCGCTGGAACATGTTTTGCACTAGGTGCGAGCAACATCACCATCAACCTGAACGGCCATACGATTACTTATGGCACAGGTGGTGGGTCCGCGCCAACGCCGGCAATTTCGGCCTGCTCGAGCTGGTATAACGGCTTAGCCGCTGGACAATGTTTGGGGGGCGGAGCGAATGTGACTGTCTACGGTGGCAACATCGTGCAGTCGGCAAACGCCGCTCCATTTAGCCCCATCTTTTGGATGGGCCAGGGAAATGGTTCAGGTGGCGGATACATTCACGATTTGAACGTCACTTTCCAATCCGTTGGTTCCCAGTTCTTCCACGGCGAAATTGATGGCGGAGGTTACAAGATTCAGAACAACGTCATCAACGACAATGTGACCAACATTCAACAGCCGGGACAAAGTCCTCTGGGGGCGCGAGCGGCCTTCCAGGGATACGTGATCCACACCGATGAGGAAGGTACAGGAACTCCTACCCCGGACGATATTTCCGGAAACACCTTCAACGGTTCGCCGCAAGGAGGAGTCGCGGATGGTCAACCCAACTCGCAGATTTACAGCAATACGATCAAGCTGACCAGCTTTTACAGCAACGACTACGGCGTCATTGTGACCATGAATGGCCAGAACGTTCATGACAACACGATTACCGGCCGGGGACGAGGGCTGGATGGAGAAAGTTCCGGGTTCATCCTGAACCACAACACCGTGAATGTTGCGGAAGAGGCCAATAACAGCGAATACAGCGGCTGCGAACTGGACGGCACGTATGGTATTCGAGTGAAGAATTACGACTGGCCGAATAGTACGGAGACAGGAACAGCGCCGTCGACCAACTTCCAGATCACGAATAATACGATCACGGTCCCTGCGACCGTGTGTCCATCCACCGCGATCGATTTCACGGATATGAATTCCCTGGTATCCGGAACGATCTCCGGCAATACCTTCAGCGCCCCTGCAGGCGCCGGAGGACTGGCGGATGCTTTGGGAATTGAAGGTATCAATGCTCCCAACCTGACTTTCCAGACCAATCAGTTCAGCGCGCCTACATGCGTCCTGATAGGAGGGAACGGTGATATTCCATATGGGTCGTATACGCTGCAAGCGGGTCAAACGTGGAGCTGCAGTGCAGGCCCCACGATCGCTGCGCAAGACGATACCTATGGGCAGACGGGCGGGACAGCTCCCGTGATCACGATTGACGATACGATTCCGAATCCAACGGTAGCTTGCGGATCCTATTCGACGGCAGTGGTATCGATTGGGAGTACTTTCAAGACTACTTGTAGTCGTAAGGGCAATTGAAGCAACAAGGCTTGAAACTATCGGCGAGCCGTTCGTATTGGCAGATAAATTGCAATTATGATTCTTGGACGAAGAAGCATATTGCGATTTATCTGCCGGACGGTAGAATCCAACGATGACGAAACCCACGACGATGAAGACGCCACCAGGTCGAAATGGCCTTGGAATGGCGATGGGCTGCGGCCTGCTTGTTACTTTGCTGGTTTTCCTGTTTCACTCCCAATTTGCCCGCAGTCATTACTTACTGAGTGATTCCGCAGACTATCGGCGCGCGGCCAACGCAGATTTTTTGCAGCTTTACTTCAATACGGATAGCGCATCGCCGCTGCAACTGTACCAGATGCGGCATGATCCGGAATTCCGCACGCACCCGTGGGATTATCTCTATTTCAGTGGAGATAATGCGGCGATTCGGCATTTTCATACGCCAGTCAGTTTCTATGCCATGCATATAACTTCTCAGCTGAGTTCAGCAGATGCGAGCCAGCGTGTCGTGACTTCGCTGGTGACGGCGGTGACGTGCGGGGTAGTTGTCGTTGGCTTGTTCGCGTTTGGACTGCCGCTGCCGGTGGCCGGGTTGTTGGCACTGGTCGCTGGAGTTCAGAGCCGCAATACAGAAGTAAGTGTGGATCCATCTCCTCATAGCTGGTACATGTTATTCGCTGTTTTGTTTTTGTTCGCATTCTCCGAATACTTCCGTACTCATCGATTTCGAACACTCGCGGTTGCCGCTGTTTTCCTCGGCTGTGCGTTTGCGACGCTAGAGTTCAGCTTGGAGTTGATCTGTTCTGTTTTCCTGGCCGTGGTTGTCATTTGGGTGATGGACAGAAATGCTCTGGGAAGTTTGAAGGCGCTGGCGGTTTCTTTTGGCAAGGCGCTGCTTGTGTTTTGTGGGACGACTTTCATCCTATGGCCCGGTGGATGGCTTCGTGGAGGCTATCTGGAGTGCTATGGAGTTACTGGTTCCACATTGGTGTTCAAGAATAAAGCTGCGTTTGGGGAACGAATCAGTGCTGGCGACCTATATGGCAAGTTCTTCGCTGGCCACGAAGGGCTTTTACTGCTGACTCTTTTCGCGTTGATCGCTTCGGTGCTATTGCTGGTTCGCCGCAAACTGTCAGTCGCGACAATTGTATTTTCGAGTTACACGCTGGTCGCTCTCGCGCTGGGAATCGCGGACCACTTTCGCCTCGACACGTATATTACGGAAGCACTTCTCTTTCTTCTGATTACTGTGGCTCTGCTGTTCGGCGACATATTGACCGAAGTTAACCCAGGGCGAAGGAGATTCGTGATCGCAGCAGCCGTAATTGTTCTGGCTTTGGTTGGGGCGCAGGAGTGGGTGAGGCGGCAGCCGTTGAGGCTATATCAGCCGTGGCTGCAACCTATTCTCGTTGGAGTTGAAGCCAATGTTCCTCGCGGGTCAACGATTCTGGTGAACGATTATTGGGAGGAATATTACAATTATCTTCCCGGCTATGATTACGAGCCAACCGTATCGGTTTCAGATACAACTCCGCGGAGCACGGAGCGGACGCAGGGAGTGCGGTATTTTCTATTTCGTGGCGTGGTGCCGAAGACCGCTAACGCCAAGCTTCTCGAGTCGTTCCCGACAAATATTCCCGGACACACGGTCGATCTTTACAAGGTAAGTCCATAGTTGTCAGCGCGCGGATGCGTGGATCCAATTGACTTCACTTTCACTCGACCAGCAGGTCTGACGAGAAATGCCAGTCGCTACTTGCGATGATCCAGGTCGATCACTACGTTCGCACCGTCGTCAAAAACAATGCGGTAATGCTGCGACAGTTGGCGAATCTGGGCGCCGCGCAATGACATCATTGCGTTCTGCATGTGCTGCCAGGTGTACACGCCCTCGTTGGATGGATGGGCGATAATCTCCCTCAGTTTTGCAATGTAGATCGGCATGTTTGCCGGCATATCGGGCGCAGTGTAACCGCGGGTGAAAGCGATGTAGTCAATCCCGTAGTGCAGCAGATAACTCCTGAGTTGTTCGCTATCGGTAGTAATCGGCGGACCCGGAGGTGGGCCGGAGCCGCCCGGAAGATCATCGACGAAGATATGATTTCTGCGCACGTTGAATGCATACGATGGAATGGTAACTACCAGAACTGTTGCCCCCGGAGGGATGGCCGATTGGATGTTATCCATGGTTTGGACTTGTCGCCAATAATCGATGCGGTTCTTTTCCAGCGATTTTTGCTGAAGGACAAACTCCGGATACTGCAGCCACATTCCCTGACGAATTGGACCATTCCAAAGGAAGATACATGCCAGAGCGCCCACCGTGGCCATGAACCAGCGCCACTGTATTTGCGAGAGGCGTCGCGATTGCAGCCAACCCAAGAAAATTCCTGCCATGACAATGATGGATGGAATCTGAGTGGGCCCGGTATATCGAGTAATGGAATCGCCGCCGGTGGCGGAGATGATGGCAAAAGTGCCCAGTGCCGCAGCCCCAGCCAGGGCAACTAATGTCGGCCACTCCGCCTCCTGGCGCAACTTTCGCCAGACCAGGAGGAGCACAATTGTGACAGCCCAAATGGTGAGGAATGGGAGGCTGTACTTCCACACTGTCCAGCGCATCGCCAGCAATCCGGCGTGTCCGCTTGGCAACGCCAGGCCTGGGTACGCGCTTGCATCAAATCCTTTGCCTAAGATTGGGAATAGCCAGGTCGATTCTTTTCGATGCTGATCCAGCATCCATGGAAACAAGACAGCGAAAGCTGAGCCTGCACATATCAAACCGCCGAGAGCAATGTAAGCTCGCCGGAAAGTGAACAGATAACTCGCAAATAGGAACAGGCAAAAGAAAAATGAGAAAGGAAGGTAGGTGGATTTCAGGGAAGCCAGCGCTGCCGCTGTTATGCCTATGAGCGCGCAGCGGAACAACCATCGAGCGCTATCGTTGGGGGAGTCGATTCCGAGCCAACACAGGGTTAGGACGAGGGCTTCCGGCAGGATATAGAAAGACGCGTTGATAAGCAGGAAGCAGAGGACGAACACCAGCGACGCAAGCAACAGTGAAACTCCGCGGCCCAGACGCCTGCGGGCGATGAGGTAGACCGCACCCACGGCGAGCAAAAAACCCAGGGAGATATCCGGAACATACAAGCTTCGCACGTCGCCTACAACCAGAGTGATCGCCTGCAAGAGATATCCGCTTCCCAGGCTTGACTGAATGCGACGTTCCCCGAATGGATTCGCAGGAAGCGTGCCTAACTCGGCCGTTTGGACGGCATAGTCGCCATAGGCCACCAGGTCGTCCTGGAGTTTGAACCGGTAGGTGATGATGTTGCCAAAAAAGGAAGCGGCCAACAGTGTCAGTAGAAGGACCGAGATCGCCGACTTCCATCGATTTCCGATGATGTCGCGCCAGAATTCGCGGACCTCCCCACGGATGCGGCCCCAGTGATTGCGGAAGGCGAGCAGCCATAGAACGGCGCCGCAAATCACGATGGCAATGAGCGCGGGTCGTGTCAAACCTTTCATCAAATTCAGGACACCGCCGAGCGCGATGACGAATCCGATTCCGATCGTACCGGCAAAGGGCCAGCGAGGTTCGACTCCCGCGAGACGGAGTGGATAGTATCCGTAGCCTATATAGGCAAGCAGGCTAAGTAAGGCCCAAGCGACAACAATCAGGTAATGCATGAAACTTCAGTCCTCGGCAATAGATTACGACGGACATTTCACATGCTATGCCACGACCGGTGAGATTGGCCGATTTGTTGAACCTAGCTGGCGAGTTCAAATCGTGATTTGGTTGTTGCCTGGCGCCGCGGCTGAGAAGATTAGTTCCGCTGCGGGGTTAACAGAGCGTTGGCGAGAATTGAATCGGGCGCGGGGAGCTCCGAAACGCAGAGACGAATTTTCCCCGAGCGTTCGCGAGGGATGTCTGCCACTTGTTCCAGCGACCATTTCATGGGTTGGTTCATCAACGCGTCAATAGCGGTGCAGATCGAGGAAAGCTCCGATTGCCTGGAGGTCTCGTTTCCTTTAATCGCATAGCGCAGGTGAATGTGTCCCAGGCTTTTCTGCACAAACTGAACTTGCGCAATGGAGCGGAAGGTGTGACCCATCTGGGCCATCTGGGTGCCCAAAGTGATGCCGGGAATAATGCCGCCGTCGGGCAGAACGATGCCTTCGCAGACTCGCCCGAGAATTTTGCTGACCAAAGGAAATGGGCGACCGCAGGCGCATTGCTGCGAACCTAACGTGACGCAATCCCCGGTATCGTAGCGGATGAAGGGTTGGCCGAAGTTCAGCAGATCAGTGATCAGCAGTCGATACGCGGGACCATCGGGCGTGTCTCCAATGGGGTCGAACTCGATGTAGGAAGACCAGGGATGGAAGTGAAGTCCCTGATGCTGAGAGCATTCGGACGCAATCATTCCCAGTTCGCGGCTGCCGTAGTGCATGGTGACGGGGATGCCGAAAGTGGACTCGATGAGGCGGCGATTCTCGTCATTCATGACTTCAGCGGTCGCGATGATGACCGCGGGGCGGTGCTTCATCCCGTGCTTCACCAGATAAGCGGCAAATGCAGCCAGAACGGTGGAGTAGGCATAGAGGACTTTTGGGCGCAGGGTTTCATAGCGCTCGCGAAAGCGTTCAAGAATTTCATCGTTGATCATGCCGCTGGGCGCGGGAATGCGGCGAAGCAGCGTTTGTTCATAGAAGCGCCAGCGCCAACTCGGCTGGCTCGACCAGATCGCGATGCGCTCCCCACATTAACAGGACGCGATCGCCTTCATTGAATCCAGCCCATGAATTCAGTTGCATTTGAATTGCGCTTTTATCGCGCAGGCTTTCGATGTCGCGATAGAACTGGATGGGCGTGCTGGTGGTTCCACTGCTGCCGGCCTGGCGCAGGTCCTTCAGCTGAAAGATATTCGAGCGAAGCGATTCTCCACCTCCACGCAGATCATCGCGGCGCAGCACGGGTAAGGGCAGCGGCCGATCCACGCGCGCGTCAGAGGGCCGGAAGCCGGCGTCGTCAAAGCGCTTGCGATAATGCGGCACGGTATCGTAGGCATGTTGCAGAATGCGTTCCAGACGTTGTTGCTGCTGACGCCGCTGCGCTGAAGGCGACAGGGCTTCGAAGCGACGAATCTCCCGCATGCGCCGAGCCAGGCCGGCATGACGCTCCGGTTCGGCCAGCGGCAACAGCAGGTGGGTGTGAAACAAACTCATCCTTACTCCTTAAAAATAAACTTGCCAGGAAGCATTGAATTCATGGATCGAGCGATGGCGCTGAGCGGCGTCATCGCGAGCAGGGTGCTTGCCGGCTCATCATCTCGATCTCAGGCGGACATCGCATTTTTTTTCGTACGCGGCCGGCTGACGGAGCGTTTCCGCCTGGCAGGCAACGCAAGGACCGGCTGCACGGGAGTTTTCATCGGGTTCAGCGGATCATTGAATGTGATATTTGGAACGACGGCGCCGTTGGCAACGATCGCCCCTTGTTCGAGTCGTCCAAGAATTTTTCCGACTAATGGGAACCATCTTCCACAACTGCAACTTTGTTCGGTGAGCGTGACACAGTCGCCGGTGTCGAAGCGGATGAAGGGCTGGCCGTAATTCAGCAGATCGGTCACCAGCACGCGGTAGACAGGGCCATCCGGTGATTGCGCGACGGGATCAAATTCGACGAACGAACCCCACGGATGAAAATGCAGTCCCTCGTGCTCAGAACATTCGGCAGCAATCATTCCCACATCGCGGCGGCCATAGTAGTTGAACGGCGCGCTTTTAAACACTGAGGCGAGAAGTCTGCGATGGGGCACGCTCAAAACTTCCGCGGTGGAGATGACGGCGCTTGGGCGATGGGTGACGCCACGCTCGCGCAGATATCCTGCAAACGCGGCGAGAACGGTGGCACGGCCGTACAGAATCTTGGGGCGCTGTTTCTCATACCGCCAACGCCATTTTTCCAGAACTTCGATGCCAACCACTCCGGGAGGGGGCGGTGTCTGGCGCATGAAGACACCTTCATAGACGCGCCATCTCCAATTGAATTCTCTGGCAGCATCGGTGACAGCTCCCCAAAGCATCATGGCGCTGTCGCCGGCGCGAAATCCGGCCCACTCATCGAGCTTCATCTTGAGGGCGACCTTGTCGCGGACGCCTTCGATATCGCGGTGAAAGCGAGTTGGCATGCGATGGGTGGAGCCGCTAAGGGCGACACGAAGTTTCTCGGCAGGAAAGGCCGAGGACACGAGCCATGTGGCAGCGGTGCGAAGATCTTCGCGCGTCAACACAGGCAGAGGCAGCGGATGATCGACGCGAGCTTCGCGCGGGTGAAAGCCGGCGCTATCAAATTGCCGGCGATAAAAAGGCACAGTGGTGTACGCGTGCTCCAGCAATTTCCGCAGACGATCCTGCTGGACTTTGCGCTGTTGTCGTTCGGACATCCGCTCAAACTTCTTGATCTGGCGCAGGCGGCCAGGTAGACCGGCATGTCGCTCCGGTTCCGTCAAAGGCAAAATAAAATGTGTGTGCAGTATTCCCATTCGTGCTTTCCTTTACCGGCTCGCGGCCGCGGGAGTCTCAGTATCTTCAGTCGTTTTTACGAATCTGTATTTCCCGGAAGGCTCGGAGGGAATCGAGTCAGCGGTCACAATCGTAAGGCTGCTCTCTTTTTCCAGGTAAGGCTGCATGCGTCGCCGAAGTTCTTCTTCAGTGCGCTGGCTATAACCGTTGCCGGCGACGACTTTTAAAGTGACATGGGCAGGATCGGGTTGGATGAACTGGACCTGGCGGACATCGCGCATATCGGCGGCCAACAGCGCCAGTGACGGCCCTGCAATCATGCGACCGCTGGGAAGCCGTAAGAAGTCCGAGGTGCGACCCTGAATATTTCCGATGAGTGGCAGCGATCGACCGCAGGGGCAGCGCATTCCAGAGTCGAGGCTGGCAAGATCGCCGATTTCATAGCGAATCAGCGGCATGGAGCGATTCAACAAATCCGTGACCAGCACCCGGCCCATTCCTGCTGGGAGGTTCGGAGCGGCTTCGACTTCGACAATCAAGGCATCGGCATTGACGTGAAGGCCGCTGTGATATTCACATTCGCTGGCGATGACGCTGACTTCGCGACAGCCGTAGCGATCGAACACTTTACCGCGAAAGGTTTCTTCCAGGATTTGCCGTTTGCCGGGAAGCAGCATCTCGGCGCTGACGATCATGGATTCGAAGCTAATGTCATGAATGTTGTTGGCACTGCAGAATTCCGCAAACAGGACCGCTGACTGGGCGTAGGCCACCATGTGTTTGGGGCGATATTTCCGCAGCACTCCGACAAACTGCATCATGGCTTCTTCGCTGACGGCAGCCGTATGAAGCGATAGATTGCGATAGAGAAATTTCTGCCTCCAGGCTGGGTTCGGGTCTGGGGTGTCGCCCACATCGAACCGCGAACCCCAGGGGTGCGCGTACCAATCACCGATACGCAAGCCGGCCCAGGAGTTGTGGCGTGCAGTGCTGGCCATGCGCGAGTCGAAGCGTTCGACGTCGACAAAAAATTGCAGCGGACTGCCGGTGGAGCCGCCCGTCTGATTCTGATGTCGCTTGCTGGGTGGAACATTGCTGGAAACCAGCAGATCCTGCTGATCCTGAATGTCCCGTTTGGTCAGCACAGGCAGAAGACGCAGATCTTCATGCGTGCGAATGTCGAGCGGGGTCAAGCCCGCCTGGGTCATGCGATGACGGTAGAACGGGACGTAGCGATAGGCGTCGATCAGTTGTTGCCGAAGGCGGCGCATCTGCAGCTTGCGCAAATCGTCCGGGTGCAAATACTGGTTCCGCTCAAATTCCCGCATGTAGCGAGCGAAGGCGGGATGATTGACTTTCGCCCACAGGGGATGAATGACGTGACGGATGGCCGCGCCGGTAAAGTCGAACGAGTTCGACGTTGTAGATGCCGTGGTTTCGACGTTCATCCGGCCACCTGCGCCACTGCTTCTTCCAACTGAAATGTGGATTGCCGCGGCGAATACCCTTTCCCTTCGAGAACGCCTTTATGGGTGTCGCGCACGGGAGCAAAATGAAACTGATTGAACAAGCGCTGCAGTTTATCTTCCATCATGGTTGTTCCCCAGGTTTGGCGAACGGTGGATTGGAACGACAACGGAATGTGGGGCTGGTAGGGATCGATTTCCCAGGGGTGCAGGTAGAGCATGGCCGGCGACTGCATATCTTTCTCCCAGGCTGCGAGGCCGCGCTGAATGTACTGAAAGGGAAGCAAGCGTAAATAGGCGCCTCCGCCGACAGAGAGATTGCGTCCGGCAACTCTCCAGGTGGCAATCGGAAACTCCATCAGCTGGCCATGGGCGACTGGGTAGGCGCTGCGAGGCGCCGTAGGGTTGCCATACGTTGGATGATTGACCGGGTGAACGCTGGAGTCATAGCTGAAGCCGAGCTTGGCGAGCGCATCGAACGCCCACTCGCAACCCGGAGTGATGGAGAAGCAGGGTGCGCGATAGCCGAAGATCGGTTCCTGAATCACCGACTCAATCAGATCTTTTGCGGTTGCAGTGGACTCATAAAACTGGTTGGGACTCATGCGATGGACCAGCTGATGATCCAGGCTGTGGCATCCGATTTCATGGCCGCGCTGATGAATCTCACGAACCAGGCGCGGATAGCGACGAGCCACCCAACCGAGCACGAAAAACGTTGCCTGGGTATGGTTGCGATCCAGCAGATCGAGCAGGCGGTGGGTGCTGGGTTCAATCCTTGAAGGCTGGTGTTCCCAGTCGGAGAAGGAAATGCCTTGAGACGCGACTTCGGTGTGGAAATAGTCTTCCAAATCGATGGTAAGTGCATGGCAGGGGCGGTCGCTGCGATTGAAGGAACGCTTGATTGCGAGGTCTTGACGGGCGATGATGGACGGCCCAATGAGAGTCTTCGGGGCCGACTGCGCGGAGACAGATTCCTCCTGAGAACGGGTGCGGCGGGAAAGGAAAGGAATAATTCCGGCATAGCCAAGACAGAAAAGACCAAACCCAAACAGACCCAGTGGTTCAAAGTAAAGCGAATGCGCGAAAGCGAGATTGAGTGCAATAGCCACGATCGCGACGATCACCAAAATGACGGTGGATTTCCCCAGCATGGATGACCCTACGTGGTTCATGAATGTCCCTTCAACGGTGAGCGGTAAGAGTGTGCTCAACGAAGATGATTGCAACTACGGGGCCAAACTGTTTACGCCGGTGATATCGGGGGATTGGCGATTCTGAAGGGGTCTACAGGAAGGGAGCGATTCAGGGCCACAAGTTATGTGCAGGAATTTGCACTGTGAGGTGGCCGAAAGCCCATAGTTTACCCATCTTCTACACCATGTTTATTGCCTGGGGAAGGGTACAACCGAAGGGGAATTGTGACGAAAGCGTGAATTGCGAAAGGGGCTCGACTAAAGTCGCGCCCCTGAAAAGTCTCACCCGTGGGGGTGAGAGAAAGCAACGAAGAGGCGCGACACTACGCGACTTCCCGCTGGATGGCCTGGGCTTCTAAGAGCCCGATGATCTGGAAACTGCTGAGCGACGTCTTGGGCACGAAGAGGCTGCGATTGTTGGTCAGTTCATCCACCGGAAAAAGCTGGAATGCATTCTTCGTCAACAAAGCGATGTCGTTTGAAACGCGGCCTTCCATGATTTCGCCATCCTGAAATGCGAGCCGAACCCAGAGGTAAGGGTGAATGGAGAGCGAGTCGAAGAAGCGCACATCCTGTTGCGTAGGGCTGCCGGCAAAGGAATTGACGAAGAAGACTGCCTTGGCATCTTCCAGGTGAAATGTCACTGGGGTACCACCAGCTTGTGGCTCAATCGTCATGCTGACCGGCAGATCGTTGGGAACTGAACCTGGATCGTCGGAATCATTGTCGGTGCGGTAGTAGCCGTACAGCACGTTCGAATTTTTCAAATTGACTACAACGTTATGAAGCATGGTTGACCTCTTCAAAAAAGGGATTAAATGCGGCATCCGAGGCAGGCAAGAGAACAGCAGAATTGCAGTTTACGCGGATTGCGCAGGCGCAGACAGGTTATATTGCCGAATCTTGTAGAGCAATGCCTTGTAGCTGATGTTCAATCGTGTGGCAGCGATACGGCGGTTCCACTTGGTTTCCGCAAGAGTATCGCGAATGGCTTGCATTTCCGCCTGATCTTTCAAGCCGCGGACCATGGACTTAAGATCGGGGCTTGTGGTGGCTGTGACCTGGCTGTTCCGTTCCGGGACAGGCAGGAAGTAACCTGGAATTTTTGATTCGAGATCGGCCAAAGCGGCCGGTTCATCGCGAATGACGAGGTAGCGTTTGACGAAGTTGCCCAGCTCGCGAAGGTTGCCGGGCCAGTGATAGGCAACACACGCTGCGATCATCTGAGGCGAGAAGTGGACCGGTTCCAGCTCGTGGGTGAGAG
Organism: uncultured Acidobacteriota bacterium; assembly: GCA_963821145.1. GTDB lineage: Bacteria > Acidobacteriota > Terriglobia > Terriglobales > Acidobacteriaceae > JAKAAZ01. Next base: position 66,195 of record CAWGCV010000025.1, read on the forward strand.
CGAGTTGCTGCGACATTTGGGTGAGCACGTAGGGAATTTCCTCGCGACGCTCACGTAGCGGCGGAATGTGCAGGACGAAGGTGCTCAAGCGGTAGTAGAGATCCTCGCGAAAAGTCTTTTCGGTGAGCGCTTTTTGAATATCGATGTTGGTGGCAGCCAGGATGCGAGCATTGGTTTGTTTTTCTCCACGGCCACCAAGCCGGGAGAAGGTACCATCCTGCAGCACGTGCAGCAGCTTGGCTTGAAGCTGCGGGCTCATTTCGCCGATTTCGTCCAGCAGCAGCGTGCCCTTGTCGCACATTTCAAACTTGCCGGGCTTGGACTTGGTCGCGCCGGTAAAGGCGCCGGCCTCGTAGCCGAACAGCTCGCTCTCCAGCAGGTCGAGAGGCAAAGCAGCGCAGTTGATTTTGAGCCACTCTTCATTGGAGCGACGGGAGAGGCGATGGATCAGGCGGGCGACAACCTCTTTGCCAACGCCGCTCTCGCCTGTAATCAGGACCGGAATATCGGCGTGTGCAATGGCAGCAGCCTGGTCGTAGATCTTCTTCATGGCGGGTGTGGCGGCCAGGAAAAAGGTTCCGTTGCCGAGTTCCTCGCGAATGATGGAGCTTTTCGCGGCCTGTGCCTGGGAGCTGAGTACGCGATCGCGAACGCGGCGCAGGATCGCGTCCAGCTGATGTTTCAGGAATGGCTTGGGCAACACGTCGTAGACACCCTCGCGGGCGGCAGCAAGAAATCCGGAACGATTGCCGGCAGGGATGAGAAGAACAACGCTGAGATGGGGAAACTGCTGGCGCAATTTGATCAGGATGGCTTCAAGGCTGACCCCGGGAAGCGTGGTATCAATCAGCACCAGGTCGGCTGCAACAGCCGCGCGGCAAGTTTCCGCGACGTCGATCACTGGCAACGAATTAACACTGCAGTCGAGGCATTCCAACAAATTCTGAACATAGCCGCGTACTGGAACCTCGTCTTCGACAAGGACTACGCGCAATCGCTGATTCACAAACACCACCCTGTAGATTGCAACAACATCGATCCGTACGTACCTAGCGCGAACAAATGTTATCTGGGGGTCGGTGCGAAAACAGGCGAGGCCTGCTTCTCGTCACTTTGGATTCGAGAATCCCAGACAGAAGTGGTGCAGTTGATCAAAGGAGAATCAACAACGTGTGAATACATTCAGGCTTATTGGATTGCTATGAGTTTCGTACCGTACTTAACCAAGTTGCATCGTATGTTTCGAAGCCTGCATGGATGTGTCGAACATCGATCCGGTCGCCCGGTGAAACCCCACCCGTTGTTGTAAGACGTCAACCTTGGAGATTGGGAGATGATCGTCACGCTGCGGACTCTAAGTTTCAGCCGCGTCGAGTATCGTCCCGCCCTATTGAGACCGGCGCAAATTGCTATCGTGCGCCCAATCCCTCTCCTGATTACAGTGCTGATTCTGCATGTTCCGTCAGAGTTTGACAATAGACTTTTAGTAACCGATAGAGCGAGTACCGACGGGAGTAACCTATGTTGATTGTTCCTCATAGGTTACGAGGACCAATTGTGTCCCAATTCGGGAAGTTTGACCACATTGCGATTGGATTGGTGAGCAACGCGCAGGGGAATTTCAGAAAATCCATTTCCCCCCGGGAGGTGTGAGAAAACTTTTACCCATTGCGAAGGGAACTTCCCATGAGGGGATTTGGCACGGAATGGGAAAAGGATTGCAACTTTCAAGGGAAACAACTTTTCGGAGAGCCGGCGAGCGGATTCGCAAAGAATTCGAATAGGCCACAGCGCTTTGATTCGCAACGGCTGGCGGGTGTCGCAGGAGCCTCTTGTTTCGTTCTGGAATGCCGATGTCTTCGTTTGGCGCCGTACGTGCAAGATAGAGCGCGAGTAAGAAAATCATGCAATTGATTTCACCATCATTCGCGTCGATGCCGGTCCTCCTGGGAGATTCCCAGTCGATGGCCATGGTACGTCGACAGGTACAACTGGCGGCGACGGCCGGCATGCCGGTGTTGATCACCGGCGAGAGCGGCACGGGGAAAAACGTAGTTGCACAGAATCTCCACATGTTGTCGGCGCGCCGGGACCGTGCATTCGTGCAGGTAAATTGCCCTTCGCTGCCGCACACACTGATTGAAAGCGAACTGTTCGGCTACGAAGCCGGAGCATTCACGGGCGCCAACCATACTCGTAGCGGCAAAGTGGACCAGGCCCAGAACGGCACGCTGTTCCTGGATGAGATTGGGGACCTGGATGCATCGGTGCAGGCAAAGCTACTGCAGGTGCTGCAGGATTTCCGCTTCAGCCGGTTGGGTGGGACGGAAGAGCGGGCGGTGGATATCTGGCTGATCTGCGCAACCCATCGCAATCTGCAGGCGGACATCAAAGCGGGCCGGTTTCGCTCGGACTTGTTCTATCGCATTAACGTTGTGTCGATCGAGTTGCCGCCGCTGCGCGACCATCGCTCCGATGTTGCGCTGCTGCTGACCCATTTCCTGCGCCACTACGAATTGAAGTTTGGACGCACGCTGACTCCGCTGTCTGGATCGGTGATGAAGCTGCTGGAGGCGTATCACTGGCCCGGCAATGTACGCGAGCTGGAAAACCTGGTGAAGCGCTACGTGGTGCTGGGGAATGAACAGGCCATTGTGGAAGCGATGAATGAGAGCGAGACGGCCTCGACAGACTCGGTCTTTGTTCCCGATGGAAATCTTCCGCTGCGCATCCAGACGCAACGGGCGGTGCGCATGATGGAGCGCCAGATTATTCTGCGGGCGTTGAACGAGCACCGCTGGAATCGCCGCAAAACGGCGCAATCGCTGGATATCAGCTATCGAGCGCTGCTTTACAAGATCAAGGACGCCGGCTTGCCCCGGTTGCGTCAGGCGCATTCTGACGCGTGTTCCCCTGAGGAGAACCAATGATGAGAGGAAAAGGAATGTTGTCTCGATTGTCCCAATTCGCAGCGGCTGCCGCAGCCGTGAGCTTGACGTGCTGCCTGCTGCACGCGCAAACGCTGCCACCAGCACAACCGGTGGCGATGGTCGGGGGTTTCAATAACCCCTTCAGCACACCCGAAGCGCCGATGGGAACTTCGTTTCAAACGAAGTCCGGAGATACCACGCTGACGCAGCCGGAGACGCGGGTGACGCCTGGCGTAGATGCTCACTATCGCATTGGCGCGGACGATGTGCTGACGGTGAATGTATGGCATGAGCCGGAAGTCTCGCGCAACGTGCCGGTTCGTCCGGACGGCAAAATTTCTTTGCCGCTGGTAGGAGATGTGCAGGCGGCGGGTTTGACGCCAACGCAATTGAAGATGGAGCTGGAAGCGCGCTTCTCGAAGTTTCTGACCAATCCGGATGTGAGCGTGATCGTGGCCGAGATTCGCAGCCAGCGGATCAACGTACTGGGCCAGGTGTTGCGTCCGGGAACGTATGCCCTGATTCCACCGATGAACGTGATTGATGCAGTGGCAACCGCGGGCGGATTGAGAGAGTTCGCAAAGCCGAACAAGATTTACGTGCTGCGGACCTTGCCCAACGGCCAGGTGGAACGCATCAAGGTGCAATACAACAACGTGCTGAAAGGCAAGAGCGGCAGTGAAGACGTGATCTTGCAGACGCGCGACACCGTGGTGGTCCCGTGACAAACTTGCAGTCCTGGTTTCGCAGAATTCGAACCTTTATTCCGATGGGCGCCATGGTTCTGGTCCTCGTCTGGCAGCTGATGTCTGGCGGCCGGGCAATGGGACAGGCTGTGCCGGCGGGAAGCGGAGACACAAATCCTGCCGATCAGCCATTGGCTGGACAAGCCCTGGGTTCGAACCTGTCGTTGAACCAGGGAGTGAATGCGATCAATGCGGAGAATGAATCCTTCGAGCGCTACGGATTAGGGCTCACCGCCTCTGGAGGCGAGATCACGAATTTTCTAGGGACTCAATCCAATTCGCAGAACGCGGCATATATCCAATTCGGCGCCAGCGGCGGGTTGAAGCTGCAGACCAGCCGGACGCGGTACTACGCGCTCTATCAGCCGCAGTATTATGTCTATCCGCAATACACGGACGTCAATAATTTTGCGCAGGCCTTTTTCCAGAGCGTCGATCACTCTTTCTCTGAGCACACGGTGATGTCGTGGGGAACGACGGCGGCACGCTATTTGAGCTTGAGCGAGTATCTGCCCCAAAGTCTTGGCATCGGTGGAATCGGAGTGGTCGTACCCACGCCCGGCCAGCAATTGCTGGACAACAGTTTTGAACTGACGAATGTGGCTACCAGCCTTAGCCTGCGACATTTAATGAGTCCCAAAATGACGTTTACCGCGACAGGGACAGGCGCCTATTTCCTGGAGGTACCGACCTTTGTGGTGGGAGTTACGACATATCCTGCGCAGCGGTTTATCACCTCGGGAGGGGATGTGCGGGTGGACTATCAGTGGACGGCACGCGATTCTGTTGGTGTCGCTGTCACCCCGATTTACGTGCTCGGATTGACGCCCAGCGGTCACCAGTCCGCCGAAACGGTGCAAGGCACCTATCAAAGGCAGCTGACCTCCACGCTGTCGGCCTCGGTGGCGGCGGGACCTCTGTTTGTTCAGTCTTCCAGTTCGGAGTTCGGCAATACCACGAATAACAGCTATGCCGTAAATGCTTCGATCAGCCGGCAGCTGCGGCAATCTCAATTCTCGGCGGGATACAGCCGGACACTCCTGGTGAACCTGCTGGAGCCGGCATCGGTGAGCAACACTTTCACCGGAAGCGCCTATCTGCCCAAGGGCAACCATTGGATCTTCAGTGGGGCGGGTTCATATTCGCGGAATGCTGCAAGTTTGTTGTACGGCGGCGGACATGTGTATGGCGGATCGGCGCAGGCCTCCTATCAGCTGACTACCCAGATGCAACTTTTCGCGCTTTACTCCTTAATTTCGCAAACCTATACGTTTGGCACCCCACAGCAGTCGAACGGATTTACGCGCAATCAAATCGGCGGCGGAATCCGATTCAATCTAGGCAACGCAATCACCCATGGAGGTGTGCAGTAATGGAACGCAAACCACCGTCGTCTCTTAACGACTTCGTCTCCGTCATTCAACGGAGGAAATACTGGATCCTGATCCCCTCCGTCGTATTGATTGTGTTGGGTGTGCTTCTGGCTCCGCTGGTACCGCGCACATACAAGTCGACCACGACGATTATGGTGACGCAGCAGTCGATGCCGTCGGTCTACGTAAAGTCTTCCGGCGGAAATGATGTTGCCACGCGCCTGGAAGAGATCAACCTGCAGGTGATGAAGGGAACCGGATTCCCCGCGATCATCGAGAAGTTCAATCTCTATCCGAAAATGCGCAAGAAGGCGAGCATGACTCGGGTAGTTGCTGCGATGCGCAAGGACCTGTCGGTCGATGAGGTTCCGGATGCGAGCGATGGCCGTGGAGGGATTTTGGCGTTCACGATTTCCTACGTTGGCCGCACACCGCAGGAGGCGCAAGACGTCACCAAGGCGGTCACGCAGTTATTCATCGACGAAAATTTGCGAGAAGGTCGCGACAAGACCCAGGGGGCTTACACCTTCCTGACGTCGCAATTGAATGCGGCATCGCAGCGACTGTCGGCACAGCAGGCGAAGATTCAGGCCTTCAAGATGTCACACGTGGAAAGTCTGCCGGAACAAGCGCAGGCCAACGTGCAGACAATCAGCCAGATCCAGTCAGCGATGCAGACCAACGAAGACTCACTTACCCAGGCCAATCAACAGCGGGTATACCTGCAGTCCGTGCTCAACGTGAAACAGAATGGCAGCCAGGGAGTTTCTGCGCCGCCGCCGGCGACGCCGCTGCAGATTGAATTGAACCAGAAGCAACAGGAACTGCGCGCCGACCTGCTGAAATACACCCCGGAACATCCCGATGTGATCCGTTTGCAACACGATATTGCGGCGTTGAAGGTGGAGATCCAGAATGCGCCCAAGGCAAGCAGTCCAGTGGCAGAGGTGGTAGCGCCGCAAGTGACCGGGCCTTCCATGAACGATCAACTGAGAAGCCAGCTGATCGCGCTGAACGCGGACATCAAAACGCGGGAGTCTCGCCAGGCGCAACTGGAACAGCGGCTTGCTCAGCTGCAGGGATCACTGGGTGGAGTGCCGGCGGTGCAAACGCAGTTTGCCGCCATGAACAGCGACTACGAAGAGATGCAAAAGAACTACAACGCATTGCTGGAGCAACAGCAAGAGGCGGCGATGGCCACCGCTCTGGACCAGCGGGAGCAGGCGCAGCAATTTGCCGTTGCCGAGCCGGCCAACCTCCCAATCATGCCGTTCAGTCCGAACATGCTGCTGTTGAAAATGGCGGTGGTGCTGGTGGGATTGCTCGTAGGATTTCTGTTCGCACTGGTGGTGGAGATCGGCGACGACACCATGCACAACTCTGACGAAGTGGCTGCCTACTTGAAGCTCCCAATCATGGTGGCGCTGCCAAAATGCAAGGATATTGCCGGAGCGACGTGGGATGCGGGTACGTCTAGAAGTTAAGGGTAGTGCCAGAGCAGCCATGGAAACCCAAGGTGATGGAGAAGGACAAATGAAGATCGCGAATATTCAGCAGGAGAGTGTCACAGTGAAACTAACGGATGCCGGCATTCAGGCGACCGCTGAACCGGCGGTGCTGACGCCACGTCCAGTGAGCGGTTCGGATCTGCCCGTACGCCAGGTGGATTTGTCAGGAATCGCTCAGTCGCTGGTGACTCTGGCTCCCAACGGAGCCGAACTGAACCCCAAGCAGCAAGTGATGGCGGAGCAATTTCGTTTGCTGCGCAGTCGTGTGAAAGGGCTGAGCAAGGACTTTCAGCTGCGAACGATTCTGATTACCAGCACATTGTCCGGCGAGGGAAAGACGACGGTAGCGGCCAACCTGGCAGGCTCTCTGAGTTGCGTGGAGGGCATGCGGGTCCTGCTCGTTGACTTCGACCTGCGCCGACCCAGCCTGCATACCGTGTTCGGCGTTGCACCGGATCGGCGTCAACCATCGTGGCTGGCGGATGAAGTGCCGTGGAAGCGAGCGGTATACCAGGTGAATCGCAGACTGGATGTTCTATTCGGATTCAACACGCTGGATGAGCCGGACGAACTGCTGCAAAGCAGTCGACTGGAAAAGCTGATTGACGAAATGAAGGCGGCCTACGATGTGCTGATTCTAGACTCGGCTCCCATGATGGCGGTGGCCGATACGCACTCACTATTGCCGCTGGTGGACTGCAGCCTGTTTATTTTGAATGCCGACAGCACCCCGATTCGCGGAGCACGCGAGGCCCTGGCCATGATGCAGGACAAGGTCGCCGGCTGTGTGGTGAATCGCGTCGATCACCTGAAGAGCGAAGACTACTATCGCAATTCCGGATATGGCTACGGGTACGGATCCAAGCGTAAGGAGAATTGAGATGATTCGCGTCTTCAATCTCTATGTTCCATCGAGCAAATTGTTCCTGGTGATCGGCGACGCATTGTTGCTGGCGACCGGATTCTTTTTGCTGTTTCGCCCGCTGACGCCTGCGGACACGATGGAGGATGTGCAGCTGTATTTGCTGGTGTTGCTGGCATCGATCGTAGGAATCTGGTCATTCTATTTTTCCGATCTGTATGAACACGCGACCATGCGCAGCCGGCAATCGGTTTTGGTGGCAGGCCTGCGAGGGCTGGGAATCAGCGCGTTGTTACTCAGCCCGCTGGTGTGGCTGCTGGCCGGCGATCATCGCATGCGCGACCACTTTATGGAACCGGCGCTGGCGCTGGGACTGATTCTGCTGTACGCACAGCGGCGAATTTCTGACTGGTGGCATCGCCGCATGAGCAGCGGCGAACGAGTTCTGTTGGTAGGCTCCGGAACCACTGTCCAGTTGCTGGCTGAACAGTTGGCAGGAAAATGCGGACTGCCCTTGAAGTTGGCAGGAGTGGTGCTCGATCACAGTCGCCCGCTGCCAAAGGATTTTCGATTCGCAGTTGTGGGAACGGTGGATCGTCTTCGCGAACTGGCGCGCTCCTTCCGTCCGGACCGCATCGTGATCAGCTCGGAGATTGGCATCTCGACTGTTTCCGCCGATGATCTGCTGGCATTACGCCGGATTGGTATCCGTGTGCAGGATGCGGGCGAACTATACGAATCCGTCACCGGCAGAGTTCCTGTGGAGTCGGTCCGGTCGAATGGTTTGGCTTTCGGCGCAGCGTTGATTCCCACGGCAATGAAACGTTCAATCCATCGTGGCGCGAGTTTTCTGGCTGCCCTGGTGCTGACAATTTTGCTGGCACCGATCGGATTGCTGGTAGCGATCGCGGTCAAGCTGGAGTCGGAAGGCCCGGTGTTTTATACGCAGGAGCGTGTTGGATTGAGCGGACGTACGTTTCGCGTAATCAAGTTTCGATCGATGCGCAAAGATGCGGAAAGTACCTCTGGACCGGTATGGGCCACGAACAAAGATACTCGCGTGACGCGGGTGGGAGCGGTTCTGCGCAAAGTGCGGCTGGATGAGCTGCCGCAGGTGATCAACGTGCTGCGCGGCGAGATGTGTTTAGTTGGGCCACGTCCTGAACGGCCGCATTTCGTGCGGATGCTGGAAGAACAAATTACGTACTACGATCTGCGGCACTGCATTCCGCCGGGAATTACCGGCTGGGCGCAGGTATGCGCCGACTACGGATCGAATGTGGAAGAATCGCGCACCAAGCTGGAATACGACCTGTTCTATGTCAAGAACGCGTCGCTTTTATTTGATCTGCTGATTCTGTTCAAGACCATCAAGATTGTCCTTTGCGGACGAGGAGCTCGCTAATTCAGGAGCGATTCTTTCCGGAGCGTTGTTCCGGAAACGCAAAAGGGCAACAAAGGAGAACTACCTTGTCGCGCATACTTCATTTGATTGCAAGCGATTCGATCGGCGGTCCGGAGAAGCAGCTGCTCCACCACGCGCGTGACGCGCGGGATGCAGACTACGAGGTAATCCTGGGCAGCTTCCAGGATGATCCGCAACCGTCGGAATTGTTGTCGGTGGCCAGCCGCTATGGGATCGAGACGGTTTCCGTTCCCGGAGGCATTCGACCAGGCCTGGTGGATGATTTGACAAAGTATCTGCGCACGGCGGATATCGACTTGCTGTGCACGCATGGATACAAGGCCAATGTCGTAGGACATTTCGCGGCCAAGCACGCCAATGTCGGGTGGGTGCCGTTTGTGCGCGATTTCACTTCGGAGACCTGGCAGGTGACGTTGTATGAGCGCCTGGAGCGTAGCCTGCTGGTGCGCAGTCCCTGGGTGGTTTGCATTTCTCCGGCACAGGCGCGCGAGCTGGGACGGCTGCGTCGCGGCCGGCGAGCTCCGCTGGTGATTCAAAATGCTGTGCTGGCGCCGCGTGAGACAGGTTTGTCGCAGGAGCCGGCGCCTACTCGTGAAGAGCTGGGCTTCAGCGCCCGCACATTTGTGTTCGGCGCTGCGGGACGCTTCTCTCGCGAGAAGGGGCACCGCGTTCTGGTGGATGCTTTTGCAATGCTGCAGAAAATGCTGCCGGGACAACCGATGGAATTATTGCTACTCGGCGAAGGCCGCGAAGAGAATGCTTTGCGTTCGCAGGCTCGACGCCTGGGGATCGAGGCGCGTGTATGTTTTGCCGGCTTTCAACGCCGCTCCGCAGCCTGGATGAGGGTGATGAATTGCCTGGTGCATCCGTCGCTGACCGATGGCACGCCGAACTCCGTACTGGAAGCGATGTTGCTCGGGATTCCGGTGGTGGCGACGAATACGGGAGGAATTCCGGATGTGATTGACGCCGGAGAAACCGGCTTGCTGGTTGAACCGGATTCACCGCTCGAGCTGGCTGAGGCGATGAAGAAGATGGTTCGTTCGTCGACACTGCGCAGTCAACTGGCATCGGAAGCGAAATATCGCGTGGCACGCGAGTTCTCTCCAACACGCCAGCGAGAGCTGCTGGAAATGCTGTACAGCACGATGATTGGGGATTCGTTTTCCCTGGACATCGGGGAACCGGCACATGGCGTTGCCTAAGATCTCTGTCATATTGCCGGTGCGGAATGAAGTTCGAAGCCTGGGGCGATTACTCGATCAATTGCTGCAGCAGAATTACCCGGCGGAGATGTTCGAGATCCTGGTAGCGGATGGACGTTCGACTGATGGCACGCGAGGGCTGGTCGAGCAGAAGGCAAGCAGCGCAACGGTGCCGCTGCGAGTGATCGACAATGCGGGCATACGTTCGGGCCCAGGCAGAAATGCGGGCGTGACCGCTGCGACGGGCGACATCATATTGTTTGTCGATGGACATTGTGAAATCCCATCGACAGAGCTATTACGAGATACGGCGAAACTGCTGGATGAAACGGGTGCGGATTGTTTATGTCGTCCGCAGCCGCTGATCGCGTTTTCTCCCAAAGGCGTGGGCAGAATCATTGCAGACGCTAGAGCGTCCACGTTGGGGCACGGACGCGATTCGCTGATCTATGACATGAGCCATTCCGGCTTTGTGCATCCAGCCAGCTCGGGCGCGACCTATCGCCGGCCGGTGTTTGAGCGGGTGGGAATGTACGACGAGAGTTTTGATGCCTGCGAAGATGTCGAGTTCAATACGCGCGTGGCGGCGGCCGGATACAAGGCCTACACCGATCCGCGATTGAGCGTGTATTACGAACCGCGAAATAGTTTCCGCGGATTGTTTCGCCAGATGATGCGGTATGGTATCGGCCGCGTACGCCTGGCGCGCAAGCATCCTGAATCTGCATCGCTGTCTCAATGGGCGCCGGCGGTGCTGGTAGCGGCGTTCGCGATTGCGGGTGTGAGTGTAGCTGCGGCGATTCTAACGGGTCATTGGTTATTTTCGGTGGCCGCCTTTCCGGCTGCCATGTTCGTGCTGATTACGATTGTGGCGTCGATGCACCTGGGATGGCGACATGGCCTGATCCATGCTTTGCTGGGTCCAATTGCGTATGGCTGTATCTATCTCGGACTGGGCACTGGTATGTGGACCGAACTGGTTGGCATTACGCGCCAGCCGACGCGCATATCAAACGCGTCGACTCTTCCGGTGCAAGGCGCTTAAAAGCTCAAGAATCGATGGATTGTTTCAGAACGAAGCTGCGGATCGCAGTCCGGAGCTGAGGAAATAGAAGGAAGCCCGGCTGGTCGACAACTGGGTGCCGGTATCGGTAACGGTGGTATTGTCGACGGCGATTCGAGGAACGGCAAGACGATTGGACTCTCGAGTGAAGAACCCTGGAATGGTCGAGAGTGCGGCCTTGAATCCCATGGAGTGGATCAGCTCCTGCACGCGGCGGTTGTACATGCCGTTGGGATAGGCGAGAACATCGGAGACCGCGCCGGCATGTTGCCAGAGGGAAATGCGGGCGTCGTCCAGTTCCTGACGGATATCGCGATCGCTTTCTGAGGAAAGTGTGGCGTGGCGGTGGGTATGCGAGCCAATGCGGACCAAGCCGGTTCGGGTCATGACCCGAATCTGTTCCCAGGTGAGAAAGCGGCGCGACTGGGTGAGGGTCAGTTGATACCGCTGTTCCAGGTGATCGAGCAGGAGAAGTCGGGCGTTCATGGGCATCCGCTTCAACTCCAATGACCAATACTGCTGGCGCGGCCGCAACTGGAGATTTTTGCTTCTGCCCATGCCCCAGTGGTTCAGGTCGATGACCAGCTCTTCCAGGGTGGACTGGGCGGCACACTGCGACCACAGTCGGGCAAAGCGCTCTTCGGGCAGCATTTGCAGGGTATCGATGAGGCCGGTGCAGGCGAAGATGGTGGCCGGCATGCCAAAGCGGAGCAGGTGGGGAAAAGCGACACGGTAATTATCTTCCCACCCGTCGTCGAAAGTAATGGCAACTTTGGGATGTCCTTCGGCACCGCCGGGGTCTGACAGAACGTCTTCAAGGGGAACAACATGATAATCGCGCTGCAGCAACTGCAGCAGAGAGACGAAGGCCGACTCGTTCAACACCAGGTGAGGGTTGTAGCAGAGAGCCTGTTCGCCGGCCGGGAGAACGCGATGAAGCGCCAGGACCAGGCCACTGCGGCCCGCAATGGCGCGGCGAAATACGGTGGCGATCCCCGTCCGTTCCACGATTGTGCTGAGGACTTTCATTTTTTCTTGCATCGTCTCTTTCGCGTTCGATTCAGCGGAATCCATGATTCACCGGGGGGTGTCACTGGTAATCAAAGCACGTTGCGTGCCAACGCGCAAAACCGGATGAAAACTGGGTGCAAAGATGCAGTTTGGGGAGTTACGGCCGTAACGTGGTGGAAAACGAATCGAGTAGTGTGCAATCCGCTGCACATTTCCATGCTCGGAAGCATTGAGGTTTTCCCTAACAACTGCCGATACATAGGTTCGAAGAACGGCCACCCAATTGCATTAGTGGAGGTGCACTACAGTTGGCGCCGCAGTGTCCAGGGGGGCGCCTGCGAGACGGTAGGCTTGCGGGTTGATTCCGGTCCGCCCGGGTTCAGCGAGCGAAGCCGACTCCATCGCGGGTGAATTCTGGAGAGGTCACTGCAGCGTTCTTCAGGAGGTTGTGCTGACGAAAGGAATGATTCCGTGACACTACTGAACTTGATGTTGCTTCCGTCCGTGGCGGCGGGTGTTGTTTTACTTGCCTGCGTGGTTCTGCAAAGCGTACGCCGCGAATGGTAGGGTCCACGAGGGGACGATGAGCACTCGGATCGTCTCGCGGTGCATGTGGATATACATTCAACCGGTCTGGGGTGGAGAGGTACGGTACCATCCCAGGTCTTTTTCAGGAACAGTCGCGGAATTCGAGTTGAAATACCAGAGCCCCGATAGAAGAGGGTGCCAAGGAATCTGAAAAGAATCTGAAATGACCGGCGGCAACGTAACGATGACGGATGTCCAGACCTCGTGAGGGCCGGCATCAGTTGCGAGTCGGAAACAGGGTGTATTTCACTGAAGTGCGAGGAGATTGTGGAGAATCACGGGTTGGCGGGAACACAGACATCCGGGATAAGTGGAATCGTGGCCAAGCCGGCCACGGCCGGACAGGCACGCATTCTATTTTTGATCGACGAGATCGGCGGCATCGCCGAGGGAGGTACCGAGCGCCAGGTATTGCAGCTGATTGAGCTGGCAACCCGGCTGGGGTATGAGCCGCGGCTGGCAGTGTTGCGGGGAACGGAATGGCTGACCCAAGAGCAGGCCGGCTGTCCGATTTACTTTGCTGGAGCGAACAGTCTGCTGCGTCCATCCGGATGGAGTGCGTGCGCCAGTCTGGTGCAGTGGATGAAGCAGGAACGAATATCTCTGGTGCAAACATTTTTTGTCGAGTGCAATATTTTTGGCCCATGGCTGGGGCGGCTGGCTGGGGTACCAGTCATCGTCGGTTCGCGGCGCAATCTGAATCAATGGCAGGGACGCCCGGCCTGGGTGGAACCCTGGATGCTGATGCTGCAGCGGCTGACGAATCGATCTGCGGACTGTGTAATCGCCAATAGCCTGGTGGTTGCGGAGGAGACATTCAAAACGGAAAGATTGCCGCATCGCAAACTGCATGTCGCCTACAACGGCATCGATCTGGCCAAGTTTTCCCGGCTGGATGAACTTCGCGAGCAAGCGCGACAGATGCTAGGAATTGGACAGGACGAGATTGTTGTAGGCAACATTTCCTGTTTCCGGAAGGTGAAAGGAATTCCTCAATTTGTGGATGCCGCTCGCCTTGTGCTGGAAAAAGAGCCGCACATGCGTTTTCTGGCGGTGGGGGATGGAGAGCAGCATGCTCTGGTCGTAGAACGGATTCGACACTACGGGTTGGAAGATCGTTTCCACCTGGCTGGGCAGCAGACGGATGTTTTACCGTACCTGGCGGCAATGGACATTGGCGTGCTTAGTTCTCTGGCAGAGGGATTTTCCAACTCCCTGCTGGAATATATGGCAAGCGGGCTGCCGGCAGTTGCGACCGAGGTCGGTGGAAATCGTGAAGCTTTGGAAGGTGCAGGCATTCTGGTTCCGCCCGACGATCCGGAAGCGTTGGCAGAGGCAATTCTAGAGCTGCGGTCGGCAGCGTTGCGACAGAAACTTGGTCTCGCGGCACGACAGCGGGTGGAGCGGTTCAGCCTGGCGCGGGCAGAGAAGCGAATGAAAGAGATTTACGCGGAATTGTTGCGGGAAAAGGGCACGTTGCCCAAGGAACAATGAGGAGAACCGATCGTGATGGAGTCTATGAAGAGTGAGAAGAACGCTGTAGTCTCGCAGTACGCCGGTGGAACGGCTATTGAGGAGTCGGGAATGGATGTGTTATTGCAGTCGATCCAGAATCGTACGGGTCAGGTGGGTGTTGTCGGTCTGGGCTATGTCGGTCTGCCACTGGCGATGTTGTTCGCGCGGGCCGGATTTCCGGTGACCGGATTCGACGTCGACATCACCAAGGTAAACAAACTCAATGCCGGGTCTTCGTACATTCAGCGCATTTTGCCAGAAGAGATTGCGCAACTGCGCGAGACTGGCTTCAAAGCCAGCGCCGAATATGCAGATGTCAGCCACATGCAGGCCATCATCATCTGTGTTCCCACCCCGCTCGACGAGCACCAGGGACCGGATCTTCGTTTTATCGAAGACACTGCCCGCTCCTTGTCGCCGCATCTTCGAGCCGGACAGCTTGTCATTCTGGAAAGCACCACCTATCCGGGAACCACGGAAGAAGTCTTGATTCCACTGTTGGAAGCCGGTAATCCGCAGGGACTGCGCTGCTATCGCGAAGGACTCGATCCGGCGAAGTGTTTCTATGTGGCCTATTCTCCTGAGCGGGAGGATCCGGGCAATGTGACGGTGGAGCGCAGCGATATTCCCAAGGTTGTGGGAGCGTCGACGAAAGAGTCTGGAGACCTGGCGGCCGCGTTTTACGGCAACATTTTCAATCGGATTGTTCGTGTTTCCAGCCCGGCAGCAGCCGAGATGACGAAGCTGCTGGAAAATATTTATCGGTGCGTCAATATCGCACTGGTGAACGAGCTGAAGTTGCTTTGCCTGCGCATGAATCTCGACATTTGGGAAATTATTGAAGCGGCGGCGACCAAGCCATTTGGATTCCAGCCTTTTTATCCGGGACCGGGGCTGGGAGGCCACTGCATTCCGATCGATCCCTTCTATCTTTCCTGGAAGGCGAAAGAACTGGACTTCAGCACTCGATTTATTGAGCTGGCGGGTGAGGTGAACACCTCCATGCCGTATCACGTTGTCGAGTCGGTGGCAGCCGCGTTGAACGATCGCAGCAAGCCGCTCAAAGGCAGCCGAATCCTGGTGCTGGGACTTTCCTACAAAAAAGATATCGATGATTTGCGGGAGTCACCTTCACTGACCTTGATTGAACAACTGCGTCGCCGGGGAGCGCTGGTCGAATACAACGACCCCTATTTTCCGACGGTGGGACACGGGCGCCATTATGCATTGAACATGACGTCTGTTCCGTTGACTACGGTTCGCGAGTACGACTGCATTTTGATTGCAACCGATCATTCCGACTATGACTTCGAGGCTATCGCGAAGGAATCGAAGCTCTTAGTGGACACCCGCAATGCCACGCGCGGGATTGTGGATGCGGAGTTGCAGAAGAAGATTGTTCGCTGCTAAAACGGCACGGAATCGACGGATTGTCAGGGTCTGTTTCGCCGAAACATAGAAACTGCCTCCCGCTTCGCCCAACCAGGCCTTCGGGAGGCAGTTTGAGTTTTTACGGTAACCGAAAGGGTTACTGATGAAGCAACTTTGGGCAGGGTGGGGTAACAATAGGAAAAACTTTTCACATTTCACCTCCTAATGGGAATTCTTTTGGCGAGGTGCCTGGCGAGCGGAAATTCCGTTGCGCTAACTCATTGGATTGTCGTCCAGAACCGGTGTGAAGCGCGCGGCGAACGAATGTCAGCTAGTTGGCACTTCACGTGCATTTCATCTTTGAGTAGCCCACAAATTGACGTCTGGAAACGGTAGCCTGTGAAAACGAATGCGTTGATGATCGGCGGGTACGAGGTTACTTCCAACCGCGACATGCGAGAGCATGACGATCGGTTCACGCCGCCTCGCAGCTTGGTATCCGCGGAAGTTAACCCGTGGAACTCGACCGTGCTGCAGCTTTTCTCGGCTGTGGTTCACCGTACCCCGGACTCCATCGCTCTGACGGACACGCAGCAATCCCTGACCTATGCAGAATTGTGGAACTTTGCGGATGCCTTCCGCGCTCGCCTGGTAGCTGCAGGCATGAAGCCGGGAGATCGGGTGGGAGTGGCTGCCGCGCGTTCGGTCGCGACTGTGGCCGCCATCGTTGGAATTGTGATGGCCGGTGGCTGCTACGTTCCGATCGAGGTGAAAGAGTTTTCCGCCGCAGTGTTAGAGCAGATTCGAGAATCAAGCGGCATTCGTTTTTGGATTGCGGATGAGAAGACTCGGAAGAATGCGGATCCGACTTTGTGGGCGGGATGTTTCCTGCTGGGGGTGGAGGAAGTTGCGCGGCCGGCGGCTGTTGCGCCGGTTGCGATTCCGTCGGTCCAACTCGACGGCGAGAGCCCGTTGTACGTGATGTTTACTTCCGGATCGACGGGATTGCCGAAGGGCGTTGTGGTGCCGCATCGCGCCGTCGCGCGACTGGTGACGGGACAAGAATTTATCGAGTTCAACGCGGCGCATACTTTCCTGTTGCATTCGCCGTTGTCCTTCGATGCTTCGACGGTGGAATTCTGGGGAAGCCTGCTGCATGGTTCTCAGCTGGTAATTGCGCCGGGCCGTTCGCTCGGTCTTGACGACTACACACAGCTAATCCTGCAAGAAGGTGTGACGACTTTGTGGCTGACGGCGGCGATGTTTCATCTGGCTGCAGAGCATACTCCGGAACTATTTGCGTCGCTGCGCCAGCTGGTGTTTGGCGGCGATGTGATTTCACCGCGCCATGTGGAGCAGGTTCGTGCGTTGTATCCAACGCTGCGCATGGTGAATGGCTATGGCCCGACGGAGAACACGACCTTCACCTGCTGCTACGTGGTTCCCAGAGAATATCGAGCCGAGGGGACGCTGCCGATTGGAAAACCGATTGCGCATACCACGGTGCACATCCTGGACGCCGATCGCAACGAGCTGCCTGCGGGAGTACCAGGGGAATTGGCGACGGGTGGAGCGGGAGTTGCGCTGGGGTATCTGGGACGTCCGGAAGCGACGGCGGAGAAATTTCTTGCAGATCCATTTTCAGATCGACCGGGAGCGCTGCTATATCTGACCGGAGATCGTGCAGTTGCGCGGCCGGATGGGACGATTGAGTTCCTCGGACGCATCGATCGCCAGGTCAAGATTGCCGGACATCGCGTGGAACTTGCCGCGGTGGAAAATGCATTGTCGGCTTCGCCGCTGGTGGCCGATGCGGCGGTGGTGGTGTTGACGGTTCCATCTGGAGAAAAGCAACTGGTTGCGTGCGTGGCCTTAGTGAGCCCGACGCAGAATGCAGAAGCGACACTGCGCGCATGGCTGCAGGCGCGGTTATCTCGCACCTCGACGCCGCAGCACTGGCTATTTTTGGAGAGGCTGCCGATTAACGCCAACGGAAAACTGGATCGAAGCGCGTTGCAGACGCTGTGTGAAACGCGGTTAATCGCGGCGAACTCGGATCATTCCAAACAAGCAGGCAAGCCGCAACAAGAATCGGCGATGGAGCGCCAGAGCGGAGCAGAAGAAGCCAGGACGATGGCGTACCTGCAGGAACTGTGGGCAACGTTGCTGGGGCGCACGGCAGTGGCAGCGGACGAAAACTTTTTTGATCTTGGCGGCACTTCGCTACTGTTGATCGAGATGCATGCCAGGTTGCATGGCGAATTTGCATCGACTCCTTCGCTGGTGGATATGTTCGCGTATCCAACATCGCGCAGCCTGGCAGCACGGCTGTGCACGGGGCAGGACGCGAAGTTGGAAGCGGGCGCTGGAGAGCTGCGAGGACAACGTCAGCGCGCGGCGATGCTGGCGCGGCGACCCGGAATGCAAGCTCCGAGGGCTTCTTCGCCGATCATCGGCAGAGAGGGTGGACCTCGATGAGCGATCGTTGGCAAAATGCGGTAGCCATCATCGGAGTGGCAGGACGCTTTCCGGGCGCGGAGAACGTGGAGCAGTTGTGGCAGAACCTGTGCGAGGGCCGCGAATCGGTACGACCGATTGCGACCGCGGAGCTGGAAGACGGGCTGACGGAAGCGCAGCGCGGGAAGGGAAAATATGTTGCCGCGCGAGCGATTCTCGACAACGTAGACATGTTCGACGCGGAGTTCTTCAGGATCTTGCCGCGGGAAGCGGAAGTCGCCGATCCGCAGCAGCGAGTGTTGATGGAGTGTGCGTGGGAAGCGCTGGAAGATGCCGGATATGATCCGGCGCGAATCACCGGCAATGTGGGCGTATTCGCTGGGTCCAGCATTAATACATATCTGCTGTTACACCTGGCGTCGAACCCTGGATTTCGCGAGGAGTTTACGCGGTCGTACCAGGTGGGATCGTTTCCAGCGCTGGTTGGGAACGGACATGATTTTCTGGCAACGCGCATCAGCTACAAGCTGAATTTGCGCGGACCTGCAATGACGGTGCAGTCGGCGTGTTCCACTTCGCTGCTGGCGGTGGCGCAGGCATGGCAAAGCTTGACGAATTATCAGTCAGACCTGGCGCTGGCCGGTGGAGTTTCCATTTCATTTCCGCAGCATCGCGGATATTTTTATCAGGATGGCGGGATGGTTGCCGCCGACGGACACTGCCGCCCGTTTGATGCCGCAGCCACTGGAACCGTCTTCGGAGCCGGCGCAGGAATGGTTTTACTGAAGCGCGCGGAAGAAGCGATTGCGGACGGCGACCACATTTATGCCCTGTTGCTTGGAGCGGGCATCAACAATGATGGCTCGGACAAATTCGGATACGCGGCACCCAGCCAAAAAGGCCAGGCGGACGCAATCTCGATGGCATACGCGGTGGCAGGCGTCGAGCCGACATCGGTGGACTACGTGGAATGCCATGGGACCGGCACGCCGCTGGGTGATCCCATCGAAGTGGGTGCGCTGGCGGAGGTGTTTGGTGCGGGTGCGGCACGGACGGCTCCGTGCTTGCTGAGTTCAATCAAGGGAAACATTGGACATCTGGATGTGGCGGCAGGTGTGACTGGCCTGGTGAAAGCGGCGATGGCGCTCGATCGCGAAAAGATTCCTGGAACCTTGCACTACAGCGAACCGAATCCGCGACTCGACCTGCCGAATATTCCATTCATGGTGGCAAACCAAGTAACGCCATGGCCTCGGGGACGTGCGATTCGACGCGCCGGGGTAAGTGCTTTTGGATTTGGCGGGACGAATGTTCACGTGGTGCTGGAAGAAGCGCCATCGTCGGACGCGAAATTTTCGCAGCGCTCGAAGCAAGTGCTCTGCCTGTCGGCGCGAACGGAAGCAGCTTTGATGGCGCAATGTGCGCGCCTGGCGAATCATCTGGAACGTGCCGACGGGCAGGATCTTTCGCTGCAGGATGTGGCCTATACGCTGGCGGAAGGACGGCGGGCGTTTGCACATCGCGTCGCGATCGTAGGCGGTACACAAGAGGATGCCAGCGCGCAGCTGCGCAAGACGGATGCGATTGCCTCGCGCGCGACCACTGCAATCGAGGCGCCTCGCGTGGCGATGATGTTTCCGGGACAGGGAACACAATACCCGGGGATGGCAGAGGATCTGTACAATTCGGAGCCGTTCTATCGGGAGATTGTGGACGACTGTTGCCGACAACTGAGATCGCTGACGGGGCTCGACCTGTTGCCAGTGATGTTTCCCGTAACCGGCGATGCCGAGGAGAGCAGTACGCGGGATGATGCGGCGCGGACGCTGGAACAGACAAAATTTGCGCAGCCGGCACTGTTCGTCACTAGCTATGCGTTGGCAAAGTTGTGGATGCAATGGGGCGTTACCCCCGCTTGCCTGGTCGGTCATAGCGTTGGGGAGTTAGTGGCCGCATGCGTGGCGGGGGTATTTTCGCTGAGCGACGCGCTGTTGTTTGTGGCACGGCGCGGTGAATGGATGCAGGAAATGCCAGGCGGCAGCATGTTGGCTGTGCGTATGCAATCGACACAGTTACAAATGATGTTGCCGGCGACTATTTCCATCGCAGCGATCAATTCGCCGTCGCTGACGGTTGCATCGGGGCCGACTGAGGAGATTGAGCTGCTGGCGAAAACGTTGGAGCAGCAAAACGTCGCCAGTCGCAGGCTGCATACTTCGCACGCTTTTCACTCGGCTATGGTTGAACCAGTGGTGGAGCGGCTGCGGAGTTTGCTGGCATCGATATCGTTACAGGAACCACAGGTGCCGATCCTCTCGACGGTGACAGGCAACATCCTGACGGTCAGTGAAGCCACCTCGGCGGAATACTGGGCGCGGCATAGCCGGGTGGCGGTAAACTTTAGCGCGGCGGCAAGCAAGCTGATCGAGGATGGATATGAGATTTTGCTGGAGGCTGGCGCCGGAGACACACTGAGCACGCTGGTGCGGCAACAGTTACCGCGTGGAAACAAGATTGCGACATGTGCGTCAATTCCCGCCGGAGCGTCGCACGCCTCGAAAGACGGCAAATCTTCCTGGGACGGAATCGCAACTGCAGTCGGTACTTTGTGGTCGCGCGGCGTGGCTGTCGATTGGAACGCATATTACGCGAACGAACCCCGTCGCAGGGTTTCCTTGCCGACATACCCGTTTGAGCGCAAACGCTACTGGGTGGAAGCTCGCAAGACTGAAGTCACGGCGGATGCGCCTGTGGAAACGAGTGCAGAAGCATCGCCATTAGAACAAAACATCCCGTCGCCGAACGGGAGCAGCACGTCAGCGACCTTGAACTCCTTGGAGAAACAGATGACACTTATTGCCAGCGTAAAGACGGACAGCCCCACGCCGCGAGCAGATCGAAGCGCCAGAATCAGTCAGGAGATTGCCGAATTGCTGGGCGATCTGTCGGGCCTGGATCTGGCAGCCGATCAGTATGAAGCCAGCTTCTTAGAGCTGGGATTTGATTCGCTGTTCCTGACGCAGGCCGCGCAAAAGATACAGAACAAATATGGAGTGAAGATCGCTTTTCGACAGCTGCTCGACACGCTGGGCTCAATTCGACTGATCGCCGACTACCTTGATCAGCAACTTCCGCAGGATGCTGCGCCGGTCGTTCCCGCAGCACAAGTCGAAAAAACTGCAGAAGTCGCGCCGGTGATGGGTGCGCCGGCTTTGGCTGTTTCCATGCCACAGGCGATCGCAACTGCAAAGGTGGTGCAGGCAAATATGGCCGTCGACGGCAAGATCGCCACGCTGATGCAGCAACAATTGCAGGCTGTCACGCAATTGATACAGTCCCAGTTACAAATCCTTGGAAACGCATCCGCAAATGCAGAGCCGGTGGCGCAAGCGGCGACACAGGCACAGGCCATACAGCCAAAGATGGCGACGGCTGCGCAGGCGCTCCCGGTGGCCGCGACAATAACAGCTGATCTCAAGACGATTAGCGATCCCCCACTAATGCAGAAGCAGGTTGCGACCGCTGGGCATCATGTTTTGACGGCGGAGCAGGAGCGATTCATTACCGATCTGACATCGCGTTACTGCAAGAAGACGGCACAATCGAAAGCCTTCACGCAGCAGCATCGCAAGACGCTGGCGGATCCACGCGTGGTCAGTGGATTTCGTCCGGAATGGAAAGAGATGGTCTACAGTCTGGTGTCCTCGCGAAGCAAAGGGTCAAAACTGTGGGATATCGACGGAAACGAATACATCGACCTGGTGAATGGATTTGGGCCGACAATGTTTGGCCACGCCCCAGAGTTTGTACTGAAGGCACTGCAGGGTCAAATGGAGGAAGGTTTTGCGATTGGCCCGCAAACACCGTTGGCAGGTAAAGCTGCGGACCTGTTAACCCAGTTGACGGGGACAGATCGAGTGACGTTCTGCAACACCGGCTCTGAGGCTGTGATGGCGGCGATGCGGATCGCGCGGACGGTGACGGGCAGAGATCGAGTGGTTTTCTTCGCGGGCGATTATCACGGACAGTTTGACGAAGTGCTGGTGAAGCAGCTAAAGCGTAAGGGCGAGATTTTATCGCAACCGGCAGCGCCTGGAATTCCGCGCGCCAATCTTGGGAATATTACGGTGCTCGATTACGGAACGGACGAGGCCCTGCAATACATTGAGCAACACGCGAATGAGCTGGCAGCGGTGTTGATTGAACCGGTACAGAGCCGTCATCCGAATCTTCAGCCCAAGGAATTTCTGCTGCGGGTGCGAGAGATTACGCGGCAATCCGGAACTGCATTTATTTTCGACGAGGTCGTGAACGGATTCCGCATACATCCTCGAGGAGCGCAGGGCTATTACGGCATTGACGCGGATCTGGTGACTTACGGCAAAGTGATTGGCGGAGGCATGCCGATCGGAATTCTGGCAGGGAAGTCCGCGTTTATGGATGCGTTGGATGGAGGCGCGTGGCAGTTCGGTGACGCTTCGGTCCCTGAAGCCGGGGTGACATTCTTTGCGGGGACGTTTGTCCGTCATCCATTGACGATGGCCGCATTGTGCGCCACCTTGGAGCACATCCGTGACGCTGGTGTTGCCCTATATGACACGTTGAATCAGCGTTCAGCGAGGTTTGCCGAGCAGCTGAACGAAGTGTTTGCGCGACGCGGTGCTCCGCTGCATCTGGATGCATGCGGCAGCGTGATGTATTTCGGAATTCCCCTGGAATCGCGGTTCGGCGGGCTCCTCTTCTACTTGCTCAGAGAAAAGGGTGTCTTCATTCTGGAAGGGTTTCCTCTCTATCTGACCACGGAACACAGCGAGGCTGATCTGGAGCAGATTGTGCGGGCGTTTGACGAAAGCCTGGCTGCGTTACAGCGCGTTGGGTTGATGCCGAAGGAGCTTACGGAAGATGGCGCGGGCCACGTGGATACAAATGTGACTGCGACGAGTACAGAAGTGCCGTTGACCGAGCCGCAGATGGAAATTATGCTGGCGGCCCAAGTCTCCGATGAGGCTACTTGTGCTTATAACGAGTCTTTTCGGCTAAACCTGGATGGAATGCTTGACCGGGATGCGCTGCAGAAGGCATGGAAGACGTTAATCGCGCGTCATGATGCGCTGCGCATGTCCTTGGTTCCTGCGAGAGACAAAATGCGTGTGCATCCTCATCGTGAGATCCCAATCCAGGAAGTTGACCTTTCCGGCAAGTCGGCGGTTGAGCAGCAAAACCTGCTCGATACCATGATCGCGGCGGAAGGCCGAGAGGCTTTTGAACTTGTGGAAGGACCGCTGGTGCGCGCCAAGTGCGTGAAGCTGGCGAACGATAAGCACCTGCTCCTGATTACCGGGCACCACCTGGTATGCGATGGATGGACGGTGAATGTGATTGTGGATGAACTCGGTGAACTGTATTCAGCCGCGGTTCGGAAGAGTTCGGCGCAGCTGTCGCCGGTAAAATCCTTTCCTCAGTATGCGCAGGAAATCCAGCAAGTGGACTGGCGTGCGAAGGAATGCCAAGACCTGGAATATTGGAAGCAGCAACTGACTCCTGAGCCGGAAGTGCTGACGCTGCCAAGCGACCGGAACCGCCCTACAGAGCGCAGTTTTGCTGGCTCCACGTATGTGACGGAGTTCTCAAAAGAATTCGCCTCGACGCTGCGCAAGACGGGCGCACAGGCGGGATGCACCCTGTTCACAACCCTCTTGGCGGGCTGGCAGATTCTGTTGTGGAGACTCAGCGGCAACGCGGATCCGGTCACCATGATTCCTGCGGCCGCGCAGTCGCAGATGGAAAACGAAGTGTTAGTGGGACACTGCGTGCATCTCCTGCCGATTCGTGCTGGCTTAAGTGCGGAGATGAAAGCGCTGGATTATCTGCGGGCGCTCAAGCCTGTGGTGCTGGATGCATACGAGCATCAGCATGCGACATATGGCAGCATCGTGCGTGCGCTGACTCCGCGCCGGGAGCCGGGACGGCTTCCACTGAGCGAGATTCAGTTCAACCTGGAGCAGGTTGGCAGAGGCGCAACGTTTGCGGGATTGAAGACCGAGGTGCAGGCGAACGGGAAGCGCGCGGTGAATTTTGATCTTTTCCTGAATATTGTGGATACCGGCAACGGTTTGCGACTGGAGTGCGATTACAGCACCGGGCTATATGACGAATCGACAATTGCACGCTGGATGCAGAGCTATCGCACGCTGCTCGAAGCCATCATGGCCAACCCGGCACAGAGCGTCGCGGCACTGGAAATCCTTGAGCCGTCGCTAAGAACGTTCCTGCTGGAGGCTTGCAATCCACCCGCGACGGGACCGATGGAAGCGGAGAATGTTCCTGAATTGATTGCGAAGGCGTTTGCTGCCTTGCCGAAGCAGCCTGCGGCGGACTTCTATGGTCTGGAGCTGACGCGCGTGCAACTGGCCAAGCAGAGCGATCGGCTGGCATCCTGGTTGATTCGCAATGGAGCGGGACCTGGTTCCCTGGTGGCCATCTATATGGATCGGTCGCTGGAGATGTTGGTCGCGATGCTGGGCGTGATGAAAGCGGGCGCTGCCTATGTGCCGCTCGATCCAATGTTTCCGCCGGCACGAATCGCACAGATCGTCGAAGAAACAAATGTACCTGTGATGGTTACATTAACCCGGCATCTGGAAGCATTGCCGCAATCGAATGCCAGGGTGATTGCGCTGGATGACGAAACTGTGGGGCTGGAACGCGAGCCCGTGGTGGCACTGCCTGCGGTTCATAGCGATGATCGAGCCTACGTGATTTTCACCTCCGGATCGACGGGCCGGCCGAAGGGCGTGGAAGTATGCCACGGCAATGTGGTGAACCTGTTGACGGACACGGCGCAGCGGCTGGAGATGAAGCCGGAAGATCGATTGCTGGCGGTGACTACGTTGTCATTCGACATCGCAGTGCTGGAAATGCTGTTGCCGCTGGTTTCAGGCGGCACCGTGGTGATTGCTCACCGTGACGACGTGGCGGACGGCGCACAGTTGAAAGAACTGCTGCAAGCGACGCGGGCGACGGTGTTGCAGGCCACTCCAGTGACCTGGAGAATGCTGCTGGAGCAGGGATTTCAGGCAGCGCCAGGCTTCAAAATGCTATGCGGAGGCGAGGCATGGACGGCGGCGATGGGGGACCAGCTGCTGGAGCATGGTGGCCGTTTGTGGAATATGTATGGACCGACAGAGACCACGGTCTGGTCTTCGATTACCGAGGTCAAGCGGGGCGCTGGACGGATGACAATTGGTCCGCCGATCGCGAACACCCGGTTCTATGTACTGGATAAGCAGTTCCAGTTGGTTGCGCCAGGTGTTTCCGGAGAGCTTTACATTGCGGGCGACGGAGTTGCTCGGGGATATTTTGAGCGACCGGAGTTGACGGCGGAAAAATTTCTTTCAGATCCATTTGTTCCCGGGGAGCGGATGTATCGCACTGGAGACGAAGTGCGGCAATTGGCGGATGGGCGGATCGAATTCCTTGGGCGGCTCGATCACCAGATCAAGCTGCGGGGATTTCGGATTGAGCTGGGCGATGTGGAAACCGCCATTCGGGCGCTACCCGGAGTACGCGATGCGGTTGCGATGCTGCGGCCGGATGCGAGCGGCGAGGCCATCCTGGTGGGCTATTACACGGGTGCGGAGAATGCAACACCCGCGGAACTGAAGCGGGCGCTTGGCAGTCAATTGCCGGTGTACATGGTGCCGACGGTGATGAAGTCATTGCCGAGTTTGCCGCTGACACCGAACGGCAAAATTGACCGCAAGGCGTTGCCGGAGCCGCGCACGGGCACGGAAGTGGAAGCTGCAGAGTTTTTCGAACCGAAGACGCGGACAGAAATTATTCTGTCGGAGATTTTTTCCGATGTGTTAGGGTGTGCGCGCATCAGTACTCGAGCCAGCTTGCTGGACCTGGGCGCGGACTCCCTGCGGATGTTTCAAATCGCCTCGCGAGCCCATCATCGAGGGTTCGCGGTGAGTGCAAAGCAATTGATGCAATTACATACGGTTGAAGCGGTCGCAGCGGCGGTGGATGCAGCGGACAACAGCGCGTTTAACGTAGCGGTTCCCGCCGTTCCATTACAGCGGATTTCACGAGAGAATTACCGGGTTCGTATGTAGACTTTCAATCACGTTGTAACGGTGGGATCCCCGGCACACGTTACAAAGCGCGAATGGGTAAGGATTAGGACGAAAGAATCGTGTCAACCTTGGTTAGTTTCACAAAATCCGCAAACGATGAAGCGACAGCGGGCGCGATCTATGCGATGCCTGCCACTCCGCTGCAGGTGCGTTTGTGGAAGCTGAATGAAATGGCGCCCGATCCTGCATGGAATGTTGCGGTTCGATTCCGACTTTCCGGCGCATTGGATCGAGAGAAGTTTGAGCAGGCGCTGCAACAGCTGGCAACGCGTCATGAAGCGCTGCGTACATCTTTCACCGTGCACAACGGTGAAGTGATCGAACGGATTGCCGCTAACGCAATCTTGCCGTTGCAGTGGTGTGACCTTGAATCGCTCGATCCGGTTACGCGGGAAGCGGAGGTTGCACGTCTTTCGCTCGAACACGCGCGCCAGATTCTTCCGCTGACTTCGGCCCCGTTGTTGCGTGCCGGCATGCTGCGGCTGAGTGAAGCCGAACACATCCTGGTATGGAACGCCCATCACAGCGTCTGCGATGGCTGGACTGTGGGTCTGCTGGTGAGCGACCTGATGGCTTGCTATGGCGATTTACTGCAGGGCAAAGTGCCTGCGGTGCGCACCGGGCTTGACTATGGAGATTATGCGGTGTGGCTGGATGCGCAGCGCAAAACGCCTGAATACGAATCCCACAGAGCCTACTGGAAGCAGCAACTGGAAGGTCTCGAAGTCGCTTCACTGCCCGACCCATGGCAAGTCGACCGAGCAACGACAGAAGCCGCCGCGATTGAGTCGTTGCTGCTGCCGCGGCCTCTGACAGATGCAATCGCAACCGTAGCGCAGCGGCACCACGCGACATTTTTCCACGCAGTGCTGGCTGCCTTTGGACTCTTGCTGCGGACGCATCAATCGCAAGCCGATGTTGCTCTGGAAACTCCCATGAGCGGCAGGGATCAGTCGGAACTGGAAAGCGTTGTTGGGGCGTTCGTCAATTATTTGCCACTCCGCTTCCGCGTGAATGGGGAGATGCGGTTCAGCGAACTGCTGCACGAAGTTCGCGATATGGTGACCGATTGCTTTGACCACGCACAGTATCGCTATGAAGATTTGCTGACGGACTTGGAGCGAGATTGCGAGCAAGCGGCAACAAGAAGCTTGCCGACGCCGGTGGCTTTTATTTGCCAACAGGATTTTGTCCGCCCCGTGACCGCAGGCGGAGTTGCGATGACGGCAGTGCCCTCGGTCAGCCCTGGAGCGCTTCGTCCGCTGACGGTCTTTATGGTGGAGCGTGCCGACGGATGGCGTCTTTCCTGCGAAGTGGACAATCATGTGGTTTCGCAGCAAGCGGGACTTCGCTTGCTGGAGGATTTCCAGCGGCTGCTCGGCGTAGTTGCCAGGCAGGCGGAAGATGCGACAGCCGAGGTTGCCGCGCGTGCGGGTTTGGTTCCAATCCCTACGGCGGAAGACGAGAATGTCGCGGCGGGTTTCAATGGAGCTGACGAGTCACTTGGTGCTGTGCGAAAGATTCCTGCGACGGAGTTTCAGCGACGCTTCTGGCGGCTGGACTCTTTGAATCCAGGAGGCGTTGCGTTCCATGTTCGGATCCGTTTGCAGCTGAAGGGTCGATTGGATGTAGATGCGTTGGCGCGGGCGATTGCCAGCATTGCTCGTCGCAACGAGATTTTGCGCACCACACTGGAAGAAGAAAACGACGAAGTGTGGCAGGTAATACATCCAGAGTTGCCCATCGATTTACGACTACTTGCTTCCGATGTGCAGGGTCCGGATGGATCGCGCTCGGAGTCGCAGCGGCTTCGAGACCACGCAATTATCGACCGGGAGGGGGGAGAGGGATTTTCTCTTGCGAACGGTCCCTTATTCCGGGTGCGAGTGTTGCGTTTGGAAAGCGAGAGACATTGGTTGGCGATTACGCTTTCTCACGGCATTGTGGATGGATGGTCGACGGGAATTTTTCTGGAACAACTGCAGCAGGCGTATGAGCAGGAGACTGGTTCGACAGGCACGAGCAAGAATTTGTCAGTGCAGTTTTCCGCATATGCCCAGGTGGAACGAAAGCTGCTGGCCAGCCCAGAAAAGGATCGCAGGCTTGCTTGGTGGGAGAAGTATCTGCACGGAGTCTGGACTCCATTGGAACTGCCGCAAGATCGTGAAGCTGCAAACAATGAGGGTGGGGACGCGCGCGCGGGGCTGGTTACGGAGATTCTGGATTCGGCAACGGTAGCGTCGGCGCGACGATTTGCGCGCGAATGCCAGGCGACCGCGTTTGCTGTTTTCGGCGCACTGTTTCAGGCCTTGTTGTCGCGCTACAGCGGGCAGAGCGACATCCTGTTTCTTACGCCGCACGCGAACCGAACGGAAAATACGGAAACGATTATGGGGCCCTTGGCGGACCCGATTTGTCTGGCCGGTCACATTGGAGCGGAAACAACCTTCCGTCAGCTGGTGACGCGATTTGGCGAAGAGTCGATGGACGCGATGGAGCGTGCCTTGCCGCTGAACCTGGTGACGCCGCTGATCGATATGCGGGTCGGCAGGGATTATCATCCGCTGAACCAAATCACCTTCTTCTATCAACGGGCATTTGTGCATGAAATGCAATGGAAGGGGCTGGAGATCGATGCGTTGCCTGATGTTCCCACGGTGACGGGCAGTGAATGGCAGCTGGGCGTGGTGGAACGGAACAGCGGCGTACATCTGGAATTCCTGTACGATGCGACGCTGTATTCCGAAGCGACAATTCAGATTGTGCAGCGCCACTTTGCACGCTTGTTGCGCGAAGCGGTGACGACTCCGGACAGGCCTTTGTCGCAATTGAAGTTGATGACGGCGGAGGAAACGGAAAAATATTCGACGGGCGGGTCTGTGCTGCCTGTCATCGAGCGGCTGATGCCGCGTCAAAAGGTGATGGTGGCACGGGTCCAAACTCCGGCGGAACGGGAAAAGATTGTGGCGGCGCCGAAGGCCGCGATATCCGAGAGCGAGCGGGACATGATGCGCATCTGGCGCCAGGTGCTGAAGATTGAAGACCTCGAAGTCGATTCGAACTTCTTCGATCTTGGCGGCCACTCGCTGCTGCTGACCAAGATGCAGCGAATCCTGAAGCGCGACTACGGCGTTCAGTTGACGGCGGCGCAAGTGTTTCGCGGTCCCACGTTGAAAGCTATGGCGGCTTGGTTCGAGCAGGCACGCTCCGCTGCGAAATTGGCGGCAAAACTGGCGGCGGAAGGATCGTCCCGTCCAGCCGAGTTTGACCCGCGGGTGATTCCTCTGCAGCCGAAGGGGAACGGAACGCCGATTTTTGTGATTTCGCAAAGCATGATCTTCCGTACCCTGGCCAACGAAATGGGTTCCAGCCAGCCGGTGTACGCGCTGCAGATGCTGGACGAGGAGATTACATCCGCCGCCGCTTCGTACAGCTATGACGATCTGATCAATTTTTATGTGCGCCTGATCCGCGAAGTGCAGCCTTCCGGTCCGTATCGGCTGTCAGGCTGGTGCGTGTCTGGATGGATCGCCTATGGAGTGGCGCGCAGGCTTGAAGAAGAGGGCGAAGAGATCGATCTGTTGATGATCATTGATGTCTGGGCGCCTGGCTACTGGCATTATCAACCGAAGATACGGCGCAGCCTGATGATGGCGGTCTATAAGATGAAGCGTTTTCAGACGCTGCTGCTGCGGCTGAATCGAAGAGATGCATCCGAGCCGGATTCTCTAACAGGTCGAAAGCGGAGCCGGTGGAGCACGGTTGCAGGAAATATCAAGGCGTGGCTGCACGAGAGAAAGAATCCGAAGCAGACCCCGTTGGAGCAGGAGATGCAGCGGCGCGGCGAGATGCTGGAAGCGACAGCCACGCTGGCGCGTTGGTCTGGGTCGCTACAAGGAACCGTCTTGCTATTCCGTAGCGGCGAAGAGCCCACCGGTCCGCTATTGGCTCCGGAAATGGGCTGGCCGGAAATGCTTGAAAGACCCGCTCATGTGGAGGTGATTCCAGGAGGGCATCGCGAAATCTTCAATCTGCCTGGGGCGCGGATGATGGCGGCTCGTGCTCGGAAAATGCTGGGTCTCGATACCGTCGACTCTGGAAGTGGCACAGGAGAGACAGCTGCAAAGGCATCGGAAAAGCTACGCACCAATGGACCGCAGGGGGAGCGCTGATGCGTCCGCTGGAATTGGCCGGATTCGTCCTGGCAATCTTGCCGGTGTTGGCCCTTCTGGCCGTCGTGCCGGCTTGGGTCGGAGTTATATCCGCTGCACTCTCATCTGCAATATTGTTGCTGGCTTTCTTGTGGCTCGGCGCCTATTGGCAACTGATTCCGCTGTACCTGGCGGTGACGTTGACCTTGTACGTGCTTGTCGTTGTGAAGCGCGAGAGACCGCGCTGGATGCGCGCAACTCTGGCGATCACCGTGACTGCGCTGCTGATGATGACGGCGGGATTCACCTATGTGCTGCCGATGTTTGTTTTGCCGAAACCAACGGGCCAGTATGCGATTGGCACACGAGTTGAGCCTCTAGTCGATCCTGTTCGCATGGAGACGCACATCGCAGGTCCAGCGAAGCCGCGCGAAATCATGGTGCAGATTTGGTATCCGGCAATGCCGCATCATCAGCATCTTGCCAGCTATCGCAGACGCCGCGAGACCACTCTATTGTCGAGCTACATGGCGGTGCTGAAGACGCACTCATACAAGGATGCTGCTGTCGCTACGACTGGGGCACCTTTTCCTGTGCTGCTGTTTAACCCGGCATGGGGAGGACAGCGAACACAGAATACGTACCAGGCGGAAGACCTGGCGAGCCACGGTTTCATCGTTGTGGGAATCGATCATCCGTACAACTCGCGTCCGGTGGCGTTTCCGGATGGCCGCGTCCTCTGGAGCACAGATGTTCACGACATTACGGATTTTCAAAACACCACCGTGGCACAGCAACTTGCTATTGGCGATAAGGAAGTCCGCATCGAGGCCGGCGATGATGCCCTGGTGCTGAATACCTTGTCGGCCGCGAACCTTGATCCGCGCAGCCCGTGGTTTGGCCGAGTCGACGCAAATGACGCCGGCGCTTTTGGACACTCTTTCGGTGGGGCGGTGGCTGCACAGATCTGCTATCAGGATCCCAGAGTGAAAGCGGCGCTGAACGAGGATGGATGGACGTTTGGCGACGTTTCTACGCAAGGATTGGATAAGCCGTACATGTTCATGGACGACGACACTCCGCCGATTACAGCGGCACAACTGAATTCCGCGGATGTACAAACTCGCCGCGAATCAGCATTGGATGTTGCCGACATGGACAATTTTGATAAAACCATGCACCGCTTCGGCGGGTACTACGTTCTGATCCTGGGATCGAAGCATTTCAATTTTTCCGACCGTTCGTTGTATTCGCCGATACGCGGATGGACGGACTCAGGATCAGTTTCGCCGAAACTTGCACATCAAGCCATCGAAGCGTACACACTCCAATTTTTCTCGCACTATTTGCTGCATAAGCCGGCTCCGTTGCTGGCTGCGAATCACAGTCCTTATAAGGAGGTGCAGTTTGAGAACTGGTTTGCTCACAACGCATCGACACAGTAAGGGCGCCGCTTTAACTGGGCAGGGAAAAACATTGGAGAGAAGCTCTCTGAAATGTTTTCGCGGGGTCGTGAACCGCGAGGGTTCCGACGAAGTCATCCACAGGCTCCAACTCGACCAGGGTCCAGTCGAGCGGAATGTTTGTGTGCGGAGCCACGGCCATCAAGGCCGGGGGACGCTGGGGATGAACTTCCACATCAAACCCGTTCAACGGCAGATTCAGGCCCATACCTTCTCCCTTGAGAAGAGCCTCCTTGCTGGTCCAACAGCGATAAAAACCGGCAAGCCACAGGGCCGGCGGAAGGCGATTCAAGGTGAGCATTTCGCTGGGCGAGAAATGATCGTTCGCGATCTCCGGGTCGATGGGTTGCACATGTTCAAGGTCGACCCCGAGCTCGTAGTCACGGCTCACGGCAAGGGCGGCGAGGCTGGCGCTGTGAGTCAGGTTGAAGTGAATGGGTTGCGCGCCGGCGTCACACTCGATCTGAGGCTTGCCGTAGGCAAGCGTAGTGAAGTTGATTTTGGCGGCGTCGATGCTGGTATAGCCGCTCAACAAGGTATGCATGGCCGCATGGGCGCACACGTAGCGATCGCGGTCCCGCGGATAGACGAAGCGTCGGGCTCGAGCCGTTTCCTCTTCGCTAAGAAGGCTCCAGTCGGAATCGAGCGGCGGACGATCCAGGTCCCAGGCCCACACGTGGACGCTATTGGGTGCGAGCGGCGGAACGGGCGGGGTGGACGGCCAGGAAAAAATTTGTGGGCTCATGTAAATGATCTTCCAAGGCATCGGTCCAGAAAAACATCTCCATCCCGACCGCCGCTGGTCGTACAAAGTTCTAACAAGTTTCAAGTTTCAGAGAGGACGCCGACTCCAATCGGCAGCCAGAGGTAACAATTATGTCGACAATCACCGCAGCAGCACCGTCAATTGCCAATGAAATCCCCCTCGTGCCCGAGCGCCTGTATTCGGTGGAGCGGGCGAAATTCGCAGAGAACTTCAACCGGCGTCCATTCATGCTGGACCATTCGCTGAGCGGCCATCCGGCGTTCACTATGGATCGTCTGCATAGTTTGCTGGAGCGTTCTTTGCCAATCCCAAACAAAGTGTATTGGAACGCGGGGAAAAAGCGTATCGATCAGCGCTGGGATGATCGCCCGGGAAGAGATTTTTCGATCGACGAGGCTTTTCGCCGCATTCGCGAGACCGATGCGTGGATCATTATTTTTGGCGCGGACCGCGATCCGGAGATTCACGAATTGCTGGAGAAGGGCCTGGCGGAAGTGCAGGAGATGACCGGCATTCCGCTGAGCAAAGAAGCCAAGAGCCGCCAGTCCATCATCTTCATCACGTCGCCGCATCGCATCACGGAGTACCACATCGACCGCGAATGCAGCCTGTTGCTGCAGGTCTACGGGAAAAAGACGATTCACGTCTTCGATCAGACCGACAGGGAGGTGTTGTCGGAAGAAGAGTTGGAGCGTTTCTGGACGGCCGATACGAACGCGGCGATTTATAAACCGCATCTGCAGAGCCGGGCGAATTCCTTTTTACTGGAGCCGGGAAAGGCAGTCCACATTCCGATCAATGCACCGCATTGGCTGGAGAACGGGGATGATATCTCCGTTTCCGTAAATCAGAATTTCGAGTTCATCGATCAGAAGCTGGGGAACGTGTACCGCGCCAATTACTATGCGCGAAAAATGGGCTTCAACCCGCTGCCGCCGGGGAGTTCCCATACACGAGACCTGATCAAATCCCACGGCATGAGGCTTCCGAGCTATTTGGCCAGACGCGCCAAGGCGATCGGGAAAACTCTGCATCGTAAGGAGGCATGATGACGGATCCATTTTTGTGGGTAGCACTGGCGGTTTCAATCTATGCCTGCTGTACGCTTTTCCCGCGGCCTTCGGCGGTACGGGTGCGTTCGGTCCGAACTGGCAGGCGCTGAACACGAGTCTTTCGATGCAAAACGTATCACTCGACGTCACAACACTCAATCCGCGGATTGAGAACATCCACGGAGTTGCAAAAAGCGAGTCATGAGTCCAGTCCTGGTACAGATGTGGCATAGCGTGGCTGTGGGATTAGGCTTCGCTTCGATCGCTATCGCGGTTGTAGCGCTGTTGGGCACCCTGTATGCGCTGGCATTCGCGGTGATGGGAATTACCGCATCTCGTGACAAAAATGAGAATTCCTTCGCGACGGCTGGCAGGAGGCTACCGACAACCAATTTTCTGGTGTTCATCCCAGCGCACAATGAAGGTTCTGGCTTGACGGCGACGGTGCAGAGCGTGCTCGCGCAAAACTATCCTCATCTTCGTTGCGTGGTAATCGCGGATAACTGCACGGACGACACGGCTGAAATGGCCAAGACGGCCGGCGCACATGAGGTGCTGGTTCGCACCGATCCCGAGAAGCGAGGCAAAGGGCAGGCGCTGACCTGGGCGTTTAACCTGGCGAAGGGCTGGGAGTGGGATGCGGTCTGCGTGATCGATGCCGATAGTGTGATTGAGCCGGGATTTTTTGCTGCGTTGGATCTTTCCTATTGCAAGGGGCATGCAGTTGCGCAGGCTCGCTACGATTTTTTCCCTGCAGCGGACAGCAAGAACTGGCTGCAGCAGTTCGGTGCGGTGAGCAAGGCTGGAGAGAATAGCTTTGTCGCTCGTCCGCGCGAGCGCCTTGGTCTATCTGAACTATTAATGGGCAACGGATTCTTTCTATCGCGCGCCGTTGTCGAACGCGTGCCCTGGCTGGCCCATTCCATCGTGGAAGATGCTGAGTACTCGCTGTTGCTGGCGCAACAAGGAATTGCCGTGCATTACCAGGAGCGGGCGCGGTTGTGGTCACGGCAGGCATCCAGTGTTCGCGATGTGCAGCCGCAACGAGTACGATGGGCTTCTGGAATCTGGCAATTGCTTCGCAAAGCCATCCCGATCTTGTTTGCGACCGCACGGCGGGAACGCAGTTGGCGAGCAATCGAAGAGATTGTGATGCTGTTAATGACCAGCCGCCTGGTGCTGATTTATTTATGGGTGCTGTCGTTTGCGCTGAGTCTTACGGCGCCGTGGCTGTTTCCAGTTACGTGGAGTTTGTTGGCAGGCGTGGCTCTACTGCAAGTCCTGTACCTGATGCTGATGTTCCGATTTGCCGGCGATCATCCGGTGCCATTCGCCGGCGCACTGCTGCTCCCTTATTATGTTTTCGTCGTGTTGTCGTCACAGGTGCTGGCGCTGAGTGGAGTGAATCGCCATCTGTGGTGGCGGACCAGCCGATAGACGAACGTTTCGGATGTCGATCGGCTCTAGGGAGCAACCTGCTGAAGCTTTCGGCCGAAGACCTCATCGTAGACGTCAATCAATCGCTGCCGCTGATAGGCAGGCGAATATTCCTGCAATAGATCTTCCGCGCCGGCAGCTAGCTGGCTGCGCAAGTCTGGCGAGAGCCACATTTTCTTCATCGCGGCGGTCATCTGGTCCACATCCGCGGCGGGGACCAGCAGTCCATTTCTGCCATCGACGATCAGATCGGGAACTCCGCCGACGGCGCTGGCAATCACTGGCAATTTTAAGCAGAGCGCCTCAAGCACCGTGTTCGGGGTGCCTTCGGTGAGGGAGGGCTGCACCAGGCAATCCATCATTTGCATCCATTCCGTGGGACTTCCCTGGAAGCCTGCAAAATGAATTTGTTCGCGAATCCCCAGCTGAGTGGCTTGTTGCTTGAGCGGCTGCTCCTCTTTTCCGTTTCCGACGATGATGAGATAGAGTTGCGCACCGACCGGCGCCTGCGCACATAATTTGTGAAATGCGGAGACCATGAAGCGGTGGCCTTTTTCAATACTGAGCCGGCCAACGGAGCCGAAAACAAAAGCGGACCTGGGGATGCTGAGCTCGTTGCGGGAGACTGGTGGCCGATCCTGCTGTCGAGAATAGGGCAATAGCATGGCATTCTTGACTACGACGGGCGCGCGTCGACGGCCGCGAATCCGCGCGATCTGTTGTGCCTGGCTTTCTGAGACGCACGCCACTCGGTCGGCACGTTTGAGTGCCTGGCGTTCCAGCATTTCATAAAATCTGACGCGTCGATTCTCGGCGGTAAATCCGCGGACGAACGCGACATGCGGCGTACCGGTCCGACGAGCTGAGAGATACCCGACAACATTGGCTTTGAACCCGTGGGTGCAGAGCAGCGAAACCTTCCGCTCCGACAGTATTCGGGATAAATGATGCACCAGGTCAAGACGCACGCCACCGGGGAGGCACACTGTGGGAATATTGCGTTGCTCGGCGGCGACCAAGACTTCTGGCCGATCCTTCAGGTCGTGGAAGGAGCCGATCGAAAGCTGATAGTCGGTGTCCTGCATATCCTGTGCGTGATGCAGGATCTGCTTTTCCGGACCGCCAACCAGATTGCTGCCGATCAGGTGGAGAACCTCATACTTTTCGCTGCGGCTTCGAGTATTCGGCATAGTTTTCACGGCTGGT
This sequence comes from uncultured Acidobacteriota bacterium, assembly GCA_963821145.1. Lineage (GTDB taxonomy): Bacteria > Acidobacteriota > Terriglobia > Terriglobales > Acidobacteriaceae > JAKAAZ01. The sequence goes on from CAWGCV010000025.1 coordinate 102,463, forward strand.
GCAATCCTAACTTGGAAAATAGATGAATCCACTTTTGCTTCAATTTGTCCTGGAATGTGACCTGAACCTGTCTCATTCCGAGCGAGAGCAATTCGGGCTCGTCCACGGGTAAATCAAGGTAGGAGGATTGGAACAATTCGCTCGAAGTATCTCCGCTCCACGCCATCGGAAATAGTGCGATCGTGTCGCCGCCAAGTTGCAACGGAGTGTCGAAAAAGGGCTGGCCGCTGAGTGCGGTGCAGAAGGAAGAAATCAAATCGCGTTGTGGACCCAGAGGCAAGGAACAGGTCTGGGTGGCGCGGGCGTTCATCTCAATCAGATATGAATCCCCGTTCGCAGCGTCGATCATAAAGTCAAAGCCGCACAGTCCACTAAATCCCAACTTGCGCACGATCTTTCTGACAGCTTGCAGGCGATCGCCATCCTGGCAGAGGCGAACGATGGTTGCGGGACCTTTCGGCCTGGAAGTTTGCAGTACTTCTGCATCGATGCTGGCCAGCGCCTCGCCCTGCCAGCAGGCGACAGCGACGGTCGCATCGGGGCCAGTCACAAAGCGTTGGATGCTGACCTGCCGCGGATGTTGCATGAGCCACGGGACAATGCAATTGGAATCGCGATCGATGAATGTACGTTTTGCGGCCACCACCGTGGCTAACGGAGCGTGCAGTATTTTGTAGGCCCGGAGTGCTTCGGGAAGGGTGTGCACAATCTTCACCCCTTCACCGCCGGAGGTACCATCGGCCTTGAGAACGGCGGGAAACCCGAATTGCGACAGCCACTCTTCTACCTGGTCGGGGGAATCGACCGTTTTGGTTTCAGGGACGCGAACGCCCAATTCGCGAACCAGGGCCATAAATTTCTCTCGTGATTCGGTTATGGGGTAACTAGCTGGGTCCCCCATGGAGACCTGAAGCAAATTGCGAATTTTCGTTGAATTCGCATCTGTGCTCCGTGAAGCCGTCGAGTACAGATGGTGCATGTGGCGCATGGCGACGTCGTCACATGGAACCAGGACATCCGGCCCGGACTTCAGGATTGCGTTAACGAAGGACTGCAGTGCGCTAACACCGTGATATCTATAGCGGTGCTGGAGCGCCTGGGTTGAAAATGCGGGATGATTCTGCGGACAGACAAGGTCGACCTGGCAGCCGACGCGGCGAAAGGCGATCGCCAGGCGGGCAGTCGAGAACCATCGGCACGTCGTGGCCAGCAATACTTTGGGTGCCATAGGGGGTATCTTGAGGGCCAGCCTTTTCCAGAAGAGATTGTGATAAATATAGGACTACCGAACGAATCGCTCATCAAATTCTACTGAAGACAAGCCCTGCGTCCAGGGAATGTTTGGTTGCGTTTGGTTTGTTGAGCGACAAGGGCTCCAGACCCTGCACACTAAAAGACTCTGATTGGAAGCCGGACATAAGTGCTTCCAGCATTGAACGTGACATCTTCGCCATCGATTGAGGATCGGCATGAATTCTGCCTTCGAAGTTGCAATTGTTGGAGCAGGCCCGTACGGATTATCTCTTGCCGCGCACCTGCAGTCTCGCGGGATACATTTCGCAATCTTTGGTCCCCCGATGGAAGTGTGGCGGCAGCACATGCCGCAAGGAATGCTGCTGAAGTCGGACGGTTTTGCTTCTAACCTCTCCGATCCGGGCGGTAGTTTCACACTGAAGCAATTCTGCCAGACTCGCGGACTCCCCTACGACGACACTCGCACGCCGGTGCCGCTAGATACCTTTGTCAACTATGGACTCGCGTTTCAGGAGAGGCTTGTTCCGCAGCTGGATCCGCGTCGAGTGACGAAGATTGAGCGGATGGAGGATGGCTTTCGTCTGCGAGTGGACGATGGAGCGACATTTGAAGCGCGCCGTGTTGTGATCGCGGTGGGAATCAGTCACTTCGCTTATGTTCCGGGACTGTTGTCGCACCTGCCGAAGGAATTGCTGACGCACAGTTCGGCTCATCACGACTGCTCGGAGTTCCGCGGTAAGAAAGTGACGATTATCGGCGCGGGTGCTTCCGCGGTAGATATGGCCGCGCTGATGCACGAGGGCGGGGTGGACGTAACGCTGGTGGCGCGTGCTCCAAGAATCCGATTCCACGATGGGCCGGCAAGCGGACGCCGCTCGCTATGGCAGCGATTGAGAAACCCATCGTCCGGGCTGGGACCGGGATGGAAATCCAGAATCTACACGGATGTCCCGGGAATGTTTCGGTATCTTCCTGTGAATGTTCGACTGCGAATTATCAAGAACCATTTGGGCCCTGCTCCGGGGTGGCCGATGAAAGCACGCGTGCAGGGGAAGGTCCCGATGCTGCTGGGATACTCGATTGCGCAGGCCATTGCGTCGAACGGAGGTGTGCGACTGTCATTGCGGTCGGAGGACGGGAATTTCCAAGAACATGAAACGCAACACGTGATCGCGGCTACCGGATACAAGCCGGATCTGCGTCGCCTGGAGTTTCTGGATGTTGCGATTCGCAACGAGATTCGCTCGCTGACCAATTCACCTACACTGTCAGCCGATTTTCAGTCGTCGGTGCCGGGACTATATTTTGTCGGGATTGCGGCGGCCAATGACTTTGGGCCGATGATGAGGTTTGCCTATGGCTCCGATTACACGGCTCGTCGCGTCGCCAAGCATTTAGAGAAAAGTATCGCCCGCGAAATGAAGAAACCGGCGGAGAAACCTGTGCAGGCGTACCAGACATAAATACTTTTTGTTGCGCGACGAAGTCGTATTCACGTTCGAGGGATGGACGTTCGACGGATTATCGTCAAATTAAACGCAGTGTGGAGAAGACTCGCTTTAACGGGTCGAAGCCGTAACCTCATTCGCCCACTGCACTGACTCTATGTAAAGCCCAGCTAACGTTTCTTCACTAACGCCCATGCGCTGTGCTTCATGCGCGCAAGCTCCCCAGGCACCGTTTTCAAAACTTCGGATGAGAGACAGCGGGAGTGACGCCGAATTGGTTGCTCCTAGCAGGGCAGCTTTCGCGCCCGGCCGCAGTGGTAGCGCTTTCACAACCGTTTCCATGGGTACCTGCATCACGGCGTCTACCAACGAGAGCATGCCGAGCATAAACTGCTCGGTCGAATTCTCACCAATCAACGACGCCAGCAACTCACAAAATCGAGCTCGCTCCAATGAAAGGCTGATGAGTGCAGCTGGCGGCTGATCGTTTCCCAGCATGCCGGAGGCAGCGACCGACACAAGTTTGCGGAAGCGGTCTTCACCGACTAGCATGAAGGCTCCGAGGAAGCTGGTGACGTCACTGCGCGCGGCCACCATAGGGGAATTTGCCAGGCGCAGCAGTCGGTACATGAGCGAGGGTTCAGAACGCGCAATGCGGGTGAGCTGCTCGATGTTGAGCGGATTGCGCGTGAGCTCGACCAGCAAGCGAAGATAATTCATACGGTTGGGCGGGATTTCCCGATCGGCGACGATTTTGGGGCGGCAGAAGAAATATCCCTGAAAGCATTCGTAGCCTTCGCGGACTGCAATGTCGAATTCCTCCTGATCCTCCACTTTTTCAGCCAGCAGGATGGCACCGCTGCCGCGCGCCAGAACATGAATCTGTTTTCGCTGTGCGGCGTCGGAAAGCCGGAAGTCGACCTTAATATAGGTGACGATATCAACCAGCGGTTGCATCTCAGCGCGAGGCAGGAAATCGTCCAGCGCCAGCCGGTAGCCCATGGCCTTCAGCGCCACGCAAGCGGCGATCAATTCTTGATCCGGCTCCACGGTCTCCAGAATTTCAAGCACCGTGGTTGCGGGTGGCAGCAGTGTCACCAGCTTGCCTACCAGTACCTCTCGTGTGCAATTGATGAAGGCCAAGGTATGGCTGGTGAGGGAATCGATATCCATCCAAAGGCAGTTGTCGAGCATCTGTCGAGTGGCCTCGTCAGATTCGCCGCGAAACGCATTTTCCCATCCACTGCGAAACAGCAATTCATAACCAACGACGCGTCGATGCACGTCAAGAATCGGTTGCCGTGCAACAAATTTTGTTGGCTGAAGTGTGGGGCCTTCGCTTGCCTGGTCCATGGTCGAAGCTGATGTGTCCTCGATCAACATTGGAAAAACTCCTGAGCGATATTGCGATCGCTCCTACGTTCTAAGTACGTTGTCGGGCGCGCGCGATTCGAGGAGTCCGCACTCGAGACGGCTCGGGTCTGAATCTCACATGGCACGGTAGCTATGTCCACCATCGACCGAATTGGGCGAGGCTAGAGGCTTGGGGATGGAGTCTTCAGCAGAAAGTAATCGACGGCGAGGCGAGGAAGGGATGGGCTCAAACATGAAAGGCACAAGTCCAGGAGGATTTGCGCCTTTCATGATGATGTCGGAATGCCTAAATGTGCGCGATTAGATGTCGAGGTTCTTGACGTCCAGCGCGTTGTCTTCAATGAACTTGCGACGGGCCTCGACGTCTTCTCCCATCAGCGTGGAGAAAATCTGCTCAGATTCAGCTAGGTCTTCCAGCTTGACCTGCAGCAACGTGCGGCGTTCGGGGTCCATGGTGGTTTCCCACAGTTGCGAATCGCTCATTTCGCCCAGACCCTTGTAGCGCTGGACCTGATAATCCTTACGGCCTTGTTCGATGACGTACTCGAACAGCTCCCGCGGCGATTGCTTCTCGACTGGATCCTGTGGCGCTTTCGCGGCTCGCTTGGTCGCGGGCTTGGAGGCTGCTCCCTCGGTGGTTTCAATCGCGTCGGTTTCCGTGTCGTCGGCGGTCGTCGACCTGGCGGACGATTCGATGAGGAACGGGCCTTCGAGAGGCTCTTTGATCAACATGTACTTCGACATCATCTGCCGATATTCCGGCGATGTGGCGAGATTCCAGTCGATGCAACGCTCCGCTCCCTGCGCATCGTGGAAGCACAACGAAAAGGTATGGTGCTCTTCGTCGTGAACGGGCTCGCCGACGGACTTAAATTGATATTGTTTCGCAATCACCTGCAGCTTGGTGTGCAGCTTGACCAGCTTGGCCGGCGGCGCACTGGAATCGCTTTCGAAGTCGGTGCGCTTGACCAGTTCAAGTTTCGCCAGCAAGCTGGTGACTTCCTCATTGCGCAAGCGCTTGTTCACTTTGTCAAAGAAGCCGAGATACTCATTCAGGTGACCCATGAAGCGTGTGAGGGCGGCGCCTTCCAGAGTGGCCGCGTTAGCGCCATAGCGCACCACGATTCCGTCCGAGGCCCGCTTCACCATCACGTTGACGAATTCTCTGTCATCCTTAATGTACTGTTCGAACTTGCCCTTCTTGATGCGGTAGAGCGGAGGCTGCGCGATGTAGACGTGGCCACGCTTGATCAACTCCGTCATATGGCGGAAGAAGAAGGTGAGCAGCAAGGTACGAATGTGCGAGCCGTCGACGTCGGCGTCGGTCATGAGGATCAACTTGCCGTAGCGCAGCTTGCTTGCGTCGAAGTCCTCTTTGCCGATACCGCAGCCGAGGGCTGTGATCATGGCGCGAATTTCTTCGTGACCCAGCATCTTGTCGTAGCGAGCTTTTTCAACGTTGAGAATTTTGCCCTTGAGCGGAAGAATCGCCTGATAGCGGCGATCACGCCCCTGCTTGGCCGTTCCGCCGGCCGATTCGCCCTCAACCAGGTAGAGCTCGCAGCGTTCGGGACGGCGCTCACTGCAGTCCGCCAGCTTGCCGGGCAAGCCGCCGCCGTCGAGAGCCCCCTTGCGCCGGGTAAGATCGCGGGCCTTGCGTGCTGCCTCGCGCGCACGCGAAGCTTCAATCGCCTTATTAATGATGCGGCGGGTGATGGGCGGATTTTGTTCCAGGAACATGCCCAGGCGTTCGTTGAGGAACGATTGCACAGTGCCGCTGATATCAGAATTCAATTTGCCTTTGGTCTGGCCTTCGAACTGTGGCTGCGGCAGCTTGACGCTGATGACAGCAACCAGGCCCTCACGGACATCATCGCCAGAAAGATTTTCCTTCAGGTCTTTGAACAGGCCCATCTGCTGGCCAGCGGCGTTGATGGTGCGGGTGAGGGCCGTGCGAAATCCGGAGAGATGGGTTCCGCCATCGACGGTATTGATGTTGTTGGCGAAGGTGAAGACGGTCTCGGAGTAGGCGTCGTTATATTGCATGGCGATCTCCATCACCACGCCATCCTTCTCCGCTTCCATATAAATCGGCTTATCGTGCAGGGTTTGCTTGCCGCGATTCAGGTGCTTGATAAACTCCGCGATGCCGCCGCTGTACTTGAACTCGGTATGCTTGGCTTCACCGGTCTTCGGATCGGTGGTGCGTTCATCGGTGAGCGCAATTTCAAGACCCTTATTCAAGAAGGCGAGCTCACGCAGGCGCTGCGCCAGCGTGTCGTAGTTATATTCGGTGACCGTAAAGATGGTCTTATCGGGCAGGAAGTGAATCTTGGTGCCGCGCTTTTTGCTGGTTCCGGTCTGGTGCAGCTTGTCCAGAGGAATGCCGCGCGCGTACTCCTGTTCATAGGTATGGCCGCCGCGCCAGATCTCGACCTCAAACGCCTCGCTTAAGCCGTTGACGCAGGAAACACCGACGCCGTGCAGACCGCCTGAGACTTTGTATGTGGACGCGTCGAACTTGCCGCCGGCATGCAACTTGGTGAGAACGACCTGGCAGGCAGAGACACGTTCGCCGCCGGGAAGGGTCATTTCGTCCACAGGAATGCCACGGCCGTCGTCGACGACGGTGATCGAGTTATCCATGTGAATCGTGACTTCGATGCGGGTAGCATGGCCGTCCATGGCTTCGTCCACGGAGTTGTCGACCACCTCATACACCAGGTGGTGCAATCCCATCTCCCCGGTCGATCCGATATACATGGCTGGGCGCAGGCGCACGGCTTCCAGACCCTCCAGCACCTTGATGTTGTCGCTGGTGTACTTGTCGCTGGCACGCTGCCGGGTTGCGGACTGGGCGGCGGAATTGGTGACCTCGAGAGGGACGCCTGCGGGGTTTTCAGTGTTGATTTCGGGGACTAGCGCTTTCTCTGCCATGGGACTCCGGAAACGGGTTGGGAAACGGTGTTAATTCGGAAGATGTCCGTCGTCAGCAGTTTAGGCCCGAAGGGCGGGCAAAAGCTTGATTCAGAAAGGACTTATCCGAAGAGAAACTACTATTTATTTTATCATGCTGCCGGGGCCAAAGAGGGTTGTTTTTCGGGCTGTAGGGAGGTTTTAGCTGCGGAAAACAAGACTGTTTTTCTGGGTAGAAGGGCGAGCGCCGCGTGTGCGCTTCGAAGGTTGTGAATTACGCGATTTTGAGCCGATTTTGGGTGAAAAGGTTGCTTGATCAATCAGGGGGAGGGAAGCTCCGCAATGGAGCGATCGGAAGGGATGGGTTGGGAGGCGAAAATCCAGAGTGCACAAAACATGTAACAAAGTATCCAAATTGGGACTGAAGTGGTTACCTTGGTCACACGATTAGTAAATATGCTGGTATATTATAGGGAAATATAGACTTATCCGATCTAATCAGTATACTCGGGGATGTCAAGCGCTCCAAGCGCTAAATTTAAATCCCGTAGTAACTAAAGGACACCCCACCATGAAATTCGCCATCCGCGCCCTCGTTCTCGGAATGTTGATCACCGGCTTCGCTGCAGACCACATGCTCGCCTCCAAATCTGCTGCAACGACACCGAATACCACCATGGTGGCGAGCAACAGCGCATCGCCAGTGCCGATGTGTGAGCCGGGATCGACCTGCGGCCTGAACAAGTAGCTCGGACCCAAGGTAATCCCTTTTTGGCGCAAACGCAATTTTATTGTTGCGAGGTTGTCTCCCTGTGAGGTATTCTTCAGGCTCACTTGGAGCAACCTATGTCCCTTTGGCTACATATCATCCTTCCCATTTTCCTTGAGACGTTGTTCCTGTCTATCGCCATCTATTGCGTTTACAGGGCGCAAAAAAATAGGATCTACCCAGCTTTCTGGCAGTTTCTGATTTTCAGCGCCGTATCTCAGGCGATCCAGATGGTAGATCTTTCTCTCAATGGCTTCCATCTGTTGGGCGGCGTGCAGGCCTATTGGGTGTATTACTCCGTATATTGGGTATCGTTTGGCATCAGCACGGTCCTGATTCTTCGTGTGCTGCACGAGATGTTCCGGCACGCGGTTCGATCGATTCCTGGGGTGCAGAAGCTGGGTGAGCCGATTTTCTTTTGGGCCATCACCATTTCAGTCATTCTGGCCTTTGCTTCCGGTATTACCCCGCACGTCACTGGAACAAGCATCTTGTTGGCCTCAGCCCAGGTATTGATGCGCTCTCAAAGCGTTTTGACGCTCTGCATGTTGACTTTCCTCGCCTTCGCGTCAAATACGCTGGGTGTTCCGTTCCGCAGCCGCATCTTCGGGGTCACATTCGGTCTTGGGATGATAGCGGTTTCCGACTTAGTCATTTCGGCATTTTTTGGGCACCAGACGAACCTTTTCAACACACCGAGCCTCGTTCATCAGGGCGTTTGCCTGGCGGCGATCACGGTCTGGGCTGGATACTTTGTGCAGCCGGAGCCAGCTCGTCGCCTGGTCACGATGCCTGTGACCTCACCGCTGATGCGCTGGAACGATGTTGCCCAGACGCTGGGCAATCCAGCTGGGCAGGTTGCAGTCAGCTATCCGCCCTCCTTCATGACCGATGTGTTCGACCTGGTTGAGAATGTGATGGGACCGAATGGCAGGCCGCAAAGGGCAACGAGCTCGACGGGACCGATCGCCAGCTAAACTCTCACGAAAAGACGTGCTCAACACAAAATTGGCTGACCCTTAAGGGTCAGCCAATTTTACGTGCGAAAGCCGAAATCTTAGTTGTTCATTGCCGTGGCTTTGTGAGGAGCAATGCGAGGTGAGGAGGAATCTCTCCGCCTTTATGCTTCTGCGGTCAGAGGGTCGATTGCGACAAAGCGGCCGGTGCGTCCACGATCGACAAAACGCACACGCCCGTCGATTTTGGCATACAGGGTGTCGTCGCTGCCGATGCCTACGTTCAAGCCCGGCTTCAGGCGGGTGCCGCGCTGGCGAACGATAATCGAGCCGCCGGTCACAACTTCGCCGCCAAATGCCTTCACTCCCAGTCGCTGCGAATTTGAGTCGCGCCCGTTCCTGGAACTACCTAATCCTTTTTTATGTGCCATGATTCAATCCTTGAATACTGTTCTTGAAATTCAATCTTGCTGTGTTTCGATCCCAGAAACGAACGGCCGATGCGTTTAGCTGGCGGCGGTAAAGCTGTGCCCGTCGACCTGAATTTCGTTAATCTTGATTTCAGTGTAGGACTGGCGGTGCCCCTGCATCTTCTTGTATTGCTTTTTGCGCTTGAAGTGGAAGACCAAAATCTTCTTCGCACGGCCTCCGTTGACAACAGAAGCCAGAACCTTAGCGGAGCCAGGCTTGGCGAGGCCCGCATCCTGCGCGCCAGTGGAGGCGGCCAGGACCTCTGTAAACTCGATATTGCCTTCTGTCTGCGGCAGCTTTTCCACTCGCAGCACATCTCCGGGCGCCACACGGTATTGCTTTCCGCCGGTGCGAATAATTGCGTACATAACTGAACCCTCCGCACCTGTGGCCTACGCCCGGGTGCAAACGAAAATTTCAGGCGGAACATATTTCCCTATGAGCCGCAGTGGATGCTACGGAGATCGGGTTTCATCCAGGCACGTTGCAGAACGCACGCGCGGAGCGAATCGCCTAACCAATTAAGAATACTGGTTCTGGCCAGCCTACGTCAACCATTCTGTCGGTGAATCCACCGTGGCCATCCTTTTTCTGCAGACTGGAACAGATAGACCGCGAAAATGGCGATCAGGGGTTCCAAGGGGTCGCGAAATCTGGCGTGTACAGTGACGAAATAGTAAATGAGTGGAATCAGCAGAAAAGCCCAGGCGAACAGCCACGCGGCCGGCTTGCGACGCTTCAAAGCGAGCGCCAGGCCAAATAAGCCGGCGATGCTGGCGAAGGCAAAATTCGCCACTCGAACCGCCTCAATATACCAGGCGTTGTTCGATGGATGGGGAACGCTGATCCAGAAGAAATAGAGTCGCTTGAGGGAATTGCGCAGGAACAGTCCAGGATCGTGCTCGATGTATTTTTTCGCTAGGCGGCCGCGCATCTGGGCATAGTCGACTTCGCCCAATTGCTTGTAGAGGCGTAGCTGGTCGGGAGCCTCGTAGGGGTGGTTATATTCCATCAGAAAACCCATCGCTCCGGGACCGTTGCCCAGGTAGAGTTCGGCTCCGAAATTAGCGCGCATGGGAATGAAACGATGAAACACCAGAGCATTGCGCACCATCCATGGAGAAATGCAGATGATGAAAATGACCGCGGACATCGATGCGAACCCTACCTGTCGCTGCATATGTCGCGTTCCATGCAGCACCCACAGCCCGCAGGCGGGCAGAAATAACAGCAGGGATGGATTGCTGAGCGCAAGGATTCCCCAGAGGGCACCGAAGACCACCCAGCGCCGCGAGGTGCGGCCTGCGTCGTTGGACAGAGGGTCTGGGTCAGAAGCAATCTCGCCGATCTGGCGCATGCGCAGTGCGAGGACCAGAATTAGCGAGAGCAGCCAGGTGCTCACTGTCATTTCCCAAACCCAGCGAACCGCGTATTGCATTGCGGCGGGATAAAGTGCCCAGACCCAAGCTGACCACACAGCGACGCGCCGATTGAAGCAGCGGGCCGCAATTTCATACGTCGTAAGCGTGGTAAGAGCGGAGAAGAAACTGTTGATGGCGAGAATGACCCACGCGGATCGCAGCGTGTAGACGCCGAAAATCTTGAATACTCCGGCAATCAGCAACGGATAGAGCGGAGGAACCCAGGTGGTGGGGCCTGTGTGGCCCATGAATGGGTCGGCATATCCGTAGCCGGTGACCAGGGCGCGAGCGACACGTCCCATCTCCCACCCGAACTGGAAATGATCTCCATCTGTCCGCAAGTGGTAGGTGTGGGCCAGCGTCATGTAGAGAACGCGCACCAGGAAGGCGACCCAAAAAACGGTCCATGTGGTTTGGAAAGGCCTGAATGAAGAGGAAGCGTTGCCGGAGTTGGCTGGCGTGGACTCGGATTGTGACTGGGACCTGGTCTTCACGGAGCGCAATTCTTACCACTCATATCGCCGGATGGGGAAGCGTGGATCTTCGCAACGCGTAGCGCCGCTGTCAGTGTTGTATGACAGGTTGCAATTGCCTACAAGGTATATTTTCTGTACACTTATGGTTTGGGTCGAAGGAGATTTTCTGTCAGCAGAAAACTCCTGGTGTGTCGGACATTCCGATGCGGCGTACCACGGTGTGCAATTCCCAAAGCCACATCCACATTTGCAGGATATAGGATACAGATCATGGCACAAGTATGTGAAATTTGCGGCAAGAAGCCGCAGTTCGGCAACAACGTGTCTCACGCTCACAACGTGACGCGACGCCGTTGGAATGTCAACCTCCAGACTGTCAAGGCGAAGGTAAACAGCTCGGGTAAGCGCATCCGCGTGTGCACCGGCTGCATCAAGTCCGGCAAAGTCGTCAAGGCGTAAACTTCCGCGAAATACTTCCGCTCGCCGATTCCGGCCATCTCTTATGCAGTTGTTTAAGAAGAAGCTGAAACAAGAGCATAAAATCATGCGGCAGGCGGAACTCGCCAAGGGTGCGCTGCTGCCTGAATATCATCGCGCCACCTCGGAATGCCCTCATCCAGAACGCTGGAGTATGTACGACTCGATGACGGCCGAGGCAGAGGTTTTGGAGTTCATCCGCACCCTGGTGACGACCATCAAGCCGAATCTGGTGGTTGAGACCGGCTCCTTTCTTGCAGTCAGCACACTGTGGATTGCAGAGGGTCTAAAGCGCAACGGTTTTGGCAAAGTGGTGAGTTGCGAATTTGATCCAATTGTCTACGCCAAGGCGCGCGAAAACGTTGCCAAATCGGGCGTCGCAGAATGGATCGACCTGCGTAACGAGTCGAGCCTGGAAATGAATGTCGACGGCGGTATCGATCTGCTGTTCAGTGACAGCGACCCTCCCATCCGTGAGCAGGAAGTCAAGCGCTTTCTCCCGCAGATGCATCCGCATGGGATCATTCTGATGCACGATGCCAGCTCTCATCTAAAGATCGTCCGCGAAGCGGCGTTAAAGATGGAGGCAGAGGGACTGCTCTCTGTGGTCCTGCTGCCGACGCCACGCGGCCTGGTGATCGCGCAAAAGCGCTCCGGACGACCGTAAGACCAGAGACAGTCCAAGTTCTCCGGAGAGTGAACCGTCAGACGCACGCCGACCGATCTGCATCCCACTGCAATAGTGGTTTGCCGCTGGACAATCTATTTCCGATAGTGCGGGTCGGGAGAATAGGACGAATTTGAAACCGAGGGTCTCGCTGTGGATGCCAGCCGTGCTATGCATCCTGATTTGTGCACCCATGAGCGGTTCTGTCCAAGCGGCGGCCGCCTCGAGCCATTCCCACACGGCGGCACATGCCTCTCTCCAAGATCGCGTCATCCATATCCACATGCAGAGCGTGCTGTTCCGCGTGATGAATGAGGTGGTGCTGCAAGTTGACAGCCTGGACGGAGTGCTTGCGCCGTCGCGAAAGAATGGTGTGGTATCGCTCGACGACAAGAACTCCTTCTCGTTGAAGATTCAAAGAGCGACTACCAGCATTTCGTCGGCGGACCTTGCGGCACTGGCGAACGATTTCATCCTGCCGCGCGCAAAAACGCCGCTTAGGAACCTAAGTCTCACTTTCAATCCAGACCAGTCGATCCAGGTGAAAGGGGACTTTCACAAGTTGGTCGACGTTCCGTTCTCGGGAACGGCCAGCCTGCAAGCAACTCCGGACGGCAATATGCGCATGCACCTGGCCAATATGACGGTGGCAGGCGTGATCCATCAAGATGTGCTCAATTTGCTGGGAATCAAGGTGTCGAGCGTGGCCAAGCCGCAGCGAAGGCAGTCGTTCAAAATTGTGGGCAACGACATCATTTTCCCGATCGACCAGATGTTTCCGCCGCCGCACGTCAGCGGACAATTGCGCGACATCAACATCTCCGGGGACAAGTTGAATATGGTTTTCGGCAGTGAAGAGCAGATGCGCGATCATTGGGACGTCGCGGCCGAAAAGCCCTCAGTTACGAGCGGGAGTTATATCTTTTTTCGTGGGGGCACAATGAAGTTTGCGCTGCTGACAATGAGTCCGGTGGATCTTGAGTTGGTGCCTCTGAAGCCAAATCTCCACAAACACTTCGAATTTTCTGTGGATCAGTATTACCAGCAGCTGGTCGCCGGGTATTCAAAATCGCTGCCGAACAAGGGCTTGCTGGTCTACATGGCGGACGACCGAGAGATCCATCCCTCGACGCAACCGGCCCAAAAGTAACGAATACAAGCGCCAAGTACGGTTTCGAAGTGACCTGGATGGCGGAAGCATGCAAACTTGTGTGCAATCCTGCCCGAAATAATAGACAATCATAATTAGTCTAAAGATCAGGAATCCAGTCTGCCCGGTCAATCTGCATTTCGGCAGATTCATCCGCCGCGATTCGGCTGTCCTCTTCGGTTTCAACTGCGATTGCAGCGGCGCGAGCGATGACCACAAACGTGGCCAGTGAAGCATCGTGCTGATAGTCTCAGTAGGAGCCACTCTTCAGGAATTAAGAAACGAGCGAAAGAGAAGTACACCGAATGAGAATTGCAAGTGTCGCTAGCGCAATGCCGGAATGGTATTACAGCCAGCAGAAAATATTTGAAACGTTGTGCCAGCACTGGAAAGACAAGCTCGACAAGCCGGACGTATTAGAGCGGCTGCATCAGCGGGTATGTGTGGAAAAGCGCCACCTGGCGTACCCGATCGACGAGTATGCCTCGATTGAAACCTGGGGCGATGCCAATAATCGCTGGATCAAGGCAGCCGTGGACCTGGGCGAGCGTGCCATTACCAGCGCGCTGGAGCGGGCTGGTCGCAAGAAAGAAGAAATTGGCGCGATCATTATTGTTTCCGTCACCGGAATTTCTGCGCCTTCGCTCGATGCCAAGTTGAGCAACGTGATGAACCTTCCTCTGGATATGCGTCGGACTCCCATCTTCGGGCTGGGATGCGTTGCGGGCGCGGCCGGGATTGGGCAGGCTGCGGATTATGTGCAGGCCTATCCCGATCGCATTGCCGTGTTGCTTTCGGTGGAGTTGTGCTCGCTGACCTGGCAGCGGATGGATCTATCCGTGGCGAACATGATTGCTTCCGGCCTGTTTGCCGATGGTTCGGCAGCGGTGATTGTTGCCGGAGATAATGTTGCCGCAAAGGGCCCGGAGATCCTGGGTCATCAGTCGAGTTTCTATCGCAACACAGAACATCTGATGGGATGGGACATTTCTGAAGAAGGATTTCAGATTGTGCTGTCGCCGGACGTTCCGGACGCGATTCATAAGAATTTTCCTGGAGACGTGGATAAGTTTTTGGCCGGGTTCGGCATGAAGCGCAGTGACATTGGCAGCTGGATCATGCACACTGGCGGACCGAAGGTACTGGACGCCTCGGCAGAAGCACTCGGGTTGCCGCGAGAAGCGTTTGCTGCATCGTGGGATTGCTTGCGGAACAACGGAAATATGTCTTCGGCATCTGTGCTGCTGGTGTTGGAAGACTACATGCTGAATCGCAAGCCGCCGGCCGGCAGCTACAGTATTCTGGCTGCGGTAGGCCCAGGATTTTGCTCGGAACTGGTGCTACTGCGCTGGTAGCGGGCAGGATTTTCGGCAGCGTTAAGGGCGTGGATCCTTTGACACTGTCAGGAGCGGTTGATACGCTCATATATTGGCGATTTGAGCCCTCCTCGATCGCTGTCAATGTAGTTCACCAAGCGTCCCCGTCGTCTAGCCCGGCCTAGGACACCGCCCTTTCACGGCGATAACACGGGTTCAAATCCCGTCGGGGACGCCAAATAAAGTCGGCAAGTTATCGACTGCCGATAGTTCAGCCAAACAGCTTGTCGGTCAAATATCGGGCAATCAACTCGGAATTGCTGCGCTAGCAGTGTGCATTCTGGCGCTCGACAACCCCCCCACCACCACAGGTTGCCGAAAAATTGCGCGGGGAGCCGTCCCTGAATGTCCGGGACAACCCAAGCGATGATTTTGGATCGAAGCTACGAGTTTTTGAGGTTCTCGCGAAGATCGGCTCGGATCCCACCGGGCCAAATCGCGCGCTAAGCCGGCGCCGCGATCATAGAATCTAGAGTGATCGCGGGAACAATGTGATTTGAAGGGTTGTGCGCTCCCAGCCCGCTAGCACATGTAGCTTCTCGCCAAATTGGAGACTCAAGATGAACGATCGGCAAACTAAGGAGCTGCATTCCGGAGTGCGAGATGAAGAGATTCGTGCAGCACTGGATCAGCATTGGGCAGCGTCCGACGCCAACGATTTTGAAACGGAGCACCGTATCTATCACGAGGATGCGGTACTGGAATACCCGCAGTCAGGCGAGCGATTTCGGGGTCGATGCAACATCCAGAACCAGCGCGCGAATCAGCCGAACAAAAAGCGATTTACTATCCAGCGAATCATTGGCGGCGGTGATCTTTGGGTTACCGAATTCACGCTGACATATGACGGCAAGCCGTTCTACACCCTGAGCATCATGGAGTTCACCGGCGACAAAGTTGCGAGGGAAACACAATACTTTGCGGATCCATTCGTGGCTCCTGCATCTCGCGCTCAATGGGCCGAAGGTCCGGACACATAGAGAAAGGATCGCTAGTTCAGCAGCGATTCCCAGTCGGCTGGAACCCTTCCTGCGGGTCCGGGTGTGGGTTGACTTTCGGGGTGCGCGTGGGGCGGAGGCAATGCAACACCTCTGATCATCCCCTGCTTCTCATAGTCGTAGAACCAATTCTCGCCAGGCTCGAAGCTGGCAATAATCGGATGCCCAGTCGCTGCCGCGTGCTTGGACGCATGCCGGCTCGGAGAACTGTCACAGCATCCGATGTGCCCGCATTCCGCGCACCGACGGAGATGCAACCACCAACCTTTGGGCGACGCCAGGCATTCCACACACCCGTCGCCACTCGGCTTTGAAGCCGGATTGATTCCGTGCAGACCCTTGTTCATTTCCGATCTTCCTTTCGTGTCCTCTCCTGGAAAAATCATATCAAGCTGCCAGCAAGACCATCCCGGTACCACCCTCATCTGCGGTGTCCTGGCCTTCGGCCGGCTTGCTGCATGGGAACTTGCTGATTCCGGGTGGAGACTGTCCCAACTGGATGACTGGTCTGATCGACGGATCGACTATGGACAGTCTTGAGCCCCTGAAAAGGGCCGGACAGGGGACCCTGCTTGAATGCTGTTCCAAGCCAAACGCAGGCGCCGCGCTGGACCTTTGAGGGAAAATGGAATTGCGACGCCCGCATCAGCCAAGATTGCCGCGCCAAAGTTGCGGGTTCCAGGGATTTGTTTGAAGATCCATGAAACTAACCAGGAATCAATGCAACCGTGTTATGCCATATTCAATGCCTTGGATGGCGACCGCTTGCCACTTTAGAGGCCCATTAGGAAAGCCGAGCATCTACTAACATGAGTGGGCTCACGAGTTCCAAGGGGGGATCCGCGGAACGAAGCTTTTGGGAACTGAGACGCGGGTAGAAAATCATGTCAATGAGCGAAATCGGGATGGACCAGAATCCGGCGGATAGTTTCGTGGCATACCCTGAGGAAAGTGAAATTCAGGCGGGAAATCCACTCCCGATTGGAGGTTCACACCAACAGGGAGACGGCGTCAATTTCGTTTTGTTCAGCCGTCACGCGACTCGTGTTCGCCTGGAGCTATACCAACGTCCTGACGATTCTTCTCCGACCAGGATCATCGACTTGGATCCAAGGGTTCATCGGACCGGTGACGTGTGGCACGTTTGGGTGCGAGGTATTGCCGTGGGGCAGCTCTATGGTTATCGCATCGAAGGACCCTATCAACCGGAGGACGGCCATCGCTTCAATCCACACAAGTTGCTTCTGGATCCGTATGCAAGAGCAATTGCCGGCGTTAAGGATTGGGATTTTTCCGCCGCCCGCGGATACGATTCTTCGACCAAATTAACGGATCTGAGCTATTCGACCGTAGATAATGCGGGCACCACGCCGAAATGCATTTTTGTCCCGGATCTGTTCGACTGGGAAACGGATTCGCCTCCAAAGCATTCCGCCTCTGACACTGTCATTTATGAAACACACGTTCGCGGTTTCACGATTCATCCAAGTTCGAAGGCAGAGCGCCCGGGAACGTTTATCGGGCTGACCGAAAAGATCCCATATCTCAAAGACCTGGGAGTAACCGCCATTGAGCTGATGCCTGTTCTCGAGTTCAACGAAAATGAGTTGCAGATTCTCAATCCGGTAACAGGAGAGAAACTCAAGAATTACTGGGGCTACAATCCGGTCGCATATTTTGCTCCCAAGCAGTCCTACAGCTTTGAAGGATCGCGTTGGCGGCAGACTGTGGAATTCCGGGAGATGGTCAAGGCGTTTCACCGCGCCGGCATTGAAGTGATCCTGGATATCGTCTTGAACCACACCGCGGAGAACAATGAACTAGGACCCACGATCTGTCTGCGCGGCGTTGAGAACTCGATCTTCTATATGTTGCAAGACAATCATCGCCGGTACTACAAGGATTTTACCGGCGTCGGCAATACGGTCAATGCTAACCACCCCGTGGTGAGAGAGTTCGTCAGGAATGTGCTTCGTTACTGGGTCATGGACATGCACATCGACGGATTTCGCTTCGACCTCGCTTCTGTGCTGGGCCGAGACGAGCATGGCAACATCCGCTGCGACGCTCCGCTTCTGGAAGGCATTGCCGAGGATCCCATCCTGCGTGACGTGAAAATTATCGCGGAGGCCTGGGACGCAGGAGGTGCCTATCAAGTAGGAAGTTTTTCCAGCAAGCGCTGGACGGAGTGGAATGGCCGATTCCGCGACGATGTGCGCCGCTTTTGGGTTGGCGACGCGGGCATGATCGGCTCGTTCGCAAGTCGAATCTGTGGAAGCTCGGATTTGTACCAAAAGTCGTGCAAGGGACCCGCGAGCAGCCTCAACTTCGTCACTTGCCATGATGGGTTCACGCTGAATGACGTGGTCAGCTACAACCAGAAACACAATAACGAAAATGGCGAGTTCAGCCGTGACGGAAGCGATTTCAACTACAGCGATAACTGCGGGGTGGAAGGGCCAAGCCAGGATCCTGGCGTTGAGCGCATGCGCAACCGCATGATCAAGAATTTTCTGTTAAGCCTGTTTATCTCTCGCGGGGTTCCCATGTTGCTCGGCGGCGATGAATTTCGCCGAACCCAGCGGGGCAATAACAACGCTTATTGTCAGGATAACGAGGTGAGCTGGTTTGACTGGAGCCTGCTCGAAACGCACGATGAGATCCACCGTTTCACGCGGGGGATGATCGCGTTTCGACGAGCTCACCTTGTGTTGCGAGCAGAAAATTTCTACTCGGATAAAGACATAAAGTGGTTCGCGCCAAACGGTGCCATTCCCGACTGGATGGACCCGCGGCAGAAATCGTTTGCTTGTCTGATTCTGGGAAAGACAGAGCCCGATTTGTTCATCCTGTTTAACGCCGATACCACATCAGTCGATTTCTCCATTCCTGTTTTGCCGCCCGGGAAGATGTGGCGTTTGGCGGTCGATACCTCGCGATCCGCCCCTGACGATCTCCATGACTCTGGAAAGGAGCCTTCCATGCAAGGCCAACTCAATTATCGGCTCGAGCCTCGATCCAGCGCGATTCTCCTGACGGATGAAGGCGAGGTGCAACGTGACAGTTAGCCCTGCCGCCGGAAAGCCGGCTGATCCATCCATTCTCGTCAACGTTCCGAAACTCGTCACAGCCTATTACGAGTTACGACCCGATCCGAGCGATCCTGGGCAGCGGGTTGTCTTCGGCACCTCCGGCCATCGCGGATCTGCGTTCGACGTGGCCTTCAACGAGTGGCACATCCTGGCCATCACTCAGGCGATTTGTGATTACCGCAAACTCCAGAAGATTGACGGGCCGCTGTTCCTTGGGATGGATACACACGCTTTGTCCGAACCTGCATTCGCGAGCGCGATGGAAGTGCTTGCGGCAAACGGCATCGATGTAATGATTTCTGAAGGCACGCCCTACACCCCGACCCCAGCTGTTTCGCACGCAATTCTGGTGTACAACCGCGGACGAAAGTCGGGACTTGCGGACGGCATCGTAATTACGCCGTCTCATAATCCTCCCGATGACGGTGGCTTTAAATACGATCCCCCGCATGGAGGACCGGCTGATTCGAGCGTGACTTCGTGGATTGAATCGAAAGCCAATGGTTTTCTCGAGCGCAATCTTGACGGTGTCAAGCGCGCTTTGTTTGCCAAAGCGCTGCACGCATCCACAACGCACAAGCACGATTTTTTGAGCCTCTATGTTGACGATCTCAATAGCGTCGTCGATATGAATATAGTTCGCGACGCCAAGCTTAAACTTGGCGTAGATCCCCTCGGTGGCGCGGGTATCGATTATTGGCCGCGGATTGCCGAGCAGTATGGTCTCGATCTGACGATCGTGAACAAATCGGTAGATCCTACATTTCGCTTCATGAGCGTAGATTGGGACGGAAAGATTCGCATGGATCCCTCCTCGCCTTATGCGATGCAAAGACTCATCGCATTGAAAGACAAGTTCGATATTGCGTTCGCCAGCGATACCGATCACGATCGCCACGGCATCGTCACCAAGGGAAGCGGGCTGCTTCCTCCGAATCACTACTTGTCCGTGTGCGTCAGCTATTTGTTTGCGAACCGGCCCAATTGGAGTAAGGACGTCGCCGTCGGCAAGACCGTTGTGAGCAGCAGCATGATCGATCGTGTCAGCGCTCGCCTGGGTCGGCGGCTCTATGAAGTTCCGGTGGGCTTTAAGTGGTTTGTCGAGGGGATGCTCGCCGGCTGGTTGGGATTTGGCGGAGAGGAGAGCGCCGGTTCCTCTTTTCTCCGGCGCGATGGCAGCGTATGGACCACGGATAAAGACGGAATCATTCCTTGTTTACTCTCGGCAGAAATTACTGCACGCGTGGGTAAAGATCCTGGTGAAATTTATCGTGATCTGACCCGCGACCTGGGAGATCCCATCTACGAACGCATTGATGCTTCGGCTACGCCTGAACAAAAAGCAGTTCTGGCAAAATTATCCCCGTCCGACATTCACGCCACTGAGGTTGCGGGCCAGCCGATCCAGAACATTCTGACCACCGCTCCCGGAGATGGCAATGCAATTGGAGGTATCAAGGTGATTGCCAAGGATGGCTGGTTTGCAGCACGCCCTTCGGGCACGGAGCAAATCTACAAGATTTACGCCGAGAGTTTCCTTGGTCAGGACCATCTACGACGAATCGAGGAAGAAGCCCAGACTATTGTTTCGCAAACGCTGGCTAGCAGCGCCCACGCATGAGAGGAGTTCGTATATGAGTAGCCCGACAATCGTTGATCGTCCGCTCGATCCAACCATTTCAGATGCCCTTACTGACCTGGCCCTGGACCTTCGATGGTCGTTCAATCACTCCGCGGACCGGCTATGGGAGCAACTCGATCCCGAACTCTGGGAGCTGACCCATAATCCCTGGGTTCTGCTGCAAACTGTGTCCCGGGAAAAACTGCAAACTGTTACCTCCGATTCAGGATTTCAAAAACTCCTGGCGGATCTCCACCGCGAGAAAGTGCATGCCGAGGAGTCCGAAGCGTGGTTTCAAAAAGTGCATCCGCGTTCGGGCGTATCGACCATTGCGTATTTCTCGATGGAATTTATGTTGAGCGAGGCGCTGCCGATTTATTCCGGTGGACTCGGAAACGTTGCCGGCGATCAGCTGAAAGCCGCAAATAACCTGGGCGTCCCGGTGACGGCAATCGGTTTGCTCTATCAACAAGGATATTTTCGGCAGGAGATTGATGCACAAGGCCGCCAGCAAGCCTTATACCCATTCAATGACCCCGGCCAACTTCCGATTCGACCGGTGCGTGAGGCAAACGGCGAATGGCTTCGCCTGGCCATCGCTTTGCCGGGCTTTAAATTGTGGATCAGAATTTGGCAGGTGCAGGTGGGCCGAGCCAAATTGTATTTACTCGATACCAACGATCCCGCGAACCCTCCTGCGTACCGCGGCATTACGACTGAACTCTACGGCGGTGGTCCGGAATTGCGTTTGAGACAGGAGCTAGTCCTTGGTATTGGAGGTTGGCGGCTGCTGCGAGCCTTGGGATTACAGCCCGAGGTCTGCCATCTCAATGAAGGCCACGCCGCATTCGCGGTGCTGGAACGGGCACGTTCCTACATGGAAGACTATGGCAAGCCATTCGACGTCGCGCTGAGCGTCACCCGTGCCGGCAATCTTTTTACGACGCATACTCCCGTGGAGGCAGGCTTTGACCGCTTTGCTCCAAACCTGATGGAGCGGTATCTCAGCAAATATGCAGAGGAGAAACTTTCGATATCAGTCGACGACCTTTTAGCGCTGGGACGGCGGGATCGGAATGACTCGTCCGAGCCCTTTAATATGGCCTATCTGGCGATCCGTGGAAGCGGCGCCATTAACGGCGTCAGCAAATTGCACGCTCAAGTGAGCCGACAACTCTTCCAGCCGCTGTTTCCCCGGTGGCCTGAAGCAGAGGTGCCTGTCACATATGTGACCAACGGAGTGCACACCCCTACCTGGGACTCTGCTGAAGCAGACCGCTTGTGGGAGCTTGCCTGCGGAAAAGAATGTTGGGAGGGAACGCTGGCAAATACAGAAAGAGATATTCGTGCGGTCAGCGATTCCAGCCTGTGGCAACTCCGCGCAGATAGCCGCAAGAATCTCGTTGCCTACGTCCGTAGGCTTTACGGCCGTCAATTCGCAGCTCGGGGAGCGTCGCCGGAAGATCTAGCTCAGGCCGCACTGATACTCGATGAAAATATTTTGACCTTGGGATTTGCCCGTCGCTTTGCCACATACAAACGCCCGAACCTTCTGCTGCACGATCCGGCGCGGCTGGTGAATATTCTGACGAATCGAGATCGCCCGGTTCAACTCGTCCTCGCAGGCAAGGCTCATCCTCAAGATGTTGCCGGGCAGGATATGATCCGACAATGGTTTGAGTTTGCTCGCCGCCCTGAAGTCAGATCCCGCGTGGTTTTTCTTTCAGATTACGACGTGCTAATGGCGGAGCATCTGGTTCAGGGCGTGGACGTCTGGGTGAATACTCCGCGTCGACCTTGGGAAGCAAGCGGCACAAGCGGTATGAAGGTGCTGGTGAACGGCGGGTTGAATCTTTCGGAGCTCGATGGCTGGTGGGCGGAAGCGTATTCGCCGGAAGTAGGCTGGGCAATCGGAGATGGGCGCGAACACGGGGATGATCCTTCCTGGGACGCAACGGAAGCTGAAAGTCTCTATGCGCTGC
This sequence comes from uncultured Acidobacteriota bacterium, assembly GCA_963821145.1. Taxonomy (GTDB): domain Bacteria; phylum Acidobacteriota; class Terriglobia; order Terriglobales; family Acidobacteriaceae; genus JAKAAZ01. Next base: position 124,911 of record CAWGCV010000025.1, read on the forward strand.
TCGAAACGGAAGTCGTCCCAGAATTTTATGCGCGCGATGAGGATGGAATTCCACGCAGCTGGGTGGCGCGCATGCGAGAAAGTATGGCCCGCTTAACTCCAACCTTTTCGACCAATCGCGCAGTCCGCCAATATACCGAAGAACACTATCTGTCGGCGGCCGCAGATTTTCGCCGTCGCGCCGAGAATCGAGGTTCATTGGGAGGCGATCTTGTTTCCTGGGAGGCCGAACTGTCGAAACATTGGTCAGCGCTGCGATTCGGCTCCGCGACCGTTGATCAACAGGGCGAGAAATATTTATTTCATGTTCAGGTTTTCCTTGATGATATCGATCCCGATGCAGTCGGGGTCGAGCTTTACGCAGAGCCGAAGAAGGATGAGAGTCCAGCCACGCTAACGATGAGCCGAGGCGAACGCCTGGTCGGAGCGACAAATGCCTTCACCTATAGTGCGATTGTGGCGAAAAGTCGCCCGGTCGCTGACTATACGCCGCGCCTCGTTCCGCAACACGTAGGAGCGTTTGTGCCGCTTGAGGCTCCTTTCATTCTGTGGCACGATGCACCGTCCTGGCGATGATTATGGCGAGTGCCGCAGGGGCGAGAATGCACATGCGTCGCCTGGAGGTGTTCGCCTTTGGGACGTAGCCGCCCACGCGGTGCAACCCAGCATCGCACTGCAATGGATCAGATAATGCTAGTAAGGAGAAAAAATATGGAAACGACTTTCGAGCTCGTCAATGCGCATCCACTCACCGCAAACCCTGCGTGGAAAAAACTCGACGTCCACTCGAAGAAGGCTCGCAAGCAGCATCTTCGAGAGCTATTTGCTTCCGATCCTGACCGTGGCAAACGCATGACAGCCGAAGGAGCCGGCATCTACCTGGACTACTCGAAGAACCGTGTTACGAATCGAACCATCAATCTCCTCCTTCAATTGGCAGAGGCGACCGACCTTCAGGCGAGGATCGATGCCATGTTCCGGGGCGAAAAGATCAACATTACGGAAAACCGCGCCGTACTTCATGTGGCGCTGCGGGCACCGAAGGGCACATCCATTGTCCTTGACGGCGTCGATGTCGTGCCTGAGGTGCACGAGGTGCTTGAGAAGATGGCAGATTTCTGCAACCGAATTCGTAGCGGGACGTGGACCGGGCATACCGGCAAACGCATTCGCAATATTGTGAACATCGGAATCGGCGGATCCGACCTGGGTCCGGTCATGGCCTACGAAGCGCTGAAACATTATAGCGATCGCGCAATGACGTTTCGTTTCGTGTCCAATGTCGACGGCACAGATTTTGCGGAAGCCGTGCGTGATCTTGACCCGGCGGAAACCCTCTTCATCATTTCCTCAAAGACCTTCACCACGCTGGAGACGATGACGAACGCTCACTCGGCCCGCGACTGGGCACTGGCAGGATTGGGAGGCGATCCGAAATCTGTTGCCAAACATTTTGTTGCTGTCTCGACAAACGCCGGGGACGTCTCAAAGTTCGGTATCGATACCGCAAACATGTTCGGTTTCTGGGATTGGGTTGGAGGTCGCTACTCCATGGATTCAGCGATCGGACTGTCGACTATGCTGGCCATCGGTCCGGATAACTTTAGCGCGATGTTGGATGGCTTTCATGAGATGGACGAGCACTTTCGTACCACACCCTTCAAGAGAAACCTACCCGTGCTGATGGGACTTCTGGCTATATGGAATACGAATTTCCTTAACGCGGAAACAGTGGCGGTATTGCCGTACAACCAATACCTGAAGCGGTTTCCCGCGTATCTGCAACAGTTGACGATGGAGAGTAACGGCAAGCATGTCACATTAGCTGGAATCGAAGTCAACTATCAAACTGGCCCAATTTACTGGGGCGAGCCGGGAACTAACGGACAGCATTCTTTCTATCAGCTTATTCACCAGGGCACTCGGCTGATCCCGTGCGACTTTATCGCTTTCGCTCAGTCACTGAATCCGCTAGGCGACCATCACGACATTCTGGTTGCAAACGTTTTCGCGCAGACGGAGGCATTGGCGTTCGGCAAGACTCGCGAACAGGTCAGTGCGGAAGGCACACCCGATTGGCTGGTTCCGCATCGAGTTTTCCAGGGCAACCGTCCATCGAACACGCTGTTTCTGGAACAACTGACGCCGGCATCACTTGGGAAATTGGTAGCTCTGTACGAGCATTCCGTGTTCACACAAGGCGCGATCTGGAATATTGACTCCTTTGACCAGTGGGGCGTCGAACTCGGCAAAGTGCTGGCAAAGCGGATTATTCCAGAACTGGAGAGTCCTGAAGAACCCAAGCTCGACCACGACAGCTCGACGAACACGTTGATCCAGCGTTATCGCAAGTATAAGAAGAATGCGTAGAGCATTCTTTGCGATGCGAGGGATTGATCGCTGAAAGACAGATTCGGTGATCGAGTCTTGTCACACACAAAAACATTACTCAGGAAGGGAATTACATTATGCAAATTGGAATGATCGGGCTTGGAAGAATGGGTGCCAACATGGTGCGGCGTCTCCTGACGGGTGGCCACGAGTGTGTTGTGTTCGACCTCTCCCCTAAAGCGGTAGCAGCGCTTACGCAGGAAAAAGCGGTGGGTGCGACAAGTTTTAAGGACCTGGTACAAAAATTAACAAAGCCTCGAGCCATATGGATGATGGTCCCGGCTGCGGCAGTCGACGAAACCATCTCAGAGCTGGTTCCTCATCTTGAGGCAGGCGACACTTTGATCGACGGCGGCAACTCATATTACGTCGACGACATACGACGAGCGAAGGAATTGTCGTCGAAGGGAATTCACTATGTCGATGTCGGCACCAGCGGAGGAGTATGGGGCCTGGAGCGCGGCTATTGCATGATGATTGGTGGCGAGGACGCCGTAGTGAATCGCCTCGATCCGATCTTCAACCGACTGGCGCCAGGTGTGGGCGATGTTCCGCGCACACCTGGCCGGGAAAATATTGGCGGCACGTCGGAGCAGGGCTACCTGCATTGCGGCCCCAGTGGAGCGGGCCACTTTGTGAAGATGGTCCATAATGGGATCGAGTACGGATTGATGGCAGCCTATGCCGAGGGGCTCGGAATCCTGCGCGATGCCAACGTTGGCAAACAGAAGATTGCTTCGAACGCCGAGACAACACCGCTGCGCGATCCGGAATACTACCAGTACGAATTGAACTTGCGCGACATAGCGGAGGTGTGGCGCCGCGGCAGTGTCATTGCCTCATGGCTACTCGATTTGACTGCGGCTGCGCTTGTGGAAGATCCGGCGCTATCCAAGTTTGCCGGACGCGTGTCAGATTCGGGCGAAGGACGCTGGACCATCAAAGCAGCTGTGGATGAGGGGGTGCCTGCGCCGGTGCTTTCAGCTGCACTCTATCAGCGCTTCAGTTCGCGTGGAGAGGCAGATTATCAGGACAAACTGCTATCAGCGATGCGCTTTCAATTCGGTGGCCATGTTGAACTGCCCGGGGGCAAAAGTGAGTGAGAGAGTTGCGGCTGCGATTGAGAACGGAAAAAGGTGAGAAGGCGATGCCGCACGATTGACAGAAACGCCTGCCGAGAGAGCAAGGTCCAGAGATGGGTGGATCGAGTTTCGAGAAAGCGGGTCGTGAGGGTGCGGTCCGTCGATTGACACACAAGAGTTCGACAGGTGGTCGTGCTGGTATCCTGCAGGTAGGAAAGCCAAGCCGTCCCCGTGCGGAGGGATGTGTGAGTGGTTGAAACAGGCGGTCTTGAAAACCGCTTTACCTGCAAGGGTAACGGGGGTTCGAATCCCTCTCCCTCCGCCATCTAGTCGTTAATATCTAAGTGATAAACAGTGGATGTCGCGAAACCCGCAGTTTCCGGGCATTATTCGCGATTCTCCGCCCTCGAAAGGGACTAGAGACGACTGCGATATGGGAGCTTCGCGCTCATTCGACCCGAAATCTCTGGCGGCAATTCGAGGAGTCCCTTTCCGAGACAGGAAAAGGGTAACAGAGATCTCCATTCTACTTCGTCGCAATCTAGTCAGCAGTGTTCGCTTCTTCCGTGACTACAGCCGAAAAAATCACAAATCCCTGCCACCGTAGGTTGCGCGTTTCTCCATGCGCTTTGGGCAATGAACTTGACCGGAACTCTCGTGATTGCCGACAACGACGTCAACGGCATCGTCTGTAGATTTTGATAGGCCGCAACAGCTAGAAAGACTTTCCAGAGCCATATCCATTGAAGATCACAGCCAACCCCTATTACTTGCGGGCAGTCCTGGGATCGGCAAGACACATCTTGCATTGGAATTTGCACGCCAGCACAATCAAGAGTTTGTGGTGCAGTGGATCCTTCGCGCTGGTAGCCAAGAGCTGCCAATGCGAGATCTCACGGCGCTTGCGGTGGAGGGACCTTAGTAAGCTTATGCGGTTGGATGGGCTTCACGGCTTCTTCCGAGCGTCTTGAGAGTCATCGCCAAATTACTTGTTGCACGGTGAGGAGCAAGCGTTTTCAAGCGATCTCCCGTTTCTTTCAGTTCGCGGCGCAGCCTTTCGCGTTCAATAAGCAACTCAATCAACTCACGCTCATTTAACAACTCTCGGAAATCTCCACCAGCCTGCATCTTCCCGGTTGTGGTCTGGCAAATAGTTCGCCATCTTTTACAACGAGAGGTTGGAAATTTTGACCCGGATAGGCATACGCCTGCGCGACTCTCGAAGCGACGCTCTTCCACGTGACCCAGTTCGCCTTTCAGGCTGCTGTATTCCTCAGCTAAGCGTCCAACCTGTAAAAGTTTCTCGTGTTCGCTCATGCAATACATGCTACGAGTGTCTGCCGGGGCCTGTGGAAATCATCTGACCCACTACCGGAGAATCCCGCAAGGGGAGCTTGCGCCCCATCTACCTACTATCGGGCATGCCACGGAGAATTTTCGCCGCGTGCGGTCATCGTTAGCCGAAACGGATGGGTGGATCGATACTGAATCCATAGAACCAGATCCGTCCCGTCGAGATGATCGACAAAACCAGTGCGAATTATTCCCGTTGGCGGCCTGGCGCCGTCGATGCGCACCTCCGTCTGGCGATCGCCCCAATTTTTTATGACGAATGCTGGGTTCACGACAGGAGAGGATTCGCTGGCTGAGAGGGTAAGCTGGAGCCGCGTTTTTTGCTGTCTTGAGAGTCGAAGGCTGGCGCGTCAAAATATATGCGCGCTGCGAGGGGTCGTATATTGCGGCGAAGCTTCTTCCCTCAACACTTATGGCAGCGGGGATGAATCCAGGAGCGATCTAGTATTGCTAGAGATGAAATGGGTTGATTCGTCAGCCCGAAGAGGAAATATATGCTTCTCGTTGGCTGGGGTCCTTCCGACGTGACCAGATGGGTCTCCGGGGACATGATCGCGGCGCTACTGAAATGATCCGGGAACAGGGCAGCGCGGCCATCGGACGGAATTTGATTGACTGGCCAATGATTCCAGGTAGGGAAGTGAGAATACGTAGGTCTTAGCTCTGGAGGCGCGCCGTAGGGCCCCAGCCCGGTGCCGGGTGGATAGATATAAAAGGGCTTGTAGGTCGATTTTAGATTGACAACAGCGATGTTCGCATCCTTGGGCTGATCGGTAAATGGAAATGGCGGGAAAGAGTCCGCCCATGAATAAGTGCGGGTTTCACCCTGGTCGTTGGCGATTGTCGACGCTTGCAGGGATACGTAATCTTCGGCCTTCTTCCCCGGTTCTAGAAGAATGGTCGGTTCGGTGAAGGCATAGTGACTGGCGGTTCCATGAATGGTTCCGAAACGCACGGCAGTTCCGTCTGGATAGATATAAAAATATTCGTCGGCCCAGTCGCCCCAGCCGGTCAGTGGATCCACGTTGGAGAATCTGCCGATTACATCCACGAGTCCATACCGCCAATGTAGAACGACCCGGGCCGGAGTGTTCTCGACAATGGCGATATGGGAATGCATATCATGCTTGTCATTCATGTGTTCGGCGGTGAGGTGATGTCCTTCGAGGACGGTGTGGCTTTCGAAGCTTTGGTCGCCGATCCAGATGCCGTCGCCGGTGACCATGCCGTCGCCAAAGTTGGCGCCATGCCAAAACACATAATGAAATGGAGCGCTGGCAAAATTCACGACGACATCGGCGTAAGGACCGACGCGCCAGAGCGCGTCCCACTCCGGATAGAGCTTGAGATCGGCATAAACGGCCCCAAAATTCCTGGAATGAGGAAGGGACGGCCAGTGACGGGCAGTGAGCGGAGGAGGGCCGGTTGGTTTAGCCGCAGAGTAAGAGCTCGCAATCTCGGTGGATGACAGGGCGCGGTCGTAAATCTTCAACTCGTCCAGAATGCCATCGAGCGAGTAGGAGGCGGGGAAATCCTCATAGGGGCGAACGTTCGCGGTCGGCGGAAGTTCTTGAAAATTGCGTCCGATCTGGAGGCCAATGTCGCTGGTCGCAGTCATGCGTCCGGTGACGGGCAGTTTGCCGGCAAATTGGCCGTTGATATACAGGGTGATGCCTTCTTGCGAATCATAGGTGGCGGCGATATGTACCCATTGCATTAAAGGCAATCGGACTTGGGAACGACAAATCTCCCACTGGCCCCACACGGAGAGTTGCAGGCCAAGGCGGCCCTCGGAGTCGATGCCGAAGAAATAGCCCGCCTTCCGATTCTTTTCCTGATCGACGATGGCCACCCAATTCCACGGATATGACTGAAGTGCGATCCAGGCTTCGATGGTGAAGTGCCGATCAAGGCGCGGGACATTCTTTGGGCCGCGGGTCACGAGGGTGGTGAATCCATCGAATTTCAGGGCGGATCCAGAGACGCCGGACACCCACTCGTGATTGTTGAGAATGGTGTCTTGCGTTCCGCTTGCACTATCCAGAGCGATGTTGCCGGAGCCTTCGTTCAATTTCCACCACGCAACTGGACCATGGCCGGCCTGGGGAGACGCCACAAGCGGCATCGTAGTCAGCAGCCAGGAATAATGATGCGATCGTCGAGCATCGACCGGGCACATTCCGCCTTTCCTATTTCGCGATTGAAGAAACCAGGTCGATGGTCGTCGGCCGGTTCGATTGGAGCTCGATCCAAACGATCAGGTTGGTTCCTTGAAGTGTATCGATCTTCCCGTAGCGGTATTTTTGATTCCAGGGAACCGATTTGCCATCGAGTCTTAGCCGTGGAGCGCCGTCGCCCCAGTTCTCAACGATAATCGCTGGGTTGAACAGCGGCGAGTCGTTCGACGCTTGCAATACGATATGAAGTTTCCCGTCTTTGGCATTTGCCTGACGAACCACGACAAAGGCGCGCTGGGCGGGATCGTAGCCCTTGCCCTGGAAGGATTCTCCGCGGATGACCATGACAGGTGGCGACAGCCAGGATTTGGCCAATGGAACCAGCTCGGCCGCCGTCCTGGTGGTCAGCCCGTCCAACATGAGCTTCGTCATGGAGTCGCTGGTCATGGCATAGGGCGGGCCCTCGATATGGGACAACGATGTAGACGACGGCTTGTCGGGCGCCACAGCGTAAATGCCGCTGGATTTGACCTGTTGGACGGGCCAATGGTTCCACCATTCGAAGATGGAATAGGTCTTCTCGCCGCGGTAAGGTTTGAGCTTGTCACCGACCGGGGAAACGATCTGGAAGGGTTCCCATTCGGATTTGAGATTGACGAGTTGAATGTTAGCTTGTTCCGGACGGTCCAGAGCCTTGGGAGCGTTCGGCAGCCACGAGTACGTGTAGGTTTCACCTTTCATGTTGGCGAGGGTGAGAGCATCAGTTTGTATATTGTCTTCTGGGCGCGAGCCGGGAGGATTGATGATCATGGTCTCCTGGAACTCATGCCCAAAGGGTTTACCATGCACGTCTTTAAAATTGGAACTCCATAGAACTTGCTTGCGGACGGCGACGCCGTCGGGGTAGACGGTATAGTATTCATCGCCCCAGTCGGTCCAGCCTGTGTATGGATTTGGATTGGCGCAAACATAGTTTTCTACCTCGCAAAGTCCATAGCGGAAATGAACCACAGCACGGGCGGGAGTGCTTTCAATGATCCGGACGTGCGCATAGCGATTCTGCTTATCGGACATTGGCTCGCAGTCGCCTCCATCCGGACAGCCCGCACCCCAGGTTTCCATAAACTCATCGCTGTACCACTTTCCATTGCCGGTCACCCAAGTTGGAATGTAATTCAGTCCCTGCCAGAAGACGAGGCGAATCGGGGATTGGTCGAACCGAACCACCACGTCGGAATACGGTCCGACCCGACGCTGGGCATCCCAAAGCGGAGTGTATTCCAGGTGCGAATAGTAAGCACCGAATCGACCCGGGCCCGGAGGGCCGGAGGGCAATACCGGCCAAGGCAGAACATCGCCCGTGGGAGGATGAAACTCCGCGTATTGTGCCGCAATCTCGCTCCCAGTGAGAGCGCGGTGATAAATCTCCAATTCATCAATAATTCCATCGAAGGAATACCAGACCGGATATTTCGGGTGAATCCATTGTGCGGGAACAATCGGCTCGCGAACCCTCCCGATAATTAGGTCCTGATCATTCGCTGGAACGATTTCTCCCTGCACAGGCAGCTGACCGGCAAGTTTGCCGTCAACGTAGATGGCCAGTCCCACATGACTGTCGAAGGTTGCGGCCACATGGGACCATTTCTTCAAAGGGAGTTGGACGGCAGAAGTCAAAACTCGCCACTGGCCGTCGACGGCCACCTGTAGTCCAAGATGGCCGAATGAATCGATGCCGAACAGATAGCCGGCACTCTGCGCATTTCTGCGATCTACAATGGGAACCCAGTTCCAGGGATAGGTGTTGATCGCGATCCAGGCGTCGACAGTGAACGCGTTCGACATGGGCGGCAGGGTTGTCGCCGCTTCAACCACGGACGTAGTGTCGCCGTCGAATTGCAATGCCTGGCCGGACACCCCTGGAACACGCAGGAAGAATCCGGAGATTTTGTCCTCGGTTCCGGTGACGGAATTGCGCGTCGCCGCACCGTCAGTTTCATCGAAAGACCATTTAGCGACCGGCTGGCGAGATTGCGCTGAGAGCGTGGCGCCCTGACTCGACGCCAGGAAGGTCGCCGCGCCCAAAAGTAATATCGATATTGCTTTCATCATGACTCCGAGTGCGAATGTTCGGTCGTCTTACACGCCGTACGACTCCAGTCGCGCATCATTCTCAATGGATGAACCAATCCAAAGTGAGTCTATTTTGGCAGATCATATGGTGTCAATGGATGGAGATCCAGGTCATTCATCCGTGTTCCATCAAGTTTTGGCGCGTCGGGCGCGTGCGATCGCATTGTCATCAACCCACCGACTGGGAAAATCGCGCAATAATCCCACGGCGCTCAGGTCGATATCCTTGCAGCCGATCCGGAGCGCGGGAGAGTCAGGCCGGAAGCGATAATCGCCGTGGTCTGGGTCCAAAAATTGGGGATCACCGTAGATCGAATGGATATCGTAACCAAGCGCCTGCCATTGCTCCATCGAATAATGCATTCTGGCGCCGTCGCGCGGAGTGACAGAGCTGAAGAATTGACCGAGGTCGTTGTAGAACAGATTGTGATCGATGAGCGAAAGAATCGGGCCGTTACGCGGCGGAAGCACGATTTGATACGAGTCTCCCGGTATGCTGGATTTTCCGAACGCGTGGGTTTGCGCAGAACTGGTGATGATCACATTCTTGATGAAGCGATCGTGATTTCCTTCGTAACCCTGATGAAATGCAGGTGGGTTTGCCGGATAAATGAAGAGATTATTTTCCACTGTGCGGTAATCGCCCTCACGCAGTTTTATCGCGACCCCAATACAAACGTTGTTGTAAATGTGATAGTGCGAAGACCCGTCGTCAAGATCTATACCCAATTGATGGACCGATGGCGGCTCTCGGAAGAGATTGTTTCGGACGACTGTAGTTCTTCCGTCCGCTTCCGGGTAGTAGAAGCTGTAGTTTGGATCATTGTCATGATAGCCAGATCTGTGCGACGCCTCGCCATGCGACTGCTCCATACACCAGAAACGTCCCCGCCCCCAGGAATTGAACGGACCGTGGTCATGTGTCTCGCGCACTGTGTCGTGAATGTAGTTAAATTCGATAACATGACCGCCGCCCCATCCATCGTCGACGCAAATGGCAGCGCGAGGCATGTTGTAAATGTGGTTGTGGCTGACGACATTCTTTTCGCTGACCGATAAGAAGACGCCTGCGATTTGCTTTCCGAAAAATCCACAATCATGGATGAGATTGTTCGAAACCAGATTTCCGCTTGGTAGCGGCCGGTTTGTGCCCTGAATTTGTTGCGCGCAACCCACGAGGCAAATTGCGCTGTCGCCGATATCGGAGAACCGGTTGCCATAGATGCGGTTTCCGCGGTTATAGCCATTCAGGAACAGTGCATTGCCGCCGAGCGCGTCGAAGAAGCATGTTTCGATGGCGCAATTCTCGGCTCCCTCCATGAAGATCCCACCGCCGCGGTGGATGGTCCAGTCGCCACGGGAGGGGGCCTCATAGGTCTTCAGGAATGTACTGGCGGTGTGAGAAATACGAAATCCAACGAGGTTGATGTATTGAACTGGCTGACGTTGAGACCCTTGAAACGAAATCACGGACTCAAGAATCGGAGCTTCAACCAGCTCTCCGTCCAAGTTCATTTGCTGTGGAGGGATGGCGTAGAGTACGCTACGATCGGCGTCCAAATACCACTCGCCCGGCGCGTCCAGCTGCTCGAACACATTTTCGACGAAGAAGCGGGATTTGAAGCCTTGATGATAAAGCTGGGATTTGCCGATGCCCGTCGCAGCCCTGCCGAAAAGATGTTCGTTCAATTGAAAGCCGCCCCAGGCTAGCTGAATGGCGTGGTTGCGCCAGTCAATATCGAGTACCTCCCATTGCAGGTTTCCCCAATAATCGAGCGGAAAGAGATGGACAACTGCTTTTTGTGGATTGCTCCAGCGCTTGTCGGTAAACGTCGACGGGTCAAAGTGGAATTCCATATTTGGCCAGGGTTCGCTAGGATCCTTGACATCGACGTAGCCGTTTCCGCTGACTAATGGATTCTTGAAATCGTAGTTCGGATAACGCGCGCGAATCTGCCGATTACCGGCGATAAATAATTGCGTAAAGTCGAGATTGTCTCGCTTCACTTCAGGAAGAAAGCACTCAAGGATGGAGCCTCCATGGGGTTTCCATTGGCAATTCAATCTTCTTCCACCGCTGATGGTGACGAAATCGTCCTGCCATGCCGCGTAGGTGATGGGGGAGGCGGAGGTGCCGGAATCTTCCGGCCTGAAAATTAAAGGCTGATCGAGATAATAGGTTCCCGAGTGGATCCAGACAGTCTGTGGGCGGAGAATTTGAGTTTTTCGGGCGAGGATTTCCTTGCGTGCGCGCTCAATCGTAGCAAATGGTTTTTCCTCTGTTCCCGGATCTGCATCGTCGCCATGTGTGGCCACATGAATGTCGATGACCCGCGTCTCGTCATGTGCTCGCGCTGAAATCGCCGTCGCGGGCAGCAGTAGATCGGCGGTGGCACACATGCTCGTCTGAATGAATTGTCTTCTGTCCATTTCTTCTCCACGCTCATCTCCGGCGTTTCTATCATTGGAACTTCGATGATGTCGGGCCGCACTCGACAGCATCTGCAAACGTCATGAAACCATGTTCCATCTCAATCCAGATCACGCGGAAACCGAGTCGAGCGGACGTTTCGAGGAAAATGTGACCGTAGAAGTAAACCGCGATGCCCAGCAGTGGGATAGCGCCGTTTTCGCACATCGCCTTGTGAAAAGCATTTTCGGAAGAACATCCGTCGATGACAACTTGACAAGATTATTCCATGATCTTTGTTATTGGACGAACCATTTGCTAACATTCCTGCATTATGATCTCGCGGCGGGAGTTGCTACGTAATGGAGGTCTGTTCATAGCGATGTCCGGCAACCAAATCTTTCGTCCGGAAGATTTGCGGCTAGACGATCGATCGGCAATCACGCCCAAGGATTCTGTTGCAGTTTTGCCTAGAAATTTGGATGAAGCAGATGCACCCACGGCATCTCTGGATCCAGAAAAGATCGATCGCATATGGCGAGAAGCTGGTGCCGCATACGACAAATCCCGGGCCGAAATCCTCTCTGGCGTCAGCCGTCAGGCGAGCAATGGTTCGTTTCATCCTGATTGGCAGTCGCTCGCAACTTATCAGGTTCCCGACTGGTACAAGGACGCGAAATTCGGAATTTTTGTCCACTGGGGTCTTTATTGTGTCCCAGCATTCGGAAGCGAGCAGTACCCGCGCTTGATGTACACCGTTGGGACAGAAGAGTACAAGCATCAGCTGTCAACCTATGGTCCGCTGACACAATTTGGGTATAAGGATTTCATTCCCATGTTCAAAGCGGAGCACTATGATCCCATTTCCTGGGCGAGTCTTTTTAAGCGAGCGGGGGCTCGATATGTGGTTCCTGTTTTTGAGCATCACGATGGTTTTGCCATGTATAACAGCGACCTTTCACGCTGGACGGCGTCCAAAATCGGACCGCATCGGGACTTGGCTGGCGAACTGGCCAACGCTGTTCGTGCAGCGGGGCTTCGTATCGGAGCTTCCTCACATCGAATCGAACATGACTGGTTTCTACAACCAGGCCGCACAATCGACTCTGATGTGAATGACCCCAAGCTCGCGGATTTTTACGGGCCGGCCCACCTACGTTTTGCCCTGGACGAGGACTCCGACAACTTTCTTGAAGACTGGACATATGTCAGCCCTGAATTTGTGGACGATTGGCTGGCACGGAGCGCCGAAATCGTGAACAAGTATCATCCTGAACTTTTCTATTTCGACTTTTGGATCGGGAAGCCAGAAGTGCGTCCAGACCTGGCCCGCTTTGCCGCGTTTTTCTACAATGAAACATCCAAGGCGGGCTCGCTGGGCGTAATCAACTACAAGCTGGATGCTATGCAGCCCAAATCCGCTGTCGTGGATGTGGAGCGCGGGGTGTTTGCGGACATTCAGGATGAATGTTGGCAGACCGATACATCAATCAGCAACAAATCCTGGGGTTACATCAAGAATGATGTTTTCAAAACGCCTGAATTTATTGTCCATGAACTAATTGAGGTCGTCAGTAAAAATGGGAATCTTCTGCTAAATGTTGGGCCGCGCGCCGACGGGACGATTCCAGACGAAGTCCGACAGATTCTGCTGGATGTCGGAGCGTGGATTGATGTGAATGGCGAAGCAATCTATGGAACGCGTCCGTGGAAAGTTTATGGTGAAGGTCCGACCAAAATCGTGGCGGGACCGGTGCAGGACACAAAGTCTCCACCCTATACGGCGAGCGATTTTCGCTTTACGACAAAAGGAAACGCGATCTACGCCATCCAGATGGCGTTGCCTTCCGGTGGACAGACAGTCATCCAATCTTTTGGGCGGAAATCGCTGCGCGAAGCGGTGAAGTCAGTTTACTTGCTTGGCTTTGACACCAAGTTGGAATTCCTACAGCGATCCGACAGTCTACGTATTCGGCTTCCGTCACAAGTACCGGGAAAGTACGCCTTCGGTTTTCGGATTGTTCTACAGGAGTGAATCCAGGCAATCGCTACGCGACGGTGTTTGTTAGAGGCAGCCCTCTCTCGATGTTCTGGAACCAAGTTGAACGATCGTGATTGTATTTCAATCAGAGTGGATGAACTAAGGTCAAGGATCGGACTTACTCGCTGCGAAATAGAGATTCCATGGACCGAGCCTTCGGCCAGAATTGAATATGAAGATGAAAGATACACCCGCCGGTAAATTTGGCCGCCGCCGTTTCCTGCTGGGCTCTCTGGCGGCGGCAGCAACGGCGGGTCTGCCCACTCCCGCACCATGTCAACAGACCGCGGGGGATTCGTCCGAAGTTCCTCTAGGAAAATCGCGGGCTCTTTTGCATCGTGAAGAAAATAATCCGCCAGAGATGCTAGGGAAACGGGAATCCCTGCTGACGCCGTTTGCGGTTTTTCGGGAGCTACAATTGGGCAGCGTGCGCCCGGAGGGTTGGCTGCTGGAGGAGATGACAAAGCAGGTGAGTGGGATTACGATCCATCAGCCAGACTTCTGCTTTCCGTTCGACCGGCGCTATTGGGCGAGCAATGAACGGGGTCAAGATCAGGAATCCAGAAATGGCGGCGTCTTCTGGTACCCGTGGGAGCAGATGGGTTATTGGGTGGATGGCGCATATCGCTGCGCAATACTGACCGAAAATGCTGACCTGCGCAGGCGCGCAATGGAATCGATCAACTACACGGTGGACCATTCGATCAACGGATGGTTCTTGGGTCCGAGAAAGCTGTACGATCCACCAGATTCCGCGGACCCGGATTTGCAACCGGATCGATGGCCCCAGGCAGTCTTCTTCCGTGGGTTGGCGGCGGCGGCGGAAGGGGAAAACAATACCACGATCGTGAGCGCGATGTGTCGTCATTACCTAAGCGATTCGTCCGATTACCAAGGGGGTCCCTATGGGCCGCGCGACAGGGTAAATATCGAGTCCATGTTGTGGTGCTATGCCCATTCGGGAGATGAGCGCTTGCTGGTGAAGGCGCAGGAGATCTGGAAAAAGGTTCCAGCGGCGGACTTGGACGCCCTCACTGCGGATCATCCTTCCAACATGCATGGCGTTACGTTTGCCGAAACGTCCAAATTGCCCGCGTTGCTCTCCATGTACACCGGCGATCGAGCCCAGCTTGAGGTTGCCTCCGCCGCGATGAACCGAATTTTCAAATATCACATGCTGGCTGATGGAACACCTTCGACGACCGAGGCGCTGGCGGGAACCGGCGCTCTCGATGGTCATGAGACATGCGACATTGTTGAATTCAACCTGACCTGGGGCTACATGCTGATGGCGACGGGTTCTGGCATTTATGGCGACCGTATCGAGCGGGCCTTGTTCAACGCTGGCATGGGAGCGGTGCGAAAGGACTGGACCGGCCTGCAATACTTTTCCTGCCCCAACCAACTCCACATTGCGCGCAACTCCTGCCAGGTGGGCTTCAATGGGACAGCTGCTGCACTGTACGGTCCGAACAGCGATCATCGGCCAAAGTTCAAGTTTGTGACTGCGTGTTGCGCGGGAAATGTGAACCGCATGCTGCCGACATATGTCCAGCGCATGTGGATGAGTGCCTCCGATGGGGGCCTTGCGGCGGTACTGTATGGGCCATGCAGCGTCAGAGCGAAAGTTGGCTCGGATGGGCAACCGGTTGAAATTATCGAGGAAACATCATATCCATTTTCCGAACGCATCGCGTTTCGTGTGTACTGCAACAGTCCAATCCTTTTTCCACTTCAC
This sequence comes from uncultured Acidobacteriota bacterium, assembly GCA_963821145.1. GTDB lineage: Bacteria > Acidobacteriota > Terriglobia > Terriglobales > Acidobacteriaceae > JAKAAZ01. Next base: position 140,235 of record CAWGCV010000025.1, read on the forward strand.
CTCCGTGTTCCCGAATGGTGCGAGCGGCCGAGCTTAATCGTCAATGGAAAAAATCTCTCTCTCCCCGCGGTGGAGAATGGATTTTTTCGTCTGGAGCGCATGTATGCGGAGGGGGACCTTGTCGTGCTGGAGTTGCCAATGAGCGCGGCCGCGGGCAGCTCTGGCGATGGCGGAATCTATCTGGAGCGTGGACCCCTCGTTTACTCTCTCAATCCGAAAGAAGAGTGGATGGCAATCGAGATGCCGGAGTTCGAGATTACCGCTCCAGATTATTTCCCAATGTGGGCTGCCACCGCGGGAACACGATGGAATTATGGTCTTACCCTAGACCGGGACAGGGACATCGATCAACAGGTCCGCTTCAGTACGAACGCGGTCGGCGATGATCCCTGGTCGAATCCGCCGGTGCATCTCGAGGTCCCAGCGCGACCAATTGAAAATTGGGATCTGGTGCGTCCTCAAGGCCACGATCCGGAATGGTTTCAGACTCCGCCTTTGCCATCGGACAGGAGCCAGCTTGGTCCGGAAGAAACGATCGAACTCGTACCGCTTGGAAGCACGCAACTGCGCTTAACAGTGTTTCCTGTCATAAGAGCGGCCGCAGCCAAAGTAGTCGATCAGGGATAATTATCCGGTCTCGCGGCCGGTGATTCCGGGCATGAATCACTCAGGCGGCCGTTCAGACCCTCATGCTCATGTCTGAACGAAATGCTGGTCGCGTGGTTTTCCCGGCGCAGCTGAATTACAAATATGCTGTCGTAATCGTCCTCCGGCCAGGACGGAACGCGGGCCGGATCAACCCCATAGGTGTTCACCAGCGCCTTAACAAAGCGATCGAGATAAGAATGTTCCCAGGTGACGAAAACAACCGAGTTCCAGTACGGCTTACTGGTGAGCTCGCGCTGGAGCCCCTTTATATCGCCTAGCCCAATCTCCGTATTGACGGGCAAATGGGCTTTAATTGCTGTGGGCTCGATTGTTGCCAGGGCGCGTACGTAGGAGTAAGTCCCACTGGCGCTAGTCGACATCACGGATGGGTTTGGGGCAAAAATAAAGCTCGGATACCCGTATCGCGCTAAGAGTACGCGCGGTAAAGCCAAAGATCGGTTCAATCCTTTGCAACTAAGTTGCCCAAGGCTATCCGGCGGTTTTTCTCCGTGACGAATGGCGATGATCGTTTCTAGATGTACAGGAGAAGGTTCTGGCTTCTCAGCACCAACTCTCTCTCCGAATAAAAAACCGACGACCATGAGAGCGCACAAATACGTGGAGCACAGAGTGTTCATGAAAATGTCCTTGCTCAGTCTTCCATCGTTGGCGTAATCCAGGGGGTTTTCCGCTACATGCAGTGCTGCATGAGAGGGGAACGCAGAACTGCAGGCCAAAAGCTCATGTCAGCCGGTCGCCTCCAAATTCCTGATGTATGAAGTGAAATATGCGTACAGTCACGTTCCAACGTTGTGAATCGAATTGCAATCTGGTAGTCACCACGACACCAAGCCTGCACGTGAAAAGGCGGATTCCGTTCCGTTCTATATGCGCTTGGCACGTCCAATTAACGCTCTTTTAACGGGTGGGTAGTAATCTCCGATTCGGGCCGCGAGTTCATTATTCCTAGCACTTTTCAACATATTTTACAAATACATCTTGACAGCTATTAATCAGAGCAAGTACGCTCCTCGTGATTGGACGTACCAATCAACTAAGGCGCTCAAAAAAGTAGAATGCGCTGGCGTTTTTCGGGAGACATTGTTATGTGCCCTTTCGGTCGCGCACGTGCTTTAGAAATTGCTTTTGCATCGTGTTTGCTGATGTTGATGGTTGCCGGTGCAACGTCAGCCAATGCACAAAGGTCGGCTTCACTGAACGGAACCGTCAAGGACACAAGCGGTGCTGTTGTCCCCGACGCTGAAATCACGCTGACGAATACCGGCACGGGAGTTGCGCAAACGAAGGTATCGAGCGGAAGTGGCCTGTACTCCTTTTTGGAAATTCCTCCGGGCAACTACACTCTTCAAGCCTCTAAAAATGGGTTTGAGACAGTATTGCAACCTGTGTTCACTCTGCGTGTGAACCAATCAACAACAATCGACTTTGCGATGAAACCCGGTTCGACGGCCACTAAAGTCGTTGTATCGGCCCAGGGAATCCAACTGCAAACATCCACCGCGAATCTGGGATCGGTGGTAAGCAGCAGAGAAGTCAATGATCTGCCGTTGAATGGTCGAAATTTTACCGAATTGCTGCTGCTAGCGCCCGGAGTCAGCCCTTCCAACCCGCTTCAAAACGCGGGAGGCGCCCCCGGAGCCATTGGCAGTTTCGTATATCCCGCGATTAACGGGCAGTCAAATCGAAGCAATATGTTCCTGCTGGATGGGGTGACGAATTACGGCGCCTCAGGCGACACCAATGCTGTGCAACCAACCATCGACGACACGCTGGAATTTAAGGTTCAATCTCATAACGATGAAGCGGCTTACGGCCAGGTGGTGGGCGGCATTGTGGCCATGGTGACCAAGTCAGGCACAAATGCATATCATGGCGATGCGTGGGAATTTTTTCGAAACAGCGGACTAGACGCCTCGAATTTCTTCAGTGCGCAAAAGACACCTCTCAAGCAGAATCAGTTTGGAGCGACGGTTGGCGGCCCCGTGCGTTTTCCTCACTATGACGGCAGAAACCGAACATTCTTTTATGGTTCCTACGAAGGTTTTCGGCAGAACACATCTAGTCCGGCGCTTTATCTAGTTCCAACCACGGCACAGTTGAGCGGTGATTTCACCGCAATCAGCTCGCAAATATACAACCCGTATAGCGCTCACGGAGATCCGAACAATCCGGGCTCGTTTATTAACGATCCCTTTATGTGTGACCCATTGGGCAACGCATTACCGACAAATCCAAACGGCACCCAGCCGGCGGGTATTCCCTGTAACAAGATTCCCTCCAGCCTGTTCAACCCGACGATGCTCACCTACATGCAAACGCTGTTCCCTGCGCCGAAGAACGTTGGGAATCCAAATTTCAACGGACAAGACAATTCTCCGAGCACAATCGACTCGAACCAAATGTCGATTCGCATTGATCAGCAGATCAAGCAAAACGACCGCGTATTTTTCCGATATACCCCATCATGGCAATCGGATCTTGCTCCACAGGGCACGGTGGAAGGCAATGACACGCATAACAAATTCGACACCTACAATATTGCGGCGATTTGGACGCACACATTTGGAAGCACAGGCGTCGCGCAGTTTTCATTTGGAAGGGTCAAGAGTACGAGTACTTCAGTTCCAATCACGCCTGATCCTGCGACTTTCCTAAAAACCGTAGATTTCGCACCAACTTTTTACAACCATGTGGGATACGGTCCGCTGATACCGACTGTAGGGCTCGACGGATATTCAACCTACGGTGACTTCGCGAGCACGGCAACCAACTCTGACATCTATGAATACAAAACGGATGATTCGAAGATGTTGGGCCGACATCTGTTGAAATTCGGCGCAAGCCTCGATACCGATAACGATCTATTCGATTTTAACGGCAGCGTCGATGTGTTCGACGCGTTACAAACATCGAATGGAAGTGCCGCAGAAGGAGGAGACGCGGTCGCAGCCGCGCTGCTGGGAGTGCCAACGTACGGGGAGTTGGATAGCATCGCCAGCGGTCTGCATAGCGGGAAGATTTACGGCGCCTATGTTGAGGACCAGTGGAGAGCGACTGACAATCTAACCTTGAACCTGGGCGTTCGATACGACGTGACGGCATGGCCGCAGCAGGGATTTCGCTCCAACGGGAGCAATATCACCGGCAACATGGACCTGAACAATGGCACGTATGAACTCCAAGATCCTGCGCCTGCCTGTTCCGCCACACAAGGCGCGCCTTGCATTCCAGGAGGAGTTCTGCCGCCGAATGTCACCGTGTCGCCCAATGGAAAGATTTTCCATAACACGTATGACAATGTTCAGCCGCGCCTGGGCTTAACGTATCGGATCAATGACCAGACAGTGTTTCATGCGGCTTTCGGAAGGTTCTACGACAACTGGGCAGCTGTCATCGGGTTCGGATCCAATTTCCTGGAGTCATGGCCGAATGTCGCCTATCTCGCCGCCAGTAATCTGAACAGTCCGACCGTCACAGTCACGGCGGAAGATCCGCTGGGTACGGGAGCCGGTCCGATCCTTCCTGCTGCGAATCCGTTCGGCCAGGGTGATGGATTCCTCAATCCGCTATTGAAAAACCCGTATTCCAACCAATACAACGCCGGATTTGAGTGGCAGCCAAGAGCGAATTCTGTCATCACGCTAAATTATGTCGGCTCAAAGAATCGGCGCGAGATGCTTCAACTAACCGGGAATGCAGCCTTGACCCCCGGCCCCGGCGATCCGCAACTGAGAGCTCCTTATCCTGATATTGCAGCGCAGAACGGGTATGTTCAGAGCATAGGAACCAGCAACTACAATGCGCTTCAGGTATCGGCTCAAGGCCGGAACGTACATGGCTTGACCTACTCGCTGGCATATACATGGTCGAAGTCCATCGACTTCGGTTGCGACACTTACGGAAACGACTGCGACGTGCAGGATCCATATCACTGGCAAAACGATAAGGGTGTTGCGGGATGGAACCTGACGAACATATTTGCCGGGAGCGTCATCTATGAGCTGCCTTTTGGACGCGGGCAGCACTGGAATGCAGACCAGAAATTCGCCGATGCCATCATCAGCGGGTGGCAGGTAAATGGCATTCTCACAATGAGCAGCGGCTCGCCTTTCGATGTGCAGGCCCCGTATCAAATTGCCAATACGAACAATATCAGCGGCGTGGAGCGCGCTAATGTTGTGGGCAAACCATACGCCGGCGTCACCAAGCTGAACCCCATCAATGTAAATGCTTTTGCCCTCCCGGCTCCTTACACCTTTGGAGACATGAGGCGGAACAGCCTAAGGTCCGATTGGCACCGGAACCTGGATCTGTCAGTTTTCCGCAATTTCAAGACCGGAGGCTCCACAAGTCTTCAATTTCGTGCGGAAGCATTTAACGTGACCAATACACCGGTCTTCTCCGTTCCTGATAACCAGATGACTGACCCGAATTTTGGCGTTGTGTCATCTACGCAAAATGTGGAACGCGAAATTCAGTTGGCATTGAAGTTTTATTTCTAGGTAGCGGTCTGGAGCCGCTGTAGTTGTGGATGTTGTGGATTATCCTGAGATCGAAAAAATCTGTCATGACGCTGTTGTGTTCATTGTTCCGAAATGTGTGCCCGGCCCTGGCGCTTTCCGCAATTATTTTGCTGCCGGGTGCAAATATTGCACAGGCAAGATTGGATCGGCATGCAGTGAAGCTGGTTCAGCATGGGAAGACGATCGAGGTCACGATTCATGGCAAACCGTTCACAACCTATCATTTTGCGGACGATTTTGTTCTCCCGAATACGCGTCCATTCTTCTGGCCAGTGCTGGCGGACGACGGCACGGAAGTAACGATAGATCATGCACAGCATCCGCCGCTTCATGCATGGCAAAGATCGATCTGGATAGGGGCCGGCGATGTAAACGGCGCGGATCAATGGTCGTTCAAGGCAAAGCCAATTCCGAAGCAAAGCCATGTGAGGTTCAACAAGGTTGCCAGGGATGGCTTCCGCGAGGAACTGATCTGGGGAGATAAAGCGAATCAGCCGATGTTGCGTGAGATACGCACTGTTCGATTTCTGGCGTACAGCGACGGTTCCCGTGGAATGAATATTTGCATTGCCCTTACGGCCATTGCCGGAGATGTCACTTTTTTCGACCATAGAGATCACGGGATTCTCTCGGTACGACCAACTCCGGCGATTGCAGAGGCACCTCATTTCACTTCAGATGATGGAAGCGATCAATGTAATGGGAGAACTGAATGGTGTGATGAATCGGGATCGATCGATGGTAAGACATATGGAATCGCTATTTTCGATGACCCAGGAAATCCACGCCACCCGCCGCTGTGGCATGCGGGTCCCAACGCCAGGCTCGCCACAGATATTTTTCTGACACATCGCGGAGCACCCAAACACGATCCCAACCACAAAGCTGGAGACTTTACGATTGCATCAGGAAAGACCGTGAATTTCAGGTACGGCATCGTGATTCATTCGGGAAATGCTATGGCGGCAAGGATCTCGCAAAAGTACAAGTATTTTGTCGCTACCAAGTAGAGAAGTCGCAGGACAGAGGCGGGGATACATGAGAGCTAACAGGTGCCGTTCGTTTCTCGCAGCTGTAATATTATGTGGCGCGACGGCGTTGGCTACTTCGGCTGTTCTTGCACAAACGAGAGTGACTGTCAGGCAGGTGCCGAACGGGGTTGTGGTTAAGACGCCGGTAGATATTTTGCGTTTGACTGTCTGTGGCCCAACCGTTGTGCACGTTGTCGCCAGTCCGGATGGCAAGGCTCAGGATGCGACACCCAGCCAGCCCTGGATGGTCAAAGCCTGCACTCCGGATAAATTTACCTTGACGATGCCAGCGGAGCGAGCAAAGGCTTCTCAGGATTCCGCTTCCTTGAACTCAGCCGCGGTGCTCGACACCGGCAGTCTCAAGGTGATCATATGGCTCGATTCCGGCAGTCTTCAGTTCAATGACGAACAGGGCAAGCGGCTATTAGAGGAGGACCGCGACTCACCTCGGTGGTATAAGCCGGTAACTGCAAACGGCGAATCTCTGTATCGTGTAACCGATAGCTTTCCTCTGCCCGCAAGCGAGGCGATTTACGGTCTGGGTCAGCATCAGAATGGTGTCTTCAACTACCGCGGTGCGGTGATCGAACTGGCTGAGGTGAATACAGACGTCGCCATTCCGCTGCTCGTCTCAACCCAAGGGTACGGATTGTTCTGGAATACTGCTGCGAAATCCAGCTTCGACAATCGCTTTCCGTCGCAGATGAGGGCGTCGGCTGAAGCTGCCCATGCGATCGACTACTACTTCATTTATGGGCCGGAGATGGATCAGGCAATCCACCAATACCGAACCATGACCGGCCATGCGCCACTCTTCGCCGAATGGGCGTATGGATTTTTCCAGTCAAAGGACCGGTACAAAAGTGGGACGGAATTACTGAACATCGCAAACGAGTATCGAAGCCGGGATGTACCGCTCGATGTGATTGTGCAGGATTGGTACTGGTGGATCCATCGGGGCGACCCGGAGTTCAAGGTCACGGAATATCCAGATATCTCCGACACACTTCATATTCTCCATCGTGAACATGTCCATGCGATGCTCAGCGTGTGGCCACTTTTCGACCCAGAATCCCAAAATTACAAGGAAATGCTAGCGCGTGGTCTTACAATTCCCGATACCACGGATTACGACGCCACTAATCCCGCTGCGGGCGACTTTTACTGGAATAATCTCGTCGGCAAGGAATTCGCAAAGGGATGGGACGCTTTCTGGCTGGATGCTTCCGAGCCGGAAACGGGCAACTCAAATGGTGACGATAGCGACCCAGTGCTTGCCAACAAGAAGTTGTTCCTGGGGAACGGCGCGCTGTACGCGAACATCTATCCATTGATGCATACGGGAAATGTTTACCGGCGTTGGCGCGAAACGACCGACCAGAAGCGAGTTTTTCTGCTGACCCGTTCCGCTTTTTCCGGAGAACAAAGAAACGGGGCAGCTGTCTGGTCCGGAGATGTTTATAGCACCTTCCACGCTTTCGCTCGCCAACTGCCCGCAGGGCTGAACTTTGCATTATCGGGCATGCCGTATTGGACGACAGATATTGCTGGATACGCCGCGAATGGGGGAGGGAGGAGCCCAGATGACCCAAGCTATCAAGAGCTTTACACCCGATGGTTCGAATTCGGAACGTTTTGTCCTATCTTCCGGACGCATGGGCACCGTATTGAGAACGAGCTTTTCAGTTACGGGTCGGTAACTCCAATTTTAGTGAGCTACGATCGGTTTCGCTATCGTTTGCTCCCTTACATCTACTCGCTTGCATGGAATGTGACGAATGACGATGGCACCATCATGCGGCCGCTGGTTATGGATTGGCGAACCGATGAAAACGTCTGGGATATCGGCGATCAATTCATGTTCGGACCATCGATTTTAGTCAGCCCTGTAACCTTGCAAGGTGCGACAAGCCGCTTGTTATATCTGCCGTCTGCGCCTGTATGGTATGACTTCTGGACAGGCAGAAAAACACCAGGCGGACAGAGAATCGAAGCATCGGCGCCGCTCGATCGCATTCCGCTCTACATTAAAGCGGGTGCAATTTTGCCTCTTGGTCCGGAGATTGAGTATGCCGGCGAAAAGCCTGACGAGCCAATCGAGCTGCGCATTTATCGCGGCGCGAACGGATCGTTCGTTTTGTATGAAGATCAAGGCGACACCTACGCATACGAACGTGGATCTCATGCGACGATTCCAATCCGCTGGGATGAGTCTTCACGCACGCTCACACTGGGTGCACGCATGGGCGGATTTCCTGGAATGCCAATTAAGACGAATTTCGACATCGTTTGGGTTGGCGATGGACATGGGATCGGCGCGGAAGTCACGGCAAAAGCGGATACGCGAATTGTTTATTCCGGTCAGCCGGTTGACATAAAAGCCCCGAGCTTACCGCTTCATTGAAATTTCGTCAGCATGTTTTAGGGAATTGATTCGTCCCAAACCCGAACTCCGCGGATGTACATGAAAAAGAGACTGACAAAGGGAATCCGGCGTCTGTCCAATGCGCCCGCTATAGCGCTCATTGCCGGCGGCATTTTGTTCTGGAATAGGCCGCTGCGCGCACAGACTTCAAGTACTCTTCTCTCGCAGCTCCGATTCAAGAATTCCGGAACAGTGACACGAAACATGGATTTCCGTTATTTTCATCAACCCGATGATTATCTCGAGACGCCCGATGTATGGGGCATCTACTCCGACGGTACATACGTTTACCGGGTGGACGGTGGAAAGAAGCAAAGCCCGCCAAACGGTATGCGGTCAGCCGTCCCTCTTGGCGGCCTAGGCTCAGGAACCATTGAATTGCGCGCAGACGGAAGTCTTCGCGACCGGAATATCTTCAATAATTCGCCTGCATATGGGGAGAAAATTCAGCTTAACGACGCATTGTTTGGCATCAGTATTCGCAGAGGAAACGGCAAAGTCTATGCATCCAGCCTACGGACCGACCCACCGCGCGGGTTGCCGGCAGTTCAACAGATTGGGTACTCCGGAGATTTTCCGGTTTCCCGTCTTCGATTCAATGATCCAGATTTAGGAATCCCAGTAGTCCTATATGGTTATAGCGAATTCAGGCCGCGAGACGCGAATGCATCGGCCACACCAGCAGCTATTTTCACCTTTTTCCTGACCAATCCGTCCCAACAAGCGATTCACGCTTCGCTCTTATTCATCCTTCCCAACCACATCCACGGGCACGCTGCCGTGAAGGGTGGCGTGACTTTTATCCGGGATGGGAAGCTGCCCCTAAGCGGTACGATTGCGGTACGTGCCGTCGGTTTCAGCATCCACGCGAGAGCCACCACTGCGTCGGATTTTGGAACCTTGTGGAAATCCTTTGCAGCTGGGAAATCAATCGATGGAGCAAGCATAAAAGGAGAAGCGCCGAGATACGGCGCTGTCACTACGGACTTTATCCTAAGACCAGGCGAAACGAAAACAGTCACATATATCCTGGCGTGGTATTTGCCGAATCGCCCTTTTTTGACGCAAACACCCGGCAACTATTACGCCACACTTTATCGAAGCGCCGATGATGTGGCAGACAAGGTTTCGGAAAGGCTTGTGGAAGACTGGCGCGCGATGTTGCTGTGGCAGCACGCAATCTTCGACAATTCTTTACCAGGGTGGCTGCAGGATGCCCTTATGAACAGTGTTGCGACAATGTACAAAACCGGGATGCGATTTAGGAATGGCCAATGGCGGCAGTGGGAATCTTTTTCGTGCGCGGACGTCGACCCCGGACATATTGATTTTTATCAATCTCTCCCATACATGTTCTTCTATCCCGAACTCCGGAAGCAGATTCTCTCGAGGTTTGCGGCCGTACAGCACCCTGATGGATACATACCGGAAGAGCTGGGACAAGGCGACGTTGAATGGGTTGGTCCGTTCGACCAGGCCGGGGGCAGAGATATGGGCGACAGCGCCACAGTTTTCATCTTGGGAGTCTGGCAGTATTATTTGTGGACTGGCGATCGCGTATTTCTGAACTCGATGTGGAGGCATGTGCGTTTGGCCGCATTTTGGCAGATAGAACGCAGCAAGAACTATGCCCTGCCGGAACACCTGCAAACAACCTACGATTTATTTCATTTCAATCGGAAAACTTTGGTGTCCTATAACGCTTTTCTACATCTCGCGTCGATGCGCGCTGCGGAAGAGATCGCCCAGATTCAGAACGATGAGAAAAGCGTCGAGAAGTTTCAAGCGGCATTTACGGCCGGACAGCACAGCCTCGATCAGCGTCTGTGGACGGGCAAATACTACCGCGCATGGTGGGTGGGAGAAGGAGCTTTTACAGACCCTCTACTCGCTGACACGTTGTATGGGCAGCTATGGGCCTCTGCGCTCGATTTAGGGATGCTCGCAAAACGGAAAAACATGATTTCTCACCTGGAAAGTGAAACAGAGCTGAATGGCAGCCCCTTCGGTTTGAGAGCCATGACGGGCGTCGAGCCGAAAGTTCCCGGCGCCGAAAATATCTCCGCTCCTTGGAACCCGGATCAGCCGAAGCCCAACGACAATCTAGTGTGGCCAGCCGGCTCGATTGACTGGAGCATCCTGAAAATATATCTGGGAGGCAACGTTGACCAAAGTCTGGAAGAGGCCAACAAGGTTATTTTCAACCAGCGTAGCCAATTGAACGATCAATGGAATTACACAGACCTTAACAACAACTGGAATGGCGGTCCGTGGGGTAATTCCCATTACACCCGCCAACTGATTGTTTGGGCACTTCCGCTCGCAATTTCTGGAGAACAGTGGGATGCGGCAGCCGGTTGCCTCATGTTCAACACCGCGGATTCCACATTGCGGCGTCTGCCATTCTTTACTCCGCAGGCGTCTGGCGTCGTTGAATTTGTAGCCCCGGATAAATGGAAAATCGAACTCATATCGGGGCGCCTCATATTACATGAAGTTCTAATTTCCAGTGCAAGCTGGAGGGTAGATAAAACACTGAATGCGGGAGGTTCTATCCTGCTGTCCTCGAAAGCCATGACATCTTCGAGCCCAAACGTTGACCATGTGTTTTATCGGGATGACTCGAACCGTACCGTTGATTGTGGAGCTTCCCAGGATCGGACTCTGAACAGGCTGAATTCAACACCCAGCGACTGAGCTATAAATAAAATGCGTGAGACAGGTGGCCGTTCGCACCGATCCGCCCCTCTCTGATTAGGAAGGTGAACAGTCAACGCATATTCATGCCGAGGGGGACGACCGGCCCACTAGGTCGCGTGCATCAAGAATGTGCTCCTGCATGGCGAGTCTCGCTGCTTCGGGATTTCGCGCCCGTATCGCAGCGTAGATTTTGCGGTGAAACATAAGCGGCTGATCCATCGAGACGCGATCCGAAAGTCGGCCCATACTCAAGAGCAGCGTACGGTGAATGCCCTTAAACAGAAGATGACAAATGCGATTGCCGCTGGCTCGGAAAATTGCCTCATGAAATGATAGATCGGCGTTCAGACGATCGCGGGTCGTCTTGCTTCTCTCCATGGAAAAGATGGCATTGCGCAGCGCGGACAGATCCTCCGCCGTGGCGCGCTCGGCGGCTCGAGCGGTCAACTCTGGCTCAATCATCAAACGCGTCTCAAACAGCTCATGCTGCGAAAGGTCGTCGAGCAGAACCAGGAAGTCAATCGGTTCGTTCAAGATGGTTTCTGCGCTACTACTCAAATAGGTTCCATCCCCCACATGTTGCGAGAGGACACCCATGATCTCCAGTACTTTCAGGGCTTGACGAACCGAGGCGCGGTTGACTCCAAATCCTTTGGCCAACTCGCGTTCTGGAGGGAATTTGGAGCCGGGGGAGATTTCGCCTGTGGCGATCATTTCTTTGATTCGACCAATGAGCTTTGCCGTAATTCGCGTATCCGGTTCTATCGAGTTTTCGGCAGACTTGCGCGCCATGGCCATATCCCCGGCTGGCGAGTGCGGGCCAGCATCTCGATCTATTTTATCCGCAGAAACTAATGATCGCGAAGGCCTGTTGTCTCAGGCGCCGAGCTTACTACCTCGATTACGTCAAGATTTCAAATGAGCGTCCTGTGAGTTGGTAATCGTCGCGCCGATATGGAAAAGCATTTGAACTGACGGGTCGCGACATTAGCCCCACTGTGGTTATTGGTACAGCATTTAGCGGAGGCATCGACTGAAGGGAATCAAGTGTAAGCTTAAAATCATTGAAGTTTACTTGGTTGATCGTGTACAATTGTCTGAGTGTGGCTGGACCAATTATAATCAACCGGCGAGACAAATGAGACAAATTGTGCTGGAGGCGCCGGGGAAGTTTACGGAACGCGAAGTTCCCATGCCCGTTGCGACCATCGGACAATGCTCTGGTTCGGATCGAAAAGGTGGGTGTATGTGGGAGCGACTTCCACGCTTTTGCTGGGCGCCAGCCGATCTACACTTACCCTCGGGTGATAGGCCACGAACTCTCGGGAGTCGTGACGGATATACCGGCCAATAATTATGGTATCCGTGCCGGAGATCGGTGTGCCATTGAGCCGTATATAAGCTGCGGCAAATGCCGAGCTTGTGCCATGGCCCGGAACAACTGCTGTGAAAACATCCGGCTCTTCGGAATCCATGTGGACGGCGGCATGCAGGAATATCTTTCTGTGCCGATCGGTCTCTTGCACAAGTCCGATCTATTATCACTCGACCAGCTCGCGCTGGTAGAAACACTCGGCATCGGCGCACATGCGGTCAGGCGCAGCGGATTGAAGAAAGGCGACCAGGCTCTAGTCGTGGGTGCGGGGCCGATCGGAATCGCTGTGGCGCAGTTTGTTTCCGCGGTGGGCGCGAACGTTCACATTATTGAAAGAAGTGAGTGCCGTAGAGAATTTGTGGAGCGCATGGGATACGCGTCATCAGCGACCGCCGAAGACCGGCAAGCCGATATTGTGTTCGACGCCACCGGAAACGCCGTGGCGATGAGGAGCAGTTTGGCTCATGTGGCCACTGGGGGTTCATTAGTGTTCGTCGGCCTGACACGGGATCCAGTCTGCCTTGATGATGTGCTGTTTCATCGCAAGGAAGTGGCACTGCTGGCAAGTCGTAACAGCGTCGGACTATTTCCTCAGATCATTCGGATGATTGAGGAACAATAAGATCGATACCTCGCATTGGATTACTGACCGTCTGATGCTTTCCGAAGTTGCGTCTAAGTTTGAAGATCTGCCCGCGCGCAAGACTCTCGTCAAGGCCATCGTAGATATTAACTAACTCAACTGAGATTGGCTCTGCTTTTCTAAAATGGCTTCTTCAGAGTGATCCTAGAGACTTCGACGGCCAGCAGCATCCGGTAAAGAAATGACCATGAGCTACAAATACAATGATCTATTGTGTTAAGAAATGGTCGCACCAATCGTATCGCTTTCCGGATTTTTCCGTCCAAGAATTTACAATCTATATGCAGTCATTGCCGTGCCGGAGCAGATGCTCTCCTGCTCGTCCGACGATAATTCGGCAATGAATGAGCGGAACGTATCCACCCAGTTCTTATATCCACCTGCAACGACCAGCACCGGCCAGTCAGAGCCAAACATAAGCCGGCCCGGCCCAAACGCGTGCAGTACGACATCGAAGTAAGGTCGCAGCGTCTCCGGTGTCCAGGTTTTCCAATCCGCCTCTGTCGTCATGCCGGAGATCTTGCAATAGACATTTTCGCGTTTCGCCAGCTCTTCCATCCAATCGCGCCAGGGGGAGAGAATTCCATCTCGGATTCTTGGCTTGGCAATGTGATCCATTACAAAGATCTGCCCGGGATGGCGGTCCACAAATTGGAGAGTCTGAGGCAAGTGGCGTTCGAAGATCAAAATGTCGTAAGCCAGCCCGGAGCTGCGCAGCATGTTAATGCCGCGGTTGAAATCGGCGCGCAACATGTAAAAATCATCCGGGTCATCGTGCAGCACGTGCCGCAATGCCTTTAGCCTGGGAAACTGCGCGAATCGATCCAGAACAGCGGCCGCATTACCGGCTGCAAGTGGAGCCCACCCAACCACTCCGAGGATGAAATGGCTATGTCACCGCAAGGTCCAGCAACCACTCTGTTTCTTCGATCGTCTGCCGAGCCTGTACCGCTATCGTTCCCCGCACTCCCGAATCGCGCATCACCTGCTCAAGCTCGGGCACAAGGAAATCGCGACGGAGCGCCTTCATCTCGTCACTCATCCAGATGTAATCGCGATCGTTGTACTTCCACAGGTGATGATGTGCATCGATCATCACCTGTAGTTCCATTCGTTGTTCAGATCCGGAGCCAGTATCTTCCGAACTTCGGCGACCAGGCTCGGATCGTAGGGCTCTTCGAACGATTCGACGTTTTGGCGGACCGTTGCAGGATTGGCGCTGCTAAACAGCGTTGTCGGGATCTCCTCATTCTGACTTGCAAACTGCAAGGCGAGCCGGCTAATCGAGCTTCCATTGTTCTGGCAAAATTCCGCAGCGGCGTGGAAGCGGGCGCGCACTTCCGCATTCGCGGGGTGCCATGCGGCCGGTCCACGATTCGTCAGCAGGCCGGATGAAAATGGCGATCCATTCACGATTCCAATGCCCTTTTCTTTTGCCATCGGCAGCAGATCGAGCAACTGGGTATCGTTCAGACAATAGTGGTTGTGAACGAGCGCTGCATCAATGTCGAACGATGCGAAAATGCGCTTCCATAAATCCATGGGATAGATGCCGAAGCTTACGCTTCCGATCCGGCCCTCCTGCTTCAATTCCTGAACCGATTCGTACCCCTCGGTTAATGCCCATTCCGTATATTTTCTATCCTGGTATTCAATATCGTGAATGTGGATGATGTCGAAATACTCGACTCCCAAGCGAGCTGCGCTTTCATCCAGCGAAGCACGAATACGCGCTCGCGAATAGTCCAGGGTGTCGTTCCCATAATTGTTTGGGTCGGTGTATTTGCCGACTTTCGTCGAGAGGAAGTATCGATCCCGCGCGATGCCGCGCAAAGCTTTCCCTAGAACTGTCTCAGACCGCGTGCCGCCGTAAGCAGGCGCAACGTCGAAAAAGTTTATGCCCAAATCCAGCGCAGCATGGACGGATGCAATCGCGTCTGTTTCGTTCACTGGATGGAAAACCCCTCCAAGCGACGACGCTCCAAAGCTAAGTCGGGAAACTTTCAATCCCGTCTTTCCGAGCGAACTGTACTTCATGACGAACTACCACCTTTCTGAAATCTCTAATGTGCCGTCATTGAATTCCCGATGCCCAAAACTACGATCGCGGCAATGAGAATCGCGAGGCCAGCGTAGAGAGTCTTCAGGGCTCGTGCCGGCGCTCGCGTCCATTCACCCGTGACAAAGCCGAACACGTTGGCAACCAGGAGCGTGAAAGCCATATACACGGCCCATCCTACCGAGGTGCCGAGGCGACCCAGGTAATAAGCGCCCATGCCATAGGGAATTGTGGCAACAAACCAGATGATTCCCATCAACACGCCGTTTAACCAGTCATAGACAGCATCGGGACCGGTGTTGTTTCTCCACGTTCCGCGCCGGATTTGCAAGCCGATAAACCATAGAAGAAGGGCTGCGGTCGCTCCCCAGAAAACCGGCAGCCAACTAGCCAGTGTGGAGAAGACCGGATTGGCGCCAAGCCTTTCCGCCTCTTCCCCGACCCGGCTCGTAAACGCGAAACCAAGATTGGCGCAGGCGCTGAGCACACCGGATGCCACGCAGACCGTCAATGCCTTTCCGAATTCCAGCCGTTGCCCGCTTGCGCTCGCCTGCCGCTCCCGCAGAAAGCCCCCGCGGCCGCAGACCACCACACCCGCAATGCACCCGACAATGCCGATTAGAATCACAATTCCGCCGGATGTGAGTACGTCGGGTCGCGACTTCACCAAAAACGGAAGGAGTGACCCAACCGCGGTGTTGATTCCCATGATGGTCGCAAAGCCCACCGACATTCCGGCCAGGGTGACTCCATAGCCGAACAATACGGCCCCGATGCCCCAGCCGAAGCCATAGGCCACGCCAGCCCAGACGGTCCGCGCCCCCGCGAGATGCACTGCCTCAGGCCAGTTGGGCGCAACAAACGCTGCCAAAATGAACGGAAGAATCAACATCATGACAAGCGTGCAGGGTACGTAGATATTCTCCAGTTCAAATTTCCGGCGCTTCTTCAGAGGAACCGCCAGTGCACCGCCGGAAATCGCCGCGATGAAAACCAGTACAAATCCCAATGATGGATGCATTCGAATACGCCTTCCTGGCGCTGTCCCGACTTCCCGCCCGGTTGACGGCGAGCAAGCAAATTGGTACAGCCATATCAGATGGGCTATTCTAAGTGGAGGTCGGCAGAATCGTCAAACTCGTTCAGATCGGAGACCATGCCTGTTGTTATAAGATTCGCCCGGTATTGTGAATGACGGGAACTTTGTGATCGAAGGTCGGACCTCTGTCGGTAGGTGTTGTAATGCATGCTGAAAGGTATCAGGGATTTTGACGGGAATTACCTGCGCACCAGCGATTGTTCGGCACTATGTTTAGCGTGACGGACGACCACGCTTGATTCTGCGGGAATGGAAATTGCAGCAAAAGACGAAGTTCAGGAGAGAAAGTATGATCTGTCGAAATGTCCTACAAGGGCAAAAACTCAGTGTTGCTAACTTGAATGAGATCACCGTCCTTGTCGACCGCAGCGAGACGAACCTGACAGAGGTAGCGATGAACTTTTGGAGGGCGGAGCTCAACGGACCTCCTCACAGCCACGCCGGCAAGGAACAGGTGTTTTACATCACGGAAGGGAGTGGAGTCGTCCATGTGGGCAGGGAATCGCATCCTGTGAAACGGGGCTCGCTGGTGTACATCCCGGAAGGAGTAGTTCACCAAAGTATCGCGGACCGAAGTGCACTCACATATTTTCTCTTCAATGCGTTCCTAGAACCGACGAAAGAGGGATGTGCAAACTATGCAGAGCATATCGAGAAGGTGAAGGCTATCCGTCAGCAGCAGGCAGCCACAGGGAAGGCTACAGCAGATCCAAGCCTAAGTGCGCGCGTATCGACGAAGAAGCCACGCTTCATTGTCGAAGCATGCGGCACGACCTCTGCGACGTTGGTGGCCCAGGTGGACACTGAAGGCTGCGAGGTAGATCGTGTCTGCCTCGACAAAGGCGCTATCCGCACTACGCAATATGAAGACCGCGAACAGACCCTTTTCGTCCTCTCCGGAGGCGGCAAGATGGCAATAGGAGCTGAGACATGCGAGCTCAAGCCTGGTACGGTGGCCTTCATCCCGGTAAATGTGCCGCAATCTGTGGAGGCCGGTGTCGGCGGCGTGGCCTATTTAAGCTTCAGCACATTCTTGCTTATGTAGGTCAGTGCAGCAAAATGTGTCCCGCGTCGGGCGTAGTCCTACCCAGCAGATGTGTGTCGACAAATCTCAACGGCATCCTTGAGTGTCATAACACTATTTGAGGGTGACAGAGATCCGATCCGCGGATTTGTTACGCAGCCATCCCCAGAGGGTGAGGTTCTGATCGGACAGCATCGGCCCAGGAAAGATCAGGCTGCACAGGAAACCTACCGCCAGCAAAACGATATTAGAGACGGCGCCAACCATGTATGTGTGCCAAGGGAAGTTCCAACTGCCGAGATTGACTATTTTCCCTCCACCTGCGGTAAGCGTCGCCCAGGCTGTCGCCGTCAGGCTGGCAACGACGGCCACCTGCGCTGCGACTCGGCCGGCACGCGCCCAGAGGAAGGCCAGAAGAAATAGGCCCGCCAGACCTCCGGCGGCGATGGAGGACACGGTGTAGTAGAGCGAGAGCGCTGAACCATGGCTGTGGTCGAGCAACCATCCGGTTGCCGCCGCACCCATTCCACTTGCCACTACGATCCACCTTCCGGCGCGAAGGCGACTCTTGTCCGTACTTCGCGGACGCAGCAACCGGTAGTAGTCTTCGACGCCAATCACCGCCAGACAATTCATGTCCGAAGCGAGCATTGACATTGCCGAGCCGAACAGTGATGCGATAAAGAGTCCGGCAAAGCCGACAGGGATGTGCGTGACGATGAAATGGGGAAACACCTGCTCCGCCTTTGCAATATTGGCTGGCAGCTTTTCTCCCGCGGCCCGATAAAAGGCCCATAGCAGGCTGCCTATCAACATGAAGGCTGCCCAAATGGGAATGCACAGGCCGGCGCCAAGGGCGATCCCGCGAAACGCGCTCTCGTCCGAGCGCGCCACCAGATAGCGCTGCACCACTGTTTGATCTGCTGTGTACTTCTGTATGTAAAAAAAGAGACCATAAATGGAAAGCACTACGATGGTCGGTTTATCAAAGCGCATCTCGGTGCTGCCAAGGCTAAATTTATGGTGCCGCCATGCATCCGCCAGTACAGCGTGAGGGCCGCCAGGCGGCGCCCACAACAGAAACCCGATGCAGATACAGATGCCGAGTATGAGAACGAAACCCTGGAGCACATCGGTCCAAATAACCGTTTCCATGCCCCCGACAAACGTGTAAAAAATTGTGACGATACTTGTAACGATCAGAATTCGATCGAAATTCCACGATGTAATACTGGCTAGCGTGAGCGAAAAAAGGTAAAAAACGAATCCCATTTTGGCGAAGTGTCCAATGGCAAACGCGAAGGAAGAATATAGGCGAATCCCTTGCCCAAAGCGCCTGCCAAAGTACTCGTAGGCACTCATCCGTACAGAGTGGCGAAAGAATGGCACAAAGATCTTTCCTGCAAGTACCAGAACTATGACGAACATGAATCCGGGAACAATCAGCGACCAGTTGCCCGCATATGCGGCCCCCGGATATGCAATAAACGAGACGCTCGTGATAATGGTCGCCGTCAGCGAGAGCCCCATTGCCCAGCCGGGAATGGATCGCTCCG
Source organism: uncultured Acidobacteriota bacterium (assembly GCA_963821145.1). Classification (GTDB taxonomy): domain Bacteria; phylum Acidobacteriota; class Terriglobia; order Terriglobales; family Acidobacteriaceae; genus JAKAAZ01. The sequence continues at coordinate 159,339 of CAWGCV010000025.1, forward strand.
CGACGAAGTAGGTCTCGGTCGATTTCTGCCGGCGTGCAAAGTAGAGACCAATGCCAACCAGGCAGCAGAGGTAAGCTCCAAGGATGACAATGTCTACCCAGCGCACAATATAACTCCTAAGAGTTTCGCGATACGACTTCTCATCTCGGGTAACCAGTCATTCTGTCGGCGTTGCAGGACGCGTCGCTGGGATGGCCTGTGCGAGGGGAGACTTATTGTGGCTCTCGATACCAATTCGAGACATATATCGAGTGAATCCACCTCGAATGCGCTCCTTCATTGCTTCCTGTGGTTCGAGATTGTGAGCGAAGAGTAGCATATTGGTCCAGCCATCTTTACATGAGGATTCTATGGAGCGGTGCCTATCTCGTCAAGCGCACTGCGGTAGGCGCTTCGCCAGGGATGGCGACAGGTAGCGCGAAAGTCGTACGAACTGCAGTCCGAAATCTGGGAGCAATCGCGCTGAGTTTGTTTTCCTAAAACAACAGCACCAACGAGCTGAACGACTCTCAGTAGTCCGGAGAATGTTTGATAAAACCTGGGACCTCAAAGAATCTCATGCAGAGATATGGGAGCATCCGGCACTTATTGAGGCAGCACGTTGAAACTCGTATTTCTTTTCGTTGATGGTGATGTGGGCGCCGATGCACTTGGGGTTGGTGAGCACCTGATGGACGGTCGCCCGCGTCAACGGGGCAGCCGTGTTCTTCGAGAATGCCGGCCCGATGGAGCTGGTCCGAGATTTTGGGTTCAGTCTGCTTGTCCGTTATAAACCGTGTAGAGTATCGAGCGTTCGTGAAGGCCGCCCTTAATCATTGCGCTACTTATGTAGTGGGAATTTGGGGCGCTTTTCGCGACAAGATCACTAAACAATTAAAAAACCTTCGCTGCTCGGACCCGTAACAGGGAATTTCAATTCCCTGTTATCTCGAAAAAATTCCCTGTTCGGTAGCGCAAGAATATTGGCGCGCGTGACTGTAATTGCCATAGATTCGGTAGGATAGCGGAGTCTGGAGCGCAGATTCGTCCGCCAAATTTGCGAAATTCGCTGTTAATTTCCCTGTTAGCAGGGAATTTGATCCGGAGCTTGGCTGTCGGCAGACTACCTGCACCGCCATCTAGTCATTAATATCTAAGTGATAAACAGGAGATGCCCCAAAACCCCCCAGTTTCCGGGCATTATTCGCGATTCTCTGGGTTCGAAAGGGACTAGAGACGACTGCGATACGGGAGCTTCGCGCTCTTTCGACCCGAAATCTCCAGCGGCAATTCGAGTAGTCCCTTTCCGCGACTGGAAAAGGGTAACGGAGATTTGTATTCCTCTCCGACCGCCATCTAGTCTGCAGTTGTTGGCATCTCTAAGCTGACCGGCCGAGAAAACCGCCAGTCCGGCCATTACTTGCGTTGTTTCCCTGTGGAAGCGAACCAGAGATCGTGATCATACAGCGTTCACCATGCAAATATGGGATTGTTCTCTGGGCGCACGTAGAGAAGTCCCTTTCGGAACCGAAGATTCAGTGCCCAGTAGGCGTCATTTCCATAGATTCCAAACACAACAGCGTTTCTTCGTCTAGTCCAATCGTTCGATTCTTGACCTCTGCCATGACAGAAGTGCTTTTGATTGTTAGACGGACGGATGGATGAACTGCCGGTCCTGATCGTCCGAGCAGGTGCCGGCATAAACACGATCCTAATGCGGCCGTAATGGCGCAAATTGTCCCAAACCCTCCCAAAACAGCCAGGTCGTAAGGCTATAGACATCGGTCATTATGCGCTGAACTGAGGCCAGTTAGTTGCATTGCTAAGCGGCCGTCAAAGCCGCGTCTTCCGTGATCCCGCAGCTGGATCGTGAACCACAGCTATGCCGCCGGGCTACGCACAAGCCCCGCAATTGGAATGGGTAGAGGTGTGTACCCACGTGATGTCTTAGGCGGCTTGTAATCCGCATCGCGAATGTATTTGCCGTTCACATAACGCATCAGAACGGACTCGGTCATTTCGATCACTGTTAAGCCGAACGGGATCGTGTCTACGTAAACGACGGTGCAGCGATCGGGCGCCCAAAGATGACGACCGTATTCCCTATATTCCTGGCGCCGTGGTTTGGGCTCCTCGTGTTCGTCAATGTGAGCCCGATAAAACCGCTCGCTCGAGGGCGCAAGGCAAACCCGGTGACCGGCAGTTTCCAATGCGTTAAACAGGTCATTCGCGAAGGAGAGTGCCTTGTCCAGGCTAGCAAGCGACGCAATTACATCAACGAGCATGCGTTTATACGGCCGCAGTAATTGGCCGTCTTCTACCTTGTAGCCCCTTTCATAATGTTGTTTCGCGCCACGGATCAGTCCATGTGTTCCGGTAACGATGCGTCGTGCTCTTGATGACACTCGGTTTGATGAGGTGATTGCAACGCCGCGTGTGGCTAGGGGCAGATCGCCATCTTGCGACCAGATAAGCTGATCGCCCGGCAGCGCTTCTGGCAACGCAGGACGCGCTGGCGCTTTTCCCACATTAAGCTTCGCCCAATAGCCCAGTTCCGGGCGGGGAACTCGAAGAGCTGAACACACCCGCGCCATGTAGCTCCCGGATACCGAGAACTTCTCAGCCACTTTCGTCATGGGCATCGACCAAACGAGTTCGTAAAGCTGCTCTCTCGAAACCAACTCAGCCTCCAGGCGCGGTAATTCTCGCGCTTTTGCGAATTAGGGATAGTCTCGGCGCGAACAATCAAGTCTGGTTCCGCAGCGGTTGTCAGCGACCAATTTACAGCGATTGGCGCTTCGGCTTCAAATCCACGAGGGGACATGTCTCACCGCGCGCGACCACTCCTTCTGATCTCCCGAAGTGCCTCTGTTGTCCATGGGCAAATATCGATTCAACAGGTTTGACCGCCACTTCCTTTCAGCTACCGCCGCTACTGTTCCGCGTCTCTCACTGCCAAAATCTCGGGCTCGATCCTAATGAGCAAAATCCACTCTGGGTCCATGAAGCTTATGGAACCGACTCCGGCTGTGCCCGCGCACCTAGACAAGTGCTTCAGCTTGAACGAGCGGGGAGTGGAGATGTGGGCGCCGATGTACTTGGGGTTGGGGAGCACTTGATGGACGGTCGCCCGAGTCAACGGGGCAGTCGTGTTCTCCGAGAATGCCGGCGCGATGGAGCTGGTCGGAGATTTTGCGTTCAGTCTGCTTGTCCGTAATAAACCGTGTAGAGTTTTGGGCGTTCGTGAAGGCCGCCCTTAAAAATTGCTCTACTTAATGTAGTGGAAATTGGGGGCGCTTTTCGCGACAAGATCACAAAAAAATCGAAAAAATTTCGCTGCTCGAACCTGCCCGAAAGTTTCGCATCAAGACCGAGGAGAGCCTAGAATGCAGCGAGGTATCCGGTGGCGATCGGCGGAAGGCGAACTCATCGAGGTAGGCCTGGAGCTGATTCCAACTATGTTCTGAGAATAGGTCGGGCTTCTCAGCTGCAAATGCCTGGTAGCTTAGCCGGAACACACCATAAAAATCGCTTTGCGTTGCCTCGATGCCAATGTATTCTCCGCAAAGGGGTTGTCGATTTTTTGCCATCAAACAATCCATCCCACCGATATAATCCCGGCATTTCATGGATACATTGAGGTCAGATTGCGCGCCAACGGTTTACTTCAGATAACAAGAGCACTCGCGGTTCCCCTTATCGTTTCACTCGCGGGCTGCGGCGGCATGAACTCTCCAACGACGGCCTCGGGCCCAAAAACAGCCACTCCCATCCAGCACGTGATCATTGTCATTGGGGAAAACCGCAGCTTCGATAACCTCTTTGCCACGTATGTGCCGCCGGATCCCACGCAGCATGTGGAGAATCTGCTCTCTGAAGGCATTGTGAATGCGGATGGCAGTCCCGGTCCAAACTTCACCGCGGCAGCACAGCAGCAGGCCGTCGACAGTAGCGATGACGCATTTCTGATCAGCCCGCCGCAGACCGGTCCCTATACGAATCTTCCGCAGCCAAGTACTACGTTGGGCGGCCGTCTCTTCGCACCTGCAAACGTTCCGTCCTGGCTTACGCCTGTTCTTGGACCCGCTATCGCTCAAGACCCTGGCCTGCTTGCGAGCGACCAGAACCTGTTAAAAGACGGTGGAATCTATCCGCTCGTGCCTCTGATCCCTGACACTCGTTTTCCCACAAACCTGCCGAGCGGTCCTTTCCCTATAACGAAATACGTCTCGTATCCCTCCAGTCTAGGCGATCCGATGCATCGCTTCTATCAGATGTGGCAACAGATCGACTGTAGTGCCAACACGATGAGTGCCGGCAATCCCAGCGGATGTATGCACGATCTTTATGCCTGGACGGCCACTACCGTGGGCTGGGGACAAGTCATCAACAACTCCCCGCCGCCTCCTAATTTCACTGATGAGACCACGGCGCAGGGATCGGTAGCGATGGGGTTCTACAACATGTCAGCGGGCGATGTTCCTTACCTCGCTTCGCTAGCCAACCAGTACACCCTGGCAGACAACTATCACCAGTTCATACTTGGAGGCACCGGACCGAATTCCGTCGCGACCGGAACGGCAGACGTTTTGTTCTACAGTGACGCCAATGGAAACATGGCGACTCCCATTGCAGCGCAGGTGCAGAATCCGAACGCCTACGCTGGCTCCAATAATTGGTATTTGCAGGAGGGATTGGGACACACAGACTTATCTAACACCAGCTCATCCTCCTATACGGATTGCTCTGACCCCACCCAGCCCGGCGTGAAGGCCATTATGAATTATTTGAATGCGCTGCCGTACAAGCCCTTCCGGTCCGGCTAATTGCGCGCCCGGAGCCTATTATTTGTTGAACAATCAGTATCCCGCCTACCAACGCGATGGGACCCTGCGCTCGGACCAGACGTACAGCGTGGGCCCCTCTTCAGTCCCGACCATCGGGGATGAGCTTTCTGCGGCGGGCATCTCCTGGAAATATTACGGGGAAGGGTTCGACAACACCGATACGCCGGTGCTTTATAAGCACTACCAGGAAATTTGCAATCCGTTCCAGTATTCCAAGTCCATCATGACCACCAATCTGCGGAACAACATCCAGAGCCTGACGGACTTTTACACTGACCTGCAGAACGGCACGCTGCCGGCAGTGTCATATATCAAGCCGGACGACCTGCTGGATATGCATCCGGGCTCCTCTATGCCGGTGTTGTTTGAAGGGTTCGTCAAGAAGGTGGTCACCTCTGTGCAGGCGCAGACCGCCTTGTACAAGACCACCGTGATCTTTATTACGACGGACGAATCGGGCGGCACTTATGATTCCGGCTACATTCAGCCCATCGACTTTTTTGGCGACGGCCCGCGCATTCCTCTGATTGCGATTTCGCCGTATGCCAAGCCGGGATATGTCGACCACACTTATGGCGATCATGCGTCTCTGATGAAATTTATTGAAGAGAACTGGAAACTGAAGCCATTGTCGACACGCAGTCGAGACAATCTGCCCAATCCCGTCAGCGATTCCAACAACCCGTATGTTCCGACCAATAGCCCGGCTGTCGGCGACCTGATGACGATGTTCGATTTCTCCAAGCAGTAAGCCGCATGAGTCGGTATGCATTGTGGGCGGCTTGAAAGGGAAAGGTGACGAGGGGTTTTGAAGAAGCAGATTCTTTTTGCTGTGACCGCGGCCTTATTCCTCCAGCAGTACGCCGCGGCAATGCGGCCATCGAAACAGCAGGGTAATTGTGCGCGCCCTCCCGGTGGGCAGTATTGTGGCTGACCCTGCCAGTCTGCGCAGCCATAACGGAGTGTTGCATGTCGAGTTGACAATTCACAATGCTCCGGGCCCCCATGGTTCGCTCCTATACTGCTATACCGATGCGGCAGGTGATGAATCGCCGACGCTGCGGGTGAAGCCCGGCGATCGCGTGATTATCGATCTCAAGAACGATCTGGACGTGTGGGCCACGTCGGCTGGCCACGAGCACGACCATGCAGAAATGCAAATGGGCAAGAACCCGTGCACCAGCGGCACGATGTCGGCAACTTCGACAAACCTCCATTTTCACGGGCTGACGATTCCCCCCGTGTGCCATCAGGATGATGTGCTAAAGACATCGATCCAGCCGGGAGATCCGCCTTTCGAATATAAATTTCAGATTCCACTAGATGAGCCACCGGGCCTGTATTGGTATCACCCTCACATCCACGGCTTCAGTGAGCAGCAGGTGCTGGGTGGCGCTTCGGGAGGATTGATCGTGGAAGGCATTGAACGGACGAACCGCTCTCTCGCCGGTCTTCCGGAGCGAGTCTTCATTCTTCGCGATCAGGATCTGCTGAACCCGAATGCTCCTCCCGCAAAGTCGGAGCCTGTTGTTCCCACCGCTCTAATCGAGCGCGACGGGGACGCAGCGAATAACGGTACCGGCTTCGGTAAACCGGCCAAGGATCTTTCCATCAACTTTATTCCGGTTCCGTATCCCGACTACCAGCCAGCCGTGATTGAGATGAAACCGGGCGAGCGGCAACTGTGGCGTGTGCTGAATGCTTCCGCCATTACTTACGTCAATCTGGCGGTCTTATTCGGGCGCACGCCACAGCCGCTTGGTCTGGTGGCGCTGGACGGCGTTCCGTTGAATTGGGATGGGGTCCCAGCAGATGCCGTGCGCTGGGAGACGCATCTTGGAATTCCGCCGGGCGCGCGCATGGAATTTATTATCACGGGACCCCTGTCCGGCGGGACAGGTCTGCTGGTCACACGATCCGTTGACACCGGCCCAGGCGGAGAAAACGATCCGAATCGCGCGCTTGCGAAGATTGTCGTTTCCTCGAAAGCGCCCGAGCCTTCATCGCGATTGGCAACATCACCGCAGCCCCTGCCGCCGCAGAAAGAGCCGTGGCTCGGTAGTGTAGCCCCCAACCGGGTGCGGCACTTATATTTTTCAGAAAGGCTTTCCAATCCAAATGATCCGACCAGCGCTGTTGAGTTCTATATCACCGTCGACGGACAAAAGCCGGCAGTCTTCGATCCGCACTCGGGCATGCCGAACATCATTGTGAAGCAGGGTACAGTGGAGGACTGGATCATCCAGAACCGTTCCCAGGAACTGCATGTCTTTCACATCCATCAATTGCATTTTCTCTTGATGGATTATCTTGGCAGGCCAGTCCATGAGCCCTTCTTGCGAGATACAGTGAATGTGCCGTATTTCAACGGGCGGTCGCTGGCGTATCCCAGTGTGAGATTGCGCATGGATTTTCGCGACCCCAATATCGTGGGCACATTTGTGTATCACTGCCATCTGCTGGAGCACGAAGACAAGGGAATGATGGGAGTGATTCGCGTGCAGCCGGGAGAACATTTGCGGCGTGAGAGCGGTAAAACCGGAGACCCGGCAGCGAGTCGCTGAGCCAGGTTACAGATCGCTCCGACCGCTCCGTTTCGACAGCAGGTTCACATCAGTTGTGCCACGCCTCTTGAGTCATTTTGCTGTTCAAGAGCGGCGATTCACTGCCGGCAGAGCAGGAATTCCACCCCAATGAGGGGAATTACCCTACCGGATCAATTACGAGTCCCAACTTTTGAGATCTCCCAGCTGCTGCCCATCAGTTGCGAATCGAATCGCCATATCAGGGAAATGCCATTCCCTG